>CAWDKB010000012.1:0-133800 GCA_963802865.1 uncultured Gaiellaceae bacterium
TCACGGAGTAAATCCGATCACCCTAATGGGGCGCCCCTTCTCCCGAAGTTACGGGGCCATTTTGCCGAGTTCCTTAACGAGGGTTCTTCCGATCGCCTTGGTATTCTCTACCTGCCCACCTGTGTCGGTTTTGGTACGGGCACGCCCCACCTCCCTAGACGCTTTTCTAGGAGGCATGGATTCAGGGACTTCCCCCATTTCTGGGGTCGGCTTCCCGTCTCAGGCTGAATGGGCGACGGATTTACCTATCGCCCGCCCTACGCGGTTGCCCCAGACACCATCAGCTGGGATCCCTTATCCTACCCCGTCCCGCCATCGGTGATAGCGGTGGGTACGTGGTACCGGAATATCAACCGGTTGGCCATCGCCTACGCCTTGCGGCCTCGGCTTAGGTCCCGACTAACCCTGAGCAGATTAGCTTTACTCAGGAACCCTTGGGCATTCGGCGGAGGGGTTTCTCACCCCTCTTTCGTTACTCATGCCAGCATTCTCACTTCCCATGCCTCCACGGCTGGCTTCCGCCGCCGCTTCGCCGGCATGGGAACGCTCCCCTACCACTCCTACTTGCGTAGAAGTCCGTAGCTTCGGCTCCAGGCTTGAGCCCCGTTACATTGTCCGCGCTCGATCACTTGACCAGTGAGCTGTTACGCACTCTTTGAATGGTGGCTGCTTCTAAGCCAACATCCTGGTTGTCTGGGCAATCGAACATCGTTTCCCACTTAGCCTGGAATTAGGGGCCTTAGCCGACGGTCTGGGCTGTTTCCCTTTCGACCACGAAGCTTATCCCCCGCAGTCTGACTGCCACGCTCTGGACTGCCGGCATTCGGAGTTTGCCTGATTTCGGTAAGCTGGTAGGCCCCCTAGACCAAACAGTGCTCTACAACCGACAGTAAACGCGTGACGCTATACCTAAATATATTTCGGGGAGAACCAGATATCTCTGAGTTTGATTAGCCTTTCACTCCGACCCACAGGTCATCCGCTCCGTTTTCAACCGAAGTCGGTTCGGTCCTCCACGGGGTCTTACCCCCGCTTCAACCTGCCCATGGGTAGATCACTCAGTTTCGGGTCTGCCTCCGACGACTGAACGCCCTGTTCAGACTCGCTTTCGCTACGGCTCCGTTTCCTTAACCTCGCCGTCGAAGAGCAACTCGCTGGCTCATTATGCAAAAGGCACGCCGTCACAGGACAAGCCTGCTCCGACCGCTTGTAAGCACACGGTTTCAGGTGCTATTTCACTCCCCTTCCGGGGTACTTTTCACCTTTCCCTCACGGTACTAGTTCACTATCGGTCGCCAAGGAGTACTTAGCCTTGCGGGGTGGTCCCCGCGGGTTCCGACCAGGTTTCCCGTGCCCGGCCGTACTCAGGTACTCGTCCAGGAAGGCTGCGCGCTTTCGCCTACGGGACTCTTACCCGCTGTGGTCCGGCGTTCCAGCCGGTTCGACTAACACGCAGCTTTGTAACTTCCCGACCCGCCGGCAGACGGATCCAGACGAGCCCTACAACCCTCGTGCGACAACGGCTGCCGCCTATCACATCACACGAGTTTGGGCTCTTCCCTTTTCGCTCGCCACTACTCAGGGAGTCGAGGTTTCTTTCCTTTCCTCCGGGTACTAAGATGTTTCAGTTCCCCGGCTTGCCTCTTCCTGCCCTATGGATTCAGGCAGGAGTACGCGCGCATTACCACGCGTAGGTTTCCCCATTCGGAAATCCTCGGATCAACGGATGGTCAGCTCCTTCCCGAGGCTTATCGCAGCCGCCCACGTCCTTCATCGGCTCTTGGCGCCAAGGCATCCACCGTGTGCCCTTGTTCTCTTGATTCGAAAGAACACGTTTTACTGCTGCTATGGAGTTTTCAAGGTGCGCGTGGACCGGTGTCCACGAGAAGAACCGCCGAAGCTCCATGTACAGAAGCGGCGGGTCTCTCAAAACTCAACAGCGTGACTGGCCGTGAAGCCAGATCGAGGTCGACGTTGTTCCAGGCGAGCCGGAGTGCCGGACGGCCCGAAGGCCATCGACGGATCCGACGCCTACCGGAGTAAGAGCTCCGGTATTCCCTAGAAAGGAGGTGATCCAGCCGCAGCTTCCGCTACGGCTACCTTGTTACGACTTCACCCCAATCATCAACCCTACCTTCGACGGCTGCCTCCTTGCGGTTAGCTCACCGGCTTCGGGTATTGCCGACTTTCGTGGTGTGACGGGCGGTGTGTACAAGCCCCGTGTACGTATTCACCGCGGCGTTGCTGATCCGCGATTACTAGCAACTCCGCCTTCATGAAGGCGAGTTTCAGCCTTCAATCCGAACCGGGACCGGCTTTTTGGGATTCGCTCACCCTCGCGGGTTTGCAGCCCTTTGTGCCGGCCAATGTAGCACGTGTGTAGCCCAGGACATAAGGGGCATGATGACTTGACATCATCCCCACCTTCCTCCGATTTGTCACCGGCAGTCTCCCATGAGTCCCCGACATTACTCGCTGGCAACATGGGACAGGGGTTGCGCTCGTTGCGGGACTTAACCCAACATCTCACGACACGAGCTGACGACAGCCATGCACCACCTGTGCACTGGTCCCGAAGGAGGACCGTATTTCTACGGTTTTCCAGTGCATGTCAAGCCCTGGTAAGGTTCTTCGCGTTGCATCGAATTAAACCACATGCTCCGCTGCTTGTGCGGGGCCCCGTCAATTCCTTTGAGTTTTAGCCTTGCGGCCGTACTCCCCAGGCGGGGTGCTTAATGCGTTAGCTACGGCACGGAAGGAGTCGACACCTCCCACACCTAGCACCCATCGTTTACGGCGTGGACTACCAGGGTATCTAATCCTGTTCGCTCCCCACGCTTTCGCGTCTCAGCGTCAGTACCGTCCCAGAGAGCTGCCTTCGCCATTGGTGTTCTTCCTGATATCTGCGCATTTCACCGCTACACCAGGAATTCCACTCTCCTCTTCCGGACTCTAGCCATACGGTTTCCGTCGACGTCTGGAGGTTAAGCCTCCAGTTTTCACAACGGACCTGTTTGGCCGCCTACACGCTCTTTACGCCCAGTAAATCCGGACAACGCTTGCCCCCTACGTATTACCGCGGCTGCTGGCACGTAGTTAGCCGGGGCTTCTTCTGGAGGTACCGTCACCCTCTGGGCTATTAACCCGAGTAGCTTCGTCCCTCCTGAAAGAGGTTTACAACCCGAAGGCCTTCCTCCCTCACGCGGCGTCGCTGCGTCAGGCTTTCGCCCATTGCGCAAGATTCCCCACTGCTGCCTCCCGTAGGAGTCTGGGCCGTGTCTCAGTCCCAGTGTGGCTGATCGTCCTCTCAGACCAGCTACGGATCGGAGCCTTGGTAGGCCGTTACCCCACCAACAAGCTAATCCGCCGCGGACCCATCCTCGGCCGGAGGCCGAAGCTACCTTTTCCGACCGGCTCGAAAGCCGAAAGGGCCATCCGGTATTAATCCGGGTTTCCCCGGGCTATCCCGGTGCCGAGGGCAGGTTATCCACGTGTTACTCACCCGTTCGCCGCTGTCCCCAGGGCCGAAGCCCTGGTTCTCGCTCGACTTGCATGTGTTAAGCGCGCCGCCAGCGTTCGTCCTGAGCCAGGATCAAACTCTCCGTGAAGAGACTTTGCGTCCCCGACCGAGGTCAAGGACAAGTCTGATCCGTTCGAGCTCGATAGAGCTCGATTCGTCTTCCAAAGGAAAAGAAGACGGGTTCATTTCCACTCGCAGGATCCTCTGACAGCACGTTCGTGCAGACAGAGCCACCCCATGAGCGGTCTCGACGTTTCACGCTGTTGAGTTTTCAAAGACCGCGCCGGCTCACTAGCTCGTACTAGCACTGCGGCAACAAAAAACCTCTGACTCGCATCAGAGGCCTTCGGTGGGACGAACACAAAGGTCGTATCCGCTCGCTCGAAGGCTCTCCTTGTCGAGTTACAGGCTTTCTGCACCCTCCTCGCGGAAGGCCGACCGATGGTAGCACAGGAGGTTCTCCTGTCAACCAAGCCGTTTGCAGGCTACTTAGGAGACCAGCCGGACGAAGCGCCGCTTTCCCGCCTGCACAACGGAGCCTTCGAGCTCCGCTCGCGGCACGTCGAGGCTCGACACGGCGCCTCCGTCGACTTTCACCCCGCCCTGCGCGATCAACCGCCGCGCCTCGCTCGTCGACAGCTGGAACGCCTCTGCGAGAACGGCCGGAAGGTGCAGCGGATCGCCGTCCGGGAGCCGATGCTCGGCGATGTCCTCCGGCGCGCGTCCTTCGCGAACGACGCGTGTGAAGTGCTCCTCGGCGGCGCGCGCTGCCTCCTCGCCGTGTGACCGCGTGACGATCCAGCGAGCGAGCGCGAGCTTGGCCTCGAGCGGCTCGCCGTCAGGGACCGCTTCTTGCACGACGAGGCGGTACCACTCCTCCAGCAGCTCGTCCGCGATGCGCATCGTGCGGCCGAACTGCTCCTCGGGCGGAGCCGTCAGCGGGATGTTGTTTCCGACCGACGAGCTCATCTTCTCTCCGTCCCAGGAGACGAGCAGCGGAGTCGTCAGGACGAGCTGCGGCTCGAGCCCGTAGGCCTGCATGACCTCGCGGCCCGCGAGCAGGTTGTAGAGCTGGTCCGTACCGCCGAGCTCGACGTCCGCCTCCACAGCGACGGAGTCGTAGGCCTGCATGAGCGGATAAAGGAGCTCCGAGATCGAGATCGGCTGGCCGGCCGAGTACCGGCCGGCGAAGTCGTCCCGCTCGAGCATCTGCGCCACCGTCATCATCCGCGTCAGCCGAATCACGTCGGCGAAGCTCAGTCCGGCGAGCCACTCGCTGTTGCGCCGAACCTCGGTCTGGTCGGGGATCAGGATCTGGAGCGCCTGCTCGACGTAGGTGTCAGCGTTCCGGTCGATCTCGTCGTCCGAGAGGATCGGGCGCTCGCTCGATCGACCCGAGGGGTCGCCGATGCGAGTCGTGTAGTCGCCGACGATGAGGACGCCGACGTGTCCCTCGTCCTGGAACGCGCGCATGCGCTGGAGCGGAATCCCCCGACCGACGTGGATGTCCGGCGACGTGACGTCGATCCCGAGCTTGACGCGGAGCGGGCGCCCGAGTGCGAGCTTCGACTCGAGCCCACCTGCCGGAAGCACGTGGACGGCGTTCCGCGTGAGCTCGGCGACGCCCACTACAGGTGCTTCGTCGACACGTGCGACGCCGTGACCTCGTCGGGCGAGCGGCAGCCGAGGAGCGCAAGCGCGTTCTCGATCTCCTCGCGCAGGATCTCGAGCACCTGCTCGACCCCCTTCGAGCCGCCGAACGCGAGCCCGTACAGCGCCGGCCGCCCGACGAGCACGGCGCGCGCGCCGAGCGCGAGCGCCATGACGACGTCGGTGCCACGCCTCACGCCGCCGTCCAGGTACACCTCGGCGCGCCCGCTCACGGCATCGACCACCTCGGGGAGCGCCTCGAGCGAGGCGATCGCGCCGTCGAGCTGCCGCCCGCCGTGGTTCGAGACCACGACGCCCGAAGCGCCGTACTGGCAGGCGAGATCCGCGTCCTCGGCGGTGACGAGGCCTTTCACGATCACGGGGACGTCCCAGCGCTCCCGGAGCACGGTGACGTAGTCCCACTCGAGCCCGGACTCGAGCAGGCTCAGCGTGTGATGGCCCTCGGTCTCGCCGCCGCGTGCGCGCGCAGACACGAGTGCCGGCACGTCGTCCTCGGGCGCCTCGAAACCGGTTCGCGCCTCGCGATGCCGGATGCCGTACACGGGCAGGTCGGCCGTGAGGACGAGCGCGGTGAAGCCCGACTCGAGCGCCTGCGCGATGACGTCGTCGCTGACCTCCCGATCGCGAAAGACGTAGATCTGCAGCCAGCGGGGCGCCTCGGGAGCTGCCGCGGCGATGTCGGCCGGAGTCGACGTCGCGACCGTCGAGACGCACATCAACGTGTCGGCTGCAGCGGCTCCGCGGGCCATCGCGACCTCGCCCTCCTCGTGGGCGATCTGCTGGAACGCCATCGGTGCGACGAGCGCGGGCATCGAGACAGGCGTGCCGAGCACCGTCGTCGCAGTCGAGACCGACGAGACGTCGACGAGCACGCGCGGCCGAAATCGAACGCGCGAGAACGCCTCTCGGTTCCAGCGGAGCGTGCGCTCGTCCCCGGCGCCGCCGACGATGTAGCTCCACGCTTCCGGTGTGACCGCCTGCTCGGCCTGGCGCTCGGCATCGTCGAGCGTAAGCAGCTGCTCCATGGCCGCGGAGCCTAGCGCTCTAGGCGCCTTCGCACTCCCGGCTAGAAGGGGTACGGAGCGAGCGCCCAGGCGGCTGCCGCGTACCAGATTCCGAACACGAGACTGGCGACGCCGAGCGCCGGGATGACCGTGTTCGACGCAGCCGCAACCGGCCGCGACGCGAGCGTGAGTCCGAATCCTGCAGTCACGATCGTCATCGAGACGGCCGTGAAGAGAGCGAGGAGCATGAGGGACGCCACGGCGACCGTCTCCGAGGGAATCGCGGCGAGCAGCAGGATGCCCACGCCGGCGCTTCCACCCATCCCGTGCACGAGCCCGACTCCGACCGCTCCCGCGGGCGTGCGAACCGCATGACGATGATGCTCGTCCGAGTGCGGATGGGCGTGCAAGTTGAAGTACCCGTGCCGCCAGCGAACGATCAGGCGGATGGCCAGGAACACGATCAGCGCCGCAACCGCCGTCTCCGCACCCTGCTGGAGCCGCTCCGGCAGGTAGCGCTCGGCGAGGAGGATCGGGATCCCGAACACGACGAGCGTGATTCCATGGCCGACGCCCCACCAGGCGCCCAGCCGAGCCGCCGACCGGACTGCCCGCTCCCGTCCTGACGCGACGAGTGTGGTCATCGCTGCGATGTGGTCGGGATCGGTCGCGTGACGCAGGCCGAGAAGAACGCCGACGAGGAGAACGACCGCGATGGACGCGCTTTCGGACAAGCCTGCGATCCAATCGTCGAGCCCGAACATGCCTCTTGTTCGTCCACCGAACCGGAGCGGTTCGGTCAGAGGACTCCGGGAAGCGCCTTGGCGGTGATCACGAGGCCGACGGCGACGATGAGCGCGGCGCTGGCGGCCGGCAGAGCGCGAACGACCGGACCGCCTAGCGTCAGCCGGCTGAAGGTGCGACGCGCGAGGACGGCCAGGAGACCGATCGCGGTGATCGTCGATGCGAGGCCGAGACTGAACGCGACGATGAGCGCGAGTCCGAGTCCGACGCGGTGGAGCGCGATCGCCGAGAGCAGGACGACGAGTGCCGACGGGCACGGCAGGATGCCCGCTGCGATCCCGACCCCGAGGATTCCCTTCGAGGTGAGTGCGTGGTCGTCGTCGTTGTCGTGCTCGTGGTGGTGGTGGTGTCCATCGCCGTGGTGAGGGTCGTGGTGATGGTGATGGTCGTGGCCACGAGGGCCACGAAGCCGCTGTCTGAGCACCGACGCGCCGACTGCGAGGACGAGGAGCCCCGAGCCCAATGTCAGCCATGGATAGAGCTGCTCGGGAACGATGAACGCCGACAGGCCGAGCGTGACGAAGCCGAGCGCGAACACTCCCGCCGTGTGCGCGATCGTCACCGTTCCTCCGAGCAGGAATGCATGGCGAGGTGTGCCCTTCGTCCCGACCAGGTACGCAGCGACCATCGCCTTCCCGTGGCCCGGCGTCAGCGCGTGGGCCGCGCCCCAGAAGGCGGCGATCAGGAACGAGAGCAAGAGCACGCCGACGGAGAGATCGCCCTGCTCGAGCAATGACTCGAAGCCTCCACCGGTGTGGACTGCCTGCGGGACCTCGGCGAGCGAAGGCGGCGCGCCGGGTGACTCACCCGGGTCCACGACGGCGGTGGCGGCGGAGACGGCCGGGGGCGAGCGAAGGAGATCGTCCGGATATGCCAGCAGCGCACGGCTCTCGCTGCGCGCGGGAACGTCGGAATCGAGAACCCGCGCGCCATCACGCGCTGCAAGCGTGACTTCGCGCCAGCCGACGCGACTCGCGAACGCCTTGTCCAAGAATTCAAGCTCCGCCCCGCTCCCCCGAGCCCGATAGACGACGTCGAGCCTGAGCGTCTTCAGCCCCCCTGCGCCAGGCCGAGCACGCACGCGGGAGTCGAGGACGACGAGAGGCGCACGCTTGCCGTCGAGCCGCAGCTCGAGCTCGCGTGCGAGCCGAGCCGCATAGCCCGGCTTCCTCACCTCGGCGCCGAGCTGGTACGTCGGGATCTCGGCCAGGTCGAGCGCGTAGCGGACGTACACCTCGCTGCCGGCGACCTCGATTCCCGCGTAGCGGTTGACCGTGAAGTTGCCGAGCGGATGCGCCGAGACTGGGTCGGGAGTCCCCAGCAGCGCGACAACGGCCAGCACAGCGACTGCGAGACGCTTCACGGCTGTGATTCGCGGGGAGACGGCGAGCGGTTCGCGGGAGCCGGGCCAGAACCGGCTCCCGCGAGATCGTCCGTCGGGCCTACTTGCCCTTCGTGTTCTCGAATCCGCTCTGCGGATCCGCGACGTACGGGAACGACGAGAGCAGCTTCTGGTCGTCGGCGTTGACGCCGTCGCCCAGCGGCACCTTGTTCCCCTTGAGGAACCCGGCCATGACCTGCTCGGCGGCGTCGACGACGTCGTCGCCCAGGCGGCGGCCGTTCGGGAATCCTCCGTTGTCGCCGCCGATGACGCCCAGACGGTTCATCCGGTTCGCCGGCGTGACGGGGATGGAGTAGTTCAGCCGCAGCATGTCCGCCACGGTCGGCCCCGTGAAGTTGAGGCCCTGCACGCCCGTGCCGAAGACTGCGACGAGATCGTCACGGTTCGTCGTGGGCGCGTTGACCTTGTAGAGGTCGTTCATGAGCTTCGCGAGGACTGGCGTCAGCACCGGGCCCGCGAACTGCTTGTCGTTGACCGGCGCGGAGCGGTTCCAGACGTCCTTGAACGGCGTCGGGACGACGACCTCGTTCACCAGCGGGTTGCCGATGCGCGAGACCTGCGTCCAGCCGCGGTTGACCTTCCCGCTGACGGTCACGTTCTGACGGTCGGTCGACGACCAGATGCCGATCGTGTTGTTCCTCGCGTCGAGCTGCGAGACCGGGATCTGCAGCGCGATCGTGTGGACGGCGTACCCGGCGAAGAAGTCCTTGCCTCCGCCCATGTTGCCCGTGCCCTTGCGGATCGCGAGCAGGTCGAAGATCGACCCGATGTCGCCGAAGAACGGGTCGTCGCGCTGACCCGCGAAGATCCGTGCTCCGCCGACCGAGACGACGCCCTTGGCCGCGAGCTGGCGATAGTTCGGCGTCGCCCGCGGGCCGATGTTGTTCGGCGGCGTCGTGCCACGCGCGTAGAGCTTGCCGTTGCGCGTGACCGTGTACTTCTGCACCGTGTTACCGAGGAACAGCGGCCCCGCGGTGCGGTCGAAGCGGAACCGGTAGGTGATGTCCGGACGGGCGTCGCCGGTCCGGTCGATGTAGATGTTGTAACGGGCCGACGGCGAGAACGTGAAGTAGTTCGGGCCGGCGGCAGGATCCTCACCGGGGATCCAGTTCGACACGATCGTGACCGTGTCCGGACGGTCGGGGCTCCGGAACGCGTACAGATCCGTGTTGTCGGCGCTCGGGTCCTCCGAGATCAGTGGCGCCTCCCGGTGGCTCGACGCCGTACCACTTCCGGGGCCCAGGGTCGTGGCGCCGACGACGGCTGCGATTGCGAGCAGCGCGACGGCAGCGACCACTGTCATGCCCTTGTGCATCTCTACTCCTCTCTTGACGAGATCGAGAACGGCCGTGGTTCGCGGCTACGGCGAAGGCGGTTCGATCAGGTCCCGATCTGAACCGAAGCGTCACATTCGACGAAGCAGAGCCATGGAGGCGATCGCGTCTGTCGTGTTAGCGTTGCCCGAGCCGTACGACTTCATCGCGATGCGAAAGCAGCACGCCCACCTCTCGGACGAGGCTCTGGTCGCGCTCGTCGCCCGAGGTGACGAGCACGCACTCGCCGAGCTCTACGACCGCACAGGCCGGATTGCGTACGGCCTCGCGGTCCGCGTCCTCCGGGACGAGCGGCTCGCCGAGGACGCCGTCCAGGAGGCATTCCTCGGCGTCTGGCGGACGGCGGCAAGCTTCCGGGCCGAGCGGGCCAAGGCCAGCACCTGGATCCTGACGCTCGTCCACCGGCGAGCCGTCGACCTCGTGCGCCGGGAGGAGCGACGGCGAGCCGAGCCGCTCGTCGAGGAGACCGCGCCACTCCAGATCGAGGAGCCCACGGACGAGGCGGCATGGCTCCGCTTCGAGCGCGAACGGGTGCAAACGGCGCTCAAGCAGCTCCCCGACGTCCAGCGCGAGGCACTCGAGCTCGCCTACTACGGCGGGTTCTCGCAGTCCGAGCTCGCCGAGAGGCTCGGCGTGCCCCTCGGTACGATCAAGAGCAGGATGTTCGCCGGGCTCGCGCGCCTGCGCGAGCTTCTGGACGACTCCGAGCACGAAGGATCATGGAAACCGGAATTCACGAGCTGACCGCGGGCTACGCCCTCGACGCCCTCGACCCCGAGGAGCGCGGCGCCTACGAGGCGCACCTGTCGGGCTGCGAGTCGTGCCGGGAGGAGCTGGCGTCGTTCTCGGAGACGACCGCGGCGCTCGCGATTGCCGCCTCGGGCCCGGAGCCGAGACCCGATCTCCGCGACCGCGTGCTCGAGGCTGTGCGGGCGGAGCCGCCTCAGGTCGTCGTACCGTTCGAGCCTCGCCGCCGGCGCCTCGCACCCGTACTCGGTGCGGCCGCCGCGGTGGCGGCGATGGTCGCGCTCGCCGTCGGCGTCTGGGCGCTCGATCTCTCGAGCCAACTGGACGACTCGCGCTCCGCGCTCGACCGGGCGCAGCGCGGCCGCGGCGATCGTGGCGAACCCCGACTCGCGGGACGTCAGCCTCTCCGCCGGGACCGGCCGTCTCGTCGTCGATCCGGAGGGAAGCGCTGCACTCGTTCTCACGGACCTCGGCCCCGCCCCGGCCGGCAAGACCTACGAGCTGTGGATCGTCCCGGGCGGGGACATCGACGATGCGAACCGGGCGGGCATCTTCGCCGGCAGCGACGGAGCCGAGATCGTGGGCGTCGAAGGCACTGTCGGCGCAGGAGATCTCGTCGCCGTGACCATCGAGGACGCAGGCGGCGTGGAGGCTCCCACGACGCCTCCGATCGTCGCTTCCGATCCCGTCTAGCTGAACACGCCCTTGCGGGAAAAGCAGGCCCCGCGGCCGCTTGCGGCCGCGCTTTAGGGATCTGTGGCGCGACCGGGATCCGCGCTAGCGGATCCCGGTCTTGCGCAAAGCACAGGCTAGAATCTGCCCTCTTGCGAGTTCGGAAAGAGCAGGCGACGCCGAAGACACGGCGCCGGGTTCGCAAGCGCCGTCTTGCGGCGTTGCTGCTCGTCCTCTTCGTCGCAGCGGGGCTGTCGTTCACCTTCGGGCTCGTGCGCGCCGTCGCGAGCGAGATCCCGTCGCTCGATCCGGCCGCGCAGCGGTCGGACGTGGACAGCGTCGTCTACGCGTCCAACGGCAAGCGCGTCCTCGCAGTGCTCCGGGGCGACGAGAGCCGCGTCCTCGTGGAAACGGAGGAGATCGCGCCGATCATGCGGCACGCCATCGTCGCGGTCGAAGACCAGCGGTTCTTCGAGCACGACGGAATCGACGTCCGTGGCGTCGGGCGCGCGCTGTGGCAGGACATCCGCCACCAGGGGCTCGTCGAGGGCGGATCGACGATCACGCAGCAGTTCGTCAAGAACGCGTACATCCGCAACGAGCGAACGCTCGCCCGCAAGGTGCGCGAGGCGGCCCTCGCCTGGCAGCTCGAGCAGCGTTGGAGCAAGGACCGGATCCTCACGGCGTACCTGAACACGATCTACTTCGGCCACGGCGCCTACGGCATTCAGCAGGCCGCGCGCGCCTACTTCAAGAAGAGCGCGAAGGAGCTGACGCTCGCGGAGTCGGCACTCCTCGCAGGCATCCCGGCCGATCCCTCGCTGTACGACCCGGCGACGAACCCCGGAAACGCCGTCGCCCGCCGCCAGCACGTTCTGCGGATGATGTTCGAGCAGGGGAAGATCACGCCGCGCGCCTTCGCGCGGGCCGCGAAGGCTCCCCTCCCCGCCGCGGAGGACATCCGCCTCCCCGGGACGCAGGGGCCGGCGGCGTACTTCCTCAACTACGTCACGGATCAGCTGGTCGACCACTACGGCGCCGGCCGCGTGTTCGGAGGAGGCCTGAAGGTCACGACGACGATCGACCTCGACCTGCAACTCCAGGCGCGCGCCGCGATCGAGAGGGTTCTCCGCGACGACGACGGCCCGGCGGCCGCACTGGTCGCGCTCGACCCGCGTACGGGCGCCGTGAAGGCGATGTTCGGCGGACGCAACTTCCGCCAGAGCCAGTTCAACCTCGCCGCCCAGGCCAAGCGTCAGCCGGGCTCCGCGTTCAAGCCGATCGTGCTCGCCGCGGCCATGCAGGAGGGCATCTCTCCGCTCACGGAGCTCGAGTCGAAGCCCGTGTCGATCGACGCGGGCGACCGGATCTGGCGGGTTACCAACTACGACGACACGTACCTCGGTCGCGTGAGCCTGTCGCGGGCGATCGTGTCCTCCGACAACTCCGTGTACGCACAGCTCACGGACCTCGTCGGGCCGAGAGCCATCGTCAAGACCGCGCACGACCTGGGCATTCGCAGCCGTCTCTCGCCGTACTTCTCGATCGGGCTGGGCTCGGTCGCCGTGAGCCCGCTCGAAATGGCGCGTGCGTACGCCACGGTCGCGAACGGGGGACGGCGGGTCGACAATTCCATCTTCGCCAACCGCCCGCGTGTCGTGGAACGC
Source organism: uncultured Gaiellaceae bacterium (assembly GCA_963802865.1). Lineage (GTDB taxonomy): Bacteria > Actinomycetota > Thermoleophilia > Gaiellales > Gaiellaceae > GMQP-bins7. Next base: position 12,822 of record CAWDKB010000012.1, read on the forward strand.
GTCGATCGCGTTCGCGCCGGGCGGCGCGAGGAGAACGCACCGATCCCGACCCAGGTGCTGCAGGAGGGTCAGGCGGAGCTCTTGACGGACATCCTCGAGGACGTCGTCCAGTCCGGGACGGGGCGCCGTGCCGCGATTCCGGGCCGCGAGGTGGCCGGCAAGACGGGAACGACGGACAACTACGGCGACGCCTGGTTCGTCGGCTACACGCCCGAGCTCGTCGTCGCCGTCTGGGTCGGCTACCCGGATTCGCTCCGCCCGATGCTCACCGAGTTCGACGGCGAGCCCGTCACGGGCGGAACGCTGCCGGCCCTGATCTGGAAGGAGTTCGTGGGCAAGCTCGAGGAAGGCGAGGACGCGTCGTTCGAGTCGCCTCCATACCTCGGCGGTGTCTCCACGTGGGTCGTCAAGCGCGAGGGCAAGTGGGCGCTCGACAACGGCTACTGCCGCGGCGCGCGGCTCGTCTCGTACTTCTCCGGCGAGGGTCCCGGCACCGAGGCCGACTGCAAGCCGAACGAGGTATCCGTGCCGCTCGTGGTCGGCATGACCGCGGCGGGTGCGACCGCCGAGCTCGCCGAGCAGCCGCTCGAGGTCGCCCTCGCCTACGCGCCGGCGAAGGCCGGCAAGCTACCCGGAGTCGTCGTCGGCCAGGATCCGCGAAAGGGCGGGCTCTCGGCCCACGACAGGGTCACGATCTGGGTGTCCAAGGCGCGGTACGGCACGTTGCCGAACTTCGTCGGATCGAGCCTTGTGGACGTTCAGGCAGAGGCGCGCAAGCGGAAGCTCCGCCTCCAGGGTCGGTCCGCGCCGGGGCACGCGGGCACGGTCCTACGCCAGAGCCCCGAGCCAGGGGTTGCCGTCGCGCCCGGCATGCGGGTCAAGCTCGTGGTCGGGGACGGCTCACGAATCGCGACCCCTTGAGCGCGTAGCGCCAGGGGCGGTCTGTCGCGCGTGAGATCCCGATCCTCGCGGTCGCGGTGACCTTGACGACCCCCTCTCTCGGCTCGAGCTCGAACGGCGCCTGACCGAGCTCGACGCCGTCGTGTGCCCCGGTGATGCCGAGCGCCTGCGTAAGGCGACCGGGGCCTGCGCACAGCAGCTCGATCGGCTCGACGCCGCGCCGGTCTCGCATGCGCGCGACTCCCGTCGTGGGCTCGAGCGCCCGTAGGAGCACGGCGGATCCGGTGCCCTCCGCGCCGCAGACGACGTTCGCGCACCAGTGGATCCCGTACGAGCGATAGACGTACAGGCGCCCCGGCGGGCCGTACATCGTCGCGTTCCGTCGGGTCGGGCCTGCGAACGAGTGGCTCGCGGGATCGTCGGCAGCGTACGCCTCTGTCTCGACGACGATGCCGCCGACGCCGTCGACGAGAAGCCTCCAACCGATCAGCTCACGCGCGACGGCGGTGACGTCTCGCGTGAAGAGGTCGAGCGCCGCTGCGGTCAGAAGAGCTGTTCGCCCTCGTCGGGCCGGGCAGTTGCCGCGAGCAGCTTTCGCGCGCGTCGGCCGAGATCCCCGAGGTCGACGCGTCCTTCCTCCGCCGCCGACGCGAGCCGCTCGGCGAGGTCGAGGGCGCCGTCGAGGAGCACGGAGTCGCCCGCCTCGTGACCCATGTCGTGGAGGATCGTCCGCTCCGTTCGCGACGCGACGAGCGGCTCGACGACACCCTCGACCCATACCCGGGTGCGCCGCCCGTCCCCTCGCTCGTCTCCCCGCAGGGGCTCGAGCGCATAGATCTTGTCCGCCCGCGCGTACTTGCCGAATCCGAGGAAGACCATTCTCGAAGCCGCCATGCCGTGAGTATGACGCCGATCAGGCGGCGGTCGCGGGGCGCTTCTGCTCCCGCAGGAAGACCCAGCCGGCGGCGACCGCCAGCACCACGACGACGATCCAGATCGGTCGAGCGCCCGGTAGGAGCGCGGACGGGATTCCGGTCTCCGTCCAGCCGCGCTTCACGATCTGCTCGTTCCAGAGGTCCTGGGCGAAGTTGACTCCGCCGTACGCGAACATCGCCCCGAGGTACGCGAACGTGGCGAGTCTCAGGCGCGGTGTCCTCGATGCGCACGCGGGAGAGGAGGAGCGCCGTGCCGACGAGGAGCGCACCGTCCGTTCCGTGGTGGTGGCCGAGATGCACCGCTGCGATCGTCGTGCCGTCCGCTTCCCGACCGAGCTCCTCACCCATGAAGAGGTCGCCCGGAAAGTGGAACCCGAGCTCGGACGCGACCCACGGCAGTGAGAGCAGGGCGACGACAATTGCGACGATCACGCGTGCCGGGTCCCCGGGGCGACGCGGCGCGAAAGCGCCGCTCGCACGGCGCGTCGCCCAGACCGTGAGCCCGAGCGCGATCGCGACGCCCGCGGCCGGGGCGACATTGACCCAGCGCGCGTCGAGATCGTCCTGATCGACGAAGAACGGCAGCGTGGCGCAGAGCGCGATCGCGGGGGCACCCGCCCACCAGGCTCGGCCGGGAAGCGCTGCGAGGGCGACGAGCGCGAGCGCGATCGCGGCGAGCGCGATTGGGAAGTTCACGAGCGTGACCGACCGGCTGAGCCCGCCGGCAAGACCCTCGTGCGAGACGTGGTAGGTCTCGGCGGGAGAGATCCGGCTGTAGGTGACGAGAACCGCGAGCGTCGCAACTGCCCAGATCGCCCAGGTCGCGAGCGCCTCGCCCTGAGTCGTGCGCAAGATCGGAATCCGCTCACACGCGGATTCCGATCGCGCGAAGATCCCTGAAGGCGCCCGCTTCGCGGCCGCTAGGTGACCCTGCACATCAACCGCCGCGCGCGAGAGCGCTCTGCAACGCCTCCGCGACGTACACCTGGTCGTCCTCCCCGAGCTGCGCGTGGAACGGAAGGGCGAGCGTGCGGGCGGCCACGTCCTCCGCGACCGGGCACATCCCGGGCCGGAAGCCGTAACGCTCACGCATGTACGGCTGCAGGTGGATGCAGGGCAGGTAGCGCGCGGTCTGGACGCCGCGATCGCGCGAGCGACGCGATGACGGCCTCACGATCGACGCCCGCCGCGAGCGCGACGACGAAGACGAACCACGAGCGCTCGTGCTCTCCGTCGTCGTCGCACGGGAGCTCGACCCCGTCGACACCGTGCAGGAGCGCCCGGTACCGCTCGGCAACCGAGGCGCGCAGCTCGAGGATCTCGTCCAGCTTCTCGAGCTGACCGAGCCCGATCGCGGCGCCGATGTCGTCGAGCCGGTAGTTGAAGCCGAGACGCGCGTGCTCGAGCCAGCCGCCGGAGTCCGCGCGGCCCTGGTTGCGAAGGCTGCGCAGCAGGCGCCACTCCTCCTCCGAGTGCGTCGTCACCATCCCGCCCTCGCCCGTCGTGATCTGCTTGTTGGGGTAGAAGGCGAAGACGGCCGGCACGCCTTGCGAGCCCAGCGGGCCGCCCTTGTAGCGGCTGCCGAGAGCCTCGCAGGCGTCCTCGATCAGCGCGATGCCGCGCGCGTCGCAGATCGCGCGCAGCTCGTCGAGCTCGCACGGATAGCCGTAGATGTCGACGACGACGACGGCTCGCGTGCGCTCCGTGATCGCCGCCTCGACGGCGGCAGGATCGAGATTGAGCGTGCGCGGATCGATGTCGGCGAACACGGGCGTGGCGCCCTCGTAGATCGCGCAGTTCGCGGAAGCAACGAACGAGTACGGAGACGTGACGACCTCGTCGCCCGCCTGCACGCCCGCTGTGATGCAGAGGAGATGGAGGCCCGCCGTCCCGCTCGACACGGCAGCCGCATACGGGCGCACCCACGGTCGCGGCGAACTCCTCCTCGAAGCGGTCGATCGTCGGCCCGAGCGAGAGGCGGCCCGATCGCAACACCTCCGTGACGAGGGCCTCCTCGCGCTCGTCGAGATACGGGCTGGAGAGCGAGACGCTACGGACTGCGGCCACCGCGGCTGGACGCTCTAGGCCGCGGACTGCGACATCTCGACCACGTCGAGCCACTGGCTCCAGCGCTCGCTCCGTCCCTGCACCGTGTCGAGATACGCCTTCTGCAGCTCGAGCGTCACGGGGCCGACGCCGATCTCGCGGTCGTCCACGGCCCGCACCGGCGCGACCTCCGTGGCCGTTCCGACCATGAAGACCTCGTCGGCGAGGTACAGGTCGGTGCGGATCAGGAGCGTCTCCTCGACGCGATGACCGAGATCCTGGGCGATCTGGATGACCGTGTCGCGGGTGATCCCGGGGAGAATCGACATCGCGAGCGGCGGCGTCCTGATGACGCCGTCCTTGACGACGAACACGTTCTCGCCGGGGCCGTCCGCGACGTAGCCGTCGTGCGAGAGCATGATCGCCTCGTCGTAGCCGCCGCGGCGCGCCTCCATCGTCGCCAGCATCGAGTTCAGGTAGATCCCAGTCGCCTTGGCCACGTGCGGGATGACATTCGGCCCGACCCGCTCCCAGCTCGAGATCTTGGTCGTAATGCCAAGCGTCTGGCTGTCGGCGCCGAGGTACGCGCCCCACGGGAAGCTGATGATCGCCATGTCGACCGGGTTCCCGACCGACGAGACGCCGAGCTCGCCGTAGCCGTACCACGCGAGCGGCCGCAGGTAGCAGGATGCGAGGCCGTTCGCCGCCACGAGCTCGTGGCTCGCAGTCCGGATCTCCTCCATCGAGTACGGGAGGTCCATGTACAGGACACGTGCCGAGTTCTCGAGGCGGACCAGGTGGTCGCGGAGCCGGAAGACGGATGGGCCCTGCGGCGTGTCGTAGCAGCGAATGCCCTCGAACACACCCGAGCCGTAGTGGAGGCCGTGGGACGCGATGTGGATCTTCGCGTCGCCCCAGTCCACGAGCTCGCCGTTCATCCAGATCTTCTCGGTCTCTTGCATCGGCTACGTCTCCTTTGGGCTCGTCTTTGCGCAAGCCCGGAGTCCGCTAGCGCGTACTCCGGTCGCGCGAAGATCCCTAAAGGCGGCCGCTTCGCGGCCGCTGCGTGTCGGTTTCAACGAACGTCTCCGGGCGAATCGTAGGGACGCTCGGCGACGACGTCCATCGGTCGGGCGCGCGCGAGCCGCGCCAGCTCGGCAGGCGCCATCCCGAGCACGTGCTTGTGGGTCCCGGCGCCCGCCCAGATCAGCGGGTGGCGGAAGAGACCGTGATCCATGAGCACGGTCTGGATTCCCGGCAGCGGAAACGGGGCGACGCCGCCGGGCGGGAAGCCGGTGGCGTCCTCCACCTCGGTCGCCGTCGCGACGCGCGCGGAGGTCGCGTGCAGCGCTTTGGCGACCTTGTCGGGGTCGGCGCGGCGGTCGCCGGGAACGAGCGCGACGACCGGTGCCTGGTCGCACACGAGCACGAGCGACTTCACGATCTGGCCGAGCTCGCAGCCGACCGCCGCCGCGGCATCCGCTGCGGTCGTCGTGCCGTCGGGAAACTCCTCGATGCGCCCCTCGGCGCCGGCTTCGCGAAGGTAGGAGGAGACCCGCTCGACGGGCTCCGGCCAGGCCGTGACCACGGCGCCAGCCTACCGGTCACGCCGCGTCCTCTAGCTCAGAGTCACGAACCGCGCGTCGTCGAAGCCGGCGGCCCGCACTCGCTCCACGAGCTCGGGCGGAGCGGCCGAGTCGATCGAGAACGCCATCAGCGCCTTCCCGCCCTCGCTCGTCCTCGAGACGGCCATGTTCGCGATGTTCACGCCCGCGTCGCCGAACATCGTCCCGACCTTCCCGATCACGCCTGGGACGTCGTCGTAGACGAGGAAGGCCATCAGCGACGCGAGCTCGATGTCGAGATCGAAACCGAGCGCACCGGCGAGGAAGAGGCGGTGCTCGGGGCCGACCGTCGTGCCGGAGACCTCGGTCTCGTCCCCGTCCGCGTCGACGGCGATCCGCACGAGGTTCGTGTAGTGCCGCGATGCCGAGAAGCGCTGCTCCGAGACGTCGATGCCCCGCTCGGCCGCGATGACCGGAGCGTTGACGTAGTTCACCGCCTCGTCGACGCGGCCCTGGAAGGCGCCATTCAGCGCAGCCACGGTCAGCAGGCGTGCGTCGCGCTCGGACAGCGGCCCGTGCACAGAGACGACGAGTCGCTGAGGCCAGCTCGCCGCGAGCGTCATCGCCAGTCGCCCGAGCTTGGCTGCGAGCGGGACGAACGGGCCGAGCGCCTCGAGATCACCTTGCTCGACGATCGGGATGTTCACCGCCGTCTGCACGATCTCGCCGTCGAGCGCCGCAGCGATCTGCTCGGCGATGACGACGCCCGCGCGATCCTGCGCCTCGTTCGTCGAGCCCGCGAGGTGCGGGGTGACGATGACCTCGTCGAGCTCGAGCAGCGGCCCCGCGTACGGCTCCGTCTCGAAGACGTCGAGCGCCGCCCCGGCGACCTTGCCGGAGCGAATGGCGGCGAGCAGAGCCTCCTCGTCGACCAGGCCACCGCGCGCGGCGTTCACGATGCGCACGCCGTCCCGCATCTGCGCGAACGCGGCGGCGTCGAGCACGCCGCGGGTCTCGTCGTTGAGCGGCAGGTGCAGCGTGATCAGATCGGCGTCCCGGTAGACGTCTTCCAGGCTCTCCGCCCGTTCGACTCCGAGCTCACGGAAGCGCTCGCTCGAGACGAACGGGTCGTACGCGACGACATGGAGCCCGAGCCCGAGGGCACGCCGCGCGACCTCGCGCCCGATGCGTCCGAGGCCGAGGACGCCGAGCGTCTTGCCCGCGAGCTCGACGCCCGCGAAGCGGCCACGGTCCCAGGTCCCGGCGGACAGCGACGAGTGCGCCTGCGGGACGTTCCGTGCGAGCGCGAAGAGCAGCGCGATCGCGTGCTCGGCGGCCGACACGACCGTCGACTCGGCCGCGTTCGCGACGACGATCCCGCGGCGTGTGGCCGCGTCGACGTCCACGTTGTCGACCCCGACGCCTGCGCGGCCGATCACTCGCAGCCGCGCCGCGCGCTCGATGAGAGCGACGCGTCGAGCCTGGTCGCGGAGCGCACGACGATCGCGTCGAACTCCCCGATGATCTCCGCGAGGTCCGAGTCGGAGTCCTCGACGACGTCGAAGCGCGACCGTAGGAGCTCGAGCCCGCGCCTCGGCGATCTGCTCTCGGACGAGGACGCGCGGCCGGGCTGTCTCGCTAGACACGCGCGGCGTCGTGGTAGGCCTCGATGGCCCTGGCGGCCGCGACACCGCGCTCGATGTCGGCGCCGTCCTCGACGAGCAGTGTCTCGACCGCGGTGAGGGCAGTCGTGATGTCGAGGATGTCGTAGTAGCCGATGTGCCCGATCCGGAACATGCGAGAGCCGAGCTCGCCGTGTGCGCCGGCGACGGTGATCCCGAAGCGGTCGCGCAGTGCGAGGACGAGCTCCCTCGCGTCGACGCCGTCCGGCGTCAGGATCGCGGTCACGACGGCCGACCGTTCCTCGTCCGGCGAGAAGAGCTCGAGCCCCATCGCCTTCGCGCCTTCCCGGCAGGCGCGGCCGAGCGCGGCGTGCCGGGCGAACGCCGCATCGAGACCCTCCTCGAGCAGGAGGCCCAGCGCTCGGTCGAGGGCGGCGACCAGGGTGACGGCCACGGTAAACGGCGTCGAGCCGGTCTCGAGCGCGGCACGCGTCCGCTCCCAGTCGAAGTAGAAGCGGGGCATCGTCGCCCGCAGTGACCGTTCCCACGCCAATGGGGACACCGTCGCAAGTGAGAGACCCGGCGGGGTCATCAGCGCCTTCTGCGAGCCGGCCACGACCACGTCGAGGCCCCACGCGTCGGTCTCGAGCGGGACGGCGCCCAGGCTCGACACCGCGTCGACGACGACGAGCGCGCCCGCGTCGCGAGCGACTCGCGCGATCGCCTGCACGTCGGAGACGACCCCGGTCGACGTCTCCGAGTGCACGACGAACACGACCTCGGCTCCGGTCTCGTCGAGGCGCGCGCGGACGTCCTCGGGCCGCGGGGTCTCGCCCCAGGCGTACCGAACCTCGTGGACGTCGGCTCCGTACGCCGTCGCCAGGTTCGCCCAGCGCTGGCCGAACTCCCCGGCGTTCACGTTCAGGACACGCTCGCCCGGCGAGAGGAGGTTCACGACGGCGGACTCGAAGGCTGCGGAGCCCGACGCGGTGAAGAGGAGGACATCGTTCTGCGTCCGGGACACCTCGCGCAGACGCTCGAGCGTCCGAAGCATGAGCGCACGGAAGTCCGGGCCGCGGTGATGGAGCACCGGCTCGGCGCCGGCCGCCAGCACCTCGGGCGGCACCGGCGTGGGCCCGGGCGCCATCAGGTACCGCTTTCTCACGGTTCGAGCGTAGCTACCGAGGCCGATGAGAACTGAAGGACATGAGCTGCTGGAACGTCGGTCGGTTCGACCAGCGCATCGTGTCCGACAGGACGCCCGACGTGAAGCGGATCCGCTCGGCCGTCGCGTCCGCGCGCCACGCGCGAGGCGTCGACCCCTGCTCCCTCACGAGCGCGGCCGCCGCCGCGTCGAGTGCGGCCCAGAGCGACTCACGGCAGGTCGCGAGCACGCCCGCACCGCAGAAGCGACGTGAGTAGGCGCCGCGCACCTGGCGGCCCAGGAGCATCCGCAGGTCCTTCTCGACGTATCCGTACCAGCCCGAGATGTAGGCGGAACCGCCCGGGCCTGCGTCGTCGCTCCTCGAGTGCAGGGCTGCCAGGCGCTCGACCAGCGGACCGAGGACCGGTGCCATGACGGCGTCGGCGATTCGCGGCCAGGCCGCGTCCATCACGGCCGCGCCCGGATCGTCGATCTTCCCGTCCAGGTCCCGATCGAGCCGGCTCGAGCCCGCTGCGCGCCAGTTGTCGAGAAGGGAGGCGGCAGCCTCGGCGCGCGCGCTCGGCGCCGGACCGCTCTGCAGCACGGCGCGGATCGCGGGCCACACCCGCACGGCTCGCAGATCCTGCGTCGCCGCCCTGTTCATGGCTCCGGTGACAGTGGCGAGCGAGTGCTTCTTCCGCGCCGCGATAGCCGCGGTCAAGAGGTCGACTCGATGAACCGAGCCGTAGGCGAAGTTCGAGTCAGCCGCACCGACGTTCGGGCCGGGCCTGTTGTTCCAGTTGAGGATCACGTTCGAGGGCGGGTTGATCGCCTGCGCGTGGCCGGCGAAGGGCAGGTACCCACGCCAGTCGTAGCCTCCGCCTCCGTGCGTGGGGAGCGCAGGATCGGTGTCCGGTGCGCGGATCGGCAGCCGACCGCTCGAGAAGAGCGCGATGTCGCGATCGTCGGCGTAGAACCAGTTGAAGCTGAACTCGACCGCGTTCATCGTCGAGAGGAAGTCCCTCGCCGACGTCACGCGCCCGGTATTCAGGTCGTAGAACGCGCGCGTGCTGAGAAGCTCGCGCCCGCGCGTCGACCGCTGTACGGCGATCGCGACGCGCTTGCCCCCGACCGTCGCGTAGCCGACCACGGGGCCGTGCGCCGTCTCGCTGTACGAGACCTCCTGGTCGGGCTGACCCTGCGCCTTGAGCGTCCCGACCGTGAGTCGCCGCATCGGCTCGCACAGTCCGCGGTAGACGTAGTGGACGTCGTCCTCACACAGCTCTTCGACGAAGAGGTCGAGGTTGTCGGCCTGCGACGACGTCGCGCTCCACGCGAAGTCGGGACCGCGGCCGATGAGGACGAGCGGGACTCCCGGGAACACCGCACCGCGTACGGCGAAGCCCGCACCCTGAAGCTCCATCTCGGCGAAGAACTCCGGGAAGAAGTAGCCGACCTGCGGCCCGGCGACGAAGAGTGGGTGCCCGGTCTCGGAGCGCTTCGCTCCGACCAGGAGCGCGTTCGACCCGAAGGCCGGCGCTGCGAGCGGCGCGCCACGGAAGCTCCCGTCGTCGAGGACGACGCTGCCCGGCGACGTCTCGGGCGGAAGCTGATGGGGGAAGCTCCCGCGGACGCTGACGGGTGCCTCGATGTCGTTCGCAGCGCGGAGGTCGGCGAAGACGCGACGCGCGTCGGCCGCGCCGAGACGGCCCTCGAGCGCGTCGAGGAACATCGCGTTCTGCGCCTCCTGCCCGCCGTTGGTGCCGAATCTCGCCGCGATGAGCGCAGCCGACGCGACGACGTCCCTCGCCGTGAACGGCGTCGCCGGGATGCCCTTCGCTCGGTTGTACGCGTTGATTCCCGCCGAGTAGGCGCCGATCAGCGCGAGGATCTTGCGGCCGACCGCACCCTGGGAACGCACGGCATCGAGCTGGTTCGCGAGGAACGCCTCGGCCTCCGCGCTCGGCACGAACGTCTTCCCGGTCAACGCGAGCGCGAGTGGATCGAGGCCAGGGACGTCGAGCGCCGCGACTCTAGCGGGGCCGCGGACGAGCTGTAGCAAGAGGCCTCTGTCGGCCGCCGTCACCCAGCCCGCGCCGAACGCGACGTCCGCCTCCGTCCTCCCCGTGACCTGAGCGACCCCGAAGCTGTCGCGGGCGATGGTCAGTCCTGGGCGCAGCCGCTCGCGCCTCGCTCCCGCCTTCGGCGGCGCCCCGAGTGGCGCCGGCTTGAAGGTGCGCCGGATGTCGCGAGCCGTGACCGTTCCGAAGAGCGGCGTCAGCGCGTCGTAGAGCTGCGCCTGGTCTCGTGTGTTGCGGTTGAACGTCAGGCTGCCGCTCTCGCCCGGAGGCAGGATCGTCCAGGCGGCCACTGCGTAGTCCCGCTTGGGACTCGCGGCTTCGAGAGGAGCGAGCAGCACCAGCGCGACGATCGGCACGGCCATGAGCACAGCCGGTCGTCTGAGCACGTGCAGGATGGTACCTGGGTAAGGACTACAGTCCGGCGCCGTGGACGCGCTCCTCGCCTTCGGCGCCGCCCTGCTCTCCCTGCGGCTTTCTGGCGATCTCGCACGGCGGTTCCGCGTTCGCCGAGCCCCCGAGCTGGCTGCGTGGTCCGCGGGGCTCGCCGCGTACGCCGCGGCGGCCGGCGCGCTCGCCTGGGGCGCCGCGTCCGGTTGGAACGAGGCTGCGTTCCGCGTCTACTACCTCGGGGGCGGCCTCCTCACGGCCGCGCTCCTCGGCGCGGGCTCGGCGCTCCTCGTCGGCCGGCGCTGGGTCGCTCCGCTCGCTCTCGTCTACGTCGGTCTCGCAGTCGGGCTCGCGGTGGCGGTGCCGCTGCAGGCGGCCGTCTCCGGGACGGAGGTACCGGAGGCGCAGGACGTGCTCGACCTCTGGCCCGCTCGCGTGACGGCGATCCTGGCGAACTCGCTGGGGACGCTCGCCGTCGTCGTCGTCGCGATACTGACGTTCAGGGCGCGGCCGTTGGGGAACGCGCTCGTCCTGGCCGGCATCGCCGTGGCGGGCATCGGGAGCGGTCTCGCGGGGCTCGGCGTCGGTGCGCTCGCACCGGCGATCGCCGTCGCCGCAGTGCTGCTCTATGCGGGCTTCGTCACCGGCTCGGCGACTCGTCGTCAGTCGTGACGCGCTTGCGGTGAAGACGGCGCTCGCGGAGCCAGACCCACACCAGGATCCCGACGACGGCGAGCACGACGAGCGACTCGACGATCGCGCCGGCCAAGCCTCCGTGGGCCACTAACCCTGCGTGAGCACCCACATCCCGCCCAGTGTGTACAGAACCATGAGCGCGAGCATCGGCAGCTGCGCTTCGAGCGCGGTGAGGCGGTCGGGGAAGATCGCGACTGCGCGATCGTGCGCGATCGCGAGCCCGGCGACGTGCCCGACGACGAGCGCGGCGACCTGCACGTACCAGACCGTCTCGGGCGAGACGATCGCGAGGTTCGGCGCGAAGTCGGCGGTGCCGAAGAGATCCCAGCCACGCCCGAATGGATCGGAGACCAGCGCGAACATGAACTGTCCGGTGATCACGAACGACGTGAAGTAGTGCGCGATGACGTAGGCCGCCGCGATCGGGACGAGCGGGAGCACGAAGTCGGGCACGAGCGGGCGTTCGCTGCGGGCGATCATCTGAGCTGCGAGGACGGCCACCAGGTACGTCGCAAGCACGACGCAGACGAAGAACGCGAGGCCGGCGATGTTGGTGAAGGTCGTCGCCAGATCGACGACGCGCTGGGAGGAGCCGGAGAGGTCGGCGCGGATCCCTCCGATCAAGTCGACCCAGGTGCTCGTCCGGCTGAAGCCGTCGAAGCTCGTCGAGCCGAGCATCACGGCCACGAACACGAGCGTCCCGCGAACGTGCTCCGCGCCTGCGAGGCCCGTGAAAGGCCAGCGGATCGCGATGGAGCGGTCGCGTGCGACGAAGGGCGCCATGCGCGCGAGCAGGCCGAAAGCGACGGCGAAGCCCTCGCCGTACCTCGTCCACGCGTCACGCCCGTACACCGCCATCCCGGCGAGCGCCCAGTACGAGTACAGGGCGGTCGCGACTCCCAGTGTCGGCGGATGCGCGGCGTCCGGATGTGCGAGCTCGAGCGTCACGAACGCGAAGAGCGCCGCAGCGGCCGGATACCTTCCCCAGCGCCCCGACCACTCGAGCACCGGTCGCGCCTCTCGCCCGCCCAGCTCGACGAGCCAGACGGTCGCGTCGGCGATGGCGCGCCACGGGCTGAGGACGCTCCACACGTTCCCGAACAGGATCGAGAGGAGCGGAATCCCGAGCCAGAAGACCACGTACACGAAGGTCGGCGTGAAGTTGAGCAGCGTGATCGTCGTGCCGAACAGCGCCGTCGCAAGGGTCAGCACGAGGAGGCCGACGGACACCGCCCCGAGCACGATCCGGACGACGCGCGAGAGCACGAGGCTGCTGATCCACGCGGGCAGCCCGCGTCCTCTCTCGTGCGCCTCCAGCAGCGGCTTCTGCCAGAGGAACAGCAGCAGGACGAACGACAGGACGAGGACGACGACCGCGCCGATGAAGAAGTAGGCCGCCGGAATCGGAAGGTCGCGGACGACCCCGATCCCGTGCGCGAGTGGCGTCACGGTTGGACGGTGATGTCCGCGATCTGCACGCCGCGATCCTCGAGCTCGACCTCGAACCGGCCGGGGATCGTCGCCCTGAACGGCAGTCGCGCCGTGCCGCCTGCCGCGACGTCACGCATGATGTCGTAGCCGTGCAGGTGGATGTGATCCGTCACGTCCGAGCGCACGACGAGAACGACCCGGTCGCCCTGGTCGACGGTCTTCCTGACGATCCCGCCTCTGGGAGCACCGTTCTCGACGACGATTCGCACGAGCGTCGGGCCCTGCGGTGGAGGTTGGGTCGTGGTCGTCCCGGTCGTCGTGGCCTGCGTGGTCGTCGTCGTGGTCTGTGTCGTGGTCTGCGTCGTCGTGCCCGACTCGCTGTCACCGCCGCACGACGCGAGAACGAAGCCCGACGCGAAGACTGCGACCAGCAGCAGGCAGAGGGCAGTGCGGCGACCGGTCACCACGGCTGCGAGAGCGTAGCCGGGCGCCGCGCTGCGGCGCGCCTATCCCGCGCCGAGTGCCGCGCGCGCCACCGGCGCCCAACGGATCGAGAACGCGGGGTCGAGGCCGAGCGCGCGGGCGTACGACACGCGCATCCCTGCGCGATCTCCCGCGCACCCCTGCGCATAGCCCAGGTGGAAGTAGAGGAGCGGATCTTGTGTGCCGAGCCGAAATGCGCGCTTCGCGAGCGGAACCGCCTCGGCGCAGCGACCCGCACGCGCGAGAGCCCACGCGAGCGCGTCGTCGCCGTAGATCGAGGGACGCGCGCTGCGAGCGCGACGCGCGAGCGACACGGTCTCGAGCGGCGCGATCCGGTGGTCCGCGCGGAAGACGGCTGCCTCGAGATCCACCTGGACGCCACTTGCGCGCAGCAACCGTTCGGTGAGGCGAACGAGAGCGCGCTGCCGCCGCGCCTCCCGCGGCTGCCCGGTTCGTTCGAGGAGCTCCGAGAGAAGCCCGACCGCCGTCTCGGTCGGGACGGCGTCGGCCGCTCGCTTCGCCTCGACGAGCGCCGCGCGGAATCGTCCTCGCGCTGCCTCGACTCGCGCGAGCTCGACCGAGGCCGCGGGATACCCCGGCAGGACGCGAAGCGCGGCCCGGACATGCTGCCTCGCGAGCTCCACCTTGCCGAGCCGCACCTCGAGCTTCGCGAGCTCGACGAGCGACCACGCGGCCGGCTCGGGTTGCCCGCCGGCGGTGTCGAGCGCGAGACGCATCGCGGCCGCGGCGCCCTCGAGATCGCCCGTGAGCTCGCGCGCATAGGCGATCCGGGCGTACGACGCGAGGTTCGGCCGCAGCGCGACCATTCGCTCGAAGGCGGCGAACGCCTCCGAATAGCGGCCGAGCTCGACGAGGGCGTCCCCGATGACGCCGATTGGGCGCGCCGACCCCGGAAGGAGGCGCTGCGCCTGCCGCCCGTAGGTCAGCGCCGCGCGAAACTCGTGCTGGATCAGCGCCAGCGAGCCCAGTCCGAGGACGGCATTCGCATCCCCAGGACGCGACCGAAGGGCTTGCCGCAGCGCACTCTCCGACCGAGGGAGATACGACGGATCGGCCGTCTCCCGCCAGCGCAGCTGGTATGCGAACCCGAGCTGCGCCAGCGCGTCGGAGTCACCGGGCCGAGCTCGGACCTCCTGTTCGAGCTCGGCCACGGTTGCTGCCGAGACGCCGCCCGCAGCCACCGAGAGCGCACGCTCTGCGAACGCCCTCGGTGCAGTTGCTGCGGGACCGGCTGACGGGCTCTCGGCGAGAACGCCGCCGACGAGCCCCCCGAGGGCGAGCGCGGCCGCAATCGCGCCGCCCACGAGGAACCCGGTTCTGCGCTTCATGCCGATGGCCCCGGCCTTCCTACCTGTGCCCCGTGTGCTCGTAGCCGCGGTTCGGTGCGGCGACGTACGGGAAGCTCGACAGGAAGCCCGCCTCGTTCATCTGCACGCCGTCGGACACCATCTGATTCGGCGGGAACTGGCACAGGCCGAGGAGGCTGTTGAGAGCCGCCCCGTACCCGCAGGCCACTGCCCGCAGCTCGATGTCCGTGACGTCGTCGATCAACCGGCGGCCGTTCGGGAAGCCCGCGAGATCCGGCGTCGGCGCGAGGACGCCGAGCGGATTGGGGCTGGCCGACGGCGGAATCGCCGTGTTCAGGCGGAGGAGGTCCGCCTTCGTGTTGCCCGTGAAGTTCAGGTTCGCAGCGCCCGGCAGGTCGACGCCGGTGAGGAGCACTGCGACGAGATCGTCACGGTTCATGGTGAGCGTGTCCGCCACGGGCGGGCCGTAGAGGGCATTGATGAGCCCCGCCAGCTCCGGCGTGCGGTAGTGCTGGAGGAACTGCGCATCCTGGCTCGGGTCGGAACCGTTCCAGAAGTCCTTCTTTCCGACCGGGATGACGACCTCGTTCACGAGCGGGTTCCCGAGGCGCGAGACCTGCACCAGGGGGCCGTTCGTGTCGAAGGTACCGTCCCCGCGCAGGATCTTGATCTTGGGCCGGCTCGCGCTGGCGTAGACCCCGATGACCCCGTCGGAGGCGGGTGCGGCGAGCAGATCCGTCTTCGGGACCTGGATCGCGATGGAGTGCGTGTTGTAGTTCAGGACCCCGTCCTGCCCCGCCTGTGCTGCGAGCGGGATGATGTGGAACGGGTTGAACGGCCTGAGTCCCCCGAGGTCGAAGATCGACCCGAGGTCGACGAAGAACGGGTCGTCCCGCGGCCCCGCGAACACCTTCCGGTTGCCACCGAGGTCGGTGACGCCCTGGAACGCGTCGTAGGTCGGGTTCGAGCGCGGCCCGATGTTCGCCGGAGGAACGACGACGTTCGACGCGATCACGGTCGAGCGACGTCCCTTCGACGCGCGTGACCGAGTACGTCTGCTTCACGTTCAGGTCCGGATCCGTCGGCGACGTGACCGGGCCGGTGTTGTAGAGGAACGTGTTCGGGTTTCCGACCGAGGTCTTGAACCGGAACTGGTACGTGACGTCCTCTCTCGCGTCCCCGTCGTTGTCGATCTTCAGCTCGTAGAGGACGGTCGGATCGAACCGGTAGTAGTTCGGCCCACCCGCCGGGTCCTCGAGCGGGATGTAGTTCGCGATGATCGTGACCGTGCTCGGCTTGTCGGGGCTCACGAACGCGTACACGTCCGTGTTGTCCGCGGCCGGGTCGTCTCCGATCAGCGGTGCCTCGCGGTGACTCGACGCGGTGGCCCCTGACGGGCCTGCCGCACCGACGAACGCCGACGCGACGACCGCGGCGGCGACCGCTCCCACGAGCGCGAGGAGCAGAACTCCCCTCTTCATGCCTTCTCCTTTCCGCGAAGGTGGAGGTCGGGCGTGGTTCGCTGCTCGGCGGCGCCCGGTTCGTTACCGTCCGACGGTCGAGGCACGAGGAGGTCGTCTTGGACTGGGATCAGAACGTCGTCTGGATAACCACCCGCACGATCCGTCAGGGCTCGTACGAGGAGTTCCGCAAGGCGTGGCGGCCGAGTGCGTTCCCCGAGGGGATGATCCGCGCCTACGAGTGCTTCTCGGAGGACCGCAACGAGGTGGTCGGGATCTCGGTCTGGGACTCGTTCGAGTCGCGGGAGCGGTACAGACTGTCCGAGGTCGAGGCCGAGCGCCAGCGCGCGATGGCGCCGTTCGTCGAGGCCGAGAGCTCGGGGCTCTACGTGGGCCGCGAGCTCGAGATCCCGAAGGACTCGTAGTGCGCGCGGGAATCCCTGGAGCGCGGCCGCTTTGCGGCCGCGATGTGGTCGACCGACGAGCCTAGTTGCTGCTCAGCTTCTCGCGGACCAGCTCGCTGACGACGCGCGCGTTCGCCTTTCCCTGCGTCTCCTTCATCACCTGGCCGACGAAGAAGCCGAGCAGGCCCTCCTTGCCCCCGCGGTACGCGGCGACCTGGCCGGGGTTCTCCTCGAGGATGCGGGCGACGATCGGCTCGAGCTCGGCCGTGTCGGAGACGGCCTCGCTGCGCGAGATAGGGATCGGCGGAGAAGCCCGGCTCGCCCAGCTTCGCGATCGCCTCGTCGAAGGCGGCGCGCGGGATCCGATCGCGCGCGTCGACCAGCTTCGCGAGCTCGGTGGCCGAGACGGCCGCGGCATCGACTCCGGCGCCGACGAGATTGTTGGCGACCACGTTCGCGGCAGCGACGGCGTCGGCGCCCGCCGCGACCGTCTCGTCCCACAGGCGGTCGAGCCCTCCGGTCACGAGCACGGTGGCGCGGTCGAGGTCGAGACGGGGCTCGATGCGGCGTATGCGGGCAGCGGGCGACTCGGGCAGCTCCGCGCGGAGCGCCTCGACGAGATCGGGTGACGGCTCGACGGGGACGAGGTCCGGCTCCGGGAAGTAGCGGTAGTCGTCCGCCTCCTCCTTCTCGCGGCGTGCGGTCAGCGCGCCGGTCCCGGCGTCGAAGTCGTACGTGTGCTGGCGCACCTCGTCGCCCGCGTCCCACACGCCGATCTGACGCTCGATCTCGGCTTCGATCCCGCGTGCGATGAAGTTGAACGAGTTCATGTTCTTGATCTCCGTTCGCGTGCGAAGCTCGTCCGAGCCGGCCGGGCGAACCGAGACGTTCGCATCGACGCGGAGCGTTCCCTTCTCCATCTCGGCGTCCGAGATCCCGAGCTCGACGATCGTCTGGCGCAGGAGCTGGAGAAACCGCTTCGCCTCGTCGGCCGAGCGGATGTCCGGAGCGGTGACGATCTCGACGAGCGGCGTGCCGCCGCGGTTGTAGTCGACGAGCGAGGCCTCCGCGCCACCGATGCGTCCGGAGCGCCCGCCGACGTGGACGATCTTGGCGGCGTCCTCCTCCAGGTGCGCACGCACGATCCCGATCACACGGTCGCCGGCCGCAGTCGGCAGTAGCACCTTGCCACTAGTGCAAGACGGCAGATCGTACTGAGAGATCTGATAGCCCTTGGGAAGGTCAGGGTAGAAGTAGTTCTTCCGTGAGAACACGGCGTGCTCGGCGATCTCGCACCCGAGTGCGAGCCCGAGCTTCACGGTCCACTCGACCGCGCGCCGGTTCATGACCGGGAGTGCCCCGGGAAAGCCGAGGCAGACGGGGCACGTCTGCGTGTTCTCCTCCGCTCCGAACCCCGCAGCGCAGCGGCAGAACATCTTCGTCCGCGTCTTCAGCTGGACGTGGATCTCGAGCCCGATCACCGGCTCCCAGGTCACGTGCGGTACCTCTCGGGCACGGTGTCGAAGCCGATCGCCTGCTCGAGTGCGTGCGCGATGCGGAAGAGCGCGTTCTCGCCGAACTGCGGCCCGATGAGCTGAAGCCCAACCGGCAGCCCCTCCGACAGGCCGCACGGAAGCGAGAGCCCGGGCACACCAGCGAGGCACGACGGAATCGTCAGGAGGTCGCAGGCGTACATTGCGAGCGGGTCGGCCGCCTTGTCACCGACCGGGAACGCGACCGTCGGCGAGGTCGGCGTCACGATCGCGTCGAAGCTCTCGAGCGCACTGCGGTGCTCCCGGATGAGGAGCGTCCGCACGCGCTGTGCCTGCCCGTAGAACGCGTCGTAGTAGCCGGCGGAGAGCGCGTACGTGCCGAGCATGATCCGGCGCTTCGGCTCGGGCCCGAAGCCCTCGTCCCGCGTGCGATCGACCATCTCGCCGTACGTGGCTCCCTCCGCACGCGGGCCGTAGCGAACGCCGTCGTAGCGGGCGAGGTTCGACGACGCCTCCGCCGGCGCGACGAGGTAGTAGCACGGCATGCCGTAGCGGTAGGAGAGCGGCAGCTCGCACTCCCCCACCTCCGCACCGAGCGAGCGGGCATGCTCGAGCGCCTGGTCGAACGAGGCGCGCACGCCCGGCTCGATCGCAGCGAGCGCGTCGATCTCCTTCGGGACGCCGAGGCGGATGCCCGCGAGCGAGTCGCCCTCCGGAAGCTGCACCGCCTCGGGCAGCTCGGCCGTCGTCGAGTCGAGCGGATCCCGTCCCGCGATGATCGAGTACAGGAGCGCGACGTCGCGCACGGTCTTCGCGACCGGTCCGACCTGGTCGAGGCTCGACGCGAAGGCGACGATGCCGTAGCGAGAGACGGTGCCGTACGTCGGCCGCAGGCCCACGTTCCCGCACAGCGCGGAGGGCTGTTTGATCGAGCCGCCGGTGTCCGAGCCGAGCCCCCACGGGGCGAGACCCGCCGAGACGGCAGCAGCGGTTCCGCCGCCGGACCCACCGGGCACACGCGAGGGATCCCACGGGTTGCGTGAGGGCCCCCACGCGGAGTTCTCGGTCGAGGAGCCCATCGCGAACTCGTCGGTGTTCGTCTTTCCGAGGAGCGAGAGCCCCGCGCCCTTCACGCGTGCGGCCACCGTCGAGTCGAACACCGGGACGTAGCCCTCGAGAATGCGCGAGCCCGCAGTCGTCTCCACACCTCGCGTCGTGATGACGTCCTTCAGCGCGATCGGAATGCCGTCGCCGCTCGGCTCCTCGGACGTCCGCAGGTAGCAGTGCAACTCGCCGTCGCGCTCGGCGATCGCGTCGAGATAGGCGCCGTGGAGCTCCGCCGCGGAGACGTCTCCGCGCTCGAGGAGGCCCTTCGCACCCTCCGCCGTCAGCCGCAGCGTGTCGATCATGTCCCCACCGGCGGCACGCGGAAGAGGTCGCCGTCGCGCTCGGGCGCGTTCGCGAAGACCTCGTCGAGCGGCAGTGACTCGCGTGGCTCGTCCTCGTCCCAGACGTTCACGAGGTCCAGCGGATGCGAGGTGGGCGGCACGTCCGCGAGATCGAGCTCCGCAACGACACCGACCGCGTCGAGGATCGCGCCGAGCTCCTCGGTGAGCCGCGCAACCTCCTCGTCCGTCAGCGCCAGCCGCGCGAGTCGCGCGACGTGGAGCACCTCGTCTCTCGATATCGCCATCTCTCGAAAATCGATCCTCTCAAACGGACGGGCTCCCTCTCGGGAGCCCGCCGCTTACGTCATGTGATCTCGGTCAGCTCGCTGCTGCCGACACGTTCGCGGCCTGGGCACCCTTGGGACCCTGGACGACCTCGAACTCCACACGCTGGCCTTCTGTGAGGGTCTTGAAGCCGTCCATCGTGATCGCGGAGAAGTGGACGAAGACGTCGTCCCCTCCCTCGCGCTCGATGAAGCCGTAGCCCTTCTCGTTCGAAAACCACTTGACGGTGCCCTGCTCCACTACGTGTCCTCCTACAGCGTGACGCCGGTCTCGCCCGGGCCGACGTCGATGGTCAACAACGTGCGAAACCGTAGCGACTACGAACCGGGCACCGCAACTCGTGAAGCGCGATGTTGCGCAGCTGTCAACGTGTTGCGCAGAAGCATGGCGATCGTCATCGGGCCGACCCCGCCCGGCACCGGCGTCATCAGCCCGGCAACCTCGAAAACGGACGGGTCGACGTCACCGACGAGCTTCCCCTCCTCGGTCCGGTTCATCGCCACGTCGATGACCACGGCGCCCGGCTTCACCATGTCCGCGGTCACGAGCCCGGCTCGGCCGACAGCGGCGACGAGGATGTCAGCGTGACGCGTATGAGCGGCGAGGTCGACCGTCCTCGAGTGGCAGATCGTGACCGTCGCATGCTCGGCGAGGAGCATCATCGCCATCGGCTTGCCGACGATCTCGCTGCGGCCGATGACGACGGCTTCCTTGCCCTTCAGCTCGACCCCGTGCTCGGCGAGCATCACCATCACGCCCGACGGCGTCGCGGGCGTCAGGCCGGGCTCGCCCAGATAGAGCAGGCCGGCATTCAGTACGTGGAAGCCGTCGACGTCCTTCTCCGGGTCGACGGCGCGCAGGACCTCGGGCTCGTGCATGTGCTCGGGGAGCGGCAACTGGACGAGGATTCCGTCGACCGCGTCGTCCGCATTCAGGTCGGCGACGAGGTCGAGGATGTCGCTTTCGGGCGTGTCTGCGGGAAGCCGGTGGTCGCGCGAATCGATGCCGGCCTCGTGCGACGCCTTGTGCTTCGAGCCCACGTAGACGTGTGACGCCGGGTCGTCGCCGACGAGGATCGTCGCCAGGCAGACGGGACGTCCGAACGTGCGCACGTCCTCCGCGACCTGGGCGCGAACCTTGGCTGCGAGGGCCTTTCCGTCGATGCGTACGGCGGTCATCGCGCCGTAGCGTAGTCGTCGCTCAGCGCGCGAGGCCCGCCTTGAGGAGCTTGAACCCGCTCGCCTTCGCAACGAGGCTCCGGCTGACCTGCGCCTTCGCGGCCACGGTCGACACCTGCGCCTTCGCCGCGAGGCTCGCGACCTGGACGTTCGCGTGGGCTGTGTTCGCCCGCTGCACCGTCGCGGCCGCGCTCGCCTTCTGCGCGGTCGCCGCCGGGCTCGACGCCTGAGGAACCGCCGCCTGCGTCGCCGGAGCGAGGATCGCCGCGCTCGCCACCGCAATCGCGAGCGCGCCGCGAAGCCCGTGCGCCTCGACGTCCGGATCGGCGAAGAGGCTGCCGATCGCGTCGCCGTCGAGCGTCACGAAGATCTCGTCCTCCGCCGACAGCCGGAGAATCGCCTCGATGTCCTTGTAGGCCAGCTCGACCGAAAGCCTGCTGACCTCGTCCGAGTCGTCGGTCCCGATCTCGAACCAGAGCTCGCCGGAGTCGCCTGCCGCCGCCGCTTCGAGCTCCTGACGTGAGATCACCGCAGTGAAGGAATCGTCGAGCGTCCCGGGCTCGACGAGCGTTGCACGTGTCTGCACCTGCATGGGCTCCTCCTCGAGATCGTTTCTCAACTCACAAGACGGTGTCGCGAGGCTCGATCTTCCCTCGACCGAGGCCGCACCACAAGCCGGTCTCCACGGTTCTCTTGCTGACACGGGATAGGCTCGGGCGGAGGAGATGGAACAGCTCACCCAAGCCCGTACCGGCATCAGTGCCGGCGAGTTCCAGCAGCGGCGCGAGAGCCTGCTCGAGCGCGCTCGGCGCGATGGCCTGTCCGGCTACGTCCTCTTCGATCCGGACTACATCCAGTACTTCACCGGCTTCTGGTTCCTCTCGAACGAGCGACCGGTGATCTACGCCGAGAGCGTCGGTGGCGAGTCGGCGGTGTTCGTGCCGGAGTTCGAGGTCGAGCGAACGCGCGCGGAGACCGCATTCGCGCGCATCGAGTCCTATCCGGAGTACCCGGGGATCGAGCATCCGATGGCGATCTTCGCGCGTGTCCTGGCCGACCTCGGAATCAGGGGCACGATCGGCGCCGACAACGACGGCTACCCGGGCATCCTCGGCTACAAGGGGCCAGCGCTGAGCGAGGCAACCGGGGCCTCGGTCACGTCGCTGGGCGACGTCATCGAGGGCATGATGGCGCGCAAGAGCGAGAGCGAGGTCGCGCTCATCCGTGAGAGCGGGCGCTGGTGCGCGCACGCTCACCGGCTGCTCCAGGAGTACTCGCGGCCGGGCGCGACCGAAGCCGAGGCCAGCCTCCGTGCCGGTCAGGAGGCGACGCTCGCGATGCTCGAGGCACTCGGCGATGCGTACGGAGGTGGGCTCTCGTCCTCGGCCGGGGCGTCCGCCGGCTACCGTGGCCAGATCGGGCTTCGCAGCTCCTGGGCACACGCCATCGCGCACAACATCGAGTTCCGAGCAGGCGACGTGCTCGTGACCGAGACGAGCGCTCCGATCTGGGGATACAACGCGGAGCTCGAGCGGGCCATGATCATCGGCCGACCGACCGACGAGATGCGGCGACTGTTCGACCATGCCGTCGCCGCGCAACAGGTCGCCTTCGACACGATCCGTCCCGGCATCACGTGCGCCGACGTCGACGGGGCCGTCATGCGGTACTTCGAGCAGAACGACCTGCTGCGGTACTGGCGCCAGCACACGGGCCATGCGATCGGGCTCCGCAATCACGAGGCGCCCTTCCTCGACGTCGGCGACTCCACGGTGCTCGAGCCGGGCATGGTCTTCACCATCGAGCCGGGTCTCTACGACCCGGCGATAGGCGGCTTCAGGCACTCGGACACCATCGTCGTCACCGAGGACGGGCTGGACGTCCTCACCGACTACCCGAGCGACATCGAGAGCCTCACGCTGCCGGTCTGACGCGGCAGACGCGCGGGCCCCCCGAGGAGGGCCCGCGCATCGTCTCGATTGACTGCTACGGGACGAGAACGCCGTCCACGAGGAGCTGGATGGCACCGGCGGCCAGTCCGCCGGAGTCCACGGTGTCCGTCCCGAGGAGGGTGTTGATCTCGAGCCGGTCGTTCGCTGCCTCGGAGTGGACGATCGCGACCGTCGCGGCAAGACCGCTCGCCCTCACGCCACCTGCGTCCCCGGTGACGGTGATCGCGTCGTTGCCGTTGGTCGCATTGACGACGACGCGGTCGGGCTGGCCGTCGCCCGCTGCGCCGCCGAGCGAGCCGGCGAGGTCGACGTTCACGCTGGTCACGTCGGTTCCGGTCAGGTCGTTCACCGTGACGAGGTCGGCGCCGCCGAGGGCGTTGAAGTCGACCCGCTCGACACTGCGCGTGTCCATCGTGACGTTGCCCTGAGTGCGGAAGAAGCGGAGGCGGTTTCCGTTGGCCGACAGATCGACCTGCTCGGCGCCGCCTGCCCCGTTGAAGAGCATCGTGTCAGCGCCGTCCTGGCCCTCGACGACGTCGCTGCCGTCGCCTGGATCCCAGACGAAGGTGTCGTCGCCCGCGCCCATGAACGCCACGTCGTTGCCACGGTTTCCGTCGATGGAGTCGTTTCCGTCGCTGCCGAGCAGCAACTCGGCGCCCGAGCCTCCGGCCAGGTTGTCGTCTCCGGCTCCACCGTCGATCGTCAGCGGGATGTCGCTGATTGCCCCGTTGCTCTCGTCGATGCGGACGAGATCGTCGCCCTGCTCGGCATCGAGATCGATTCGCCCGATGCGGTCGCGCGCGATGGCGAAGTCCGCGTAGCCGTCGTCACCGACGTCGAGCTCGAGCACGCCGGGGTTGCCGGCCTGCAGGCGCAGCGCGAGCCTGTCGCTCCTCTTGCTGCCCTCGATCGACAGCACGCCGTCCCTGAGCTTCGGGCGCTTGATCTGATTCGTCGCGGCATCCGCCTGAACGGCTGCGATCAATGCTCCGCCCGCGAGGGCGGCGACGACCAGGGACACGAGCCCCAGCCGCCCGGCCTTCGCGGTGTGCCGGTTCCTGATTCGAGTGATCGTCTTCATGGCTGTTCCTTTCCGACGAGTTGACCTTGTGGAGCTAGAGACACCGGTGATCGGCGTCTATTCCCGGTCCTCCGGTCGCGGCGGGAATAGCCACGCCCGAAGGGGGTCGTTCAGACTGTGAGATCGATGAGACGTCGTCGAGAGGACGAGAACGGCAGTCAGGAGATCGCCGAGCTGGCGGCGCTGGCGGACGGGTCGCTGTCACCCGAGCGTCGCGCGGCGCTCGAGGCACGCGTGGCGGCGTCCTCGGAGCTCGCCGATCGCCTCGCCGAGCAACAGCAGGCGGTCGCGCTCGCCCGGAGCGCCGCGAACGAGGTCGAGGCTCCGGCGGCTCTGCGTGCGCGCATCGAGGCTCAGCGACGCCGTCGCGGGTGTCGAGGCGCCACGTGCGCTGCTCCTCGTCGGAGCGGCTGCGACCGCGGTGCTCGCGGTCGCGGTCGGGTTGAGCGTGTTCGGCTCCGACACATCTCCCGAGCGCTTCCGCGCCGCGCTCGGCCCGACGTCGCTCGTCCCCGATGCCAGCGGGGAGGCGACACTCACCAAGACGTCGTCCGGCTGGCGGATCGAGCTCGACGCAACGGGGCTCCCCCGCCTCGAGAACGGGCGCTACTACCAGGCGTGGCTGCGCAACGCAGTCGGCGTGACCGTTCCGGTCGGGACGTTCAACGAGGGCGAGGCCGTCATCCTCTGGGCCGGAGTCCCGCCGACCGACTTCACGACGCTCACCGTGACCCGAGAGCGGGCCGACGGCGATCAGGCATCGTCGGGCGAGACGGTGCTCGTCGGAACGGTCGACATCGGGCTCTTAGGCTGATTCGCCCTCGATTCGGCGCACGACCTGCTGGCGGGCGCGGTAGAGGCGGCTCATCACCGTGCCCTCGCGAATCCGCAGCGCGCGTGCGGCCTCCTTGTAGGAGAGCCCGGTGACGTCGACCGCCACGAGGACGTCGCGGAAGTCGTCCGGAAGTGCGGCGATCGCCGCATAGAGGTCACGCGCCTCGAGCGCGGCCTCGGGCTCGCGTGCGTGCGGGTCGGCGACGAGCTCGAGCTGGTCGGGCAACGCATCGGGACGGAGCCGGCGGCTCTCGGCACGCTTCTGGTTCAGGAAGGTGTTGCGCAGCGCGCGGAGGAGGTAGCCGAGGTCGTCCTCGTTGCGGAGCAGGCGCGGCCGGCCGAGCACGCGCGCGTAGGTCTCCTGGACGAGGTCCTCGGCGTCCTCGCGGGAGCCCGAAAGCGCCCAGGCGGCCCGGTAGAGCCGGTCCAGGTGGTCTCCAAGCCTGACGGGGTCGAGGATGCGCTCCATCGGAATTACCTGTCGCGGCCGCCGCGTCCGAGCGAGCATAGAGACGTCCAGACAGAGCGAGTAGTCTCCTGAACGCGAACGCGTCCACACACATGCAGACGTGACCCTCGATCGTCAGAAGCTCAAGGAGCAGATCCACGAGCTCTATCGCTCCGAGCACGACGAGATGGGAGAGCGCGGAACGCTCGAACGCCTGGAGCGCGGACGCGCGTGGGATCTCGCGCCGACGCTCGCTGCCGGCGGGGTCGTCGTCTTTCCGCATGCCGGAGTGCTCGACTGCGGGCACCAGGTGGCGGCCGCGGTCCACGGCTGTCTGGACAGCGGTGCCGATCGGGTGATCGTGGTCAGCGTCCTGCACGCGTTCACGGACGAGATGGAGACGGCTCGCACGCGCGTCTCGGCCGGAGAGGATCCCTCCGAGTGGCCGTTCTGGGGAATCCAGGGGACGGGTATCGAGGGGCGAGACGAGTGGCGCGGCGACCACGCGTTGATCAGCTTCCGCCACTTCTGGGCGGCGGAGACGAAGCGACGCGGAATACGCGGCCCAGAAGTTCTCGAGCGATACCCGTACCTCGCAGGCGGCCGTCCCGACCGGCTGCCGGGTATCGAGGAGCTCGCCGACGTCGCCGAGGACGCTGTGATCGTTTCCACCGCCGACCCGTTTCATCACGGGATCGGCTACGGCGATCCTCCCGAGCGCGCGCTGGCTCCCGACGACGGTGGCCTCGAGCTCGCCCGAGCGACGATCGAGGAGGGAATCGCGCTACTCGGTCGCGGCGACTACGCCGGCTACGACGCGCACTGCGTCGAGGCGAAGAGCGACGCGCGTGACGCAGGCGTCGTCTTTCGTCACCTCCGCGGGGCGATGCGCGGCTCGATCCTCGACCTGGCATACACGGACGCCGCGGCGCTGTACGAAGCGCCAGATCCGACCTGGGTCGCCGCTCCGCTCGTCGAATGGCGGACGGAGGTCACCAACCAGTCGTAGCGAAGGCGCCGAGCGGACTCGAACCGCTGTACGAGGCTTTGCAGGCCTCTGCCTAACCACTCGGCCACGGCGCCGCGCGGGTCATCGTAGCCTTCGTTCCCGCAACCTCCAGTAGGGTCCACGCCGTGATCGGTGGTGCGACTCTCGTTCGAGAGAAGCTCGACCAGGCGGTCGGAATCCTCGGCGAGCAGGACGTCGACCTCTGGCTCACATTCGTGCGCGAGACGCTCCTGACCAGGGATCCGTGCCTCGACCTCGTCGCCGGCACCTACTGTGCCTGGCAGGGAGCGTTCCTCGTCTCCGCGAGCGGGGAGCGGATCGCGATCGTCGGCCGCTTCGACGCGCCGAACGTCGAGGAGATCGGCGCGTACGAGGTCGTCAGCTACGACGAGAGCATCCGCCCGGCGCTCCGCGAGGCGATCGCACGGCTCGCACCACGCTCCATCGCCGTCAACTACTCGGAGAGCGATCCCGCGGCGGACGGCCTGACGCACGGGCTCTGGCTGGTGCTGCAGGAGACGCTCGCGAACACCGACTACGCCGACCGTCTCGTCTCCTCGGAGGGAATCGTGAACGCGCTGCGCGGGAGGAAGTCGCCCGAGGAGGTCGCGCGCATCCGGGAGGCCGTGCGCGAGACCGAGGAGATCTTCGCCGGCGTCACGGAGGCGCTCGCGCCGGACATGTCCGAGATCGAGATCGCCGCGCGGATGCACGCAGAAGTCGCCGAACGCGGGCTCGGCTACGCGTGGGAACCCGAGCACTGCCCCGCAGTGAACGCGGGCCCCGAGAAGGTCGTCGGCCACAGCGGGCCGAGCGAGCTCCGCACGCGGCGTGGCGAGCTCCTGCACGTCGACTTCGGCGTCTCCCGAGCCGACTACACGAGCGATCTGCAGCGCGTCTGGTACCTCACCGAGAACGACGAGACTTCGGTCCCCGACGATGTCGCCGCGGCCTGGCACGCTCTCTGGTCGTCGGTCGACGCAGGGGTCGCCGCGCTGAGGCCCGGCGTCCAGGGCTGGGAGGTAGACGCTGCCGCGCGCGGCACGCTCGTCGCGGCCGGCTATCCGGAGCCGATGTACGCACTCGGGCATCAGCTCGGGAGAACGGCGCACGACGGGGGCACCGTGCTCGCCCCGCGCTGGGATCGCTACGGCGCTGCGCCCTTCGGCGTCGTCGAGGAGGGGAACGTCTTCACTCTCGAGTACGGCACCGCCGTCCGAGGTCGCGGGTACATCGGGCTCGAGGAGGACGTCCTCGTGACCGCCGACGGCGTGGAGTGGCTCTCGACCCCACAGCGGGAGCTATGGATCGTGCGTTGAAGGTCGCCGCACTGCTCGTGCTCGCGGTCGCACTCGCCGCAGCAGCACCTGCGGCCGGGGCGCCCGACGAGCCGAGTGCGCGCGTCCTCCTCGGCGTGCTCGGCGAGCCGAACCGCTTTCAGCAGCAGACGGGCCAGCGACTCTGCGATCCGGCACTCGTTCATCGGCTGGCACCAGCCGAACACGATCCCGAAGCTTCTCGGGACGCTCGCGCCGTTGCCGATGGTCGCCATCAAGACGGGCGGAGTCGTCACCCCGCTCGACATCGCGCAGGGACGCGGCGACGGCTTCCTGCTCGCGCTGAACAGCGCGCTCGCCGGCTTCGGCCAGCGCGTCTACGTCCGCCCCATGCCGGAGATGAACGGCCACTGGAACGAGTACAGCGCGTTCAACAAGGACGGCTCGTCACGCGGGCCGCGCTACTCGACCGCCGCCTTCAAGAGGGCGTTCGCGCGCATCGCGCTCCTCGCTCGAGGTGGCCCCGCAGCGCAGCTGAATCCGAAGCTCCGCTCACTCGGCGGGCCTCCCATCGGCGGCGACCTGCCGCGCACGCAGGCACGTCTGGTCTGGAACCCGCAGGGATACGGCGCGCCCGACCTTCCCGCCAACTCGGCGAACTCGTACTACCCGGGGGACACATACGTGGACGTCGTCGCCAACGATCTCTACGACCAGGGCTTCAAGGCCGCGTGGGAAGCGAACGACGCGCTCTACGCATCGCACCCGCGGAAGCCGTACGCGATCCCGGAATGGGGACTCTGGGGGATCGACGACCCGGCGTTCGTCGAGCGGATGGCCGCCTTCGTCAAGAGCCATCCGCGTACGGAGCTCATCGCCTACTTCTCGAGCCGGCCGGGCTCGATCTGGGACCTCGCGAGCAAGCCGCGCAGCCGCGCTGCCTATCGCCGCGTGATCACGCCGCTCGGCCGCTGAGGCAGCGACTTACCTCTCTGCCGTCGGGCGATCCTGATCGGACCGTGCCGGGTGACCGTCGCGCTCCGCAGGGCGCAGGGCGTAGGCATTCAGCGCCCCGATTCCGACGCAGAACAGCACGACGACGATGCCGATCTCGTCCGACGTCGTCGGCGTGATGAGCTCGTGGAACTCGAGTGATGCGAGTGCGAAGGCGCCGCCGATGACCGCGAATACCCAGCCCACGAAGGCACCCACGAGGATGCGCTTCCAGTGCTGTCTGACACCCGCCCGTAGACGAGCGGTCGCGCCGAGTGGCCAAAGCCAGATGGTGCCCCAATCGCGCATCGTGCGCCCCCTCTCCCAGTCGTTCGACGATTGTCGTACCCGAACGCCCGAAAGTCAAAGTAGCAGCGGCTCTTTGCCCCGGCGCGGGCTCGACATCGCGTCATACGATGGCGTTCGATGGATCGCGACGAGTGGCGGCGCACGAGCCTCGAGACGTGGCAGAGGATGGCTCCGGGTTGGGAGCGCCGGCGCGCCGAGATCGACGAGATCACCGTGCCCGTGCGCGAATGGCTCCTTCGGGAGCTGGCGCCGCAACCGGGCGACACGGTTCTCGAGCTCGCAGCCGGTCCCGGCGACACCGGTTTCTCCGCTGCCGCGCTGGTCGGCAACGGCGGCCGGCTGATCTCGACGGACTTCTCGCCGGAGATGGTCGAGGTCGCACGCCGACGCGGTGCCGAGCTCGGCCTGCGCAACATCGAGTTCCGAACACTGGACGCGGAGCACCTCGACCTTGACGACGACTCGGTCGACGGAGTCATCTGCCGCTTCGGCTACATGCTCATGGCCGACCCCGACGCGGCTCTCGCCGAGACGCGCCGCGTATTGCGGCCGGGCGGGTCGGCTCGTGCTCGCCGTCTGGAGCTCGCCGGACGAGAACCCGTGGGTGTCGCTCGTCGGGAGAATGCTCGTCGGTCGCGGGCACATGTCGCCACCCGAGCCTGGGTCGCCGGGCATCTTCAGTCTGGGGAGCGAGGATCGCCTGCGCGCGCTTCTCGGCGGTGCGGGCTTCACGGATGTGCGTGGTGGAGAAGGTGCCCGTGCTGTTCGCCTACCGCGGCCTCGACGACTACGTCGCCAGCGCGAGTGACACGGGAGGGGCGTTCGCGGTTGCGTTTCGTGAGGCGCCCGAGGAGGAGCGCGAGCGGATGAAGCAGGAGATCGCAGACGCGTTCGCTCCGTTCTCGGTCGACGGGGGCTACGAGCTTCCCGGCGTTGCGCTCGTCGCCGTCGCCCGCTGATCAGGCTTCGTCAGTCACGAACCTCGAAGACCGCCACCTCGTACACGCCGAACTCGACCGCCTCCATGCCGGCCGCGGCAGCGACCTGATCACGCATCGTCCCCCTCGCCATCCGCGCGCGAGCCTCCGCTTCGTGCGAATCCCAGAGGGTGATGACCCGGGAGGTCTGGGCGCCCTCGTCCGTAAGGATCACGAGGCCGCGGTAGCCGTCGTAGTCGCGCAGCCACTCTTCAACGGTCTCGCTGGCCATGCGCGAGATCTCTGCGAGCCCCGAAGCCGGACCCTTGAGCGTGGCCATCGCAGCGACCATCGGCGGAAGCTTAGGATCGTCGGCGGTCAGCACTCGCGACCGCTCTTGCCCATGCGATCGGGGGCCAGAGTCGGCACACTTCGGAGGTCCGCCCCTCCGGCCGCAGTGGCTCGGACGCGGCTAACGCACTGGCTGCTGGGGCTCCTGGATCCCTCGCAAGCGGAACGCCGCGAGCGTGTGCTCGCGTCGAAGTAGGGGTGGGCAGAGCCGCCAAGCCGCCACCCCTACTCCGGACGATTCCCCTTGAACGCTGACCAGGGGGAACTTCGGCGTGATTCGCCTACGCGCTTACCGGGTGTGCGACGACGCGCATCGCCGTGAGAACCGGAAGCGGCCCGACCGCGAGGAGCTCTGCCTTGCAGACCCTCGCCTGGACGAGAACCCTGTCCGTGGCGGTCAGGTCGTCGACCTCGTTCGCGCCCTTTCCCCTGACCTTCGTGTCATCGGTGACGGTGACCGTTGCAGTGCCCGCAGCGACGTAGGCCCGGGCCCAGCGGTTCCCGTGCGTGACGGTCAAGTTCAGCGTTGCTCCGACCACGCTTGTAAGGGTGCCCTTGAGCACCACCGTGACCTTCGGCTTGCACGTCGGGCCGGTCGGGAGGGGCTTGCCGGCGGCGGCGGAGTTGCCAGGGGACGCGGGTTTGCCCTTTCCGGGCGGAGGTGCCGCGATCGCGACGGAGGCACTAAGACCGAGCGCCACGAGACACACCACCAGGACTCTGAGTTTCATGACTGCCTCCAGTCGTTCGGAAAACGCGCGTGTGCACATGTAGATGCGAAGGCGGGGCAGATCTTGCGCGCTACCGCGAAGTACCCTCGCAAGAGGTACCCCGATCAGCGAGCATGGCAGAGGTTCGGTCGTCGGAGGCAGGCGGGTTCGCCCGCCCACCTCGACTCGCGCTCCTCGGGTGCGCAGCTTCGCCTCGATCTCAGGCTCGTCGTCTTCGACGAGCGCCCTGAGTTCCCGAAGTCAAACCGACTCGCGTCCTGAACCCCGTTCGGAGTCAGACCCTCCCACTACCGACCGCAGAGATAGCCGGGGTCGCCGGGGTCGAACTCGGTCGTGCGACTCTCGAGCGGAACCGGACTGCCCGTCATCGGTATCGGGTCTCGCGTCACGAACGTGTCGCGATAGAACTCCTGGCTCGGCGCGTTCTGTGAAGCGGATGAAGGGACTCGAACCCTCGACCTTCTGCACGGCAAGCGTGTCGTGATTGAGCAGAGAGAACGCTCGAGGACGCACCGCTACGCGGTTCCGGCCGCTAGTGGAGAGTCACCCGCGTTTCGCCGGACTAGGCGGGAATCACCGCCGATTCCGGGCTATTTGGGCACTCGCGGACTTGTGCCCAATGCTCTACGCAGCGAAATCTCCAGGGAGATCGCGCCCTGACCGCGCGCAGTCCGCCTCGGTGGCTCAGACGCAGCCTGAACCAATATCCAGGCGATTTGCACGTTACGCAGGGATATCCTTAGCCGCATCGTGGGGGACCGTTTCCGCGTTCTGCCCGACCCGTCCGCTCAAGTCGGTGAAGACGAGAGCAGCGCCAGCACCAACCCGGGTGCCATGAGCGAGAGCGCCCAGTCCGAGCGTCCATCGACGAGTCGGACCGGACGCCGCATGGAAAGGCACGGTCGCCGGAAGTGGCCGCGCGTCGGAGCCGTTCTCGCCGTCGCGCTTGCAACCGGGCTCGCAGCGTGGATCGTTATCCACCGTGACAGTGGCGAGACAGCCTCTCCGGCCCAGGAGCGAAGCATTGCTGCTCTCTCGCAGAGTGGCCTGGAGACACTCGCACGTGCGTTCGGCACGCCGATCTACTGGGCGGGTCCGCGAACGGGCGTGGACTACGAACTGACGCAGACGCCGAGCAACCGCATCTTTGTGCGGTATCTCCCTATAGGCGCTGAGCTGGGCACGACCGACCCCTACCTCTTCGTTGCCACATTCCCCGTCGACGATGCCTTCCCCGTCACCCAGGCCGAGGCGCGCAAGCCCGGGGCGGTGACCATTCCCATCGCAAACGGAGGAGTTGCCTTCTATACCCGCGCCGCCCCGACGAACGTGTACATCGCGTTCCCGGGGACGGACCATCAGATCCAGGTCTACGACCCGGATCCGGCGAAGGCCCACCAGGTCGTCGCGGACGGAGCGATCGGGCCGGTTCTCGCGGAGAGCGCACCTTCGACCGAGTCCAAGACCGTCGCGGCAGCGTCGCTGGTGCAGCTGAGGGGTCTCCCCGGCAAGCTCGGCCACCCCGTCTACTGGGTCGGGGCGACCTCGGGGACCACGTACGAGCTGACCCAGACACCCAGTGGGCGCGTATTCATCCGCTACCTGCCGAAGGGCGAGAAGGCTGGCAGTGCGACTCCGCATCTGTTCGTCGCGACCTTCCCGGTCGAAGACGCGCTCGCCGTCACGCAACGGGCCGCGCAGGGCGGCGTCAAGATCCCCGTCGGACGAGGAGGGGTCGCGTTCTACTCGAAGTCGTCCCCGTCGAACGTCTACGTCGCGTTCCCGGGTTCGGACTATCAGATCGAGGTCTTCGATCCGGATCCGGCGCGAGCGCAAGCGCTCGTCCGGTCGGGCAAGGTTCAGCCGATCTCCTGACCTCACGCAACGCTGACGAGCTAGGCTCGGACTCGAGGCGACCGACCCTGATGACGATCGTCCTCACCTGGTTGCTCCTCGCCGGCGTGCTCGCGCTGGTCGCGACCGGATGCGGTCTGCTGGTCGAGCAGCTCTCCGGGTTCAGGCTGCCGGGCGCACTCGTTCCACCCGTCGGCCTGGCCGCCATGTTCGTCTGCGGCGACCTCACCACGATGTACGACGCCACGGCCGAGCTGACCACTCCGCTGGTCGTCACCCTCGCAGTGGCCGGGCTAGGGCTCGCGTTCCCCTGGACCGGGAGGCGGGTCGACGCCTGGGCGGTAGTAAGCGCGATCGGCGCGTACGGCGTCTATTCGCTGCCGATCATCCTGACGGGAACGGCGACCTTCGCCGGCTATCTCACGCTCGACGACACCGCGACCTGGCTCGCACTGGCGGACCATGTCATGGAGCACGGGCGGACCGTCTCGAGCCTCGCGCCCTCGACCTACCAGCAGGTGCTGGCCGACTACCTTGCGACGAGCGGATACCCGGTCGGGACGTTCACGATCCTCGGCGTCGGCTCGGAGCTGACGGGACAGGACGTCGCCTGGCTGTTTCAGCCGACGATTGCGTTCTTCGGAGCGATGCTCGCCCTAGCGATCTACGCGGCGACGGCCGACCTCATCGCATCCCGCGCGTTTCGTGCAGTGGTCGCGCTGCTCGCCTCCCAGCCGGCGCTGCTCTTCGCCTACGCGTTCTGGAGCGGCGTCAAGGAGCTCGCTGCGACGGCGATGGTCGCTCTCCTCTGTGCTCTCCTCGCCACGACGAGCGGGCACTGGAGGAGCATCCGCTGTGTGGTGCCGGTGGCGCTCGCGGTCGCCGCGATCCTCGCGATCCTGAGCCCCGCGGGCGGCATCTGGCTCGTCGTGCCGGCACTCGTCGTGGTGGTTTTCGCATTGCGCGGCGGACCGATCGCGTTCGCTCGGACGATGGTCGTGTTCGTCGCGCTGGTCGCCCTTCTGTCCGTACCGACGCTCGCCATCGCACGCACGTTCGTCGGCGGAGCGTCGAGCGCTCCCGTGACGCAGAGCTCCGAGGTCGCTCGCCTGGGCCATCCTCTCTCCACGCTCCAGGTCCTCGGAATCTGGCCGGCGACCGACTTCAGGACGTCGCTCCACGATCCGGTGGCCACCTACGTCCTGATGGCCGTTCTCGTCCTCTGCGGCGTCTTCGGCCTTGTATTGGCTCTCCGGATGCGCGCATGGTCTCTCCCTCTGTTCCTCGCAACGGCGCTCGGCGGCGTTCTCCTCGCCTTCGGCCTCGAGCGCCTCGGTCTGAGCTCCCCTTGGCTGAACGCGAAGGCGATGGCTGAGGCATCTCCCGCGATCGTGGCCATCGGGGTCGCGGGTGCGCTCGCGCTCTTCGAGAGGGGTCGTCGAGTGGAGGGCTCCGTCGCGTGCACCGCCATCGCCGTCGGCGTCCTCTGGTCGAATGGGCTCGCATACTCCAACGTCTGGCTCGCCTCGCGCGCCCAGCTCGTCGAACTCGAGTCGATCGGTGAGCGTTACGCCGGCGCCGGACCAACGCTGCTCACCGAGCACCAGCCCTATGGGGCGCGTCACTTCCTGCGGGCCATGGACCCGGAGGCGGCCTCGGAGAGGCGGCGGCGAGTCGTTCCACTCCGGGGCGGCGGTAGCCTCGAGGACGGGGACTCCGCAGACCTCGACTCCTTCCAGTTGGAAGCAATCCTGGTCTACAAGACACTCGTGCAGCGGACCTCGCCGGTCGCGAGCAGGCCGCCCTCCACGTATCGGCTGCTCGAGGAGGGGCGCTGGTACGACGTCTGGCAGAGAGACGACGACCCGCCCGAGCTCATCGAGCACCTGAGCCTGGGCAGCCCCCTCGACCCTGCCGCCGTACCGAGCTGCGGAGAGGTGCTTCGCCTCGCGGAGCGCGCGCGGCGGGCGGGCGGCGTTCTGGCGACCGTTTCTCGGCCTGGCGCGCCGATCGTCCTGGACGTGACGCAGGGATCAGCGCCCGCGAGGTGGAAGCACGATCCCGACTTGCCGGGGACGCTGGTTCCGCACGGAGGAGGGACGCTGCGCTTTGGGGTGACGGTGCCTACCGGCGGGCGCTACGACCTCTGGCTCGGAGGGTCGTTCCGGCGTACCGCGACCGTCCATGTCGACGGCCGGTCGGTCGGCTCGGTGACGCACCTCCTGAATAACGCTGAGCAGTTCACGCCGCTCGGTGCTCGACAAATGGTCCGCGGATCGCACACCGTCGAGCTCGACTACGGCGGCTCGCGGCTTGCTCCGGGCGCCGGCGGTTTACCGTTCGCGCTTGGACCGTTGGTGCTGAGCACGACCACGTCGGACCTACCCATCACGTACGTGCAGCCCGGTGACGCGAACTCGCTCTGCGGCAGGCGGCTCGACTGGGTCGAGGCGATAGGGGCTCGCTCCTAGAGGAAGCGACGCGCTAAAGAGTGACCGATCCGCAGAGCTTCTCAACGCAATCGGTATTCGGCACAGGCTTGATGTGCCGAGCCTCGTTGCCTTCGCTCTACTGTGATGGTCTTCCGCTTGGCCCAGGAAGGTGGCGTGGATGCCCAGCGGCCGGAGTCGAGCGCGCGCTTGGACACAAGAGCCGATCATGTAGCCACGGCTGGATCGGCCTCGAGGCTAGCTACGGGGCGATGACTGGAGCCGGTCAGGTCTGAGAACGAGACGGGGGCCTTTCGGCCCCCGTCCTCCCTCGACAGTCAGTCTGTTGCGCTAGTTCGCCACGCAGAGAGCGTAGACCGTCACGGTCGATCCCGAGAAAGTCGCCGTCCAGGCGCGCGCGTTCGTGCCTGACGTGACGGGCGCGCCAAGGTTGGTCGATGGGAAGCTGCCAATCAAGCCGTTGTTGTTGGCCTGGCTTAGGCCGCTCACGCCGCCCCCGGTCACGTGGTTGCCGACCCCACAGTCCGCGATCACTGGTGAGGTAGCGCTGGAATTCGAGACGATTGTGACCACGCCGCCAGTGCCAGGTGCACCGGTAGCGCCCGTGTCACCGGTAGCGCCCTTGTCGCCGGTACCGCCCTTGTCACCGGTCGCGCCCTTGTCTCCTGTGGGACCTTTGTCTCCGGTGGGCCCCTGGTCGCCAGTGGCTCCCTGGTTTCCCGTAGCACCTTGGGCACCCGTAGCACCCTGGTTACCCGTAGCACCCTGGTCGCCGGTCGCTCCTTGGTTACCGGTAGCACCCTGAGTGCCGGTGGCTCCCTGGTCACCTGTCGGACCTGGGTTGCCGGTCGCTCCCTGGTCGCCGGTCGCTCCCTGGTCGCCGGTCGCTCCCTGGTCGCCGGTTGGCCCCTTGTCGCCAGTTGGGCCCTTCTCGCCGGTCGCCCCCTGGTCGCCCGTGGCACCCTTGTCTCCGGTTGCGCCGGTCGCGCCGGTATCGCCCGTAGCGCCCTTATCACCGGTTGCGCCCTTGTCTCCGGTCGGGCCCTTGTCTCCCGTGGCGACCCTTGTCTCCGGTTGCGCCGGTCGCACCCGTATCGCCCGTAGCGCCCTTATCACCGGTTGGCGCCCTTGTCTCCGGTTGCGCCGGTCGCACCCGTATCGCCCGTAGCGCCCGTATCACCGGTTGCGCCCTTGTCTCCGGTCGCGCCGGTCGCACCGGTGTCTCCCGTAGCGCCCTTGTCACCGGTCGCGCCCTTGTCTCCCGTAGCGCCCTTGTCTCCGGTCGGACCCTTGTCGCCCGTTGGGCCCTTGTCCCCCGTTGCGCCCTTGTCCCCGGTCGCCCCGGTCGCACCGGTTGGCCCTGTCGGGCCGGTCACCCCTGGCGCATTCCAGTCCATCGGGTTCTCGTTCGGTCCGCACGTCGTGTTCGGGTCTCCGAACGCGGTGGAGCCGGTGAGGGCAGCTGGGATGAAGGTGATCTTGATGTTGCCGGAGGGACCCACGCAGGAGTGGATCGCGTTCATGTTGCCGCCGTGCGCCCAGGCACTCGGCGCGCAAAGCGCCACAGCGAATGCTGTGACCGCCAAAGCTGTTGGAACTCCGCGGTGCCTGCGTGTTCGCGTGAAGTTCACTGTCGAACCCTCCCTGCCGCAGGTAGAGAATCGCGGCGCCCGATCGTCAGGCGCGTGTGAGATTCAAGAGAGAATGAACGCACGTACCTCAGTGCTTTCACCGTTTCCCCCGTTCACCAACTCCCGGCTTCCTGCCGCGTACGGCTCTCGTCACTGGCCGTACGCAGTCCACACTAGACCAGCGGCTGGCAAAGTCAAGCCCCGGCCGGGTCATTAATCGATCAGTCCGAGAATAAGTCCCTGGCTCGCGGGCTACCTGCGGATCGGGGAGCGTGAGCTCGAGCGGGCGGGTCGGCAATCGGGCAAACGCATGCGGAGCACACGGCTGCGGACAGCGTCGTCGAACAACGTCGAAATTCCGGCTAGCAGTCAGCCGACATCGAAACTGAGCCGGCAGATCGGGCAGGATCGGCGTGCCCTCGCTGAGATGGCGGACGAGCCACCGCCTCGCAGCCGGCTCACACGTCGCCGAACCCCGCGCCGGTGCCCTCGAATCGTGGGGTTCACATTCGGGCGTTTGCGATGCACAATGCGCGGGGATACGTCCGGGGGAGGACGGTGCAGGGGGAACGAGGCATTGGAGAATGCCGCCGCTACACGCGCGACGAGCGCGGTCAGGTCGCGGTGCTCTTTGCCTTGCTCGTGCCCGTGCTCCTCGCCCTCGGCTCGGTCGTCCTCGACGTCGGCAACTGGTACGTGCACAAGAAGCATCTGCAGACGCTGGTCGACGCCGGGGCGTTCGCGGCGGCGCCGAAGTTTGTGGGCTGCTCGTTTCAGTTCGGAGACCCCGCGGCCGCGAACCATGCGATCCGCGCGCTCGCCCTCGAGTACGCCGGTGACCACTCTCGTGATCCGGCGACCCGTAATCGTCAGCATCAAGAGCCGAACGACGTGCACGTCCTCCTCAACTCGACGCGCTACTGGCAGCCCGGCGATCCGACGAGCGGCACCGCTGTTGCAGGCCTCGACTTCACCTGGGACATCGACGGAAACGGCGGTGGAGGCGACCCGTGCAGCGAGCGCTCCCTCGACGTCAAGGCGACAGACGAAGACGTTCCCTTCCTCCTGGGCATCCTGCCGATCCTCCCCGACATCAAGACACGGGCGAGAATCGAAGTACGCCAGCTCGTCGAGCAGGCCGGAATGCTTCCCTGGGCCGTCCCCGAGGTCGAGCCCGCCGCCGTCGCGGCGCTGTTCGTCGACGAGAACAGCGGTGACGTCATCGCGTCGCAGCGACTCGACAAGCGAGACGACGTCAGCCTCCCGTTCGATGAATGGGTGACCTCCGGCCTGAACTGGAGCACCAACCCCCCCACAGAAGCCGTACCCAACGCATCGCGCGTCGACCTGCAATTCGAGAACACCGGCGTCGTGATACTCGTCGCCAAGGTGCTTCCGTTCCCGTCGGGCGGCACGCTCAGCCTGACGGGAACGCTGACGCAGATCTGCGGTCAGGCTCCCGCCGTCGTCTCGTGTTATGCGGGTGACGGGAACCAGGACGGCCTGACCTTCATCCACGGCTGGAACGCCGAGAACGGCACGCCTGCGACGCCGGTCGTGAGAGACGTCTCCGTCTTGAACGTGAACTGCGAGGACCTCTCCGCGCCCTACTTCCTGCGTACGGGAGACTGTGACCTGGGCCTCCGGGCTGTCCTCCACTTCGGGACCAACCCGGCGTTCAATCCGGCAACGGCAGAGGTCGTGTTCGACGCGCCGGGATGCGGACACCACGGCTGCGACATGAGCTACGACGGCCCGGGAGCGGGGGTGGGCGAGACGATCTGGACGGGCCTCGGCGCGAGGTTCGCCGACGACTTCTTCGGCCGCTCGACGTTCTCCATCGAGGTTGCGACCGAGTTTCCGACCGGTAGCGAGCACCAGCGAACGTTCACCGGCGTGGCGCACCCGTACGTCGCCGAGCCGGCAGACCTGCAGGGGAACCAGGCGCCGCCCGGGGCGGGCGCGGGCCCTGTCGAGTACCTCGAGCTCTCGACCCTAGACGCAGGAGTTCTCGACGCAAACTCGCGCCCCACGAGCGACCCTCCGCTGGCCAGTGTCATCGTCACCGTCGGTCTTCAGCCTCCGTTCCAGATCCAGAGTCCGCTCGAGGAGCCCGTCGTGCTCCGTGTAGCCAGCCCGTCCGGAAGCCAGAACCAGGCGTTCGACTGCGACCAACCGTTCAACTTCCAGACGGAAATCGAGAACGGCTGTGCTACGACCTACCGGGAGAACTACGGCGACTGGGACAACGACGGAGACATGGAGTGGTCCGACCTTCTGTGTACGGACTACCCAAACGGGGCCGGACTGCCGCCTGACACCTCCAGTCCGTCACCGCCTCCGGACTGCGTCCGCGTGGAGCCTGGGGACAAGGTCGGACAGTTCCGGCACGGCATCGACCTCCGCCTGAAGACACCGAGTTGCGCGCCGAACAACTGGCCCGAGGCGCTCTCCGACTTCCCGGACTTCTTCACCAATCACGATTTCGTGAACGATCCGCGGTACGTCACGCTGATCGTGACCGACTACGAGACGTTCCTCGGCTCGGGAAGCAGCTCCGCGGTACCGATCAAGTACTTCGCGGGCTTCTACATCACCGGCTGGGACAAGACCGGCAACAACCCGCCATGTTCCGACAACGAGCCACATCCGTGGTACTCGGCCGGATATCGAAGAAGCCTCGACAACGGCGACGTCTGGGGCCACTTCATC
This sequence comes from uncultured Gaiellaceae bacterium, assembly GCA_963802865.1. Taxonomy (GTDB): domain Bacteria; phylum Actinomycetota; class Thermoleophilia; order Gaiellales; family Gaiellaceae; genus GMQP-bins7. Next base: position 52,257 of record CAWDKB010000012.1, read on the forward strand.
AACGTCGTCGCCTTCTCCGCGTCCGGAGCGAGCAGTGATGACCTCTGCAACTTCGATGACCTCGGGACCTGCATCATCGGTCTCGTCGAGTAGGTGCAGCACTTGCTCCGTCCGGCGGGAGGTGGGAGTGCATGTCTGATTTGCGCGAGTACAACGGGACGAAGGCGGCATAGATCCCCCAGGGAGATCGGCCCCCACATGGGCTGTCCTTCGTTCTCGTTTGCTCTCAGGCGGGAGGGGTACAGGCCGAACGGGTGAGACTGCGGCGTCAACCCAAGGGAACACGCGATGCTTCTTGGCAGGAGCCGACCAGCACGCTCCTCTCACGCATCGCCCCGTACGAGCACGACCAAGCAGTCCTCGACACGTTTCAGGGCAACTCCACCAGCAACGGCACTCACGCCGTCCCTGGGGAGGTGCCGCAGTACCGCCTCCGCACGTTCCACATGGACGTGGGCTGCGAGAAGTCGTACGGATGGGATCGCGACTACAGCGCGCAGTTCGTCGCCGGCAGCCTGGAGTCAGCGGCGCGGATCGCTCAGGCGGAGGCCGACAAGAAGGGCTTGAAGGTGGTCCTGTACGAGGTACCGATCCGCTCGGGTGATCTGATCCCGGTCGGGACATTCCGGCCGTAGCCGTCCCATCGACGCCAATGTCCAGAGGGAGAACGACCTGGCGAGGTCGAAGGGTCTGAGCGAGTGAGGCTCCCTCCTCGGCTTGCTGATCGCCCTCGTCGCGCTCGCGATCATCGTACTTCCTCCCCGCGCGCTGGAACTAAGCGGGCACGAGCACGACGTAGCGTGAGCTCCGCGACCGCCGTGTAAAGGATGCTTGACAAGAGCCATCGTGACAAGCTAACTTGTCAGTCAAGCTAACTTGTCATGAGAGGAGAGAGTCATGAACCGAAGCATGCTCACCCAGGTCGCGGCCGCGTCCGCGGCGCTTATCGCCGGGTCAATCTGGCTGGGAGTCGCCACTGCGACCGCGCTCGTCTTCATGGTCGTCTACGCGCTGCACGTGTGGAGGACGGCCTGAACTGTGGACAACGACGTTCGCGAGAGGCGTCAAGCGCGGGGCCTCTCGCAGGCGCAGCTGGCAGTGGCGCTCGATGTGTCCCGGCAGACGATCAACTCGATCGAAACCGGCCGCTACGTTCCGTCGCTGCCGCTCGCACTGGGCCTCGCGCGCTTCTTCGAGACGACCGTAGAGGAGATGTTCGATGCCGACGATGACTAGAACGCCGTGGTTTCTGCCGCTCTTCTCGACTGCGCTCGGCGTCGCATGCTTTGTCGCGTTTTGGATCGGCGGCGAACGGGGGTCGGCCTGGTTCGCGTTGGCGCTGATGACCGGCGTCGGTATCGCGTTCCTGGTCGGTGGCCGCTTCGACATGATTCGCGGTCTCCGGGGAGACGGTCGCGACGAGTATTGGGCACGGATCGACGTCCATGCGACCGCGCTCGCCGGCCACGTCGTGATCGCGGCCATCATCGTCATGTGCCTGTGGGAGTGGGCACACGGACGTGACGGCTCGCCATACGTTGCGCTCGGAGCGCTCGCAGGCGTCGCGTATGTCGTAGCGCTAGCGGTGTTGCGGATCAGGAGCTGAGCACAGATCCTGCTCGCGGCAACGAACCAACGAACTTGCCGCCAGGGGGTCCCGCGCCGAGGACTCTGTGCACGGCCACCCGCGCGAGTGATCAAAGAGCCCAGGCGAATCTCGCCGCTCCGAATCCTGAAAACTGAGGTATGCAGGCTGGGGTTTGGGCCTCAGAGAACCACCCCCACAACCTCGCCGTCGCAGTTGAGTTCTACGGTGCTCGGTGCGCGTCGACTAACTGCCTGGCGGCGGCACTCCATCGCGGAGCCAGCGCACGTTCTCCGCTATCTCCCGTTCCGGGTCCGATCCCATGTGCCCGGCCTCGTCGTCGATCTTGACGACACACCCCGGCACGTTCGCAGCGAGCCACGCTCCGTGTGCGGCTGGGACGAGGACGTCCGTCTCGCCGTACTCGATGAACACGGGTACGGAGATGTCGCGAACGTCGAAGCCCCAAGGCCGGAGGAAAGCAAGGTCATCGTCGACCCAGCCCCACACGCCATTCAGCGCCTGTTCGGGCGTCGACTCGCGAATGACCTGACGGATCTCCGGGCGCATCAGCTGCGCCCGATCCGACTCGCTGAGATCGAAGGAACCGAGAACCGTCGATGGGTCTTCGGCTACGCGTTCAGCCATGGCCGCCTGCTCGCGCTCCAACTCGACGCTGAGAACGTCCTCGCCTGCCTCCGCCCACCCGAACTCCTTGACGTTCTCGGGATCCATGCCGGCAAGCCATGCACCGCGCTCGAGACCGGGAGACCCCAAAGGCGCGATCCCGACGAAGCATGTCGCGCGAATCACCCGCTCGGGCAAGAGCGCGGCGCACGCGAGCACGTGCGGGCCACCTCCCGATCCGCCCGAAATGCCGAAGCGCTCGAACCCGAGGCTGTCTGCGAGCAGGAGCACGTCTTGGGCCTCGTCGGCGACCGTCCGTCCGCGCCGGCGTGTCGACCGACCGTATCCGGCCCGATCGTGGGTCACGAAACACACGCCAAGCTCGATGAAGAGATCCTCGTTCGGCCATCGGCTCAGCCTGGATCCCGGCGTCCCGTGCAGGGACATGATCGGGAAGCCTTCGGGATCGCCCCAAACAGCGAAGGCGAGGACGCGACCATCCGGGGTCGTCGTCGTCCTGAGAGAGTCACCCACGATTCGACCTTGAGCGCAGTCCGGTCATCGCCGCGACACTACGCGGGCGGCTCGAGCTCATTCAAGGCGCAGTTGACTCCAGCGGACGAGAATCACTTCCGCGATCCTGACGCCAGCACCGAATCACGATCGCCTCGATTGCACCGCGCCGCGAGCGCAGGGATCGGTCAGTGTGTTCGGGGCGCTCTCGGAGCAAAGAAAAACCCCGCCTGAGCGGGGCTTTCTGTGAAGCGGATGAAGGGACTCGAACCCTCGACCTTCTGCATGGCAAGCAGACGCTCTAGCCAACTGAGCTACATCCGCAAGGGGGCGCAGTATAGCCGCGGCGCCGATCATCCCTGAAAGGCCGCCCGCGGAAACACCCGGCGACAGCGTGCGCGGAACAAGAGGCGTGAGTGTCCGATCAGGACATGGCGCGGTCGAGCGCCTCGTTTACGAGGCTGTCTGCGAGCTCGTTGTGCTCGCGGCGAACCGCCGTGTAGGTGACGCGGTGAATGCCGCGCGCGAGGCGGGAGGCGTCGAGGAACAACTCCTGCAGCGCGCGATTCTTCACCTTGTACTCGCCGCGCATCTGTTTCACGAGCAGCTCGGAGTCCGAGACGACCTCGAGCTCGTCGACCCCGACCTCCGCCGCGCGCTCGAGGCCCGCGACGAGCGCCGAGTACTCGGCAACGTTGTTGGTCGCGACGCCGATCGGCTCACCGCGCGCGTCGAGCACGGTTCCGTCATCCGCCTCGAGGACGTACGCGTACGCGGCCGGGCCGGGATTGCCGCGCGAGCCGCCGTCCGTAAAGAGCTTCGCCTTCACGCGTCGACGAGTGGGTAGACGTCGTACGCAGGCTCCTCGTACGGGTGCGCGAGGAGGAGCGCGACGATCGCGTCGCGGACACGGGCTGTCGGGACGACGGTCTCGACGCGCAGCTCGGGCACGCGCTCCTCACGACCCGCTTCGCCGAGAGCCGGGTCCGTGCTCTCGCCGCCGAGGAACGTCCCCGTGCCCGCCGTGTACCAGGAGCAGCGCTCGTAGTCGCCGATTCGCCCTGCGCCGGCCTCGAACACCGCGTCGCGCGTCACGTCGAGCGCGTCCTCGGGCACGAACCAGACGAGCTTGACGCGCTCGCTCACTCCGCGTTGTCGATTTGCGCCCGCTGGAGCGTTCCGGAGTAGTCGACGTAGACCGACTTCCACTCTGTGAAGACGTCGAGCGCCGCCTGGCCTGCTTCGCGGTGCCCGTTGCCGGTCTCTTTCGTCCCACCGAACGGGAGGTGAACCTCGGCGCCGATGGTGCCGGCGTTGATGTAGGTGATCCCGGCCTCGAGGTCGCGCATTGCGCGGAAGGCGCGGTTGACGTCGCGCGTGAAGATCGAGGACGAGAGCCCGTAGCGAATCCCGTTCGAAATGCGGATCGCCTCCGCCTCGTCGCGGAAGCGGATGAGCGACAGCGTCGGGCCGAAGATCTCCTCCTGCGCGATGCGCATGCCCGGCTCGACGTCACCGAAGATGGTCGGGCGGTAGTAGAAGCCCTTGCCGAGGTCGCCCTCGTCGGCGATCTCGCCGCCGGTGAGCAGCATCGCGCCGTCGTCTCGACCGATCTTCGTATAGGAGTGGATCTTCTCGAGCGCGGCGCCGTTGATGACCGGGCCGACGTCGGTGTCGTCCTCCCAGCCGGGCCCGAGACGTAGCGCCTCGGCGCGTTCGACGAGGCGCGAGGAGAGCGCGTCGTAGACGCTCTCGTGCACGATCACGCGGCTCGTCGCGGTGCAGCGCTGGCCCGAGGTGCCGAACGCCGACCACAGGATCCCCTCGAGCGCGAGATCGAGGTCGGCGTCCTCCATGACGATGATCGCGTTCTTGCCGCCGAGCTCGAGGTGGACATGCTTGAGTCGCTCGGCTGCAGCCTCGAGCACCGCGACACCGGTGTCGCGCGAGCCTGTCAGCGTGATCACGGGGACGTCGGGATGGCGAACCAGACGGTCGCCGACGGCTCCCCCACCTCCGTGGACGATGTTGACCACGCCGTTCGGGACACCAGCCTCGTCGAGCAGCTCGACGAAACGAGCCCCCAGCGCCGGCGTGTCCGTCGCTGGCTTGAAGACGACCGTGTTGCCGGCGACGAGCGCGGGGGCGATCTTCCAGGAGGGAATCGCGATCGGGAAGTTCCACGGCGTGATCACACCGATGACGCCGATCGGCATGCGCACCGACATCTGGAACTTGTCGCGGAGCTCCGAGGGCGTCGTCTGGCCGAACAGCCGCCGGCCCTCGCCGCCCATGTAGTAGCTCATGTCGATCGCTTCCTGGACGTCGCCACCCGCCTCGGCCCTCACCTTCCCCATCTCGTGCGTCATCAGGTCCGTGAGCTCGGCCTTGTGCTCGGTCAGGAGCTGCGCGAACCGGAAGAGGATCTCTCCGCGCTTGGGCGCCGGCACCAGACGCCAGTCCTCGTACGCCGCCTTGGCGGATTCCACCGCCCTGTCGACGTCGTCGGCGCTCGAGCGCGGAAAGACGCCGATCACCTCGCCGTCGGCCGGGCTCGTCGACTCGAACGTGTCGCCCGAGGCGGCGTCCACCCGTTCGCCGCCGACGAAGTTCTGGAAGGTGCTCGTCTCCGTCGTCGCCATGCGCGCGGGTCGCGTCAGCGCGCGACGTTCGGGACGACGCGCCCCGACTCGTCCAGCGAGGCGTTCCACTGGACGAATGCGGTCTCGATCTCGGCGATGTCGGCACCACGGTCGGCGAGGCGGATCGGCTGGCCGGCCTCCGGTAGCACGCGGTACTGGTACCAGGTGATCTCCCAGCCGAACGTCAGCACGACCTCGCTGTTGACTCCGGAGAGGGGAACGATCGAGACGAGCGGCGCGCCGAGCGCCTTCGCGACGCCCTCGATCGTGCGTCGGAAGAGGCTGGCGTTGAACAGGTCGGCCGCCTCGACGAGCGCGGCCTCGGAATCGGTGAGCCGACGCAGGACCGGCTCGGGCACAACGGGCTGCGACTCCCCGTTCGACACGCCGAGGAGCTGACCCCAGCGCGCCCGCTTCTTGCGCGCGCGCGGCGAGAGCGCGGGCGAGACCGGGCCGCCCTCGCGAACCCAGCCGTAGTCGAGCGCTGTGTCCGGGCAGAGCGGGCAGACGTCGACGAACTCGACGCCGTCGGGCGAGAAGCGGAGCGCGTATTCCCCCTGCAGCAACGTCCGCTCACAGACGGCGCACACGCGGACCACGTTCGCCTTCGTCACGCGCATGCGAGGACCCTAGCACCGGCCATGACGTTGTCCACACCCTGTGCATCACGCTCCCCGGCTGGGGATAAGAATGCCCGCGTGGCCACGTGGAACCCGGAGGAGCGAGCGGAGCTCGATCGCCTTCTGGCCCCGCTCGAGGGCGGAGGACCGGCTGACGACGCCGAGATCGATGCGCTCGTCGCCGACGTCGCGGGGACCTTCGGCGCGCCGCTTCCCGACGACTACGTCGCGTTCCTCCGGTTCGCGAACGGCGCCGACGGCACGTTCGCAAACGGCCGTCCGCTCGTCCTCTATGCATCCGAGTTGCTGTGGACCGAGAACGCCGACGCCGACTCGGGCGACTGGCTGGCGGACTTCTTCGCGATCGGAAGCGACGCGGGTGACGCCGTATACGGCCTCGACCTGCGAGAGGACGCCCCCCACGACCGCTATCTCGAGACCGACGACGTCGGTATGGACTGGGACTACGTGTTCTGGCGCGGAGCCTCGCTCCTCGACCTGCTCCGCCACCTCAGCCGCGACGACTAATGGGCGTCCGCGGTCTCGCGCTCGCGCTTCGTCTCCTCGATCACCTTCTGCGCGACGTGTGAGGGCACTTCCTCGTAGCGGAGGAAGTGCATCGCATAGTCGCCGCGGCCGCCGGTCATCGAGGTGAGCGACTGCGCGTAGGTGAGGAGCTCGGCCATGGGCACCTCGGCCTTGATCATCGTCATGCCGGCAAGGGGCTCCATGCCCTGCAACCGGCCGCGCCTCGAGTTGAGGTCGCCGTTGACGGCGCCGACGACGTCGTCCGGCACGCTCACCTCGAGCTCCATGATCGGCTCCAGCAACACCGGCTCGGCGTTCATGTACGCCTCTTTCCACGCCATCGAGCCGGCGATCTTGAACGCCATCTCCGAAGAGTCGACGGTGTGGTACGAGCCGTCCACGAGCTCGACGCGCACGCCTTGCACGGGCGCGCCTGCGAGCTCGCCGTGGTGCATCGCCTCCTGGATGCCCTTGTTGACCGCGGGCCGGAAGCTCTGCGGGATGACGCCGCCGACGATCTTGTCCACGAACTCGTAACCGTCCTCGGTCGGCGTCACCACGATGTGGCAGTCGCCGAACTGGCCGCGCCCGCCCGTCTGCTTCTTGTAGCGGCCGTGTGCGCGCGCCTCCCGGCGGATCGTCTCGCGGTAGGGGACACGCGGGGGGTGAAGCTCGATGTCGACGCCGAAGCGCCGCTTCGCGCGCTCGAGCGCGACCTCGACGTGCATCTGGCTCATCCCGGAGAGGATCTCCTCTCCCGTCTGCTGGTCGCGGCGCATGCGGAGCGTCTGATCCTCGTCCGCGAGCCGCCTGATCGCGGTCGCGACCTTCTCCTCGTCGCCCTTCGACTTCGGCGTGATCGCGAAGCTCATGACGGGCTCCGGGAACCCGAAGTCAGGAAGCTCGATCGCGACCTCCTTGTCGGTGAGCAGATCGCCCGTCTGCGCTTCCTTGAGCTTGGCAACGGCGCCGATGTCGCCCTCGCCGAAGTCGAGCGCAGGATGGTGCTCCTTGCCCTGAACCTCGAGGAGCGTTCCCATGCGCTCCTTGCCCTTCGAGCGCAGGTTCACGAGCGTCGTGTCGGCGGTAACGGTGCCCTTGAGCGTGCGGAAGAGGTTGATGCGGCCCGCGAACGGATCGGCCACCGTCTTGAACACGAAGGCGGCGACGTTCGCGCCGTCGACGTCGATGGACGACGCCTTCTTCGCGGGCGACGGAACGCCCTCGACGAGGAGGTCGAGGACGGCGTGCGTGCCGAGATTCTTCGTCGCGACGCCGCACGCGACCGGGAACACGTCGCCGCTCGTCACCGCGGCCTTGAGCGCCGCCGCGACCTCGTAGGCGTCGAGCTCCTGTCCCTCCAGGTAGCGCTCCATCAGCGCCTCGTCCGTCTCGACGACCGCGTCGAGCAGCTTCTCGCGGTACTCCGCGGCGAGCTCGGCCATCTCCTCGGGGATCGGCCCGGGCTCGCCTTCCTTCGCGCCCTCGGGGCTGGAGTAGGCGCACATGTGCAGGACGTCGACGATCCCGGTCAGCTCGTGCTCGACGCCGATCGGGATGTGCACGGCCACGCACTGCGTCGACAGCTGCGTGCGGAGCTGCTCGAGCGTGCGGAAGAAGTCGGCGCGCTCGCGGTCGAGCATGTTCACGAAGACGAGGCGGGCGAGCGCGAGCTCGTCGGCGAGTCGCCACGCGCGCGACGTCCCGACTTCGACCCCCATCACGCCGGACACGACGACGAGAGCGCCTTCGACCACGCGCGCCGCGGTGCGGAGCTCACCCTGGAAGCTCGGATCCCCGGGAACGTCGATCAGGTTGAGCTTGCGGTCCTGCCACGTCGTGTGCTCGAGCGACATGGCGATCGAGAGCTGGCGCTTGTGCTCGTCCTCGTCGGAGTCGGAGACGGTCGTGCCGGACTCGACGGTCCCGAGGCGGTTGATCGCGCCGGTCTGGAAGAGAAGCGCCTCGATCAGCGACGTCTTTCCCGTCCCACGGTGGCCGACGACAGCGACGTTGCGGATCTTGGCGGGCTCAGGCATGGGCGTTCAGTCCTCCTCAGGCACGTGGGTTCGGCCGACAGCTTAGTCCGCGCCGAAGGGCGCTTTCGGCTCGAGGAGTACCTGCTCGGAAACACCATCGTGCGCATTGACACGACGTGGCGATCGTTGGATGATCGGCCCGACACGAAGGCAGGCACGTCTTCGGGGAAGGGGGACTTTCATGATCGGAAAGACCAGACCGCTCGGGCGGGGACGAGTGGCGACTGCTGTCCTGCTCGCGGTGGTCGCGGCAGTGGCAGTGGGCGGTGCAGCTCCGCAGGCGGCGGCCGACTCGCCGGAAACCGCCGTTCTCGACTGGAACAAGCACGCGCTCGACGCGCTCGCCAATGCGCAGGTACCGCCGCCGGGGGCGCCGCCAGGGTTCCTCGTCGGGGCGCAAATGCCCGCCTACGTCCAGGGCATCCATCTCGCGATGGTTCAGGGCGCGGTCTACGACGCCGTCATCTCGATCGTCGGCGGCTACGAGCCGTACCTGGACGTGCCGACAGCACCGTCGGGCGCTTCGGAGTCCGCGGCGGTCGCCACGGCAGCACGCGACACGCTGATCGGGATCCTCAACCAGGCGGTTACCGCAGGGGCGCTCCCAGGCGGTGTCCGTGACACGATCGTCACGCGCCTTGAGGGACTGCATGCAGCCGCGCTTGTACTCGCGGACGACGGGGACGTGGACCAGGGCGTCACGGCGGGCGAGGCCGCGGCCGACGCGATGATCGAGGCGCGCTCGACGAACGGCGTTCCGGACGACGGCCGTGGGGTTCCTTCCGGTTCCCATGCGGAGACGACCCGGGGCAGTGGCGACCGGTCAGGAGTAGTGTCGTGCACGCCGCCGCCGACCGGCGGCGAGCGACGCCTTCGCCTGGGCCGCGAAGGTGAAGCCGTTCGTCGTCGCGAGCAACGAGCAGTTCCTCAGCAAGGGCCCGAACGCGCTGACCAGTGGTCAGTACACCAAGGAATACAACGAGGTGAAGGCCCTGGGAGTCGCAGGGCTCGTGCGCACCGGCGAGCAGCTCGCGGTGTTCAACTTCTTCCAGGCCAACCCGGTCGAGATGTTCAGCCGGTCGTTCCGCACCTACGCGCTCGCCCAGGGGCTCAGTCTGGTCGAGCAGGCACGGCTCTTCGGCCTGTTTGGCCTCGCGGGCGGGGACACCAGCATCACGTGCTGGGAGGACAAGGCGCACTGGAGGTTCTGGCGGCCGCAGACGGCCATTCGGCTCGCAGACACGGATGGAAACCCGAAGACGGAGAAGGTCGACGGTTGGACGTCAGCGATCGCGACGCCGCCGTACCCCGACCATTCGTCGGGGTACAACTGCAACACCGGCGTGTACATGACGATTGCCGAGCTCTACTTCGGACAGGGCCGCACGACGTTCACCGTCTCCAATCCGAACGGGACGGCGCGGGAGTACCGACACTTCCGCGACGTGTGGGAGGACACGATCGATGCCCGCGTCTATCAAGGCATCCACTTCCGCTCACCGGACGAAGCGGGCGTGAAAATCGGCCGCGACGTCGCCCGCTGGGTCGAGAAGCACGCTCTCGGACCTGCGAAGTGATCCAGCGCACGGGGTCCGCCGTCGTCCGACGGCGGACCCCGTGCTACGTCTCGGCCGGCTCGCGGGCGACGCCCGAGAGGTGTGCCTTCAGGCGCAGGATCGCCTTCGTGTGCAGCTGCGAGACGCGCGACTCGGTGACGCCGAGGACCTCCCCGATCTCGCGCAGGGTCAGCTCCTCGTAGTAGTAGAGCGTGACGACGAGCTTCTCGCGCTCGGGAAGCTCCGAGATGGCCTCGGCGAGCGCCTCCTTGACCTCGCTCTGCTCGAGGAAGAGCTCGGGGTCGGGCCCCGCCTCGTCCTCGATCGTGTCGATGAGGGCGATCTGGTCGCCGCTGCCCGACGGTGACCAGAGCTCGTCGAGCGCGGCGACGGTCGAACGCGAGATCTCGTGCAGGTTCTCCTCGAGCTCGTCGCTCGTCACTCCGAGCTTCTTCGCGATCTCCTCGTCGGTCGGCGCGCGCATGAGCTCCTTCTCGAGCGCCGCGATCGCGCGCTCGATCTGGCGAGCGCGGGTCCGCACCGAGCGCGGCACCCAGTCGAGCGAGCGGAGCTCGTCGATGATCGCGCCGCGGATGCGCGCCATCGCGAACGTCTCGAACTTGATCTCGCGGCCGGGATCGAAGCGCTCGATCGCGCCGATGAGCCCGAGGAGCCCGTACGAGACGAGATCCTGCTCGTCGACGTGCGCGGGCAGGCTCGCGCCGACGCGTCCGGCGACGAACTTCACGAGCGGCGCATAGGTGAGGATCAGCCGATCGCGCAGCTCCTGGGTCCGCTCGGAGCGGTACTCCTGCCAGAGCGCATGTGTTCCGTCTACCGCAGCCACCGGGAGAGAATACGCCGCGGACTGAAAAACTCCTCAGATCAGGTTCGCGCGAGCGCTCGACGAGCGAGATCGCCGAGCCACAGCGCGAGAGCTCCCGCGGCGACGGCGATCACCCACGCGCTGCCGCCCTCGAGCGCCGAGAAGACCGCGATCAGGGCAAGGCCCGCGGCAAGCGCTGCGAAGAGAAGCCCGAGCGAGCGCCGGTGCACGCCGGAAAGGGTAGATCGCTCGGCGGTACCATTCGCCGCGCAACTCAGGGGCGTAGCTCAGTTGGTAGAGCGGCGGTCTCCAAAACCGTAGGTCGCAGGTTCGAGTCCTGTCGCCCCTGTTGAACGACCAGCGCGTGACGGTTCAGCTGGGCTCCGACGTCGACTCGACGGTGGTGAACGGAACCTCGATCGCCGAGTCCCGCCGGTACTGCATGATCTCGCGCCCGATCGCGAGCAGCGACCCCGCGACCGGGATCGCAAGCAGCGCACCGAGGATCCCCGCCAGCTGCGCCCCGACAAGCACCGCGCACAGCACCGCGAGCGGCGACAGCTGCACCGTCCTCCCGTACACGAGCGGTTGCAGGACGTGGTTCTCGAACTGCTGGTACGCGATGAAGAAGCCGACGGCGATGAGGCAGCGGAGCCAATCGGTCTCGATGAAGACGACCGTCGAGACGATGATCGCCGCGAGCGTGGCGCCGGCGAGCGGGATGAGGTCGAGCACCGCGACGAGCAGTCCCGAGCGCGATCGCGAAGTCGCTGCCGAGGACGAAGAGCACGATCGTCGCGAGCACCCCGGCGACGAGGCTGATGAGCAGGTTCCCGGTGACGTAGCCCGAGATCGTCCGGTAGATGTCCTGCCCGACGCGCTCATAGCGCGGCCGGACCGTCTCGGGCAGCAGGTTCAGGAGCCCTGTGATCGTCCGCGGCCCCTCGAGCAGCATGAAGAAGGTCAGGAAGATGATCGTGATGACTCCCACGACGGCCGTCAGGACGCTGCGCACGACGTCGAGGAACGGCTCGCTCAACCCCAGCACACCACCCGGCCCCTGCGTCTCGATCGCCTCGCGGATGCGATCGACGATCTGATACTCGTCCTGGAGCCAGCCCAGCGGGCCGCGTCCGGCCGTCACGTCGTCGATGAAGTCGGGCACCGTGTTGATGAAGTCGCTGACCTGCGCGACGAGCGGCGGGATCACGAGCGCGCCGATCAGCCCGAGCACGAGGAGTGCGACGAGGAATACCACGCTGGCGGCCCAGCCTCGACTGAGCCCCCGCTGCTCGAACCTCTCGACAGCCGGGTTGAGCGCGGCGGCGAGCAGGATCGCGATCAGGATCCAGGTGAGGACCTGCCAGGCGAGATAGCCGAGCAGGAGCACGAGCCCGACGAGCACGACGAGCCCGAGGACGACGAAGATCGTCTTGCGGACGGACGGTGACGACGCGCACCTCGGGGGTGGCCATACGGGATTGTTCGTTGCGGCGGCTGGGGTTCCTGGCGCCGGCCGCGAGGGCTACGCCGCGACTGCGGGCAGCCCGGCGAGCGCGAGCGCGACCTCTTCCTCCGCGTACGCGTGGTCTTCGAGCTTCCCCGCGGCGTAGTCGATGTACGCCTGCATGTCGAAGTGCCCGTGCCCGCAGAGGTTGAAGAGGATCGCCTGCGACACGCCCTCCTCGCGGCAGCGGACGGCCTCGTCCATCGCGGCTTTCACCGCATGGTTGGCCTCGGGCGCGGGAAGGATTCCCTCCACGCGTGCAAACTCGACACCGGCCGCGAAGACCTCGGTCTGGGTGTACGAGCGCGCCTCGATCAGCCCGAGCTCGTGGAGGTGGCTGACCATCGGCGCCATCCCGTGGTAGCGGAGGCCGCCTGCATGGAACGGCGGCGGGACGAACGTCGAGCCGAGCGTGTGCATCTTCACGAGGGGGGTCAGGTGGCCGGTGTCGCCGAAGTCGAACGCGTACCGGCCCTTCGTCAGGCTCGGGCACGCCGCGGGCTCGACGGCGATGACGCGGATCGAGGCCTCCTCACGCAGCGCACGTCCGATGAACGGGAACGAGAGCCCCGAGAAGTTCGAGCCGCCGCCGGTGCAGCCGATGATGACGTCGGGGTAGTCCTCGGCCTCGTCCATCTGCATCTGCGCCTCTTCCCCGATCACCGTCTGGTGCATAAGGACGTGGTTCAGCACCGACCCCAGCGAGTACTTCGTGTCGTCGCGCGGTGCGGCCGACTCGACGGCTTCGGAGATCGCCATGCCGAGGCTGCCCGTCGAGTCCGGGTTCTCGGCCAGGATGGCGCGTCCAGAGTTCGTCTCCTCCGAGGGACTCGCGACGACGCGTCCGCCGAATGCCTCGATCAGCCCGCGGCGATACGGTTTCTGGTCGTAGGAAACCCTGACCATCCAGACGTCGACCTCGAGGCCGAAGATCGCGCCCGCGAAGGCGAGTGACGAGCCCCACTGTCCGGCGCCCGTCTCGGTCGTCAGGCGGGTCACGCCTTCCTGCTTGTTGTAGTACGCCTGCGCGACCGCCGTGTTCGGCTTATGGGACCCCGTCGGCGAGACGCCTTCGTACTTGTAGTAGATGCGCGCAGGCGTCTCGAGCGCTTGCTCCAGTCGACGCGCGCGGTAGAGGGGCGTCGGTCGCCACTGACGGTAGACCGATCGCACCTCCTCCGGGATCGTGATCAACCGATCCGTCGAGACCTCCTGCAGGATGATCTGCATCGGGAAGAGCGGCGCCAGGTCGTCGGGGCCGACCGGCTCGCCGGTGCCCGGATGGAGCACGGGCGGAGGCGGAGCGGGGAGATCGGCGGCGATGTTGTACCAGGCCTCCGGCAGGCGGCTCTCGGCGAGGACGTACTTGACCTGGTCGGACATCTCGCGCTCCTCTCCCTCGGTCGGTGAGCCGAGAGTGTCACCGATCGAGCAGCCAGACGCGCGATAGGCTCACGCGCCGTGGGAGTGCTCACCTCGACCGTTGCACACGACGACACGTTCGAGCGCCGCCGCGAGTCGATGGAAGGTCTCGTCGCCGAGCTGCGCGAGCGCACTGCGCTCGTCGCGGCGGGCGGCGGCGAGAAGGCCGTCGAGCGGCACCGCTCGCGCGGGAAGCTCACTGCTCGGGAGCGCATCGACCGACTCGTAGATCCGGGGACCGCCTTCCTCGAGCTCAACGCGCTCGCCGCCTGGGAGCTGTACGACGGCGATGCGCCCTCGGCGGGCATCGTCACCGGAATCGGCGTCGTCGAGGGCAGACAGTGCGTGATCGTCGCGAACGACGCGACGGTGAAGGGCGGCTCGTACTACCCGCTCACGGTGAAGAAGCACTTGCGTGCGCAAGAAGTTGCGCGTCAGAACCGTCTCCCGTGCCTCTACCTCGTCGACTCCGGCGGCGCATTCCTTCCCCTCCAGGCCGAGGTCTTCCCCGACCGCGACCACTTCGGGCGCATCTTCTTCAACCAGGCGCGTCTCTCGGCGCTCGGGATCCCGCAGATCGCGGTCGTCATGGGCTCATGCACCGCCGGCGGCGCGTACGTGCCGGCGATGTCGGACGAGACCGTGATCGTCCACGGGACAGGGACGATCTTCATCGGCGGCCCACCCCTCGTGAAGGCGGCGACCGGGCAGGACGTCAGCGCGGAGGAGCTGGGGGGCGCCGACGTGCACACCCGACGCTCGGGCGTCGCCGACCACTTCGCCACATCGGACGAGCACGCGCTCGGGATCGCCCGCGAGATCGTTCGCAATCTCGATCCGCCTCCTCCGTCCCCCTGGCCGCTCGCTCCCGCCGAGGAGCCGGCGCTGGCTGCTGCCGACCTGTACGGCCTCGTCCCCGAGGACTTCCGGCACGAGCTCGACGCGCGGGAGGTCATCGGCCGCATCGTCGACGGCTCCCGCTTCCACGAATTCAAGGAGCTCTACGGCGAGACGCTCGTATGCGGCTTCGCGCGCATCGAGGGCTACCCGGTCGCGATCCTGGCGAACCAGGGCGTGCTGTTCGCGGAGTCTTCGCAGAAGGGCGCGCACTTCATCGAGCTCGCCTGCAAGCGGCGCGTCCCACTCGTCTTCCTCCAGAACATCACCGGCTTCATGGTGGGGAAGGAGTACGAGGAGGGCGGGATCGCACGCGACGGCGCGAAGCTCGTGATGGCGGTCGCGTGCGCCGACGTGCCGAAGTTCACGGTCGTCACGGGCGGCTCGTTCGGCGCCGGCAACTACGCCATGTGCGGACGCGCCTACGAGCCGCGCCAGCTGTGGATGTGGCCGAACGCACGCATTTCCGTGATGGGCGGCGAGCAGGCGGCGACCGTGCTGACGATGGTCGGGGACGCCGACCCCGACGAGATCCGCGCGACGTACGAGGCCGAGGGCAACCCGTACTACTCGACAGCCCGCCTGTGGGACGACGGGATCATCGACCCGCTCGACACGCGGCACGTCCTCGGGCTCGGGCTGGCCGCAGCGGCGAACGCGCCGGTGCCGGAGACGACCTTCGGCGTCTTCCGCATGTAGGGCACGCTGCCCGCCGCGGCAACTCGGCACGTCTTGGGGGCTTGTAAGACTGCCCTGCCGCAGTCGTCAGCAACCGGAAGGAGAACACCGTGCTTCGATCCCTTTCGCGACCGTCCCCTGCGCTGGTCGTCGCTTCCCTCGCGCTTCTCGTCGCGCTCACGGGCACGAGCGTGGCGGCCGTGTCGCAGCTCGTCCCGCGCAACAGCGTGGGCACGGCACAGCTCCGCGACAACGCAGTCGCCAGGGTGAAGGTCCGCAACAACGCGATCAACTCCGCGAAGGTCGCGAACCGCTCGTTGCTCGCGGTCGACTTCGCCGCCGGCCAGATTCCGGCCGGACCGCCGGGAGCCGCTGGGCCTGCCGGTCCCGCGGGGCCGGCTGGACCGTTCCCGGCCGCACTGGGAGCGGGACAGACCGTCCGCGGCGCCTACAACATGGGCGGCACGGCGGCAGCGGCGGGCGGACTCGCGAACACGTCGGTGTCGTTCGTCTACGCGCTCGCTGCCGCTCCGGCGATCAACTTCATCCGTCAGGGTGCCGCCGCACCCGCAGCCTGCACCGGCAACGCGACCTTCCCGCAGGCAGCCGCCGGCAACGTCTGCATCTACGAGGCGGAACGGCTCAACACGATAGGTGGCACAGTCAACGAGGTGAACCGGTCCGGCGCGACGATCTTCATCAACTCGACGGCGGGCGGAGGCTTCTTCAGCTTCGGAACCTGGGCCGTGACCGGATCATGATCGACGAGTGCGGGGGGTCGTCGTCCTTCGCCTCCTGATCTGGAACGTCTTCGACTCGAAGACGACGATCGACGAGCTCCGGGAGTCGCTCCCGGAGCTCGTTCCACCGAGCCAGTGGATCTGGAACGAGGCTGCGGAGCGGTTCGGGGTATTGGCCTTCGGCGAGGAATTGCCCGAGTCGGTCGGCTGGGCGCAGGACCTCGTCGGCGCCGAGCCGGACGTCTACGAGGAGTTCGACGCGCTCGAGTAAGACTCGTACCAGGCGTCGAGCTCGTCACGCTCGTCGGCCGTCAGCGACCGAAGCGGCGCTCGTACGTCCTCCCCCACCGGCACTCCCTGGAGCGCGAGTAGGCGCTTCAGCGCTGACTGGCGGGGGAAGCGCTCCACGAACCCCCGTAGCTCTCCGAGCCGAGCCGCGCCCTCCGAGGTCGGATCGCGCACGACCGCCGCGACCTCGCCCGGAAGCGCCGAGGCGAGGGCGGACACGGCACCGACGGCTCCGTGCGCCAGGCCGTCGGCGATGAGCGCCTCCGGGCCGACGAAGATGTCGAAGCCAGGCAGGACGTACTCGGCAAAGCGTTCCCACGGCGTGTCCGAGACCTTGAGCCCGACGACGTTCTCCGCGTCCTCGCGCAACCGCTCGAGCACGGCCGGAGCGACCGCGTACCCGGTGGTCGCGGCGAACTCGTAGACGTAGAAGGGCAGCGGCGCGCAGGCCAGGGCGGCGGCCAGGAAGTGCGCATGCTGGGCGCCCTCGTCGAGCTTGAAGTACGGCGGACCGATGACGACGACCGCGTCGGCTCCGATCTCTGCCGCGTGCGCGGCGAGCGTGACGGTGTCGGCGGTCGTCTGCGCGCCACAGTGGACGGCGACCCGGAACCGTCCGTCGGCGGCCTGCAGGAAGAGATCGGCCACGCGTCGACGCTCCTCGACCCGCAACAGGATCCCCTCGCCCGCCGTGCCGAGCGCGAGGACGCCATCGAGGCCCGCGCGGACGTAGAAGTCGGCCAACGGCTCGAACGCGGCCTCGTCGACATCGGTTCCGTGCTCGCGCAGAGGCGTCACCGATGCCGCGAGCGCACCCCGAAGCACGGCCATCAGCGCTGCGGCTTGCCTTGGCGTGCGCCCTCGACCGTGGCGGCGATCCGGCGCGTCCGCGTGTCGGGCCGTTTCGCCTCCTCGATCCAGTCCACGTACTCCCGCTGGTGGGAGTACGAGAGCTTCGCGAAGGCGCTCTTGGCGACAGGATCGGCCGCCAGCGCCGCCCGGAGGTCGGGCGGAACCGCGACGTCCCGCGGCTCGGTGTCGAGGGCCATGACCACACGTACTCGGTCGCCTGCGTCGACGCCGGTCGCAGCCTTGACCTTCCTGTTGACGACGATGTGCCCGACCCCGTCGTACACGCCTGGCGTCGTCCGCCATGTGTAGTCCCGGATCGTCACCTCGACCGGCGGCCGTGCACGTCCGAATGCCTCCGTGAGATCGAACGGCACGCGGAACATCGTCGCCGTCGTCCCGACCCGCTCGAGCACCACCGTGAAGCGCTTCGCCTTCACGAGCGAAACCTTAAGGTCCGCATCGTGAGTGGGCTCAAGGTCGAGCGCGACGGGCACGTCCTCCGGGTGACGCTCGCGCGGCCCGACCGGCGGAATGCGTTCGACGCCGCGCTCATCGCGGAGCTGACCGATGCGTTCGCGGACGTCGGCGACGCGCGCGCGGTCGTTCTCGCCGGCGAGGGCCCGAGCTTCTGTGCGGGAGCCGACGTCGAGTGGCAGCGATCCTCGATCGACCTCTCCTACGACGAGAACGTCGAGGACGCGATGCGCCTCTACCGCATGCTGGAGGCGATCGACTCCTGCCCCGGCTCCCGTCGTCTGCTGCGTGCACGGATACGCGCTCGGAGGCGGATCCGGTCTGGTCGCATGCGCGGACGTCGCGGTCGCGCGGCCCGACGCCGTCTTCGGATTCACGGAGGTGCGCCTCGGGATCATCCCCGCGGTCATCTCTCCGTTCGTGCTCGCGAAGATAGGGAGCGCCGCACGGCGCTACTTCGTCACGGGCGAGCGGTTCGGTGCCGAAGTGGCTCTGCGCATCGGTCTCGTCCACGAGGTATCGGAGGGCGCCGTCGAGACGGCGGAGCGGATCGTGGGGGACATCGTCGCGGGCGGCCCGGTCGCGGTGCGCGAGGCGAAGCGGCTGGTGCTCGAGCGACCGACCGGTGTCGACACCGCGCACATCGCTGCGGCGCGGCGCACGAGTGACGAGGGTCAGGACGGGTTGCGCGCGTTTCTCGACCGCCGGGCGCCCGACTGGCTCGACGGCGCGGGCTAGTCGCGACGCTCGTCGAGGTACTTCTTGAGGCCGAGGAACGGGAGGATGAGCGCCGCGAGCACGGACCCGAGCCACACGATCACGGTGGCGGCGACCCACGTCCCTACGCCCCGGATGGAAAGCCCGTCGGTGAAGAGCTCCGTGACGATCAGCGCAACGAGGGTCGCGATCAGCGCGACGCCGCCGAGCACCGGGCCTGGGCTCAGGCGGAACACGCTGAAGAGGAACGGCTGAAGCAGAGCGAAGACGATCGTGAAGACCGCGACGGCGACGAGGAACCCGGTCGCGTCCAGGCTCATTCCGTCCAGCACCGCGGCGGCCACGAGCAGCCCGACCGCGTTCGAGACGAAGGCGATCAGCATCCGTACGAGGAGCCGGATCACGAGCGCGAGCCTAGCGCAGCAATTGCGCTGCGTAGAGTGCGCGCGTGCCGATCCGCCGACTACTCGTTGCGAATCGAGGCGAGATCGCGGTACGGGTCATCCGCACGTGCCTCGAGCTGGGAATCGAGACCGTCGCCGTGGTCGCGCCCGACGACACCGGATCGCTCCATGGGCGTTCGGCGGACAAGAGCGTCGAGATCGTGTCGTACCTGCACCCCGACGAGCACATCCGGGCGGCCCGGACGAGCGGTGCCGACGCGATCCATCCCGGATACGGGTTCCTCGCCGAGAACGCGGACTTCGCCGAGGCGGTCGAAGCTGCCGGCTTGACGTGGGTCGGTCCGTCGCCGGAGGCACTCCGGCTCGGCGGTGACAAGCTCGCGGCCAAGCGCATCGCCCGCGAAGCCGGAGTCCCCGTGCTGCCGGAC
Source organism: uncultured Gaiellaceae bacterium (assembly GCA_963802865.1). GTDB lineage: Bacteria > Actinomycetota > Thermoleophilia > Gaiellales > Gaiellaceae > GMQP-bins7. Next base: position 71,600 of record CAWDKB010000012.1, read on the forward strand.
GGCACGCCCGAGGAGATCGGCTTCCCCCTCCTCGTAAAGGCCGCGGCGGGTGGCGGCGGACGCGGAATGCGCGTCGTGCACTCGCAGGCGGAGCTCGACGACGCGCTCGCCGCAGCGCGACGTGAGGCAACCGCTGCCTTCGGCGACGGCACGCTCTACTGCGAGCGCTACCTGGAGCGGCCCCGGCACGTCGAGGTGCAGCTCCTCGCGGACGCGCACGGGAACGTGATCGCGCTCGGCGAGCGCGACTGTTCGGTTCAACGGCGCCATCAGAAGGTGCTCGAGGAAGCGCCTGCGCCGCGGCTCGCGCCCACGCTGCGGGATGCGCTCGGCCACGCAGCGATCGCGTTCGGTCGGGCGATCGGCTACCGCAGTGCGGGAACGGTCGAGTTCGTGCTCCAGGACGGCGAGTTCTTCTTCCTCGAGCTGAACGGACGGATCCAGGTCGAACACCCGGTCACCGAGGAGGTCACCGGTCTCGACCTCGTCGAGCGCCAGATCCGCATCGCCGAGGGCGAACCCCTTGCAACAGACTGTTACAAGGTCGAGGGGCACGCGGTCGAGGTTCGTCTCTACGCCGAGGATTCCAGGACTTTTCTCCCCCAGGCCGGGCGGATCGAGCGACTCAGGCTGCCAAGTGACAACTTGTCACTTGGCTCTGGGGTGCGCGTCGACGCGGGGGTCGAGGAGGGGGACGAGGTCGGGATCGCGTACGACCCGATGATCGCCAAGGTGGTCGCAAAGGGTCGCGATCGCAGCGAGGCGCTCGAGTTGCTCGCCACCGCCCTCCACGAGACCGAGATCGGAGGCGTCGATACCAACCTCGCCTTCCTGCGCTGGCTCGTCGCGCATCCGGTCGTGCGCTCGGGTGAGACGACGACCGCGTTCCTCACCGAGCATCCGCCGTTGTCGGCGCCTCCGTTGCTCCGGCCGCCTGACGTCTTCCGGAGGCCGTGGCGGCTGAACCTGCCGGCGCCACCGGCCGCACCGCCGCCGGACGTCGATGCCGAGTCGCAGCGGCCCGGCTCGGTGCACGGGGAGAGCACCGTGTCCGCTCCCATGCCGGGGACCGTGATTCGCGTCGAGGTCGAGCCCGGCACCGAGGTCGGAGCTCGACAGGCGCTCGTGGTCCTCGAGGCGATGAAGATGGAGATACCCGTCCACTCGCCGTTCGCAGGCACCGTGAAGGCGGTGCATGTGGCCGCTGGCGACCGCGTCGCCGGCGGGTCGCTCCTGGTGGAGCTCGAGTCCTAGCTCTCTAGCTCTCGGCGGGCGCGGCGGGCCGCCCGGGCGGCGGCTTCGAAAGTGCGACCTTGTACCGCCAGTAGACGAGGCCCGCGGCGACGACCGCTCCGGCGAGCCCCCACACGATCGATGCAGCATCGCCGAAGTCCGGCTTCACAGTCATGTCGTAGAGCACGAGGAAGAGGAGAATCAGATCGAGGCGGGCGAGCATGATCAGGCGCATCGTCCTCGGGCCGGCCTCGGGTGAGCCTTCCGCGTTGAGCTTCCCGATACGGCCGGACTCGGGTCCGAGGAAGAGCAGGCCGGCGAGGAACGTGGTCGCGTACAGGAGGAGCGCGATCACGATCCAGTCGTCGCCGAAGCCGTAGAAGTCCGACTCGACGACCAGGAGGATGCCGCTCAGGAGCGCGATCAGCGAAGACGGGATGAACACGCGGTTCGCAATCCATTCGATGTCCTCCCCGATGGCGGCCATGCGGGCCGGCTCGCCGGACATCGAGGCGCGCATTCCGAAGAACTGCATCATCAGCCCGCCGCCGATCCAGATCACGGCGACGCTGATGTGCGCGAAGAGCAGGAACGTGTACCAGGTCATCGGGCCGGGATCCTACGCAGTTCTCGTGCCCGAGTCGCCGCGAACCCGCTCGAGCAGCCAGCCCACGGTGACATTGACGAGCCAGACGACGATCGTGGCGCCCACGTACGTCCAGAAACCGTCGATGGAGAAGTCTGGGGCGATCCACTCCGCGAGCGCCAGCATCAGCACGTTGATGGCGAAGTAGGCGAGCCCGAACGTCAGGAGGATGAGCGGCAACGTGAGGATCGCCAGGATCGGCTTGATGATCGCGTTGCCGATGGTGAGGATCGCCGCGCCCAGCAGCAGCGGCCACCAGCGTCCGATCACCACCCCGTCGAACATCCAGTCGACGACGATCAGCGCCAAGATGTTGATCCCCCACCGGACGAGGACCGCGACGAGGATCATGCCGGTCTCGTTCGGCAATCCGGCAGGCGTCTAGAAGAGCTTCTGAAGCTTCATGGCGGCGCCCATGTCGCCCTTGATCTTGAGCTTGCCGGTCATGTAGGCCGTCGTCGGGTTCTGCTCACCCGCGACGATCTTCTCGAAGTTCTCCTCGGTCGTCGAGAAGGTGGTGTCCGCGTCGCTCGCCCCCTCCTTCACCGTGATCGCGCCATCGGCGACCGCGACCGTCCACGTGCCGGCGCCCTCGATGTCGAACACGTAGGTGTTGTTCATGCCTTCGATGCGGTCTGCGCTGACGCGCCCGGGAAGGCCCTCGAAGAACTCCTGCACGGTGGCCATCGTCTCGTCCACTCCTCCTCGTCGATCGCGGGGCGGAGCCTAGCGTGCGGCTACGATCCGCGCGGCGTGGACCTCGACCTCACCGCCGAGCAAGAGCTGATTCGCGACACCGTGCGCTCGTTCGCACGCGAGCGCGTCGAGCCCGTCGCGGCGGAGCTCGACGTGAGCGGTCGCTTTCCGTACGAGCTCGTGACCGAGCTCGCGGAGCTCGGGTTGATGGGCCTCCCGATTCCCGAGGAGTACGGCGGGGCCGGCGCGGACACGGTCTCGTACGCGATCGTCGTCGAGGAGCTCACGCGTGTGGACTCCTCGGTCGCGATCACGCTTGCAGCACATACGTCGCTCGGGACGATGCCGATCCTGCTCTACGGGACCGACGAGCAGAAGGAGCGCTGGCTGCCGGATCTCGCGGCAGGCAAGCGGCTCGCCGCGTTCGGCCTCACGGAGCCCGACGCAGGCTCGGACGCCGGGGCGACGCGTACGACGGCGGAGCTGCGCGACGGCTCGTGGGTGGTGAACGGTTCCAAGCTCTTCATCACGAACGCCGGCACCGACATCACCTGGGGCGTGACCATCACCGCGAGGACCGGCGAGGACGAGGTCTCGAACATCGTGGTCGAGAACGGCACATCCGGGTACACGATCTCGACACCGATGAAGAAGCTCGGCTGGAGGGCGTCCGACACGCGCGAGCTCTCCTTCGAGGACTGCTCCGTTCCCGAGGAGAACCTGCTGGGCACGCGTGGTGAAGGCTTCCACCAGTTCCTCGAGATCCTCGACGGCGGCCGCATCTCGGTGGCTGCGATGGGAGTCGGGCTCGCCCAGGGCGCATACGACCTCGCCTTCGCCTATGCGAAGGAGCGCGAGCAGTTCGGCAGGCCGATCGCGTCGTTTCAGGCGATCCGCTTCAAGCTCGCGGACATGGCGACCGAGATCGAGGCCGGCCGCGCACTCGTCCTCAAGGCCGCCTGGCTCAAGGACCAGGGTCGGCCGTTCGCGCGCGAGGCCGCGATGGCCAAGCTCTACACCGGCGAGCTCTCGAACCGGGTCGCGAACGCGGCGCTCCAGATCCACGGCGGCTTCGGGTACATGGAGGAGGCCGCGGTCTCGCGCTTCTACCGCGACCAGAAGATCCTCGAGATCGGCGAGGGGACGAACGAGGTGCAGCGGATGGTCATCGCCCGCCATCTCGGGCTGTAGGGACTAGCCGCCGCTGAAACGCCTCGAGCGGGCGATTTACAGAGGGCTAACGCCTTCGCGACGCAGGCATCATGGCCGGCGTGCGACGTCGATCCTTCGCTCTCGCGGGAACTTCGGCGGCGGCGCTGCTGGTCGTCGCTCCTGCAGCCGCGCACGTCTTCCCGTCGCCTACGTTCATCGCCGCGGAGACGTCGGCGAAGGTCAGCCTCTCGTTTCCGAACGAGCGCAAGGAGCCGATGACGGGCTTCGTGATCCGCGTTCCCGAGGGCCTCGAGATCCGCCGCGCCTACCCCGCCGCGGGCTGGGTTGCATCGACCGACGGGTCCCAGGCGACCTGGAGCGGCGGCCCGCTCGCGCCCAACGCGAACGCGACCTTCGACGTCGAGATCCACGCCGCCGAGCCGCCCGGCATCAAGCAGCTCGAGGCCGAGTGGCTGTACGAGGAGAACGCGACGGTTCGTTGGCCGGTCGTCGTGACCGTGACCCCGGCGGACGAAAGCCCATCCCAGAACCTCGGCCTCGCCGCGATCGTCGGCGGGGTCGGGCTCGTCGTCGCGCTGGGCGTGGTCCTCCTCGCCCGCCGCCGCAGCGGCCAGTAGCTCGCCGACGTTCGTGCGGTCAGCCCCGCGAGGCCGGGACCCGGACCGACGCGATGACCTTCTTGGCGGAGGGGAGAAACGCGTTCAACTTCGCTCTGTCTAGAGCCTCGACGACGGCCACGAACAGATGTGTCTGGCCTCCGTAGCGGACGTCGGAGAGATAGAAGCGACTGGTCATGGTGCCGGCGAGGCCGTACGGCGCATCCCACTGCGGAAACTGCACGAAGTTCGCGCACAGCTTCGCCGGACAGGCGGGATCGTCGTTCACTGCTCCGTCCGAAACGCGAATGTCGACGACGCGAGCCGGGAGCATGCCGATCCTGCCGGCCGTCGGCTTGGAGACCGTCAGGTTCGGATTCTTCTGGAGCCAGGCGAGAAGATCCCTACTCGTCCGGCGTTGCGGCCCGTCGCGCTGCCAGAACCCAGGTATCACCGTCCTCGTCGTGTACACGTCCTCCCAGAAGATGAGCTTCGCGTTCGGGGTCGTCCTTGGCCAGGCGAGAAACTCGCCGGTGCTGTCCTCCCCCGAGTACCAGCCCTTCGCAAAGGTAAGCGTCATCTGACCCGCGAAGAAGTACCTCGTCTGGTACTTCCCGGCCGGCAGGTTCCCGGGTTCGATCAAACCGGGTTGCAGGCACTGCGGAGCACAGCCGGGGATCTTCGTGGTGCCCGAGCTCGCGCAGGTTGCGGCCACGAGAAAGACGAGCGCTGACGTTCCGAGTAACCCCGAGTGACCCAAGAATCGCCTGCGCGCGTGCACTTCCCGCGACCCTCTCAGACAGGCGGGGCCGGTGCAAGACGAGCATCGAGGTACGGCTGCGAGCGAGCCGGTCTCACTACAAGAGAGATAGCGATACCCGCTGCTAGGTTCGTGCGCGTGATCTTCACGCAGTTCGTCGACGACGCGCTCGGGTGCGCTTCGTATCTCGTCGGCGATCCGGGGACCGGCACCGCCGTGATCGTCGACCCGGCGTTCGAGATCGAGCAGTACCTCGAGGAGGCCCGCGCTCGCGACGTTCGCATCGTGCGCACGCTGGAGACGCACACGCACGCCGACCACGTGTCCGGCCACGGGCGCCTTGCGCTCGAGCACGACGTTCCCGTAAGCATCCATCCCGCCGCCGCGGCCGAGTACCCGCACGACGCGATCGAGGACGGCGACGAGGTCTCGCTCGGCGACGTCGTCCTTCGCTGCATCCATACGCCGGGTCATCGTCCTGAGCACTGCTGCTTCACGGTCAGCGACCGGACGCGCGGCGACGATCCGTGGATCGTCCTCACCGGCGACTCGTTGTTCGTCGGCGATGCCGCGCGGCCCGACCTCGCCGTCGAGGCGCGCGAAGGCGCCGAGGGGCTCTTCCACTCGCTGCGCAGGCTCGTCGAGCTCGGCGACGGGGTCGAGGTGTATCCGGGCCATGTCGCGGGATCGCTCTGTGGGAAGGCCATGAGCTCGAAGGCGTCGACGACGATCGGCTTCGAGCGCCGCTTCAACCCCGCGCTCGCGAACGACGATCTCGCGCTCTTCGTCGCCGAGGCGGCCGGCGCCTCCGCGCCCCGCCCGCCGAACATGGAGCGGATCGTGGAGCTGAATCGCGGCCCGTTCTTCGGCGCGCAGCCCGATCCCGGAGAGCTCCCCGCCCCACCACCGGAGACGCAGGTGCTCGACGTCCGCTCGATCGAGACGTTCGCCGAGGGGCACTACGAGGGCGCGGTCAACGTCCCCGTCTCGGGCACGCGCTTCTCGACGAAGGCCGCTTTCGTGCTCGACTCGAAGACGGTCGTCATCGTCGCTGCTGACGAAGGGGAGGCGGCCGACGCGGTTCGCGCCCTCCGCTCGGTCGGGGTGCTCGACATCGCCGGATTCGTGCTCGGAGGCGGCTCGCGGACGCTCGGCCTCGTCTCCGTCGACGAGCTGGACACGTTGCTGGTCGACGGCGCCGAGCTCGTCGACGTGCGCGAGAAGGACGAGCGCGACACGGGCTACATCGCCGGCAGCCGGAACATCCCGTACCGCCTGCTCGCGCTCGGCGCTGCCGACCTGCCGCGCGACAAGCCGATCGTCACGATCTGCGAGTCCGGGCCGCGCGCGGCCATCGCGGCGAGCATCCTGTCCGCGCGGGGCTTCGACGCGCACGCCGTCGTGAACGGCGGCATCGACTCCTGGGCGGCCAGCGGCAAGCCGACCGTCGAGTTCAGGCGCTGCGGCAGCTAGCTCTGCGACGGGTTTGCGTCGAGCTTGAAGACCTCCTCGAGAATCTGCTGAACCGCGCTCAGCGGGTCCAGCTCACGTTCCTCCACGCGGGCAAGGAGTCGTTGCAGCTCCGGATCCCCGGAGACGGTGCTCTGCAAGTGCGTCTTCGCGCGGCTCGACGCGACGGCGAAGACCTCGGCAGCGAGGTTCTTCCGACGACGCTCCTCCAGTGCGCCGTCGCGCTCGAGTGCGGCGCGATGCTCCTCGAGCGCCGACCAGAGCTCGGGCACGTTCTCGCCGCTCAGAGCCTCGGTGAGCAGGATCGCGGGACGCCGTTCGGGCTCGGCGAGGGCGACGATGGAGCGCACCTCGTTCAGCATCGTCTTCGCCGCGGGATGCTCCATCTTGTTGACCGCGATCACGTCCGGGATCTCCATGATCCCGGCCTTCAGCGCCTGCACGGCGTCGCCCGAGCCGGGCATGAGCACGAGCAAGACGGTGTCCGCGATGCCCGTGACCTCGATCTCGCTCTGCCCCGCGCCCACGGTCTCGACGAAGATGACGTCCTTGCGAGCCGCGTCGAGCAGGAGCACGGCCTGGAGGGTCGCTTCCGCGAGCCCGCCGAGATGTCCCCGCGTGCCCATCGAGCGGATGTAGACGCCCGGATCGAGGAAGTGGTCGGCCAGACGGATCCGGTCGCCGAGCAGCGCACCGCGCGAGAACGGGCTCGAGGGATCGACCGAGACGACGCCGACGGTGCGCTCCAACGTGCGGACGTGGGCGACGAGCGCGCCGATCAACGACGACTTCCCGACGCCCGGTGGGCCGGTAACCCCGACGATGGCCGCGCCGCCAGTCTCGGGATAGAGCTCGCGCACGAGCGGGTAGGCGAGCGGATCGCCGTCCTCGACGAGCGAGATCGCCCGGGCGAGCGCTCGCCGATCCCCACGGCGCACGCCCGCAGTCAGCTCGTCGAGTGCCCACTCGGTCCGCGCCACGACCCAGACTCTATGTAGCGGTCTCGGCGCCTACGACGGTGCCCGACGCGCCTCCACCTCGCGGCGCTCCTCGATCTCCTCGAGGAGGGTCGCGATGCGCTCGAGGCCGGGCGCGCGAGCCTCGCTCGTCCCGTGGAAACCGCCGTTGAGTGCAGCCACCGCGGACTCGGAGCTGACCTCGATGGCCCGCTGCTCGTCGGCCGTCTCCACCGGCAGCCAGCGCGTGACGACCAGCGCGACGACCGCGGCGAGCAGGTAGACGACCCCGGCGCCGATCCATACCGCGCGTGCGCCTACGAGGTCGGTCAGCACGCCCGCGCCGGCCATTGCGAGCCCGAGGATGGCGTAGTTCGAGCTCATGATCGTTGCCAGCGCGCGACCCCGGTACTGGTCGGGAGCGCCGCGCTGCACGAACAGCCGGTTGCACAGGATCGCGGCGCCGTTGCCGATCGCGCCGCCCACGACGAAGACGACGGCGAGCCAGATCCACTCGCTCAATGCAGCGGCTCCCCAACCGACTCCCATGAGCGTGATCGAGCCGATGTAGTGGCGACGCAGGCCGACCTTGCCGAGCGCGGGCGCGCTCAGGAAGCTCCCGATCGCGAGCCCGATGCCGCTCGCGGCCACGAGAGCACCGAACCCAGGTTTCCCGAGTCGAGCGTCTCCTTCGCGAAGACGACCTCGGCGACGTTGACCGCGGCCGTTCCGACCAGCGCCACGTTCCACACGATGAGCACCGTCCGCAGTGGCCGCGAGGTGACCACGAGCCGGAGCCCGTCGGCAACGTCTCGCCAGTGACCGCGGCTCAACGACTCCTCCGAGCGGAGGCTCCGCTCCGATATGCGGGCGACGAACAGCGCCGACACGAGGAACGTCACCGCGTTCACGCCGTACGGCACGGAGGGCCCCCACACCGTCAGCATCAGACCCCCGACGACCGGCCCGATCATCCACGCGAGCGTCTCGATCGTCTGGAGCAGCGAGTTCGCGTTCGTGAGCTCCTCGTCGGGGACGAGATTCGGCAGACCCGCGTAGGCGGCCGGCAGGAAGAAGCCGGTGGCGATGCCCGAGACGGCCGCCAGCGCGACGATGGCGACGGGATCGTCGAAGAACGGGAGCGCGGCGAACACGCCGAAGCGGACGAGGTCGGAGGCGATCATCAGCCGGCGACGCGAGAGCCGGTCGACGAGCGGGCCGAGGAGCAGCCCTATGAGGACGATCGGAAGGAAGTCGGCAATGAGGAGCGCGGCGACCCAGATGCCGGACTCCGTCTGGTCGTAGACGTGGACGGTGAGGGCGATCGCGGCCAGGTACGTGCCGAAAGCCGATCCGGCCGTCGCCAGAAAGAGGTACCCGAACGGCGGCGACCGGCGAAGGAGGCCGAGACGGCTTGTGCTCTCCACGACCGCGGGTGACGCTACCACCTGCTCGCGATTCCGACTACGGCGTTTCAGGCCGTGTCCTTCGGTGACATGTGCCGAAAGTTCGGCGTCCGCGAAGTGCCGCCTGCGCGCCTACGACGCGCCGCGCATCGATCGTTCCATGCGCGCAGCGACGACCCTGGCGAGACGAATCTCTGCGAGCCGCTCGAACGCCGTGAGGCCCGAGCCGAACAGGAGGGTCGCCTGTGCGCGGCCCTGCTTCAGGGCGACGAGATCGACGGTCAGGCGCACGTTCTGCGCGGAGAGCACTGCGCGATAGGCCACGGATTTCTCCACCAGGCGCGGAAACGACAGCGGCCGATACGAGACGACCTGCACGCCGGCACGCCCGAGCTCGCTCGCGAGGACGTCCCGGAGGCATCGCTGCCCCGCCGCGCTGGTTCCGCGACGCCAGGACGCGTCGGAGTCGGCCGTCGTCGCGTAGACCTGTGCAACCGAGCCGACGACGATGAAGCCCGTCGCGAAGTCGGGAGACTGGGCGTCGCCGGTGAGCGTGAGGTCGGACTCGTCCAGGGCGCCTGCAGTAGGGAGTCGGGCGGTCGCCCCCCGAAGGACTCGTTCGGAAGCCGGGCAGGTCCGCCGGCCTGAGCAGCATCGCTCGGGCGCGAGCCTGGTCGGCGGGCAGGATCCTCTTCTGCGGATCGCCTCGAGCCGCGAGCGCAGCACTCGAGCCTACGAGGGCAAGCAAGGCGACGAGAGCGAGGATCCGGTGCATCTGGCTCAGCTTAGGGACGGCTACGGCTCGTACGAGAGGTTCTGGCGCAGCCACCGCTCCGCCTCCGCGAGCTCGAAGCCCTTGCGCTCGGCGTAGTCGGTGACCTGGTCGCGCGCGATCCTCCCGACCGAGAAGTACCGCGCTTGCGGATGCCCGAAGTAGAGCCCGCTCACACTCGGGCCGGGGGTCGTCGCGAAGGACTCCGTGAGCCCGATGCCTGCCCGGCCCGCGTCGAGCAGCGTCAGCAGCGTCCGTTTCTCGGAGTGGTCGGGACAGGCCGGGTAGCCGAACGCGGGACGAATGCCACGGAACTTCTCGCCGATCAGCTCGTCGCTCGACAGATCCTCGTCGGGTGAGTGCCACGCGCGGCGGGCGAGCTCGTGGAGCCGCTCCGCGAATGCTTCCGCGAGGCGGTCCGCGAGCGCACGGACCATGATCGCCCGGTAGTCGTCCAGGTCGGCGGCAAAGCGGTCGGCGAGCTCTTCACTGCCGTGGATGGCGACCGCGAACGCGCCCACGTGGTCGACGAGGCCGGTGTCAGCGGGCGCGACGAAGTCGGCGAGCGAGCGGTTCGCGCGCGAGTCGGCGTGGTCGGCCTGCTGGCGGAGCATCGGGAAGCGGACGCCGCCGTCCAGCACGACGTCGTCGCCGTCCGCGTGCGCGACCCAGAAGCCGTAGACGCCGCGCGCCCTGAGCGAGCCGTCGGCGACCACCTCGTCGAGGAGCTCGTTCGCGTTGGCGAAGAGGTCGCGGGCGACCTCGCCCTTCTCCGGATCGTCGAGGATCGCCGGGTACCTGCCCTTCAGCTCCCAGGCATGGAAGAAGAAGGTCCAGTCGACGTACCTGCGCAGGGTCGCGATGTCCTCGTCGACGACGCGCGTTCCGATGAAGGGCGGCACCGCGAGGTCGTCGTCGTGCCAGTCGATGGGCGTCCGCCTGGCGCGCGCCTCGGCCAGCGACAGCATCGGCTTCCGCCCCTTCTCCGCGTGGAGCGCGCGCAGCCGCTCCTGGTCGGCCCGGTTCTCGGAATCGAGCAGGACGCGCCGGTCGCCGTCCAGGAGGTTGCTCACCACGCCGACGACGCGCGACGCGTCGAGCACGTGCAGGGTCGGCTGGCCGTACTCCGGAGCGATGCGGACCGCGGTGTGCTGCTTCGACGTGGTCGCGCCGCCGATCAGCAGCGGAAGCTCGAAGCCACGGCGCTCCATCTCCTTCGCGACGCCGACCATCTCGTCGAGCGACGGCGTGATCAGGCCCAGAGAGCCCGACCACGTCGCAATCCTGCTCTACGGCGACGTCCAGAAGGCGGTCGGCCGGGACCATGACACCGAGATCGATGACCTCGTAGCCGTTGCAGCCGAGGACGACGCCCGACGATGTTCTTGCCGATGTCGTGGACGTCGCCCTTGACCGTCGCGAGCACGATCCGCGCGGCAGACGAACGCTCCATCTTCTCGGCCTCCATGTACGGCTCGAGGTACGAGACGGCGCGCTTCATCGCGCGCGCGCTCTTCACCACCTGCGGCAGGAACATCTTCCCCGCGCCGAACAGGTCGCCGACCACCTTCATGCCGTCCATGAGCGGACCCTCGATGACGTCGAGCGGCCGCGCCGCCTCGCGCCGCGCCTCCTCCGTGTCCTCCTCGATGAAGTCGACGACGCCGTGCACGAGCGCGTGGGAGAGCCGTTCCGCGACGGGCGCCTCCCGCCACGCGAGGTCGCGCTCACGCTCCGTCGCACCGCCGGTCACGCTCCGCGCGTACTCGACGAGGCGCTCGGTCGCGTCGTCCCGCCGGTCGAAGAGGACGTCCTCGACACGCTCGAGGAGCTCGGGCTCGATGTCCTCGTACACCGCGAGCTGTCCGGCGTTGACGATGCCCATGCCGAGCCCGGCCCGGATCGCGTGGTAGAGGAACGAGGCGTGCATCGCCTCGCGTACCGCGTCGTTCCCGCGAAAGGAGAACGAGAGGTTCGAGATGCCGCCCGAGACGAGCGCGCCGGGGCAGCGTTCCTGCAGCCGGGGAATCGCGTCGATGAAGGCCTTCGCGAACGCTGCGTGCTCCTCGATTCCCGTCGCCACCGCGAGGATGTTCGGGTCGAGGATGAGGTCCTCCGGCGCGAAGCCGGCCTCCGTTGTCAAGAGGTCGTAGGCACGGCCGAGGATCTCCACCTTGCGCTCGACGGTCTCCGCCTGACCGCGCTCGTCGAAGGCCATGACGACGGCGGCCGCCCCGTACCGACGAATCGTGCGCGCCTGCTCGAGGAACGGCTCCTCGCCCTCCTTCAGCGAGATCGAGTTGACGACGCCCTTCCCCTGGATGCATTTGAGCCCCGCCTCGAGCGCGGAGAAGCGCGAGCTGTCGACCATGATCGGCAGCCGTGCCGCCTCCGGCTCGGTCGCGACCAGGTTGAGGAACGTCGTCATCGCCTGCTCGGCGTCGAGCAGGTCGGCGTCCATGTTCACGTCCAGCAGGTTCGCCCCGCCCCGCACCTGCTCGAGCGCGACGTCGACGGCGCCCTGGTAGTCGTCGGCCTCGATGAGTCTCCGGAAGCGTGCGGAACCCGTCACGTTCGTCCGCTCGCCGACGATCACGAACCCCGTGTCCTCGCGGACGACGAACGGTTCGAGGCCGGAGAAGCGCGGTAGACGCGAGCGCTCCGGGACGACACGCGGCGGTAGCCCCTCGACGGCGCGGGCGATCGCGTGCGTGTGCTCCGGCGTGGTGCCGCAACACCCGCCGACGACATTGACCAGGCCGTCTTCGGCAAACGCTCGGAGGAAGCGGCTCGTGTCGCCCGCCTGCTCGTCGTGCAGGCCGAGCGCATTCGGCAGGCCGGCATTCGGATGGCACGACACGTAGGTCGACGCGGCGCGCGCGAGATCCTCCAGGAACGGCCGCATCTCGGTCGCGCCGAGCGAGCAGTTCACCCCGACGAGGAACGGATCGGCGTGCTCGACGGAGATCCAGAACGCGTCCGACGTCTGCCCCGAGAGGTTGCGGCCGCTCTTGTCGACCGCGGTGAACGAGAGCCAGAGCGGGATCTCCGGCGCGATCGCCTGCGCCGCGACGATCGCGGCTTTCGCGTTCAGCGTGTCGAAGATCGTCTCGACGAGGAGTAGGTCGACTCCTCCGTCCCGAAGGGCGGCGATCTGCTCCTCGTACGCCTCGCGAACCCGGTCGAACGTGACCGCGCGATACGCGGCGTCCTCGACGCGCGGTGACAGGGAGAGGGTGACGTTGAGCGGGCCCACCGAGCCCGCGACGAAGCGGGGTTTCTCGGGCGTCCGCTCCGTCCACGAGTCGGCCGCAAGTCGCGCAAGGCGCGCCCCCTCGAGGCTCATCTCGGCGGCAGCGTCCTCCAGCGCGTAGTCGGCCTGACCGATCCGCGTGGCGGTGAACGTGTTCGTCGTCGCGATGTCCGCGCCGGCGGCGAAGTAGGAGTCGTGGATCTCGGCCACGAGCTCCGGCCGCGTCAGGTTGAGGAGATCGGGATCGCCCTTGACGTCGCGTGCGTGGTCGCGAAAGCGCTCGCCGCGGTACTCGTCCTCCGAGAGCTCGCGCCGGTGGATGAGCACGCCCCACGCGCCGTCGAGAACGAGGATCCTCTCGGCCAGAAGGTGCTGGAGTTGTTCGCGGACGTCGTTCACGAGTACGGCTCCCGCCTACAGAGGTCGGGAGCCGTGCAGGCTCTCGGGCTCTTTAGGCGTTTGGTGTCCCGGTCGCCAAGCTGCCTTTCAAAGCTCTCCGGGTTGTTCGCAGGGTAGCCGAGAAGACCTGCGCTGTCGCGTCAGCCGGCGAACTCCGCGAGCGCCTCGCGCCCCGTGTCGACGACGGGATCGCCGTGGGCGAGGAGCAGATGGCTGAAGTCGAGCATTGCCAGCCGGCGATACGACTCGCACAGCCCTTCCTTGGTTCGCTCTGGTTCGTCCATGTACTCGTCGGGCACGAAGGCGAGCGCGCCGCCGGGCTCCCAGCGCACCGCCCCGTCCGCCACCGCGAGTGCGTCGCGCGCAGGGATGTGGAGCGCCGTCTCGTCCGGGCAGATCGCGCCCACCGCGTATGTGATCACGCCTCCGGGCAGCGCGTCGCCGAAGTCGAACGGCTCGATCTTCTCCCCGCCAGCGAACTCGTGCAATCCCTCTCTCACGCAGTGAACGACGACGCCGAAGCGTTCCTCGAACAGCGCGCTCGCACGGTAGTGATGGCGGTTGGTGAGGAGCACGTCGGCGGGAGGCCCGTGCTCGGCGAACCAGTCGAGCCCTTCGTCCGGCGCGATCGGGTCGATGAGGACGCGCTCCTCGGGGAGGTAGTACGAGTGGACGACGATCCGAATCTTCGGATGCCGCGCGCTCCAGTGCCAGATACCCGGCGCGACCTCGTTCATCGCTCTAGCCCGTCGTGCGCCCGGACACGGCGAGCTGGTTCTCGGCGTGCTTGACGCGCTGCTCGAGCTGCCAGCGGTCGGCCTTCGACTCGCCCGCGTCGACCTTCTCGAGCTCCGCTTGCGCGGCCTCGAGCTGCTCGCGGGCCCTGGCGTCGTCGATCTCCTTCACGCTCACTGCGTCGTCGACGAGCGCCAGGGCTCGATCCAGCTCGACCTTGAAGAACCCGGGCCCCGTCGCGAACTCGAGCACCTCGTTCGGGTTCAGGTGGATCCTGGTCGAGCCGGCCTTCAGCGTCGCCACCAGGGGTGCATGTCGAGCGAGCACGCCGATCTCGCCGGCGGCTCCCGGCACGATGATCATCTCGGCCTCCCCGTCGAACGCCGCGCCGTCGGGCGTCACGAGCGCGACGTCGAACTTGGGATGGGATTCCGCCACTTGGCTCAGGCGGCGACGGCTTCCGCCGCCTGCGCCTTCTCGACCGCGTCCTCGATCGTGCCGACCATGTAGAAGGCCGACTCGGGAAGATCGTCGTGCTCGCCCTCGATGATCCCGCGGAAGCTGCGGATCGTGTCCTCGAGCTTCACGTACTTGCCCGGCGTCCCCGTGAACTGCTCGGCGACGAAGTTCGGCTGCGAGAGGAAGCGCTCGATGCGACGCGCGCGGGCGACGACGACCTTGTCCTCGTCGGTGAGCTCGTCCATGCCGAGGATCGCGATGATGTCCTGCAGATCGGCGTAGCGCTGGAGGATCTGCTGGACGAGGGTGGCGACCTCGTAGTGCTCGTCCGAGACGATCCCCGGCTGCAGCGCGCGCGACGTGGACTTGAGCGGGTCGACGGCGGGATAGATGCCCTTCTCCACGATGGATCGTTCGAGCACCGTCGTCGAGTCCAGGTGCGCGAACGTGTTCGCGGGCGCAGGGTCGGTGAGGTCGTCGGCAGGCACGTAGATCGCCTGCACCGACGTCACGGAGCCCGTGCGGGTCGAGGTGATGCGCTCCTGCAGCTGGCCCATCTCCGTCGCGAGGGTCGGCTGGTAGCCGACCGCGCTCGGCATGCGGCCGAGCAGCGCCGAGACCTCGGAGCCCGCCTGGACGAAGCGGAAGATGTTGTCGATGAAGAGCAGCACGTCCTGGCCCTCGTCGCGGAAGTACTCCGCCATCGTGAGACCCGAGAGACCCACCCGCAGGCGCGCGCCCGGCGGCTCGTTCATCTGGCCGTACACGAGCGCGACCTTGTCGAGCACGCCCGACTCGGTCATCTCGAGCAGGAGGTCGTTCCCCTCGCGTGTCCGCTCGCCCACGCCGGCGAAGACGGACACACCACCGTGCTGCATGGCGACGTTGTGGATGAGCTCCTGGATGAGCACGGTCTTGCCGACGCCTGCCCCGCCGAAGAGCCCGATCTTGCCGCCCTTGACGTAGGGCGCGATCAGGTCGATGACCTTGATCCCGGTCTCGAACGTCTCGATGGTCGGCGAGAGGTCACGGAAGCTGGGCGGGTCGCGGTGGATCGCCCAGCGCTCCACGTCGTCGGCGATCGGGCCCAGCTCGTCGATCGGATCGCCGATCACGTTCCAGAGACGCCCTAGCGTCACCTGGCCGACGGGAACCGAGATCGGTCCACCCGTGTCGACGCAGGTCGCGCCGCGCGGGAGCCCGTCCGTCGAGTCCATCGCGACGGCGCGCACCCGGTCGTCGCCGAGATGCTGCTGCACCTCTGCGACGAGTGTCCGCGTTGCCCCGTCCTCACCGGCGATCTCGATCTCGAGTGCCGTGTAGATCTCCGGTAGCTCGTCGGTGAAGACGGCGTCGAGGACGACGCCCTTGATCTCGATGATCCGGCCCGTGTTCGTGCGTTCTGATCCGTTGTCGGACATGGTTCTCCTGAGGCGAAGGTCGAGGCGGCCGGAAGGAGGCACGCCAGGCGCGGAGTCTATCGCAGGCGAGTCAGCCGCTTAACGTGAGGTTGACGCGGGCGCGGGGAAGAGTCGTCGTGACGCGGGCTATCCTGGCCCGATGCAAGGTCGCCGGCTCTGGGTCGTCATCGCAGCGGTTGCAGTCGTCGTCGCGAGCGGAATTGCGCTTGCGGGCATGGCCCTCGGAGGCGAGGAGAGCGACGCCTCGGCCGCGGAGTACCAGGTGGTGGTCGTGAACGTGCGCGACCGGACCGACTTCGCGCTGGGACGCCTCTCGAAGGCGCAGAGCTTCGACGAGCTGCTCGAGCGAATGGATGAGGCTTCCGCGGCGATCAACGGCGCCGTGGGCGAGCTCGAGGAGGCGACGCCGCCGGCAGAGCTCGCAGACGTGCACGCGGAGCTCGCCGGCAACCTCGAGGCGATGGCAACGGACATCCAGAGCACGGCCGACCAGGCGCGGGTTCCCGGGTTCGAGGACCTCTTTCAGGGCGCGTCCGGGCTGAACTTCGAGACGTGGGACGCGGTCAACGAAAACCTTGCGGCGATGGAAGAGGCGGGCGTCGTGGTCGCACCGCTCTCCCGCAAGACGACCTAACCCGGTCCGACGCCGCGACGTCTAAGCATCTGGTGATCCGCGCGTCGGCACTCATCCTTGCCGTGGCTGCGGTCGCCGGCATCGTCGCCCTCTCGGGCGCGCCGACGGACGCGCGCGGTCAGTTCATCCCCGACTTCCCGATCGGGAAGTCGGACTTCTTCCTGCGCGAGTGCTCGGTCCTGAAAGACCCGAAACGCCGGAACTGCTACGTGCGCGAGTTGCTCGCCATGGTCGAGAAGTCGGGCAACCCGGCGCGGGAGCTTCCGAGCATCGACCACAAGGTGCGCGCGAACGGGGGCTACGTCGCGTCGAACTGCCACATCCTGATGCACGCGGTCGGCCGCAAGTTCGCGAAGCGCAAGAACGTGACGCTCGAGACGCTGTTTCGCTACGTGCCCAAGTCGAACGACCCTGGCTGCTCGGCCGGATTCGGAATGGGCATGGTCATCTATCTGGGCACGGCGCTCGTCGTCGAGCCGCGCCGCGTGATCCCCAGCTGTCTGAAGCTGCCCACACGCTTCCGCGAGTACACGTGCTTCCACGGCTCGGGCCACGCCTTCATGCGCGGCTACCACGGTCAGCTCGGAGGAGCCGTTCTCGCCTGCAAGTCGCTCGGCAGCCGGTTCACGCCCGACTGCGCGCAGGGAGCGTTCCACGACTACTGGATCTCCCTCGGCGGAGGCGACGACACGAAGCGCCCGGAGGGCGCGATCACCGACCCGGAGAAGCTCTGCGGCGCGTACGCATTTCCGAGGCCATGCTGGTACCGCTTCTTCTGGGAGCGCAAGCAATCCGCGAACGTGATCGACCAGCGGGACGTGCTCCGCCTGTGCAACGGCGTCGAAGACATGCAGCGCGCGGGGTGCATCGGTGGCGCGTCGCTCCTTCTCGCGCGCGTGCGCGACCCTGCGGATCACACTCAGGTCTGCGGCGAGCTGTCCGGGACCGACGCGCTGAACTGCCTCCGCGGCGTCAACGTCCCCGTGCTCGCAGGCGACCGGTACGAGCAGCTCCGTCTCATCCGCGCGTGCAAGGACCACCCGGCGTCCACTCGCAACGGCTGCTACGCCTGGTTCGGGCGCACGCTGAACGTCGTCACGGACGGGAAGTTCGAGGTCGGAGGCTGCAGAAGGCTCGGCGCGCCTAACGCACGAGCGGCCTGCGTCGCAGGCGCGCGGAAGCTCCAGCAGCCGCTCGGAACGTTCTCCTAGCGAGAGCGACGGCTAGATCGCGGCGGTACGGGCCTGGCCGGTGCGTGCCGCGGTTCACGTCGAGCTGGGCGAGCTCGCGCTCGGGCTTCCATCCCGCGGTGAACAGGTTCGCCTCGGTGAACCGTCCCGCCTCTGCCCGCTGCGAGCCCGTCGGTCCGAGCTGGCTCACGACGCCGAGAACGGCGACGACGAGCATCGCGGCGACGCCGACCTGCGCACCACTGAACGTGGCCTGGCGCGCCCTGCGCAGCACCACCGGAACGCGCATCGACTCGAGCGGCGCGGAGCGCAGCTGCCCCGTGAACTCGGAGACCGAGTGCTCGAACTCGCGGCAGTCGGCACAGCGGTCGAGATGCGCGGCCACCATCCGCTGCTCGAGCTGAGAGAGCTCGCCGTCGAGCATGACCGAGACCTGGCCACGGACGCGCTCGCAAACGAGAGGTGAGAGTGCCGCTCTCATGCTCGATGAGACGGAAGCGGCCGGGAAGAGTTAGCTCGGAGCGACGGTTTCCCCGACCGCGAGCCCCCCGACATCGAGGGGCTTCTGGACCTCGGCGAAGTGGCACGCGACCGGGTGGGCTCCTCCCGCACGCGGAACCAGCGCCGGCTCCTCCTGCGCGCAGATCTCCTGAGCCTTCCAGCAGCGCGTCCTGAAGCGGCACCCGGACGGCGGATTCGCAGGGCTCGGGACGTCGCCCTCGAGGAGGATTCGCGTCCGCTTCCCACGCAGAGCGGGCGACTCGATCGGCACTGCCGAGAGAAGCGCCTGCGTGTAGGGGTGCATCGGCGCCTCGTAGATCTGGGCTCGGCTGCCGAGCTCCATGATCTTCCCCAGGTACATGACCGCGACCCGATCCGAGATGTGGCGCACCACCGAGAGATCGTGGGCGATGAACAGGTACGTGAGCCCGAAGTCGTTCTGGAGCTGCACGAGCAGGTTCACCACCTGAGCCTGAATCGAGACGTCGAGAGCCGAGACGGGCTCGTCGAGGATCATCATCGTCGGGTTCAGTGCGAGCGCACGGGCGACGCCGATCCGCTGCCGCTGACCGCCCGAGAACTCGTGCGGGAACCGGTTCGCGTGCTCGGGGCTCAAGCCGACGGTGCGCAGGAGCTCCTCGACGCGCACGCGCCCTTCGCGCCGCTGGTACAGGCCGTGGATGCGAAGTGGCTCGGAGACGATGTCGCGGACCGTCATTCGCGGGTTGAGCGACGCGTACGGATCCTGGAACACGATCTGCAGATCGCGTCTGACCGGTCGCATCTGACGTCGCTTGAGGCCGGTGATGTCTCTGCCCTCGAACACGATCGTCCCCGCGGTCGGCTCGAGCAGCTTGATGATCGTCCGTCCGAGTGTGGTCTTCCCGCACCCGGACTCGCCCACGATTCCCAGCGTCTCCCCCGCCACAACCGTCAGGTCGACGCCGTCCACCGCGCGCACCTGACCGATCGTGTGCTTGAACAGGCCCGCCTTGATGGGAAAGTGCTTCACGAGCCCTTCGATCCGGAGGAGCTCGTTCCCGTTGGTCGTCGTCGCCGGTGCGGGCGTCTCCGCCGGGGCCGGAGCCGTGGTCTCGACGTCGCTCACTGGGCGTCTCCCACGTTCACCTTGATGACTTCGCCGACGTTGAGCTCCTCGGAGAAGTGGCACGCCGCAAGATGCGCGCCGGCCACGTCGCGCAGGGACGGAACTTCGGTCCGGCACCGCTCGCGCCCCTGCGAGTGCGTGCAGCGTGGGTGGAATGCGCAGCCGGGTGGCAGCGAGATCAGGCTCGGCGGCGCGCCGGGGATCGGCTCGAGCCACTCCTGGTCGGTGTCGAGCCGGGCGAGGCTCTTCATCAGGCCGACCGTGTAGGGATGCTTCGGGTTGGCGAAGATCTCGTAGACGTCGCCCAGCTCGACCACGCGGCCCGCGTACATGACGACGACGCGATCAGCGAGCTCGGCGATGAGCCCGAGATCGTGGGTGATGAGGATGGTCGCCGCGTTCGTCTCCTGCTGCGCCGCTCTCAGGACGCCCATGATCTGCGCCTGGATGGTGACGTCGAGCGCCGTCGTCGGCTCGTCGGCGATGAGGATCTTCGGCTGGTTCGCGATCGCCATCGCGATCATCGCGCGCTGGCGCATGCCGCCCGAGAACTCGTGTGGGTACTGCTCGACGCGACGCTCTGCGAACGGAACGCCGACGAGCTCGAGCAGGTGGACGGTGCGCTCGTTCGCAGCCTTGTCGCTCATGCCCGAGTTGTGGGTCTGGAGCGCTTCCGAGATCTGGTCTCCGATCGTGAAGACCGGATTCAAGGACGTCATCGGGTCCTGGAAGATCATCGCGATGTCGCCGCCGCGGATGTCTCGGAGCTCCTTCTTCGGAAGCGTGAGCAGGTCGCGCCCGTTGTAGAGCGCCTCGCCGTTCGCGACCCGGCCGGGCGGCTGCGGGATGAGACCGAGCATGGTCATCACCGAGACGCTCTTCCCCGAGCCCGACTCTCCTACGATGCCCAGAATCTCGCCCGGGTAGAGGTCGTACTCGACGCCGCTCACCGCCTTGACGACGCCATCCTCGGTCTTGAACTCGACCGTGAGATCCCTGATGGACAGGATCGGCTCCCGTGTGGTGGTGGCCTCGGCAGTCGACATCTCGGTTCTGGACGAGCTTACTGCCGAACGCGCGTCTGCGGGTCGAGCGCGTCGCGCAGACCGTCCCCGACGAAGTTGACGGCGAGGGCGACGACCACGATCACGAGGCCGGGGAAGGTGACGAGCCACCACGTCGTGAAACCTTCGACCTGGCCGTCCGCGATGAGCTTCCCGAGCGCCGGCGTGGGAGGCTGCACGCCGAAGCCGAGGAACGAAAGGGCAGCCTCGAGGAGGATCGCAAGCGCGATGGTCACCGTGAGGGTGACGACGATCGGGCCCACCGTGCTCGGGAGCATGTGTCTGAACATGATGCGCATGTCGCCCGCGCCTGAAGCTTTCGCCGCCTCGACGAACTCCTTCTCCCGCAGGGAGAGGAAGATGCCGCGCACGATCCGCGCCAGGTTCACCCAGAGCAGGAAGGCGAGGATCAGGCCGACCCGCATGGGCTTGCCCTGGCCGAGATAGGCGGAGAGGACGAGCAGCACGGCGAGGAACGGCACGACGAGGATGAGGTCGACGAGCCGCATGAAGAAGTTGTCGACGATACCGCCGTAATAGCCGGAGAGGGCGCCCACGATCGTTCCGATGATCGTCGCGATGCTCGCCACCATGAGCGCGACCCACAGCGACGTGCGCAGGCCGAAGATGACACGGCTCAGGTAGTCCCGACCGAGCTGATCCGTGCCGAACAGGTGCCAGCCGTCCCACGTCGGCGGCGAGACGATCTTCTCGAAGTCGAACTCGTCGAACGCGTAGGGCGCGACGAGGTCCGCGAAGATCGCGATGAAACCGACGATGATGAGAACGACCAGGCTCGCGACTGCAAGCTTGTGGCGGAAGAAGCGCATGCGCGCGTACGACCACTGACTGCGCGCCTCGAGCTCGAGGCCCGATTCGTAGCTCAGCGACGCGTCGCCACCGCCGGGCAGCGCGACCGTGCCGGGGCCGACGCCGCCTACGGGCGGCGTGGCCTGGCTCGTGCTGTAGACGACGTCCCGGCGCTCGCCGGGAGGCTGCATTCGCTCACTCAAGGCGAACTCGTGGGTCGAGCCAACCGTAGGCGAGGTCGGCGAGGAGGTTGAAGACGACGACGAAGACCGCGGTCACCATGAGGAAAGCCATGACCGGATACGGGTCGCCCGCGTTGAGCTTCGTGATGAAGTAGAGGCCCATGCCGTCGAGCGCGAAGACGGTCTCGGTGACGACCGCGCCGCCGAGCAGCGCGCCGAAGTTGATGGCGACGAGCGTGACCAACGGGATGAGCGCGTTTCGGAAAGCATGCTTCATGGTCACGCGCTTCTCGGGGAGGCCCTTCGCTCGCGCGGTGCGGACGTAGTCCGAGTTGACGACCTCGAGCATCGACGCACGCATGAAGCGCGAATAGATCGCGAGGTTCGCGACCATGAGCACGAGGACCGGCAGCGCGAGATGCTGAGCACGGTCGAGCACGAAGTGCAAGCCGGATCCGGGATCCACGGAGTTCAGGTTGGCCACGTAGAAGATCCGGACGTCGAACCATAAGTAGATGTTCACGAACAGGATCTGGAGCATGAGCGCGAGCCAGAAGACCGGTACCGCGAGACCGATGAAGCTGAACGTCGTCGCCGTGTAGTCGAACGCGCTGTACTGGCGTAAGGCCGAGTAGACGCCGACGCAGACGGCGATGAGGATCGCGAGGATCTCCGCGACGACGACGAGCTGCAAGGTGTGGCCCATCGCGCGCTTGAGGTCCGGCCAGATCGGCTGGTCCGACACGGTCTCCGTGCCGAACTTCGCGGTGAACATGTCCTTGACCCAGTACAGGTAGCGGACATGGATCGGCTCGTCGAGATGCTTGCGCTCCGAGATGTTCTGGATCGTCTGCTCGGAGATGCCCGGCTGCTGCTGGAGGAAGCCGAGCGGGCTCGTGACGAGGCTCATCCCCCAGAAGACGAGGATGCTCGCTGCAATCAGGACGACGGTGCTGTAGAGCAACCTGCGAATCACGAAGGTGAGCATTCTTCGCTCCTGATCCTAGAACGATGTCCCGCCCCCGCCTAGTGGCGGGGGCGGGACGGAACGTGCGCCGAGCGAGCTCGGCACGGTCGAACGTGTACTACGAGGTGACGCTCCAGGTCTCGGAGTTCCAGGTCGAGCCCTGCAGTGTCGGGTTCTTGATGACGTTCTTGGCTTTCGTGGCGTTCAGCAGGTACGCCGGGCGAGAGAACAGCGGGATCGAATACACGTCCGCCGCGAGTAGGTTCTCCGCCTTGTGCAGCAGGTCAACCCGCGCCTTCTCGTCGGCCGTGAACTTGGCCTTGTTGAGGAATGCGGTTGCCTTCCTGTTGCAGGAGGCGCCGTAGTTCTGGTCGCCTCCGCAGCCGCCGATGCTGGCGAAGTTGCCAGTCTGGCCGGGGTCGCTGAGGAACGTGAACATCACGACCTCCCAGTCGCCGTTGGTGAGCGTGCCACCACCGAAGAGGACGGCCGGCGAGACGAAGCGTGCCGTGAACTCGATGCCGACGCTCTTCAGCTGGCGCTGGATGATCTCGTACGTCAGGGCACGGAGCGGGTTACCCGACGTGGTCGTGAACGCGAACTTCAGCTCGCCCACGCCGGGGCAGCTGAAGATCTTCGAGTTGCCGGCGGACGGGGTGTCCGGGCCACCCGTGCAGCCGTTCTTCTTGAGCAGCGCGATCGCGTTCCTCTGGCTGAACTTCCAGCGAGCGTACGGCGTCTGGTACTGCGGCTCGAACGGCTTGTAGATGTTGCTCTGCAAGCACCGGCAGTTCCTTGACCGACTTCACGAGACCCGTGCTTCACGTACAGCACCTCGCGGATCTGCGCCCGGTTGATGCCCGTGATGATCGCCTGGCGGACGAACGCCTTCTTCAGTGCCGGGTGAGCCTTGGCGCCCTGCTGGAAGTCGATGTGCTCCCACTGGTAGCCAGCGCCCGCCTGGACCTTGAACTTGCTGTCCTTGTAGAAGTCGACGATCTGGACCTGCGGCTGCGGCTCGACGACGTCACCCTCGCCGCTCTTCAGCGCCTGGAACTGCGAAGCGCCTGCGAGATAGCGGAAGACGATGCGATCGAGCTTGGCGGCCGGGCCGGCCTTGTACGCCGGGTTCTTCACGGAGCGTGAGCTGCGTGCCCTTCTGCCAGCTCGAGAACCTGAAGGGGCCGCTCGCGATGTCGAGCGAGTCAGACCAGAGCTTGTTGAAGTCCTGGCCCGCGACCTTGTGTGCAGGAAGGACACGGTTGCCCGCGATGCCTTCCCAGTTGTAGAACGCCCGCTTCGGCTTGAAGGTGATCGTGAAGGTCTTGCCCTTGGCAACGACCCTCGCGATGTCCTCCCAGCCCTCCCGCGCGGTGATGTCCCAGTTCGGGTTCATGATCGTGCGGTAGGTGGCGACGAAATCGGCACCCGTGATCTGCTTGCCGTCACTCCACACTGCGTTCGGCTTGTACGTGGCGGTGACGGTAAGCGGCTCGTTCTTCAGGATCTTGGGGCGAGCCGTCAGAAGCTCGGGGACGACCTGCACCTTGTCGTTGTAGATGGTGCCCGCGGCGAGGATCTTGTTGAGCGCGAGCGAGACCGTGTAGCCGTTGCCTTCCGACAGGAACGGGTTGAGAATCCCGGGCTCCTGGTCGTGGATGACGACGACTGTGCCCGCTGAGGCGCGCTCTGGCTTCGCCGTCGCGGACGGTCCGACTACGAGGCTCGTGACGAGCACGAGAGCGCCCGTCAGAAGCAGTAGCGAACGTTTACGCATGTATCCCTCCGTGTGGTGGTGGTGATGACGACTCGTCCACTCGATCGACGGCGCCTAAAGCCAGCCGCTCCGCTGAACGCCCCGATCGGGTGCATGACAATACTCTGAGACGCCTGTAACGGCAATTCGTTAGAAGGGAGATCGAACGTGCGAGTTCCGCGTGCAAACGACCCCCGCGAGAGCACGTTCGCCATCGCGGCGGACGACGCTTCCCAGCTCAGGGCGGAAGCCGGCCCTGCGCTCGAGGAAGCGGTCGACGTCCAGTGGTACGAGCAGCACGGGACCGAGGTCGACCGGGCCGCGTTGACCCTCTGCCGGCTTCGCCGTGCCATGGCCTCTCAGGGCGGCATGCCGGAGGTCGGCGACGGCGCCGTGCGCGAGGTGCTCGCGAATGCCAGCCCCGAAGCGCTCCTGTGGATGGCGAGCCGGGCGATCTCGTACATGGACGAGAACGGCTTCCCCGAGGCAGTGGGGCCGTGGTTCCCGCACCAGCCCGCGCCGCCTGCCTAGCGTTCTCGGCGCCAGAGTAGGAGACCGAGCGGGAGCAGGGCGGCAGCCGCGAAGTAGGGCGCGAGCGCGATGCGTGCGCCCTGCTCGCCGCGGGTGATCGTCGGGCCGTCACCGAACACGGCTCGGGCAGTCTTCTTCACCGCCGCGACCTCCGTCTCCGAGAACGCGTTGCCGGACACGGCCTCGGCGAGTCCGTCGAGGACCACCCGGGCGGACGGATCGGGGCTGTACTGCGGCTCCGGCGCTCCCTCCGTGAAGACCTTCTCATCGGGATGCCAGAAGTGCACGAAGACGACGCGCGTCACGGGCGGGGTGCCGAACACCCTCGCCAGCCGCGCGCCGGAGACGACCTGCGACTCACCGTCCGTGAGCACGACCAGGAGTCGCTTCTTCGCCGTCGGCGTGAAGAAGCGCTGGCTGCGGATGGTCGCAAGAGCCTCGAGATTGGTCGCGTTCTGCTCGAACGTCGAGCGCGGCGGCGGCTGCTCGATGCCGAGTGACTTGTCGAGCGTCGCGTCGAACACCGCCTGGTCTCCGCTCGGGAACAGATGCGGGAGCGTGCGGTCGGTGATCGACGCGACTCCGAACCGGATCTCGGGCAGCGACGAGCGAATCGACTTGGCGACCGCTTTCGCTCGGTCGATGCGCATGGCCGACCCCGTGTCCTGCCGCGCGAGCATCGAGCGCGACACGTCGAGGACGACGAACGCCTCGGAGTCGGTCCGCTCGCGTACGGTCCTCTTCTCGTCGTAGACGGGCTGCGCTGCGGCCACCGCGACGAGGGCTCCCGTGGCGACGAGTGCGGTGACGGTGAAGGCGAATGCCCGCGCCGCGGGCTCGGCGAGGTTCAGCCTGCCACGGATCTTTCGCGCGCGTTGCCGGAAGACCAGCAGCACCACGAGCGGCAGGAGGACTCCCAGCGAGAGCGCGAGACCCGACGGCACGAGCAGCTTCATCTCGTCAGTACCCGCTTCCGGGCTCGCCCGCGCCCGCCCCCTGCGAGCCGCTTCCACCCGGGCTCGGGTTGGAGCCGGCCGCCGCCTCGCTCAGCTCGAGGCCGCGGCCGCGCTGGTATGCGAGCTCCAGGTTGAACTTCGGCTCGGCGTTCGAGGGGTCGAGCTCGATCGCGAGCGCCAGGTTCGAGATCGTGCCGGACAGGAGCGCCTCGCGGTCCTGGGTCTCGTAGACGAAGCGCGCGAGCCCGAGCACTCCCAGCAGGCTCGCCGCGCGGGAGCGCGTCGCGGCATCCGGGCCGGCGGCCACGATCGCCTCGAGCCGCGCCTGGGCCTCGTTGCGCTTGAGGACGGCCTCCGGGTCGGACACGACGGCGTCGTCGAGCTTCGCGAAGCGCAGCGCCCGGATCGCCTGCCGGAGGTCGATGTCGTCGTCGATGGCGAGTGCAGCCATCGCGGGATCGAGCGGCAGGTGCGAGTCCGTCGTCCAGAGGCGGGTGTTCTCGACCGACGCGCGGTAGCGCACATCGCTCGTATTCATGGCCTCTCGCCAGCGGGCGACGTCGACTGCAAACAGGACGAAGACGACGGCCAGCGCAAGGCAGAGGACCGCTCCCGCCCCGAGCGCGCACTCTGGTGAGGAGCTCCCGACGGCTCACGAGGGCGCTCCTTCACGGGTGAGCGCGACCCGGGCGCCGAACCGCTCGTACGCGGCGAGCGCGACGAAGAGCAGCGCCCCGAGCACGAGCAGCGAGGAGGAGAGCGGGATGGACGCCGCCTGCGGCTCCGCCTCGTCGTTGGAGTCTCCTGGCGCGAGCTCGAAGGCGCCCTCGTGGAGCAGCCCGCCGAAGATCAGGCGCGCGTCGCTCGACGGTGCGAGCGCGTAGGCGCGAAGCTGGATCGGGCTCCGACGGATGCTCGCGACCACCCGCGAGAGCGAGGGCACGTCGTCGGGCGCGGTCTCGAGATCCGAGACGAGGAGGATCGAGCCGGACTCGACCCCGTCGCGCTCGAGCATGTCGCGGGCCAGCTCGAGTGCCGCCGACACCTTCGTCCCCGCCCGGAACGTCACCGACCACGGGTTCACGGGTGGGCCGAGCCTGGGCGGGACGAGGAGCCGCAACATCGGGCGCAGCTCGGACGCCGGCGTCCCGGGCGGCAGCAGCTCGTACGGGATGTCGGAGAAGACGACGAGGCCGATGCTCGCGTTCTCGGCGATCAGCCGACGGAGCGCGAGGCGTACCGCGTCGTAGTCCTCGTCCTCGATCGAGAGCGAGAGATCGACCACGACGACGCCCGTGGTGCCGTTGGGAACGAGCCCGGGCGGTCTCGTCTCGAGGTCGCGGGCCGAAGAGATCGCGGCGAGGACGAGCGCGACCGCGGCCGCCCCGAAGACCAGGGGCAGCAGGCGCGCGCGCCACGTCGCCCGGGGGAACGCGTGCGCGTCGTGCGTGTCGATCCCGCGCCGACGGAAGAACGTGAGCTTGGGGCGCCTAGGCACGGCCGTTCGCCTTCTCCTCCTCGTCGACCGGCTCCTCGATCTCGGGTAGCGCGCTCCGCACGCGGGCGGCGAGACTCGTCGTCTTCTCGATCGGGGGTGCGTCGGGGGACCAGGCGAGCACCTTGGCCTCGTGCGCGAGCCGCTCGTCGCCCCAGTCCGCCAGCTCGAGCTGCTCCGCCACCTGCTCGAGCGCGCGGCGCTGGTCTGCCGCGCCGTTCGTGCGGATCGACAGCTCGAGCAGGACGAGGGCCTGCTCGAGGGGACTCAACGCGGGCGCGGGAGGCGGCGCCGGTGGCGGCTCCGGCGGAGGCGCCGGCAGCCGGCGCGGCCATGCAGCGAATGCGAGCGCGAGCCCGCCGAGCGCGAGGACCGTCGCGCCGCCGAGAAGGAGCGCCATGAGGAGCCCCGGCGAGACTCCGTAGCTCACCGCCGGGAGCGTCAGGACGTCCGCGCGCCACGCCGGCTGGAAGGGATCCGCGTCACGGGTGCCAGCCGTGAAGCGCGAGAACACGCGGATCGACGGCAGCGGAAGGTCGATCGAGCTCTCGTCGACCGGCTGCTCGGGCGGGGCGCCGTACGTGATCCGCCCGGGACGGAAGTCGTAGCGCTCCGACTGTCCGGACGGGACGCAGGTGCCCGTGATGCAGCGCAGGACGTAGGTCGTGCGGATGTACGCGTCGTCACCGTCGTCCTGGCGCGTCGTCGTCCCCGAGCCGACGACCTCCCACGGTTCGAAGTCGGCCTGGACGCGAACCGAGTTCGGATCGACGCGTGCCTTGTCGACCACCGTGTCGACCCGGGCAAGCACCGAGTCGCCGAAGAGCACTTCCCGCGGCGCCACCGTCACCTCGGCTTCGACCGCCGGCTGCCGCTCCGCCTGCGCCGATCCCCCGTCCTCGTCCGAGCCGCGGCTCCCTACCAGTGCCACCGCAAGGACACCGAGAAGCACGGCGAGCACGATTCCCGCCGCGAGGACCAGCCCACGGCTGGCCTTCAGCTCACGCACCGACGATCCGCCTCGCCCGCCGCAGGTCCACCCAGGAGAGGAACGCGGCGAGCACGTCCGACACGTTGGGCGACGACACGACCACCGGGTCGATGTCGAGGGAGCGGAAGCCCGCGAGCAGCACGCGCAACCGCTCCTCGTTGGCTGCCCTGCGGGCCGCGACCTCGCCCTTCCGTAGGCGCACGGGCATCAGCCGCCTGCTGCGCGGGTCACGGAGGGGGAGCACCATGCCGTGGACGTCGGGGAAGCTCTGATCCCAGGTGGGATCCTGGATCACCACCGGCACCACGTCCCAGCGATGCTCGATCGCCGTGAGCCACAACGCCGGCGACGGCTGCGGGATGAAGTCGGAGAGGATGAAGACGAACGTCCCCGGGGTGACTGCGCGGCCGTGCGAGGCGAGGTGCTCGACCGACCGCTCGAGCCAGTCCACGGGCCCGCCGTACTCCGACGACCAAAGGCGCTCGTCACGGAGCTCGATGAGCTTGCGCTCGCCCTTCGGCTGTCGCCAGTGCGGGTCACCGTCCGCGTAGTCGAGATAGCCGACGAACCCGCCGGCGGCACCGGCGCTCGCGAGGACGAGCTCGACCACCGTACGCATCGCCTGCGGCTTGTCCAGCCACGGCAGCGACGGATCGTAGGCCGCCATCTCGGGCCGCCGGTCGCAGACGATGATGATCCTCGGCGCCTCCTCGGCGAAGCGCTCGCGCACGACGAACTCGTCTGCTCCTCGCGCGGTCGAGAGCCGCGCGGACGCGGCCCAGTCGATGGAGTCGATGTCGTCTCCGGGCCGATACGGACGCGAGCCGGCCACATCCGTTCCCGAGCCGCGGCGGAGGCTCCTCATCGTCCCGAACGAGCTCCCGATCACCCGGCGGCGCGGGACGAGCGGGAAGGTCAGCCGCGCGCCCGGCACTAGTGGTGCCTCCGCGGGGTACGTGCCTGGCTCGCCGGCGAAAACCGAGCAGGCCTAGGACGCAGGGAGGCCGCATACCTGAAGGTATGCGGCCGACCGAGGACGACGGCATGCGAAGTGTTTGCAGCCGCGCGAGGGAGGTGCGTACCCCGCCGAGGCACCACTAGCTAGCCGCTGAGGTCAGACCGCACGGGTCGGACCCCCGTCGCTCTCGAAGAGCGGATCCTCCTCGGAGCCCGGTTGCGGTGCGAGCTCGAGACAGCTCAGCCGAAACTCCTCGACCGCCTCCAGCCACCCGGTGGCGCGAGCGCGCGCCACGAAGGCCGGGGTGAAGACGACGCGGTGCACGAGCACGGGCGAGAACAGGCGCTCGATGTCCTCCGGGATCACGAAGCTGCGGCCGTCGAGGAGCGCCCAGGCTCGTGCGGCCCGCTCGAGCGCGAGGCTGCCGCGAACCGAGCTGCCGATGACGACGGCCTCCTGTGCGCGCGTGGCTCGCACGAGCTCGACGACCCACTGCCGGAGCACGTCGTCGACGTAGACGTGCTGCGCGGCGGAGCGCAGCTCGTGCACCTCGTCGAGGCTCACGGCCGGCTGCAGGTCTTCGAGCGGATGCGAGTAACGCTGCTCGGTGAGGATGCGGAGCTCGTCGTCGAGCTCGGGATAGCCGAGTGCCGTGCGCAGGAAGAAGCGGTCGAGCTGCGCCTCGGGCAGCGGGAACGTGCCCTCGTACTCGATCGGGTTCTCCGTGGCGAGGAGCAGGAACGGGAACGGGAGCTGACGCGTGACGCCGTCGACCGTCACCTGCTGCTCGGCCATCGCCTCGAGGAGCGCGGACTGCGTCTTCGGCGTCGCGCGGTTGATCTCGTCGACGAGGACCACGTTGGCGAAGATCGGCCCCGGGCGGAACTCGAAGTTCCTCGTCTTCTGGTCGAAGACGGACAGCCCCGTGACGTCCGTGGGCTGGAGGTCCGGGGTGCACTGGATTCGCTGCGGAACGGCGCCCTCGATGCTCCCCGCGATCGCCCGGGCGAGGACGGTCTTGGCCGTGCCCGGCACGTCCTCGAGCAGGACGTGACCGTCGCACGCGAGGGCCGTCAGGACGAGCTTGATCTCGTCGCGCTTCCCGTAGACGACCGTCTCGATGTTGTCCACGAGCCGGTCGGAGATGGCCCCGGCGCGCTCGAAGCGTTCCGGCTCGGATGCAGCAGCGAGAACCGGTTCCACCGGCGCGATGGTATCTGGGGCTGGATATGGGGCAGGGCTCGTCATGCCGCGCGCTAGCAACTTCTACGTCGCGTGTCGCGAGTTGTTAGGAGACGTGTCCCAATCTCGCCTAGCGCTGACCGAACGTCGCCATTAAGGGCCGAAGGCCGGCTTCGCCGGCCGGGAGGCCAAGCGCGGCCGTGTCGTGCACGGCACGAAGGAGGGGTCTCGTAGGGGAACCATGGGTTCCCCTACGTGAGCGCCTCGGCGCCCGCGACCACTTCCAGGATCTCCTGGGTGATCTCGGCCTGCCGCGCCCGGTTCATGCTCAGCGTCAACGAGTCGATGATCTCGCCCGCGTTCTTGGACGCGTTGCGCATCGCCGTCATGCGTGCTCCCTGCTCGGACGCGGTCGACTCGAGCAGCGCGCGGTAGACCTGCGTCTCGAGGTAGACGGGCAGCAGACGCACGAGGATCTCCTCGGGCTCGGGCTCGAAGATGAAGTCACCGCGAAGGGTGTCCGCCGAGCGCTCCTCGTCGTCGGTCTCGAGGATCTCGGCCGAGATCGGGAGGATGTCCTGCTCCGTCACCTGCTGCGTCAGCGCCGAGATGAAGGTGTTGTAGACGAGCACGACCCGGTCGACCTCCCCCGTGGTGAAGAGCTCGCCCGCGCGGTGCGCGATGGCCTGCGCGTCCGCGTAAGTAGGACGGTCCGTGAAGCCCGTGTACTCGCCCGCGAGCTCACGGCGACGGAAGAGGAGCGTCGAGCGCCCCTTCTTGCCGACTGCCACCCAGCGCACCGCCTTTCCTTCGGCCAACAGCGAGCGCTCGAGCGCAAATGCACGACGGATGATCTGCGCATTGAACGAGCCGGCGAGGCCTCGGTCTCCTGCGAGCGGCACGATCGCGACCGTCTCGACGTTCTCCCGCTGCTCGAGCAACGGCAGGCGAACGGACGACGCCGCGCGCCCCACTCCCGCGATCAGCTCGTTCATCGTCTCCGCGTAGGGCCGCAGCGCCGTGATGCGCTGCTCCGCGCGGCGGAGCTTCGCGGCGGCGACGAGCTCCATCGCGCGCGTGATCTTGCGCGTGTTGCGAACGGAGCGGATGCGCCGCTTGAGGTCTTGAACCGAGGCCATGGTTCTTGGTCTTCCCAGGCAGTCGTGGGCGCTAGCCCACGAGTGCCCTTTCTTCCTCGACGTTGAACACGCCCTGGAAGTGCTCGAGCTCGGCCTTGAGCTTCTCCTCGATCTCGTCGGAGATGTCGCCAGACTCGCGGATCTCCTTCAAGACCGTTCCCTCCGTGCGCAGGTGCTCGCGCAGCTCGTCGTGGAAGCGCGGCACCTGACCGACCGGCACCTTGTCGAGCCAGCCGTTGATCCCGGCGTAGATGGCGACGACCTGCTCCTCGGCGGCCCACGGCTGGTACTGGGGCTGGTTCAGCGTCGCGACCATCCGCTCGCCACGGCCGAGCGCGCTCTGCGTCGCCTGGTCGAGCTCCGATCCGAACTGCGAGAACGCCTCCAGCTCGCGGTACTGCGCGAGGTCGAGGCGGAGCCGTCCGGCCACCTTCCTCATCGCCTTCGTCTGCGCGTTACCACCCACGCGCGAGACCGACGTGCCGACGTTGATCGCCGGGCGCACCCCCGAGAAGAAGAGGCTCGACTCGAGGAAGATCTGGCCGTCGGTGATCGAGATGACGTTCGTCGGGATGTACGCGGCGATGTCCCCCGCCTGCGTCTCGATCACGGGAAGCGCCGTGAGCGAGCCGCCGCCGAGGTCGTCGGAGAGCTTGCACGCGCGTTCGAGCAGCCGCGAGTGGAGGTAAAAGACGTCGCCGGGGAACGCCTCGCGCCCGGGCGGGCGTCGGAGCAGCAGCGAGAGCTGGCGGTAGGCGTCGGCGTGCTTCGAGAGGTCGTCGTAGATGCACAGCGCGTGCTTGCCGTCATAGAGGAAGTACTCACCCATCGCGCAGCCGGCGAACGGCGCCATCCACTTGATCGGCGCGGCCTCCTGCGCGGGCGCCGAGACCACGATCGTGTACTCCATCGCCCCGGCGTCGCGGAGGCGCTCGACGACCTGCGCGACCGTCGAGCCCTTCTGCCCGATCGCCACATAGATACAGATGAGGTCTCCGCCGCGCTGGTTCAGGATCGTGTCGATCCCGACTGCGGTCTTGCCGGTCGAGCGGTCGCCGATGATCAGCTCACGCTGGCCGCGGCCGATTGCGGTCATCGAGTCAATGGCCTTGAGCCCCGTGTACATGGGCTCCTTCACGGGCTGCCGCTGGATGACGCCGGGCGCCTTGAACTCGAGCGGCCGACGCTCGGTCGCCTCGATCGGGCCGAGCCCGTCCAGAGGATTGCCGAGCGGGTCGACGACGCGTCCGAGAAGGCCGGGCCCGACGGGCACGCTGATGACCTCGCCGGTCCGGCGTACCGGCTCGCCCTCCTTCACGTGGTGCCACTCGCCGAAGAGCGCGGTGCCGACGTTGTCCTCCTCGAGGTTGAAGGCGATGCCGATGACGCCGTGCTCGAACTCGAGGCGCTCGAGCGCGACGCAGTTCTCGAGTCCGTGGACGCGGGCGATGCCGTCGCCCACCTGGAGGACGCTGCCGACCTCGGACAGATCGGTCTCGACGTCGAACTCCTTGATGCGGTCCTTGAGGATCGCGGTGATCTCTTCGGGTCTCAGTTTCAAGGTCAGCTCCTTAGTGCGCGGTGGCAAATTCGTGACGGAGGCGTTGGAGGCGGCCGCGGACGCTGCCGTCGGCGCGGTGCGATCCGATCTGCAGGACGATCCCGCCGATGATCGAGGGGTCGACGGCGCGGCTCGCCTCGATCGAGCGGCCGGACGCCTTCTCGATGGTGGCGACGATGGAGTCGGCCTCGTCGTCCGAGAGCTCGTAGGCCGTCGTCAACTCGACGGCGAGGCGGTTCTGAGCCCGGGCGACGAGCGCGTCGAGCTCTCCGCTCATTTCGGGCAGCTCGCCCGCGCGGCCCCTCTCGGCCACGAGTCGCACGAAGTTGCGCACGAGCGGGTCCGCGTCCGCCGTGAGCTGGTCGAGGACATCGGCCTTTCCGGACGGGTCGATCTGGGGGTTGCGAAGAAAGGCGCGCAGCTCGGGCACCTCGTCGAGCGCGCCGGCGAGCGCGGCGAGATCGCGCGCGGCTGACCTCGACGCGATCCGCCTCCTGCGCGGCCTCGAAGAGAGCGCGCGCGTACATGCGCTGGGCGACGGCCATGGCTCTAGGTCGTCTCCTTCTCCAGCGCGGAGAAGTCGAGCTCGGCGATGGCCTCGTCGATCAGGCGGCGCTGATCCTCGGCGTCGAGCACCTTGCCCGTCACGCGTGCGGTCGCCGCGAGCGTCAGGTCGGCGACCTCTGTGCGGATGAGGTCGAGCGAGCGCTTCGTCTCGGCGTCGATCTGGCGCTTCGTCTCCTCCAGCCGACGTGCGCGCTCCACCTCGGACTCCTCCTTCACGCGCTCGATCTGCGCGTCGGAGACCTTGCGTGCGTCCGCCAGGATCCCTGCGGCCTCGCCCTTCGCGTCGGCGATCAGCTGGCGGTGCTGCTCGAGGAGCTCGCGCGCCTCGTCACGCGCCTTGTCGGCCTCGGCGACGGCCGCGCGAATGCGCTCGCGCCGTTCGTCGATCGTCCGCTGGATCGGGCCGAAGGCGAACTTCTTGAGGACGAAGAACGTGATCCCGAAGCAGATGAGCGTCCAGATCATCAGTCCCGGGACGACGTCGATCAGCCCCCCGGACGACTCCTCTTCGGCTGCCTGGGCGAGAAACAGATGCATCGCTCAGACGAGGACGTACGCGAGAAGACCGCCGATGAGGCCGTAGAACACGACCGCCTCGGTGAGTGCGAAGCCGAGCCACTGGATGCCCGTGAGCTCGCCACGGAGCTCGGGCTGCCGCGCGACGGCCTGGATCATCGAGCCGAAGATGTTGCCGATGCCGATGCCGGCTCCGAGGGAGCCGAGGCCGATGCCGAGCGCAAGGGCGATCGCCTTGCCGGCGTCGGCGCCGTCTTCGGCGGCGGCGAGGAAGAAGAAGGAAGAAAGCATGCGGACAATCCTCCTTAGTGCTCGGGCTCGATGGCCGAGCCGATGTAGATGGCGGACAGGGCGGCGAAGATGTAGGCCTGGATGGAGACGACGATGACGACCTCGAAGAGGTAGAAGGCGGTCGCGGCGGGAATCGCGATCACCGACAGGAAGACGTTCCCGATCACGAAGATCAGGCCGATGAAGGTGAGGATCAGCATGTGCCCGGCGAGCATGTTCGCGTACAGCCGGATGGAGAGGCTGATCAGCCGCATGAACTGGCCGAGGATCTCGAGCGGGATGATCAGCGGCAGCATCGCCTTCGGGCACGTCGGGAATCCAGCTCTTGAAGTACCTCCGGACGCCGTTCTCGCGGATCCCCTCGACGTGCGTGAAGACGAAGGTCATGAGCGCGAGCGCGAGCGTGACCGAGAGCGTCGAGGTGGCGGCGAAGATGGCGAATGTCGGCAACTCGACGCCGAAGATCTCGAAGCGCTCGTCGGAGAGCGGAAGCGGGATGAAGCCGAGCATGTTGACGACCCAGATGAAGATCATCAGCGTCGCGACGTACGGGAACCAGCGCCCGATCGCCTTCGTCGGGAGCCCCTGCTCCGCCACCTGCACCTGCGCGACGTCGTAGATCGTCTCGCCGAGCGCCTGCCGCTTGGTCGGGTCGCGCCCGACCTTCACGCGCATGAACACGATCCCGATGACGATCGAGACGATCATCCCCAGGATCAGGTACGCGACGGCCTTGTTGATCGACATGTCGATCGGGCCGATCTTCAGCTCCGGGCCCCAGGTCTGGAGCTCCCACTCGTGCGCGGGGTCGAAGTCCGACTCCTCCTCCTGGGCGAACGCGCTCGTCGGCAGGGTCAGCGCCGCAAGGACGAGGAGTGCCAGGAGCCGCTTCACGCCTTGGCCTCCCCGCCGAAGTAGGCCATGAGCCCGACGCCGAGCTCGACCGTGAACGCGATCGCGTAGAGGATCGCCGCGGCGATGCCGACGCGCTCGTCCGTCACGGTCGCGATGACGAGCGGGATGCCGACGAGCAGCCCTCGAGAGGTGGTTCCGATTCCCCGCATTCCTGCGGCGGCGAGGTTATCTGCGTTCCCGGGGAGCCGCGCCAGTACCGCGGCGAAGATCTCGGCGGCCGCCCACAGCACGGCGGCGAGCGCCCAGCCCGCGAGCGGCCAGCCCGCGATCAGGAACACGGGCAGTGCCAGCGCGATGATCGTGCCGCTCGCGATCGTCGGGCCGAGGCGGCTCGGGACGTCGCGAGGCGTGGAGAAGATGCCTGCGCTCACGTGTTCGCTCCTCGCCCGTAGACCTGGTAGACGGCAAGGACTCCGAGCGGGATGCCGACCATCGCTCCGATCAGCAGGCCGATCCCCGCGGAGCCGAACGCCCACCCGATGAGGGCGCCCACGAGCATCGCGCCGGCGAGGGCACCGAGGAGGAGGCCCGAGGCGGTGGCGAGAGAGTGAGGCGAGGAGGCCGTGTCCGGCGTCATCCTGGACGGAGCATATCAGCGTGTTTGTAACAGCCACTTTCCGTTCTCCGAGCGGAATGCGGCGACGTTCGTGACACGAGTAGGATCGACCGATGGAGCGGCTCGTCCTCGTCCACGGAAGCGTCTTCGGCGGTCGCGGGACCTGGGGTGCACAGCGCCCGCTGGCGGAGCGCTTCGAGCTCGTCGTCCTCGATCGACCCGGCTTTCCTCCCAACCCACCGGTCGAGCGGGTGGACTTCGCCGTCGACGCCGAGCTCGTCGCGGGGCTGCTCGAGCACGGCGACCACCTCGTCGGCCACTCCTACGGAGGCGTCATCGCGCTGCTCGCGGCCGCCTCCCGCCCGGACCTCGTGCGCTCGCTGACGGTCATCGAGCCGCCGGCGACGAGCGTCGCGCCGGACGACCCGGCTGTCGTCGCGTTCGCGGCGGGTGGCGCCGAGCTGTATGCCGCGGGCGCGACCGACGATCCCGAGGCGTTCCTGCGGCTGTTTCCTCGCGGCCGTCGGCTCGAACTTCGTGCCGCCCTCCCCACTCCCGCCGGACCTCGAGCAGGGCGCCCGGGCGCTCATGGTCGAGCGTGGCCCGTGGGAAGCGGACATCCCGCTGGACGCGCTCGCGGCGGCCGAATTCCCGAAGCTGGTCGTCTCGGGCGCGCACCATCCGGCCTTCGACCGAATCTGCGACGTGCTGGAACGCAGGCTCGGCGCCGAGCGAGCCGTGCTCCCCGGCTACGGCCACGCGGTGCAGCGCCATCCCGAGTTCAACATCGTCCTCGCGGACTTCGTCGAACGCGCCGCGGGCAGCTAGGCCGTCAGGCGCTCGCCGGCCTCGTCCGCCTTGCCGTTCTCGCGTTCACGGCGCCGGACGCGCGGGTTCATGAGCTTCACGATCTCGAGCAGGTACACGACGTAGATCGAGAACGCGACGGCGACGAGGCCGATGGCGAGCACGGCGATCGTCTCCCAGAGGTGCCAGTCGCCGCCCTCGCGGAACGGGACGAAGCGTGTGGCGAGCGCGGCGCCGGCGAGGCTCGCGCACCACAGCCACATCGTCAGCGCGGCGCGGCGCTGCGAGAAGCCGATGTTGAGGAACCGGTGGTGGAGGTGGCTGCGGTCGGCCGAATGGATGGGCCGGTTGTGCTTGAGGCGCCGCGCGACGACGAACGACGTGTCGAGGATGGGCACGGCCAGAACGAGCAGCGGGAGCAGGAGGACGACCGTGGACGCGGTCTTCAGCAGGCCCTGGATCGAGACCGCCGCGAGGATGAACCCCAGGCAGAGCGCCCCCGAGTCGCCCATGAAGATCCTCGCCGGGAAGAAGTTGTGTCGCAGGAAGCCGAGGCACGCGCCCGCGACGATCGCCGAGAGGATCGCCGGGATCCGGCTTGCCGAGGGAGAGCGCCAGGATCGCGTAGGTCACACCGGCGATCCCACATACGCCGGCCGCGAGGCCGTCCAGCCCGTCGAGGAAGTTGACCATGTTCATCACCGCGACGATGAAGAGCATCGACAGCGGGACACCGACCCACGCGGGAAGATCGACGACGCCGAGCACCGGGAACGTGAAGTGGTCGATCCAGACTCCGAACATCGGCGGGATCGCGGCGGCGGCGAACTGGCCGACCAGCTTCGTCAGCGGGGAAAGGCCACGGAAGTCGTCCACGGCACCGACGACGGTCGCGACCGCCGCACCCAGCAAGACGCCACGGCTCTCCCCGGAGAGGTCGAGGAACGCGAGCGCCGGCACGAGGATCCCGAGGAAGATCGCGAGACCGCCGAGGCGCGGGATCGGGCGTCGGTTGACCCGGCGCGCGTCGGGCCGGTCGACGGCGCCGAGGAGCCGCGCCATGCCGCCGACGGCCGGGGTCAGCAGGACGACGATGACGAACGCGATGACGGCCCCGTACAGGACCTCCGGAGTCGCCCGCAGCTCGTCGAACACGTAGCCGCTACTTCGTTCCGTAGAGGCGGTCGCCTGCGTCGCCGAGGCCCGGGAGGATGTAGCCCTTCTCGTTCAGCCCGCGATCGACCGCCGCCACGACGATCGGCACGTCGGCGTGATCCTTGTGCACGCGCGCGATGCCTTCAGGCGCGGCGATGAGGGCGATGAGCCGCACCGAGGTCGCGCCAGCGCGCTTCACGGTCTCGATCG
Source organism: uncultured Gaiellaceae bacterium (assembly GCA_963802865.1). Classification (GTDB taxonomy): domain Bacteria; phylum Actinomycetota; class Thermoleophilia; order Gaiellales; family Gaiellaceae; genus GMQP-bins7. The sequence continues at coordinate 109,617 of CAWDKB010000012.1, forward strand.
CCGCGGCCGTCGAATTGCCCGTCGCCAGCATGGGATCGAGCAGGATGACGTCGCGATCGGCGATATCGCCGGGGAGCTTCACGTAGTACTCGACGGGCTCCAGCGTCTCCTCGTCGCGGAAGAGCCCGATGAACCCGACTCGCGCTCCCGGGACGAGGGAGAGGACCGCGTCGAGCATGCCGACGCCCGCACGCAGGATCGGGCACACCGCCACCTTCTTGCCCGAGATGCGGCGCGCGCGCATGTGCTCGAGCGGCGTCTCGATCTCGACCTCCTCGTCGGCGAGGTCCTTCGTCGCCTCGTACGTGAGGAGGAGCGTCAGCTCGTTGACGAGCTGGCGGAACATCTGCGTCGTCGTCGTGACGTCGCGGAGGAGGCCCAGCTTGTGCTGGACGAGCGGATGGGTGACCTCGGTGAGAAGGCCCGTCGCAGCGGCATCGAGGTCGGCAGTCGTGTCCACGGTGCTCCTCCTAGTCGGCGAACGTCGGGAAGGCGGACTGCCCGGGATAGAGCGGCCTCCGGTCGAGGAGCGCGGCCGTTCTATCCGCGAGCGCGGCGAGGTCGGCGTCGTCCCGGAGAGCGGCGCCCATGATGCTTCCGACCTCCCGGAAGTCGTCCTCGTCCAGGCCCCGCATCGTCATCGCGGGCGTGCCGACGCGGAACCCCGACGCCACCGTCGGCGGGCGCTCGTCGAACGGCACCGTGTTGCGGTTGACGGTGATTCCAACCTCGGCGAGACGCTCCTCCGCGTCCTTCCCCGACCACTCGGTCCGGCGCAGGTCGACCAGTAGCAGATGCGTGTCGGTGCCGCCCGTGAGCACGTCGAGCCCAGCGTCCTGCAGCGACTCCGGCGAGCGCGTCCGCGTTCGCGCGAACGGCGCTCTGATACGCGCGGAACGGCTCGCTCGCGGCGATTCGGAAGCACGCGGCCTTGGCTGCGATGACGTGGTTCAGCGGACCGCCCTGCATCCCGGGGAACACGGCGCGGTCGACTGCCTGGGCGTGCTCCTCCCGGCAGAGGACGAACCCCGACCGCGGGCCGGCGAGGGTCTTGTGCGTCGTCGAGGTCACGAAGTCGCAGTGCTCGACCGGGTTCGGATGCAGCCCGGCCGCGACGAGCCCCGCGAAGTGGGCCATGTCGCAGAGGAGCAGCGCTCCGACCTCGTCGGCGATCTCGCGGAACCTCCAGGACTCGACCGTGCGCGGGTACGCGGAGCCCCCGCAGACGATCAGCTTCGGCCGGCGCTCCTTCGCGAGAGCGAGGACGTCGTCGTAGTCGACGAGGTTCGTCTCGCGCGACACCCCGTAGTGCGCGATGTCGTACAGCCGGCCGGAGAAGTTCACCTTCAGCCCATGGGTGAGATGGCCACCGTGCGAGAGCTCGAGCGAGAGGATCGTGTCGCCGGGCGCGAGCGTCGCGAAGTAGACGGCCATGTTCGTCTGGGCTCCCGCGTGCGGCTGCACGTTCGCGTGCTCGGCGCCGAACAGCGCCTTCGCCCGATCGATGGCGAGCTGCTCGATCTCGTCCACGATCTCGCAGCCGCCGTAGTAGCGCCGTCCCGGGTAGCCCTCGGAGTACTTGTTGGTCGGAACGCTGCCGACGGCCTCGAGCACCGAGGGCCACGTGAAGTTCTCCGACGCGATCAGCTCGATCTCGTCCCGCTGCCTCTCGAGCTCGCGCTCGAGAAGCGTCGCGACCTCCGGATCGACCTCTGCGAGCCCGGCCGTGCGGAGATCCTCGAGGGACAACGGCGTGGTCGCCATCGGACCGGGATGCTACTGGCCGCGTGCTCGAGCGACCCGCGCGAGGGCCTCTGCCGCCTGCACGGCTCCCTCGCGGAGCACGGTCGGCTCACGCCCCGTGAGATCGAGCACGGTGGAGGGCGTTCCGGGAAGCTCGCCGCCGTCGACGACCGCGTCGACCGCGCTCAGGAGCTCCGGCGGTACCTGGTCGATCCTCCGTGGATCCGCCCCGCCGTGGAGGTTGGCGCTCGTCGCCGCGACCGCGCCGACCCTCTCGAGGACGGCCTGCGCCGTTCCGGAGACGAGGGGGACGCGCACGCCGATCGTCGCGGCGTGAGCTCCCACGAGCGATGGGAGTCGTCGTCTCGGGTTCGGGAGGACGAGCGTGAACGGGCCTGGAAGCAGCGCGCGTGCGATCGTCTCCGACTCGCCTCGCAACTCCGGCACGAGCTCTACGAGCACGTCGACGGTCGCTGCGACGAGTGCGATCGGTTGGGCGGCGTCGCGGCCCTTGAGCTCCGAGAGCCGTCGCACGGCCGCGTCGTCGTCGGGCGAGCACGCGAGCCCGTACACCGTGTCGGTGGGAATCAGGACGAGCTTCCCCGCCTCGAGCGCGGCAACGGTGGCGCTCACCGGGTCGGTCTCGGTCATGGCCGGACGCCCTCGACGACCCGCTCGCGGCCTGCGAGGTCGCGCGTCCTCCGAACGCCCTCGTAGTCGAGCTCGCGCAGGAGCGACGCCACGCGCTCGGCGTCACCGTGTGCCACTTCGAGCACGAGCGCACCGCCCTCCCGCAGCACGTCGAGAGCTCCGCGGGCGATGGCCTCGGTCGCGCCCTCCGCCACGAGCGCCGCCCTCGGCTCCCAGTCGCGAACCTCCGGCTCGAGGGAGTCGACCTCGTCTGGACGGACGTAGGGCGGGTTCGACACGACCAGGTCCCACGGCCCCGCCGGAAGCCCGGCGAAGAGATCGCACTCGTCGAGCTCGACCGGCAAGCCGGTTCGCATCGCGTTCGCGCGAGCGACCTCGAGCGCGTCGGGCGAGCTGTCGACTCCGCTCACGCGCGCGCCTGGGTGCTCGTCGGCGACGGCCAGCGCGATCGCCCCGCTTCCCGTGCCCACGTCGAGCACGCGCGGCTCGACGAGCCCGTCGATCGCGCTCGAGCACGCGCTCGACGACGACCTCCGTCTCGGGCCGGGGCACGAGCACGCGCGGGTCGACGCCGAGCGTCAGCCGGCGGAAGCCCCACTCGCCGAGAACGTACGCGAGCGGCTCGCGGCGCTCGCGTCGCTCGACGAGGCCTTCGAGTCGCGCCGACGCCTCGGCATCCAGGACGAGCTCCGACTCCGCCGCGAGCGCGGTACGGGGCACACCGAGGACATGTGCGAGGAGGAAGTCGGCATCCGTACGCGCAGCCGGGCACCCCGCTGAAGCGAGCCGCGCGGCAACGATCGAGCGCACGTCGCCGACCGTCGGCTGCACGGGGTGAGTGGTCACTCCCAGTCGGTGAGCACGCGCGCGGCGAGCCCCTCGCGCTCGATGCGCTCCCGCAGCCGCTGATTCTCGGATCGCAGCTCCGGAATGTGCCGGTCGTGCAACTCGACGAGCGCGGTGTCCACGCGGTCGATCGCCCTCGTGTCGAGCAGGTGATGGACGATCGGACACTCGGCGCCTTCGACGTCGATCTTGAGCACCTTCACCGGCCGGTCGAGCGCGAGCACGAACGAGGCGAGATCGATCGCCTCGACATCGACGTAGCGCTCGACGTCGACGTTTCCCTTGTACGGCAGCAGGCTCGACCCGACCGATGCCGCGACCGGATCGCTGGAGTCGTCCACGTGCAGGTAGAGACGTGCGTCGCCGGCATGGTCGAGAACCGCCTGCCGGTGGAGACGGACGTTGTGCGCATCGCCGACCCGCTCCTCGAGCACCGCGAAGGCAGCGGGGTTCGGCTCGAACGCGTGCACGGTCGCGCCCGTCCGAGCAAGCTCCAGCGTGACGTCACCGACGTTCGCGCCGCAGTCGATGGCGATGTCTTCCGGACCGAGGTCGAGCTTCGCGATCCGTCGCTCGACGGGAGTGGGCCTCAACTGCCGCCGAACCGCGTGGAGCAATCGACGGAGAGGTCGGGTCACGCAGACGCCGAAGCTGCCGCGAGCGCCTGCCGCTGCTCCTCGGCGCGCAGCGCGTTCGTGAACTCGCCGAGCTCCCCGTCGAGCACCTGGTCGAGGCGGTGCACCGTCAGCTTGATCCGGTGATCCGTGACACGGCTCTCCGGGAAGTTGTACGTGCGGATCTTCTCCGCGCGCTCGCCGGTCCCGATCTGCGAGCGACGCGATGCCGCGGCCTCGGCCTGCTGCTTGTCGCGCTCGAGCTCGTACAGCCTCGCGCGCAGGACTCGCATGGCCTTCTGCTTGTTCTGGAGCTGCGACTTCTCGTCCTGCATCGCCACGACGAGCCCGCTGGGGAGATGGGTGATGCGAACTGCCGAGTCGGTCGTGTTCACGCTCTGACCTCCGGGCCCGGTCGAGCGCATGACGTCGATCTTGAGGTCGGCGTCCTGGATGTCGATCTCGACCTCCTCGGCCTCGGGCATGACGGCGACCGTGGCCGTCGAGGTGTGGATCCTGCCCTGCGACTCGGTCTCGGGGACACGCTGTACGCGGTGCGTCCCTCCCTCGAACTTGAAGATCGAGTACGCGCCCTGCCCCTTCACGCCGAACACGAGCTCCTTGAACCCGCCCGCTTCGTTCTCGCTCGCCGAGAGCGTCTCCGTCTTCAACCCGAGTCGCTCCGCGTAGCGACTGAGCATCCGGTAGAGGTCGGCGCCCCACAGCGCGGCCTCGTCGCCGCCGACTCCCTGTCGGATCTCGACGATCACGTCCTTGCTGTCAGCCGGGTCGGTTTCCACGAGCGCGAGCCTCAGCTCGCCCTCGAGCCGTTCGAGCTCGGCCTCGAGCTCGGCCGTCATGCCCGCGAGCTCGCTGTCTCCGCGCGCTGCGTCCAGATCCTCGCGCACCTGCCTCCACTCGTCGGCCAGGCGCTTCGGCGTCTCGAGCTCCTTCAGCCGCCTGCCGACGTCGGCAGCCTGGCGGTGATCGTTGTAGATCGACGGGATCGGAGGCCCGTTCCTGCGTCTCCGCATAGGAGCGCTCCAGCTCGTCGACCAGCTGCTCGATCGCCATGCCGTGAGGGTAACGCGGACGTTACGCCAGCGCAGCGTCGAGCGTGACTTCCGGCACCGAGGCGAGCGCCTTCGACACCGGGCAGTTCACCTTCGCATCCTCGGCCGCCGCGACGAACGCATCCTCCTCCAGACCGGGCACGGTGCCGCGCACGGTCAGTGCGATCGTCGTGATCCCGGTTCCGGGCACGAACGTGACGGTCGCATCGACCTCGAGTTTCTCGGCCGTGGATCCACTCTGCGCGAGGCCGTGCGAGAGCGCCATCGAGAAGCACGCCGCGTGTGCGGCGGCGATCAGCTCCTCCGGGCTCGTCAGCCCTTCGGAGTCCTCGGTGCGTGCCGCCCAGGTGACGTCGAGAGGGCCGAACGCGCCACTCTCGACGCGGGTGATCGTCCCGGAGCCCTCCATGAGCGAGCCTGACCAGGTGACGTGCGCGGTGCGATCGGCGGCCATCAGCTGCCTCCTTCGAGGGTTGCATCGACGGTAACGGTGGCTGTGGCCCGGATGAGAGCGGAGAACGGGCAGCCGTCGTCGGCGGCCCGAGCGGCCGCCGCGAGAGCGTCGACGTCGGCGCCCGGCACCACGGCGCGCGCAGAGATGTTCGAGCCTACGATCCGATGGCCGGCTCCTTCGACTTCGTCCATCGTGATCGTGCAGTGGACATGCATGCGCTCCGGTGGAGTACCCACCCGCGCCAGCTCACTACCGAGGGACGTGACGAAGCAGGTCGCGTGCGCAGCAGCAAGAAGCTCCTCGGGGCTGGTCTTGCCCTCGACGATGTCGACACGCGACGCGATCGTCGAAGGAACCTCGAACGAGCCGGTGCTCACTGCCTTCACGACGCCGGAACCTCGCGCCGTCGTCCCTTCCCAGTCGATCTCCGCCTCGCGGACGATCCGGGGCACTAGGCCATGACCTCGACGCGCGACTCGAGCCGTCGTTGTTCGGGCGTCTCGGCCTCTTCACGCTCGACGACGCTCTCGAGCGCGCGGATCGACACCTCGACCTGGTCGTCCGTCGGCTGCCGCGTCGTCAGTCGCTGGAGCCACAGACCGGGAGCGAGCAACGCCATCAGGATCCGGTTGTCCTGGTGCTTGCCCGCGTAGCGAATGAGCTCGTAGGCGAGCCCGGCGATCACGGGAAGCAGGAGGATCCGGCTCGCGATGAGCCAGTACCAGACCGGCCGTCCCACGAATGCGAAGACGAAGATCGCGATCACCATCACCCATAGCAAAAAGGCCGTTCCGCAACGTGGATGAATCAAGCTGAACTTCTGCACGGTGGTCGGGTTCAGCTCCGCGCCGGCTTCGAGCGCATTGATCGTCTTGTGCTCGGCGCCGTGGTACTGGAACACGCGCCGCAGGTCCGGGAGCAGCGAGATCAGGAGGATGTAGCCGATGAACACCGCCACGCGGATGAGCGCCCTCCACGATCACGAACAGCTCGGTCGTTTCCACCGGCAGCCAACTCGTCAGGAGGGCCGGGCCGATCTTGAAGAGCATGAGCGCGAAGCCGATCGCGATCGCGAACGAGAAGATGATCTGCCCGCGGCCGATCTGCGTCTGGATCTCGCCGTCCTCGTCGCGCTCCTGGGAAGCGACGTTCGCGGAGATGGCGAGGGCGCGGAACCCGATCGCGAGCGACTCGCCGAGCGCGATGACGCCGCGGATCACGGGAAGTCGCCACACCTTGCGGCGCTGCATCGGCGACGTGATCTCGCGGACGACCTCGGCGATGTCGCCCTCGGGCGTACGGATCGCGACCGCCCAGCTGGACGGGCTGCGCATCATCACGCCTTCGAGGACGGCCTGACCGCCGTAGCTGACGGCCATGTGTGCTTAGTTCTCGCCGCGGCTCGCGTCGGCCTTTTCGAGCCGGCGCTGGAAGCGCTCCACCCGACCGCCGGTGTCCACGAGCTTCTGCTTCCCCGTGTAGAACGGATGGCACTCGGCGCAGATCTCGACGTGGAGCTCTTCCTTCGTCGAGCGCGTCCAGAACTCGTTCCCGCACGAGCAGGTCACGTGCGCGAGGACGTAATCGGGGTGGATGTCGGTCTTCATCGGCCCGCCAGGATACCAGCGGCCGTTTGAGCCGCGACGTTGCCGCCGGAGACGATGCAGACGGTGCGGCCGCGATCGAGGTCGACCTTGCCGGCGAGCACCGCTGCGACGGCGGCCGCTCCCGCCGGCTCGCACGCGAGCTTCGCGCGCTCGTAGAGAAAGCGGAATCCCTCCTCGATCTCGGCCTCCGACACGAGCACGACCTCCTCGACGAGCTCCTGCGCGATCGCGAGCGTGTTGCGCCCTGCGTACGGCGCGTTGAGCCCGTCCGCGACGGAGGTCGGCGTCACGTCGACGGGCTCGCCTGCCTCGAGCGCCGAGTGCAGCGCGGTCGAGAGCTCGGGCTCGACGCCGATGACCCTCGCGGCTCCGGATGCCGCGATCGCCGTCCCCGAGATGAGCCCGCCTCCACCCACGGGCACCACGATCGTCTCGACGTCGGGCAGGTCCTCGAGGATCTCGAGCGCGACCGTGCCCTGGCCCGCGATCGTCCGCGGGTCGTCGAAGGGGTGCACGAGCGTCCTTCCCGTCTCCTCGAGCAGGACGTCCAGCCGGGCGAACGCCTCCGCCGGATTCGACGCCTCGAGATCCACCACGGCCCCGTACCCCGCGTCGCGGCGATCTTCGCCTCGCTCGCGCCCCGCCACATCACGACGAGCGCGTCGAGGCCCTCCTCCGCGGCTCCCCAGGCAACCGCCTGCGCGTGGTTCCCCGCCGAGATCGCGATCACTCCGCGTGCCTTCTCCTCCGCGGTGAGCGAGCTCAGGTTGTTGAGGACGCCCCGCGGCTTGAACGAGCCGGTGCGCTGGAGCAGCTCGGCCTTGAGGTGGACGTCGGCGCCGAGCGTCCGGCACGGGAGGATCGGCGTCCGGTGTAGCCGGCCGCGGATGACGTCGGCGGCACGAACGACGTCCTCGCGGTCGAGCGGCACCGCCCGATCGTATTGCGCGAGAATGGGCGCGTGACCGTCGATCCCTCCGGACGTCCGGTCCGCCTGGTCGTCCGCGACGACCTCGTGCGCAGCCGGCTGACGGTCTTCTTCCGGCTCGTTCTCGCGATCCCGCTCTTCATCTGGGTCGTCCTCCGCGGAATCGCGGCCTTCGCCGTCGGGTTCGGCAACTGGCTGGCGGTGCTCGTCCAGGGCCAGGTCCCGAGCAGCCTGCACGACTTCGTCGCCAACTACATCCGCTACGCGACCCAGGTCGGGGCGTACGTGTTCCTCGCGGCCAACCCGTACCCCTGGTTCCGGTGCCAGAGCGCCTACCCCGTCGACGTGCAGATCGACCCACCAGTGCAGCAGGGCCGCTGGGGCGGCTTCTTCCGGCTCGTGCTCGCGCTGCCCGCGCTCCTGCTCGCCGCGGCTCTCGGCGGCGGCTTCGCGACCGGCTCCTCGGGCCAGACCTCGGCGACGGCGTCGTCGGGCGCGGGCGAGGAGGCAGTGTGGTTCAACGCGTCGTCGGTCGGGGGCGTCGCAACGGCAGCCGCCTTTCTCGCCTGGTTCGCGATCCTCGTGCGCGGGAGCGCGCCTCGCGGCCTGCGGGATCTGACCGCGTTCACCCTCGGCTACGCCGCGCAGGCAGGCGCGTATCTCTTCCTCCTGACGCCGCGCTACCCGACCTCGGATCCGGAGCTCGCAGAGCCCTACTCCGCGCTTCCCGAGCATCCGGTCCGGCTCGTCGTGAACGACGATCTCGAACGACCCCGGCTCACCGTCCTCTTCCGTCTCTTCCTCGCGATACCGCACCTCGTGTGGCTTCTGTTGTGGTCGATCGCCGTCTTCTTCGTCGTGCTCGTCGCGTGGATCGCCGCGTTGATCACGGGCCGCGTCCCGGACGCGCTCCACCGCTTCCTGACCGCGTACGTCCGCTACGCGACGCACCTGGGCGCGTTCGTGTACCTGATCGGGCGTCGGTTCCCCGGCTTCACGGGCCGCGCCGGCTCGTATGGCATCGACCTCGAGGTCGACCCGCGCGCGCATCAGCGCCGCTGGAAGACGCTGTTTCGGCTCTTCCTCGCGATCCCGGCGTTCATCCTCGCCGCTGCGCTCGGCGGCGTCGCGCTCGTCATCGCCTTCCTCGCCTGGTGGTACGCGCTGGTGACGGCGCGTATGCCCGAAGGAATGCGAAACCTCGGCGCCGCATGTCTGCGCTACTCGGCCCAGACGTCTGCGTACGCGCTCCTCGTCACGAGCAGGTACCCCTACGGCGCTCCCGTGCTCGCCGACCGCGCGCCACCTGAGCGCGGGCCGTTGCCCTTCTTCCAGCCCGCAGCAGGGGCAGCTTCCTGAGGATCGCTCTCGCGGCGCTGGCCGCCGGTGGGCTCGTCGTCGGCGCCGTTCTCCTCTATCCGACGGCCGTGCCCGACGATCTCGGGCTCCCGGCGGTCGACGTCGACGCGGTCTTCGGCGCCGATCACGTCGCGGACGCCCGCAGCTACGAGCGGTTCTTCTACGTGCTCTGGATCCTCGCGCAGATCGCGCTCGTCGCGACGCTGTGGATCTACGCGCGTCACGGCGCTCGCTTCGCGCAGGAGTCGTCGGCAGGCCCGGTCGGCACGGGGATGCTGCTCGGGATGCTCGGGCTCGGCATCGCCTGGCTCGTCGCGCTTCCGTTCTCGCTCGCCGCGCACTGGTGGGCCCGGCGCCACGAGCAGACCGAGCTCGGCTACCTCGACTGGCTGTTCGAGGACTGGGCGCTTCTCGCCGCGCAGTTCCTCTCGATCTCGTTCGCGCTCCTCGTCGTGATGGCGCTCGCACGCTGGCTGGGTGAGTGGTGGTGGCTGCCCGGCGCGGCCGTCTTCGTGGGAATCGCGGCGCTGTTCACGTTCGTCGGGCCGTACCTGTACTACGGCACCGAGCCGCTGCGCGACGACGAGCTGCTCGCAGCCGCGCGCGAGTACGAGGGCGAGCTCGGTCTCCCGCGCATTCCCATTCGCGTCGAGGAGGTCAGCGAGGACACGGAGCAGGCGAACGCCTTCGCCTTCGGCCTCGGTCCCTCCCGCCGCGTCGTCTTCTGGGACACGATGCTGCAAGAGCCGTTCTCCCAGCCGGAGCAGAAGGTCGTCCTCGGCCACGAGCTGGCACACCACTCGCAACGGCATCTGCCGGAAGGGATCGCCTGGTTCGCCCTCTTCGCCGTCCCGGGAGCGTGGATCCTCATGCGCGCGACGCGGCGACGTGGCGGCATGGGGACGCCCGAGGCGGTGCCGCTCGCGCTCCTCGTCGTCGTCGTCGTCCAGCTCGCGACTGCGCCGCTGTCCGGGCTCATCTCGAAGCGGATGGAGGCCGAGGCGGACTGGAAGGCACTCGAGGTGACGCGGGACCCGGACGGGCTCGAGGGCGTGATGGTCGCGCTCTCGCAGTCGTCGCTCGGCGACCCCGACCCGCCCGCGTGGGTGCAGCTCCTTCTCGGCTCGCACCCGGCGCTCGCCGACCGCGTCGCCATGGCGCGCGCCTTCGACGAACGACGGCGCTAGGTCAGCGTGTACTCGGGGCCCGAGCCGCCCTCGGGCGGCGTCAGGCGGCCGCCCTTGGCGGTGATCGCTCCGCACTGGACGCAGTTCGACGGCGTGATCTCGACCGAGACCATCCCGTCTCCGAGATCGCGACCGACCTCGTACACGTGCGCCGGGCACATCCACTCCCACGCCTCGGCGACCGGCCGGCGCACGCGGCGCACCACCTTCAGGTGGTTCGGCTGGTCGTCGCGGGTCCGGTTGCCCGACGCGAAGACGGAGGAGAGCTTGTCGAAGATGTACTTGCCGTCCGGCTTCGGATAGCGCGAGGAGCGACCCGTCTTCTTGAGCGGGGAGGCAGCGTTCGGATGCGTCGGGAAGCGACCGTTCGGAGCGCGACCCTTCGTCACGGTCATCGCGCTCGCGAGCGCGCCGCCGACGAAGAAGCCCTTGTCGAAGGCCTGGCGCATGTTGCGCACCTCGTACAGGTCCTTCCAGAGGCGACTGCCCCGAAGCGACTCGTCGTACGAGTCGAGCGCGCCGACCCGGCTCGGCACCTCGCCGCGCACGAGCGCGCGGAAGGCCGCCTCGGCCGCGAGTCGCCCCGACTCGATCGCGTAGTGGACACCCTTCAGGCGCGGCACGTTGACGAGGCCGGCACCCTCGCCGACGAGCAGGAGCCCCGGCGCGTTCATCCGCTTCGGCAGCGAGTGGTAGCCGCCCTCCGTGATCGTCTTCGCGCCCCACGCGACCCGCTCGCCGCCGCCGATGATCTTCCACACGAGCCGGTGCGTCTTGAACTCCTGGAGGACGTCGTGGACGGAGAACTCGACGTCCGTCGCCTCGAGCCCGGCGACGAACCCGACGGTGACGAGCTCGTCGCCCATCGGGTAGATGAACGAGCCGCCGAACTCCCCGTGGCTCGCCGACGTCCGAAGCGGCCAGCCCATCGTGTGCACGATCTTCCGCAGCGGCTTGCGGAACGCGCCAGACCTCCTTCACGCCCAGGGCCCAGATCTGCGGGTTCTCGCCCTGAAGCCCGAACTCTCCGATCGCCGCGTCCGTGAGGTAGCCCTGCGTCCCCTCGGCGAGCACCGTCAACGGCGCGACGATGTCGTTCCCGGGCTCGAAGGTCGGCAGCTCCTCGCCCTCCCGGCCCCGACCGCGATCGCCCGTGCGGACGCCGACGACCCGCCCGTGCTGCACGAGCAGCCTCGTCGCCGCGGTCTCGGGGAGCACGACGGCGCCGACGGCCTCGGCCTGCTCGGCGAGGAACCTGCCGAGCTCGGAGACGGACAGGATCAGGTTCCCGTGGTTCCACATGGTCGGCGGCGGCGGAATGCGGAACGCCGACCGCCGCGTGAGGACGTACACCGCCTCGCCCGGGACCTCGCCGTAGGTCGGGAGGTCGGCTGTCGTCAGACGGCCGCGGAAGAGCTCGCGCAGCGGGCTCGGGTCGACGACCGCGCCCGACAGGAGATGCGAGCCCGGCTGCTTGCCCTTCTCGAGGACGGCGATGGGAACGTCGCCCAGCCGCTCGCGGACGTCCGGGCGCTCCTCGAGCAACTGACCCAGCCGGATCGCGCAGGCGAGCCCGCCCGGCCCGGCGCCCACGATCGCGACACCGACGTCGATGCGCTCCTCGGGCGGGTCGGTCGGCGCGCCCACCGCGTCCAGCGCGCCGAACGGAGGAGCGAAGTCGATCGGCCGCGCCACGTCGCTCCGCTATCCCCGCGCTTTGACGAGCTCCGTCAGCTTCGGGACGATCTGGTGCAGGTCGCCGACGACGCCGACGTCGCAGAAGTCGAAGATCGGCGCGTTCGGGTCCTTGTTGATGGCGACGATCGTCCCCGAGCCCTGCATGCCCACCTTGTGCTGGATCGCGCCCGAGATCCCGCAGGCGATGTACAGCTTCGGCGAGACCGTCTTCCCGGTCTGACCCACCTGCGTCGAGTACGGGTACCAGCCTGCGTCGACGACGGCCCGCGTCGCGCCGACCGCGCCTCCGAGCGCTGCTGCAAGTTCTTCCAGAAGAGAGAACGCCTCGGGCGAGCCGAGGCCCCGACCGCCCGCGACGATGATGTCCGCGTCCTCGATCGAGGGTCCGCTCGACTCCTCCTGCGTCTGCTCGACGAGGGCCGCGAGCGTCGAGAACTCCGAGAAGGACACGTCGAAGGACTCGACCTCGGCCGATCCTCCCGACTCCACGGGGTCGAACGTGCCGGCGCGAACGAGGCCGAGTCGCGGCGTGCTCGTCCAGCCGACGTCCACGAGCACGGTGTCTCCGAGCGCCGGGCGCTTGCCGACGAGGCCATCGTCGCCCGCGACGAGGTCGGTGAGGTCCCAGTTGAGACCGGCGTCGAGCCGGGCCGCGAGGCCTGCGGCGACGTCTGCCGAGAGCACGGAAGCCGCGAACAGAACGGTGTCGGCGCCGGTCGACTCGACAAGCGACGCGAGCGCATCGACCCGCGGCTGCGGGAGTGGTGCCTCGAGCTCGGCTGCGTCGCACGCGTAGACCTTCGCGGCTCCAAATGCACCTGCGCGAGCCGCCACCTCCCCCGCGCCGGGCCCGAGCACGACCCCTGCGGTGTCGCCCAGCGACGACGCCTTCGAGAGCACGCCGAGGCTGCCCTTCTCGAGCTCGCCGTGGTAGTGCTCGAGGAAGACGAGGTTCACACCAGCCGCCTCTCGACGACGAGATCGAGGACCTTCTGCGCCGCGCTCCCGTCGTCCTCGATCGTGATCGAGTCGCCGCGCGAGGGCGGTGCGCCGAGCTCGAGGACGGTCGTCTTCGCACCCGCCTCGCCCGCCGAACCGGCATCGACGCCTACGTCGGACAAGGACAGCGTCTCCTGCGGCTTCGACTTCGCGCCCATGATCCCCTTGAGGGACGGGTAGCGCGGCTCGTTGATCGCGTCCGAGACGGCGACGACTGCGGGGAGCGGCGCCGTGATGACGTCATAGCCGTGCTCCGTCTGCCGCTTGCCCGTGACGGAGTCCGCCTCGACCGTCAGCGAGGCGACCTGGGAGACGACCGGCCGCCCGAGCTTCTCGGCGACGGCAGCCCACAAGACGGCGCCGTCACCGTCGCTCGAGGACTGGCCGAAGAGGACGAGGTCGGCGCTCTCGCGCTCGAGCGCTCCCGCGAGTGCGCGCGTCGTCCCCAGCAGATCGGAGCCGGCAGCCGCGTCGTCGCTGACGAGCACGGCACGATCTGCGCCCATCGCGAGGGCCTTGCGCAGCGAGTCCGCCGCCTTCTCGGGTCCGAGCGACACGAGCACGACCTCCCCGCCCTGCGCCTCCTTGATCCGCAGCGCCTCCTCGACCGCGTTCAGGTCGGTCGGGTTGAGCGCCGCCTCGCCCGAGCGGTCGAGCCGCTTCGTCCCGGGGTCGATCCGCTTGTGCACGGTCGCGTCGGGGACGTGCTTGACGCAGACGGCGATCTTCATCGGCGCGGACTCTATCCCGCGCTGCCGGACTCACGGCGCGGTTGCTCGGAGCCGGTTTGCGGCGGCCGACGGTCTAGGCTGAGCAGGCAGGCCCGCAGCGCTGCCGAAGGACCAGAAGGCCATGGATCCGACCCCTTCATCCGATATCCACACGCGTTGCGTCTCGGTCGCGATACCCCTGCACGACGAGGAGGAGGTGTTCCCTGAGCTCTTTCGCCGCCTCGCTGCCGTGCTTGACGATCTCCCCGGCGGACCGCACGAGATGGTCTTCGTCGACGACGGAAGCTCCGACCGCACGTTCGAGTTGGTCGTCGGAGCCGCCGCTGCCGACGACCGCGTCGTCGGCGTCCAGCTCTCGCGCAACTTCGGCCATCAACCTGCCGAGACCGCCGCGTTGGAGCACGTCAGCGGCGACGTCGTCGTCGTCATGGACGGTGATCTTCAGGACCGACCCGAGGACATCCCTCGCCTCATCGCAGAGTACGAACGCGGCTACGACGTCGTCTACGCCCGCCGCGTGCGCCGAAAGGAGTCCCTGCCCAGGCGCACCGCCTTCTACGTCTTCTATCGGCTCATGAGGCGGCTGTCCGAGATAGAGGTGCCCGTCGACTCGGGCGACTTCGCACTGATGTCCCGCCGCGTGGTCGACCAGATCAATCAGCTGCCGGAGCGGCACCGGTACATCCGGGGCCTTCGCACCTGGGTGGGCTTCGAGCAGACCGGAGTCCCGATCGAACGCCAAGCCCGGGCCGGTGGCGAGGCGATTCCGCTGCGAAAGCTCTTCCGCCTCGCGTTCGACGGGCTCTTCGCTTTCTCCGTGACCCCGCTCCGCGCGGCGTGGCTGGTCGGCGCCTGTGCGTCTGCCCTCGCATCGCTGTACGCGATCTACGCGATCTACGAGCGCCTCGCGCACGGCAACACGCCCGCAGGCTTCACGGCGCTCATCGTCGCGATCACGTTCTTCTCCGGCATCCAGCTGCTCTTCCTCGGGCTGATCGGCGAGTACCTCGGGCGGGTGTACGACGAGGCGAAGGGGCGCCCGCTCTTCATCGTCGCCGATGTCGTTCGCGGGGCGCCACAGGCTGCGGATCGAAGGTCGCCGTTGGAGTTGGTGGACGACGACAGGGCCGATCACACTGCCGTCGTCGAGTGACCGGGTCGGATCCGACGTCAGGCCCGGTCGGCGTCCTTCCCATGGGCGACGAGGCATCGGCCCGCCTCGTGCGCGATCACTTCTGGTTCCGTAGCCGGAACAAGCTCGTCATCTGGGCGCTGGACACGTACTGTCACGATGCATCGAGCCTCCTGGACGTCGGATGTGGAACCGGGTTCGTGCTGCAGGCGATCCGCGACTGGTCGTCCGAGATCGAGCTCGTGGGCTCCGATCTCAGCGCCGAAGCGCTCGAGATCGCCAGGGAGCTCGTCCCGACCGCGACGTTCACGCAGAGGGATGCGCAGCACCTGGAGGCCGACGAGGAGTTCGACGTGGTCTGCGCGTTCGACGTACTCGAGCACCTGGACGACGACGAGGGCGCCCTGGTGCGGAATCGCCGGAGCGTCGAGGCCCGGCGGGAAGGTTCTCGTCAACGTCCCTCGGTACCCGTGGCTATGGAGCGCGGCCGACGACTACCTCGAGCACCGCCGCCGGTACACGAGAGGCGAGATCGAGACGAAGATTCGGAGAGCAGGGCTCACCGTCGAGCGCTCGTTCGCCTGGATGGCCCCACTCCTCCCGGTGATAGCTGCCTCGCGGGTGTTCGAGCGACACTCCAAGGGCTACGACCCGACGCGCGAGTTCCAGCTGCCGGCTGTGGTGAATCGCACGTTCGAGGCGATTCTCGGACTCGAGCGGCGGATGATTCAGCGGGGACTCTCGTTCCCCTGGGGCAGTTCGCGATTCGTCGTCGCCGCGAAGGTCTGACGTCGAGCGCAGCGAGAGTTACTTGCTCGAGCTCGGCAGGTTCTCGCGACCGCCGCGGACACACTCGCCCGCGAGCACGGCATCCTCGACGAGCGCCTTGCAATCCGCAACGCGGGCCTCGTGTGTCGTGCGAAAGCGTCCGAGCACCGTTCCCACTCCGTAGTAGCAGCGATCCTCGCACGCCGACGGGCACTACCTCGCACAGCGCCCGCCCGCGCTCTCCGCTCGTGAAGTTGAAGGTCGTGTCGTACCCGGCGGCAGCGACACAATCGCCCTCGCCTCCGTACGGACGAGCGATCTCGCAGAGCTCGGCGACCTTGTCGGGGTCGCGTCCGCTGCGACTCGAGGCGTCGCGTCCGAACGACTGGAAGCACATGTGGACGAAGTTCTTCTCGACGCCTGCACAGGTGGTCGCCGTTCGTTCCCAGTCGTCCCCGACGAACGGCAGGATCCGCGACGTGACCATCTGGTAGCACCGTCGGGCGACCGCGTCGGCAACCCAGTTGCACGGATAGACGGGATCGTCGTCCTTCAGCCACCGCGAGCTGACCCCGTACGACGACGAGATGTTCTCCATGAACGCGCCGCCGCGGCACGCATCCCGGTCCCACCAGCGGCCGAGTCGGGCGCAGACCTCGAGCGACGTCGGAAGATCGAGGCCGGTCGCGATCATCAGTCCGTGCCCCATCCCATGGAGGCAGCCGTAGAGGACCAGCGGAGCCATGCCTTCACCCGTGCAAAGCGTTCGTGCGACGGGCGCCAGATCGGCCACCCTGCGGGACTTCACCTTGACGAGCGATCGTTCGAGAACTCCGTGGTAGTAGCCCGACCAGCAGGTCGGGTCACCTGCCGCGAGCGTCCTCGTGACGTCGCCCCGAAACGAGCGAGTGACGCCGCCCCGATCATGTGCGTGACGCGGTGACACGCCGGATCCGAGCCGTTGCCGTAGACGGTCTCGACGAGTGCGAGGGCGTCCTTCGGCCCGTCTCGGTAGGCGATGTTCCCGAACGCCTGCTGGAAGCAGCGCGCGTCCGTGCACTCGCTCACCTGCCTCTCGTCGGGGACGAAGCTCCCGGCGACGGGGTGCAGAGGCTGCGCCACTTGCGCGGCAGCAGTGCTGTCTCCGCGCAGGAAGACGAACGCGAGAGCCACATCGGCTAGCGCGAAGAACACAAGGCAGGCGACGACCACGCGTCGCCCGCGACCCAGCCCTCCCCAGAGCATGTTCGTATTGTGATGACGAAGCTCGAGAAAGAAAGGGGCGAAGGTCCAGTTCGTGACTAGCCGCAGGCCGGGTTCCGCTGCACCCAGGGGCGAGGTCGCGCACCTACAGGGTGATCCCGCAGTCAACCCTGCTAGCCTCCCGACCTTCGAGCGCGAACCGGAGCGCTACCTCGCATGAGACGCCACCGGACGACAGCCCGAGCGGGCACGTTGACTCTCCTCCTGGTCGTGGGCCTCGCGGCGACCGTTCTCGCCGCTCCGGCATCCAGCGGGCTCGAGCAGGGCGTGCCGCGACTCGTCCACCCGCTCGTCGCCAAGACGCTGCTCTGGGACAACTACGGAGATCCCCGAGGCAACGGCTCGCACGCGGGGATCGACATGGAGAACCCGTGGCGGGCGCCTGTCGTCGCGGTCGAGGACGGGCGGGTCGAGTACGCGACCTCGGGCCTCGGGGGCTGCATGCTCTACCTCTATGGCGCGAGCGGGACGATGTACATGTACATCCACCTGAACAACGACCTGACCGCCCGGAACGACAACACCGGCGGCTGCGTCAAGGACACGACGTATGCGGTGCCGAACGGAGCCCGCGTGCTAGCCGGGGAGCAGGTCGCGTGGAACGGCGACTCCGGTGATGCGGCGGGCAATCCGCACTTGCACTTCGAGGTTCATCCGAACGGTGGCGCCGACGCCAATCCGTTCAAGCACCTGAAGCGCGCGATTCGGCCGCTGTTCGCGTCCAGGCGCGGCGCTCCGTTCAGTCTCGGGCTCCGCGGCACGCTCGTCGGAGCCGGGGCGGGCACGGTCACGATCGAGGCGACGAAGGTGCGTCACTACCCCGGCGGCCGCTGGCTCGAGATCGACGCGCGCGAGGTGGAGCTGACCGTTCCCGCCGAAGTCGTCGCGGACGACCTGCCCGGCATTGGACGGCTCGACTACCGGGCGTTCAGGGCACCGGTGCCGGTCACCGCGTACACGACGAAGGCCAAGACGACCGCCGATTCGATCGCCGGCGCGGCCGGCGCTCTACAGCTCAGCCGAATCTCGCCGATTCAATAGCGGCAGCAGCCGAACGCTCGAGCAGGATTCTCGTGCCATGACGGCCGATCGCGTGGGTGTGGTGCTCGTCGCGACCGCGTACGCGGTCCTCGGAGCAATCCTCTGCTGGACACGGTTCGTCGGTTTGGATCACAGCGCTACGCCAGAGCCGGCTGTCGCACTTATCCGGCGCGATTGTCCCCGAGGCGCACGAGCCGAAGCGCTCCCTGGCGGTGCTCTATCGCGAACACCTCGACCAGATTGAAGCCGTCCCTGAACGACTCCTCGGGAACGAGGGCGCCGAATCGCTGAGTTCCTTCGTCGTCCACGCATCGAGTCAGCGCCCGAATGCGGCCGTTGACGGCGACCGCGAGCTCCGTGCCTTCGGCCACGCGTCCCGGCGTCGACGACCCCCGCGATGTGGGCTGGCAGGAACGACGACGACGTTCGGACGTTCGCCAGCTGCGACTCGTCCTCGATCCTCACTCCGACCGTCTCGGAGCGCGGCCAGCTCTCGTCGACCCGTGTTCCCAGCAGCTGCTTGTTCACGCCGATCGCGAACAGCGAGTCATGCCCTTCGCCGAACAGATCGCGTGTTTCGCCGGATCAAGGTCTCGCGCTGGCGCTCCACATCTCTCTGCGAGACACGCACCCACTCTCCGTCCTCACGGAGCATGACCGCGTCGTCACGCTTGACCGAGGGTCCGATGAGCGACGAGCCGTCGACGTGCCACGGCGTGCGAACGCCCAACACATCGGAGATCGTCGGCAGGATGTCGACCGTCCGAGCCGGTCGGAGATCGGTCGCGCCACGTTTCTGTCCGGGATACTTCACGAACAGCGGAACGTTCGCGACTTCCGCGAAGTGCGCGGCAGTCACGTCGCGTAGCGCGGCACCCTGTCGAAAGCTCGCCCCGTGATCAGCGGCCACCACAACGAGTGCCCGGTCGTAGAGACCGGCCCGCCGGAGTTTGCGCAGCAGCCGGCCGACAAGTGCATCCGTGTATTGGGCCTGTACGAGATGCCGTTGAAGACCCTTCTGCACGAACCACTGATCGGTGGCCCAAAGTCCACGACCGGCTGGCTGGTCCTGACGGGGAACGCTGAACTCTCGACCGGACGGAAGAAAACGCCACGGAAAGTGGGGTAGCAGGACGTGCGTGTAGTAGAGGCTCGCCGTCGGCGCTTCGCGCGAGATAGCGTCGATGAACTTCCGGAACTCCGGAGCGGCGGAGTCCGACGCCCTGTCGAACGTGCCGTCGGCAGGGATCGCCGCGTCTCCGGCACCCGTGATGGAGTCGGGAACGACCTTGAGAATGTACGGAGCTCGAACGTCGTCCAACAGCACATTGACGCTGCTCAGGTGCGACACGCTGGGTCTCGGACAGAGATTGACGGGACACAAGCGCGTCGTGCCTTCGTGAGCGAACAGGGAGTAGCTTCCCGCCGATGAGCGTGAAGAGGTTTTCCGGGTGGTCCCTGAGAGTAGGGAGCGAGTCGTTGCGCACTATCCGGCCGGTCAGGATCGCCGGGACGGCCCTGCTGGTGAACGGGTGGACGGAGGTGGCGTTCGGATACCACGTCGCATCCCGCGCGAGCTGTCCGAAGCTCGGATAGCGGAGGGCGTCGATTCGGCCGTCTCGCGACATCAGCGAGGTCACGGGAAGCTCGTCGAGAACGACGAGGACGACGGGTGTGCGAGACCCGATCTGGACCGGCGCGGCTTGGGCCTCGTCGATCGTCGTGGGGATGCCGCCGACGAACCACGCGAGCGCGCCGATCGGCAGGATGACCGACAGGCAAAGGAAGAGACGTACTGCTCGCCAGCGGACGTAGGCCGCGGTGGCGACGGCGCAACGGCGAGCACGACGAGCAGTGCCTGCCGCTTGCTCGGGTCCAGACGTCCTCGCCAGCTGGAACGCGAACGGCACCAGGAAGGCGGCGAGCGCGACGAGGTAGAGCACGTCACCCGCCCAGCGCGACACGCGTCCGACGAGCCAGGAGTACGCGACCGCGGCCAACGGAGGGACGACGGCGAGGGCGATCGCGAACAGGATGGTGTCCATGCGGGTCGCGTCGCGCAGCACGAGGAACTCAGGGGTCCCTCGGAGGAACGAGAAGACGGGCTGGCTCACCGCGTACGCCCAGACAGCAGCGAGTGTCGCGAACCGAACGAGGTACGAGGACGGGACGCCCGCGATGCGGGAGCGCCCCTGGCCGTCGTCGGCCTGTGAGAACTTGTCCTGCGTCGCGCCGGCGAGGTCGTCGGTCCCGCGAGCGGAGTCGGACTCGGTCACGCGGCGCTTTGAAGCGAAAGGCAGCTTCGCCATTGGCTCTAAACGCGCAGGCTCAGAGGTGCAGGTTCTCTGAGGACTCGCTGCGATCGGGGCGTAGGAACCGCTTCAGCCTGCCCCAGTAGACCTTCACGCCCACGGCCGTGGCCGCGATGGCGCCCGCAGCCGCCTGCAGGATCATGCCTCCGGTGGCTGGGTCGAGATAAGCAAGCATCCGCAGGAGAGTAATCGGAAGAACACCCTCTTGGCATTAGCGGATCCTCCGGTTCCGCCTAGACGTCCGCCCAGGAAGGACGCGATGTCAGACATCGCTGGATTCGCCAGTACGCCCGCGTCGTGGGGATGAACGTCCGGTTCGTCCCGCCCGGCGAGCTGGAACGTTCCGTGCCGCTCGCCGCACTACGTCAGCGCCGGCTGTAGCACCTATCCGCCGCTGTTGTCCCCGAGGCGCACGAGCCGAAGCGTCCCTCCACGGGGCTCGATCGCGAAGACCTCGACCAGGTTGAACCCGTCCCTGAACGACTCCTCGGGAACGAGGGCGCCGAAGCGTTGCGGTCCTCGTCCTCGACACACCGAGTCAACGCGCGAATGCGGCCATTGACGGCGACCGCGAACTCCGTACCTTTGGCCACGCGCCCGGCGTCGACGAACCCAGCAATGTGGGCCGGTAGGAACGACGACGACGTTCGCACATTCGCCAACTGCGACTCGTGCTCGATCTTCACCCGGGCGGTCTCCGAACTCGGCCAGCTCTCGTCCACCCGCGCGCCCAGCAGCTGCTTGTTCACGCCAATTGCGAACAGCGAGTCATGCCCCTCGCCGAACAACCGGGTCTTCCAGCGGACCAGGTTCTCGCGCTGCCGCTTCACCTCTTCCTGCGAGACGCTGACCCAGTCTCCCTCGTCACGGAGCATGATTGCCTTCTCGCGCTTGACCGCGGGTCCGGCGAGCGACGAGCCGTCGACGCGCCATGGCATGCGAATGCCGAGCACGTCGGCGATCGTCGGCAAGATGTCAACCGTTCGAGCCGGTCGGAGATCGGTCGCGCCGCGCTTCTGTCCGGGGTACTTCACGAACAGGGGGATGCTCGCGACACCCGCGAAGTGCTCGGAAGTCACGTCGCGGAGCGCTGCACCCATCCGGAAGCTCGCACCATGATCGGCGGCGACGACGACGAGTGCGCGATCGTAGAGACCTGCGGTCCGTAGCTTGCGGAGGAGGCGGCCAACCAGTGCATCTGCGTACTGCACCTGCAGGAGATGCCGTTGCTGGACTTCTGCACGAACCACGGATCGGTCGGCCAAAGTACGCGTCCCGCTGGTTGGTCGCTCGCAGGGAATCCGTACTCGCGACCGGATGGGAGAAGACGCCAGGGAAAGTGAGGCAGCAGAACGTGCGTGTAGTAGAGGCTTGCAGCCGGGGCCTGGCCTGAGAAGGCTTCGATGAACCCCTCGAAGTCCGTCGCGGCGGAGTCCGATGCCCGGGCGAACGTACCGTCGGCAGGGACCGCAAAGTCTCCGGCACCCGTGATCGAGTCGGGAATGGCCTTGAGAATGTAGGGGCCACCGACATCATGGAACAGGATGTTGACACTGCTGAGATGGGACACGCCGGGTCTCGGACAGAGGTTGATGGGACACAGACGCGTCGTACCCTCGTGAGCGAACAGCGAGTAGCTTCCGCCCAGGAGCGTAAAGAGGTTTTCGGGGTGGTCCGTGAGCGTCGGCAGCGAGTCGCGGCGAGGCATCTTGCCGGTCAGGATCGCGGGGACGGCCTTGCTCGTGAACGGGTGAACGGTGGTGGTGTTCGGATACCACGTTGCCTCGTGCTGAGCTGTCCGAAGCTCGGATAGCGCAGAGCGTCGATTCGGCCGTCTTGTGTCATCAACGAGGTCACGGGAAGCTCGTCGAGGACGACGAGGACGACGGGTGTGCGAGACCCGATCTTGACCGGCGCGGCTTCGGCCTCGTCGATCGTCGTGGGGATGCCGGCGACGAACCAGCGCAAGCGCGCCGATCGGCAGGATGACCGACAGGCACAGGAAGAGGCGCACCGCTCGCCAGCGAACGTAGGCCACTGTGGCGACGGCGCAAACGGCGAGCACGACGAGCAGTGCCTGCCGCTTGCTCGGTGTCCAGAGTCCTCGCCAGCTGGAACGCGAACGGCACCAGGAAGGCGGCGAGCGCGACGAGGTAGAGCACGTCACCCGCCCAGCGCGACACGCGTCCGACGAGCCAGGAGTACGCGACCGCGGCCAACGGAGGGACCGACGGCGAGGGCGATCGCGAAAAGGATCGTGTCCATGCGGGTCGCGTCGCGCAGCACGAGGAACTCCGGGCTCCCCCGGAGGAACGAGAAGACGGGCTGGCTCACCGCGTAGGCCCAGACAGCAGTGAGCGTCGCGAACCGAACGAGGTACGAGGACGGGACGCCCGCGATGCGGGAGCGCGCCTGGCGGTCGTCCACCTGTGAGAACTTGTCCCGAGTTGCGCCGGCGAGACCGTCGTCTGGTTCCACGAGCGGCGTCGGACTCGGTCACTCCGCGCCTCGAGGCGAGCTGGTAGGTTCGCCATTGGCCTCTAGACGAGCAGGCTCAGAGGTGCTGCTGGTTCTCTGGTGACTCGCCGCGGTCAGGGCGCAGGAAACGCTTGAGCCTGCCCCAGTAGAGCTTCGCGCCGACGGCCGTAGCCGCAATGGCGCCCGCAGCCGCCTGCAGGATCATGCCTCCGGTCGCTGGGTCGAGATACGCGAGCATCCGCAGGAGAATCGGAGAACACCCTCTCGGCATTAGCGGATCCTCCGTCCTCCTAGACGTCTGCCCAGCAAGTGCGGGGGTCAGTCGATGAGCGCGTCGATCACTGCGGCGCCGACTCGGGCTCGACTCGCCGAAGTTGTAGATCTCCCGAACCCGGGCGGCTCTCGATCTGCGCTGCGAAGCTCGCCGAACTCTGCACGAGGTCCGCGGCGACATCTCCGGCCCGGAGGCGTCGCCGGGTGCGAGCACGCGCCCAAGGTCTGCGCGCATGGTTCCTCGAACGGGACGATCCCGAGCGACGCCAGTCCGGGTTCATCACCTTGGGCTCGACGTCGACGAACAGGACGGGGCGCTCCGTCCCGAACGCGTACTCGAACGCGGCACCGGACCAGTCGGAGATCATCAGCGCTGCCTCGTAGAAAGAGTTCTCTGTTGTGATCGAGGTCTCGAAGACCACGTTCGTGCGGTCGGCGAAACGGCGTTGAAGCGTCTCGACGATGGCTTCCCCCTCGGGGTACAACGACTCGAAGAACGCGGGATGGGGACGAATAGACCGTGCGAAACCCCTGAGCCGCAACCGACTCGACGAGCTCGCCGCCGCAGGTAGTGGAGCAGGTTGTGCTCCCCCACGAGGGAGCGATCAGCACTGGTCGTCTCGGAAGGATGTGCGGCGTGATGCGTGCGAGGAACCCCGGCAGCGATCCGGTCGAGTTGGAGCTAGCCGACCTCGGCGAGGCGGTAGGCCGTTGCCGATCTCGGTACCTCGGCTGGAGCTCGCCTTCTTGGTACGGCCCGGTCGTCCCGAGCACGTCGTAGGCGTCGAACGCGCCTCGCCGGTAGGCCATGTGGGTGCTGTTCAGCGAGTGGAAGAGGTAGACACAGGTCGGCCGACCTGGGACGCTTGACGTGGAACGTGTCGAGATCGGGCATCGTCGTCACGAATACGGGGCTGTCCACCTTGGGCAGGAACTGGGGGACGAGGTCGTCGACTGGTAGAACGCTGAGACCCGGCGGGAGGCGCCGTCAGGCGAGGGTCGTCGACCTGCGAGGTCACGTACGCGA
>CAWDKB010000013.1:0-451921 GCA_963802865.1 uncultured Gaiellaceae bacterium
GGCGCTTCAGGAACAATCCCTTTCTCGAGATGCCGAGGAGCCGCGCGGCCTCTTCGACGCGACCGTGCGATTTTTCGAGCGCGTGACGGACGAGCGTCTGTTCGAGCGCGTCGACGGCGGCGGGTAGCGGCTGATCGAGCTTGAGCCGAATCTCGGGTTCTGCTGTGGCGTCAGCGCTGGGGACGGTGCGGCGTGAGGCCAGAATCTCCGGCGACAGCAGCGACGGTGTGACGATCGCGTCCGGCTCGGCCAGGGCGATGATCCGGCGCACTTCGTTGGCCAGCTGACGGATGTTGCCGGGCCACGAGTAGAGCAGGAGGTACTCGAGGGTCTCGTCGCTCAGTGTGACGCGACCCTTTTTCTGCTCGTCTCCGTGCTTCTGCAGGTAGTGCTGGAGCAGCGCCGGGATCTCCTCCCGGCGTTCGCGGAGCGGCGGCAGGTGGAGCGGCAGAACCTTGAGGCGGTAGAGCAGATCCTCGCGGAAGCGGCCCTGGGCGACCAACTGCTCGAGGTTGGCGTTGGTGGCGGCGATGATCCGCACGTCAACCTTGACGGCGTGCGCCTCGCCGAGCGGATGAACCTCATGGTGCTCGAGGAAGCGAAGCAACTTGGGCTGGATCTCGATTGCGACATCGCCGATTTCGTCCAGGAACAGGGTGCCGCCGTGGGCGGCGCGGATGACGCCCGGGAAAGGACCATCAGCGCCGGTAAACGCGCCCTTGCGATAGCCGAACAGCTGGCTCTCGATCATGTCGCGCGGGACCGCGGTGCAGTTGAAGGGCACGAAGGCGTGTTCAGCACGATCAGAGGTGCAATGGATGACGCGAGCAAGCGTCTCTTTGCCCGTACCTGTTTCCCCGCTGACAAGAACAGGCAGATTGCTCGAAGCGATCTGTTGGGCGGTACGGATTAGCGTCTCAGGTTCAGCGGCGGATCCGCGATCGAGGAGCATCGCTGCTTCTGAAAGCCGTCCGGCTCGAAATGCCTCAGCGACAGCCGAATCTGAAGACATGGTGGGGCTAGTGCACGGCGCCAGGTCGATTCTGGCTCCCCGTTGGTGGTATCCATCTGTGTTGCTGTGCTGTCGCGACGAGTTCTGGCAGCGTCCGGCCATCGTTTGGCGCGCTAGCGACGCCTAACGTGAGGCGAGCCGTTTCCATCAAACTGGGACGTGCCTCAACGATTATTTCTGCAATGCGACTGGCAACGGCAGTGGCAGCGATTGAGTCCGTCTGCGTCAGCACTACTACAAATTCCGTGTCGGAATACCGACAGAGGACATCCGCACCCCGCAGAACTCGTTTGATGCCGGTGACAACGTCATCTGGCAGTACCACGATCGGAGCTCGGGTTCGCCTTTGCTCAAATGACACCTCTAGGCAGATGATCGACAGGTTTGTCTGATCTGTCGCCAGATCAATCTCGGCGGCGACAAAGCTCTCGACCCGTTCCCGGTGTGGTAGGCCGTGTGCATCCTCTCTGGGTTGAGTCTTTGCAAGATCTGCCTCTCGCACCTGTCTAATGGTCTCCGACACCTGTCTGGCAACCACCTCCAAGAGGCGACGGTGATCATCTGTAAAAGCGTCCGCAATCGTCGAGTACACCGACAGCACTCCGACCAGTTGCGAGCCACTCATCAGTGGCGTACTAAGACAGCTTTTCAGCCGAGGTGTGAACTGTCTAGCTGATTCCCCCAGATCGAGTACCGGGTCGGAGTTCAAAATGCTTTGGTTGTTCGCGGCTACCCAGCCCGTGAGACGCTGACCCCTCGGAATTCTGAGTTCCGAAAAATGAGAAGAACTGTCGCCAGATGCATGAGCGGCTACCAACTCGTCCTTCTCGACGTCATACACAAAGATCACACACGTTGACGCTGGAACAATTCGGCGCAAGTGCTTCGAGATAATCTCTGCAGCATCCGCCAATTCCAATCGTCCCAGTAGGCCACGAGCCAGATCGTAAAGCACCAGCATTTCCTCGGTGCTCGCAGCAATGTCAGTCAAACCCGCTGGCGCTGAACTTCTTGCCGAAATCGCGCCGGTCTTGCGGGTTAGCCCGATCAGCTCGACATCGCCGACTGAACGGCCTTTTACCGGTTCAACGGAGAGAGCCTCGTGCACACGTAAGAACGTGTCCACCACGTCAGGGTCGTACATTGTTCCGCGCCGCTCCAAGAGAATGCGTGTTGCGTCACTATTCGACAGGCGGGGTCTGTAAGGCCGATCCGATGTGAGCGCGTCATAACAGTCAACGACGGATAGGATTCTTGCCCCCATCGGGATCTGAGTTGCCTTGAGACCATCTGGATAGCCCGACCCGTCCCAGTTCTCGTGGTGATGTCGGACGATTGGTACAACCGGGTATGGAAAGTTAATTGACGACAGAATGTCAGCGCCGATGGTCGCATGGAGCTTCATTCGTTCGAACTCGGCCGGCGTAAGCGGGCCAGGTTTGTTCAGAATGTATTCGGGAACGGCGAGTTTGCCCATGTCGTGAAGTAAAGCCGCCGCTTCAATAGCTTGGATGAGAGATTGATCGGTCACACCCAAATGCCTTGCGAGGCCAACGGCATACTGCTGAACGCGCCGAATATGACCGTGAGTCACCTGATCCTTGGCGTCGATCGCCATCGCCAAGGTTTCGATAGTCGATACGTAAAGCGTGTTTAGCTCGATTAGGTGACGGTTTGCGTCCTGAACGCGATCCACTCGGCGCGAGTACGTGAAATAGAGGAGCCCCATTACCGGCAACAGAGTGACGATTATGAGTATGAAGGTCGAATCTAGTTGTTTCGTGAACGTAACAATCAGCGCGGCGGCGGAAGCGCCGCCGAAGTAGTTCAGCGATATCCAGGCAAAGTTATCGCGCCAGATCGAGAATGGAGAGACGCGTCGCTCCAGCGCGATCGCGAACGTAATTATCCAGCTACTCAGAAGAAAGTACGTGACGGTGCAGAGCAACAACGGCCAGATAAGATGTTGCAGAGAGATCGATTGTATTGTTGCCGAATAGCGGTTGAAACCCTCCGACTGCGAACAGCAATGTCGCGGCTATCCAGATTGTCAGGGGTAAGGCGCAGACGTTGAAAACGATCTTGAAAAGTCTCTGCCCTCTTTTGAATGACCAAAACGATATGACTGCGGCGTCAAGCGCGACAGTTAGCGTCCCTGCCGCTGGGCCAAAGAGTAGTAGGGACGTGAAGACGAACGTTTCAGAAACTGAGAGGGCTACGGGAATCGAGTACAGCCGTATCGGAGCTGAGCCGCTCACAACCGTCAGTACGGCCAAGATCAGCCACTGGTTCGGAATGAGTCCTTGGTTAAGATCGGCAACAGAAATCGCGACACAACACGCGCCCGCGAGGATTACCGCGAGCAGGTAGGCCTGATGTGTGCGGGGAACCGACGAGAATCTTTGTGGTGTCATAAATCGAAAGGCCATGGAGTTCTCTCCATGGCCAGACGACGCCGTGACTGCAGTTTCCTAGTCAGTCCAAATGACGACGCGCATGGTGCCTCCGTTATCTGATGTGATGTGGGCGTCGGCCCTAGAATCGTCGCTCAATTGTCGTCTCCCTGAAGCGTATCGGTCCAAATCATCGCGTCGGTCCAGATCATCGCGTCGGTCCAGATCATCGCGTCGGTCCAGATCATCGCGTCGGTCCAGATCATCGCGTCGGTCCAAATCATCGCGTCGGTCCAGATCATCGCGTCGGTCCAGATCATCGCGTCGGTCCAGATCATCGCGTCGGTCCAGATCATCGCGTCCGTCCAGATCATCGCGTCAGCCCAAACCAGTCGATTGCTCCAGGCGATCGGAGAGCTGACTTGATAGTCAACGGGCAGGAGCGACGTCCAGAACTGATTCGGCTGATTGACGGCAGTTACCAGTCGGGTTCCCCGAGAGAGATGTTGATAAGCAAGAAGCGTCGGGTCCTGTGCTTCGTTCGCGATAAACGTCTCGGTTGAAGTATCGGCTGGTCGCTTCGCCGCCGTCACCGCCCCGACCACGTTCAGGCTCCCGGCGCCGGCTTCGAGCAGGCCGCTCCCGGCCACCGCGCTGCTCGTCAGCTGCAGCACCACCTTCGCCTCCCGCGGCGTCAGCGACCGCGCCTCCAGCAGCAGCGCCGCCGCCCCGGCCGCCACCGCCGCCGACATGCTCGTCCCGCTCAACTCCATGAACACGTTGGCCCCGCGCCCGGTCACCCGCTCGGGCAGGAGCCCGGGCAGATACGCGTCCCGCGGCACCGACGACACGAATCCGGTTCCCCGGCGCCACCAGCTCGGGCTTCAGCACCCCGTCGATCATCGTCGGGCCCCGCGAGCTGTAGGTCGCCATCACGTCGTCGGACCGCGCCGCCGTCTGCTTCGTGTTGAGCGCCCCCACCGTCAGCGCGTGCCGCGAGTTGCCGGGCGAGTGGATCCCGCCCACGACCGCCCGGCCATCCGGGAGCTTGCCGACGTTCCCCGCCGCGACCGTCACCAGCATGCCGGCGTCGGTCGCCCGCTGCACGGCCTGGCACAGCGGATCGTCGTTCTCGGATTCCATCACGCCGTGCCCGAGCGAGATGTTGACGATCTTGAGGTTCCACGCCGCCTTGTTGTCGATCGCCCAGTTGAGCGCCGCGATCACGTTGCTCGTGAACCCCGAGCCGTCCGCCCCCATCGCCTTCAGGTCGACGATGTGCGCGCCGGGCGCGATGTCGCGGATGATGCCGGCGACGTGCGTGCCGTGGCCGTTCTCGTCCCGGCCGGGCGAGCGCTGGACGCTCGCGCCGGTGAAGTCCAGGCTGAGCGCCACGCGGCTGGCCAGGTACGGATGCCTCGCGTCGACGCCGGTGTCGATCACCGCCACGCCGATGCCGCGGCCGGTGAATCCTCGAAGTCCCTGCGACGCGCCCGTCCACACCTGATCGGCGCCAATCGCCTCGGCCGTCACGGTCGCCATCGCCCTGACCGGCACGTCGCCGGAGAGGCTCGCGACCTCGGCGTCCTCGCTCAAATCACGCAGCTGGCCGCCGGAGACCTCGAGGACGGCGGCATTCCTCAATCTTTTCTTGACGCGCGCGCCGTAGCGGGTCGCGAGCGCCTCAATCTGCTCGTCGCTCCCGGCGACGATGACGTCGGTCGGCGCCTCGACTCGCGCGGCGAGCCGATCGCTGAGATCCTTGGAGAGATGCGCGCGCTGCTGGCCGGCCTCGACGGAAACCGTGAGGACGACGAGCACGCACGAGAGCGCGGCGATGAAGCCGATCCGCCGACCGACCAAGGGAGCACGTGAACGAACCGTGTGTCTGGGTCATGGGGAGCCGCCAACTCGAATTCGAGGGTTGGCCGACGCCCAAGGCAGCGTTCGTGCCACGCTCATCTATAGAAGGTCAGCTGCAGGAACCGCGGTTTGTCTGATGACATCGAGATGACTTTAAAGTGCAATATAACCTATGGCCAATGGAACCGATCGGCTGAGTATGCGGCTCCCGCACACGGCTTCGGCGGCCGATACAGCCAACATGTTGGCTCTCAAGCCCGACCACAGCACCCGGGTATCGGATACCCGCAAAAAATGGCCGATTTACGTGAATTGGAAGACCGGCCAATTTATTGGCCGGTCGAGGGCCTGTTGTGGCCGGACCACTTTTGGCCCTCCGAATGGCAGGGCTTCTGGTATGTCTTTCGGTCTATTGGGGTTGTCGATCGTCCGAAGCGCCGCCCGCTGCGGGCACCGGTTCGACGCCGGCGCGCGGCGGCGAGCTCCTCGCGACGATTCGATCCGAGCCGGCGACCTACAACCGCTACGTCCCCGCCGGGGCAGCGGCGGCAACCGACGTCGTGACCTTCCTCACCCAGGCCAGGCTGATTCGCGTCAATCGCGCGACCGACGAGCTCGAGCCGTGGCTGGCCGAGGGCTGGACCGTGTCGGCCGACAACCAGACCTACACGATCACGATCAGGCCGGACCTGAAGTTCTCGGACGGGCAGCCGATGACGTCGGCCGACGTGCTGTTCTCGTTTCGCGCCGCGTACGACGCCGGCGTGGGGAGCCTGCTCGGCTCCGCGCTGAGCGTCCACGGCAAGCCGCTCGACGTCACCGCGCCGGACGCGCGCACGGTCGTCGTCAAGTTTCCCGAGCCGTTCGCGCCGGGCCTGCGCCTCCTCGACAGCCTGCCGATCCTGCCGAAGCACACGCTCGGCGCGGCGCTCGACGCCAGGCAGTTCCAGACCCTCTGGGTTCCGTCACGCCCGGTCAGCGAGGTCGTCGGCCTCGGGCCGTTTCGGCTCGTCGAGCACGTCGCCGGGCAGCGGCTCGTGTTCGCGCGCAACCCGCACTACTTCCGGCGCGACGCGGCCGGCGTCCAGCTGCCGTACCTCGATCGGCGTGACGCTCGCGATCGTCCCCGATCAGAACGCGGAAGCGCTCCGGCTCGAAGCGGCCGAGAGCGACCTGATGAGCAACGGCGACATCCGCCCGCAGGATCACGCCGCCTTCCGGCGGCTCGCGGACGAGGGCAAGCTGCGCATGATCAACGTCAGCGTCGCGCTCGACGCCGACTTTCTCTCGTTCAACCTGCGGCCGGCGCGGCTCGCGTCGAGCGCCAAGCGGGCGCCGTGGATCGCCCGCAAGGAATTCCGCCAGGCGATCTCGTGCGCGGTCGATCGCCAGGCGATCGTCAACACGGTCTACCTCGGCGCGGCCGAACCGCTCTTCGGTCCGATCACGCCGGCCAACCGGCGGTGGTTCGCGGGCGTGGAGCCGGCGTGCAAGTCGGACGTCGCGCGCGCGCGCCAGCTCCTCGCGGCCGCCGGGCTGACGGATCGCAACAACGACAACATGCTCGAAGACGCCGCCGGCAACCCGGCGCGCTTCTCGATCCTCACGCAAGCCGGCCACCTGCGCGAGCGCGTCTCGTCGATGCTCCAGGAGCAGCTCCGCCAGCTCGGCCTCGCCGTCGACATCGTCGGGCTCGACCCCGCGGGGCTTCGGCAGCGCTGGATGGCGGGCGACTACGACGCGATCTACTTCGGCCTGCAGACGAGCACGACGGATCCGGATCCGGACTTCTGGCTGAGCTCGGGCCCGTATCATTTCTGGAACCCTGGACAGGCGGCGCCCGCGACGCCGTGGGAGGCCCGCATCAACGAGCTGATGCGCGAGCAGTCGACCGTCGCCGACCTGTCGCGCCGCCAGAACGCGTTCAAAGAGGTGCAGCAGATCTTCGCCGACGAGCTGCCGTCGATCTACTTCGTCGCGCCGCGCGTGACGATCGCCACGACGCCGCGCGTGCTCAACCCCATCGCCGGCGCCGCTGGCGCCGCATCTTCTTTGGAGCGCCGACACGCTCGCGGCGGCGCGGTAGGGATGTCGTGGTGTCCGGCTCGAGCGCAACAACATAGTTGAATCCAGGGTGCACAGTTTCCGTCGATGGCTGAAGCGGTGAGGATTTCTGGTAGGACCGGACCGGCAGTCCTCTTCCTGGTTGACGTGGGCGACTCAAGGAATGCGTGTTGCAAATCTGAAGGCACGGAAAGCCACCGTGCGCGACGAGATCGCAGGCCTGAAAGCGCATGTAGCGGGGCGCGCGACGACCTGCCGCTGCGCAGTCCCGCTCCGATCTCAGTCGAGCAGCAGCAGACGGATGCCGCGCTTACAAGGCGGCCATGCGCTCTTTGAGTACCCGCGAGGTACCGCTCTCGTTGAAACAAAAAGATTAATGTGGCGATACGAATTCACGTTGCTCATCGCCCCCTCGTTGTCACTTTCCAGCGCAAAATCGCGCCACACGATTCCATCGCGCGTTCGTTCAACGAGCGCGGTAAGGGCACCGCAGTCAAGATCGCGGCGACGATTGCTAGAGGCGGAAGTGTGGTGAGCCGAAGAGAGCGGCGTAGGTCACAGCATCACGCCGGTTTTCCAGATCACGCTTTTCCACCTTGACAGAAACGGTCCCTCCTGCGATTCTCAAGCCGCGCTGTTGAGGTACAGCGGCTAGCTCCCCGATCGCACAATCCCAACTCACACAGCATCCCCTATTTGTCTGCCGGGGACGCGTGCCTAGACAACTTGACGCTGCGTGTGCGGCCTGTGCACGCCTGTGGCAAGCGAGTGTGAACATGGACCAGATCTTGAACGGTCGCCAGAGTGTGAGTCCAGTGAAGATAGCGCGGGTTCTTTTCGCAAGCCTCGCACTATGGTTGGTCGGCGACGGCCCAGTGTTCGCGCAGCCGCTGTGCCCTGGCGGAACATCGGTCACAGAGCTGAGTGGCTCGTTCTCTGCCAACGGCGTCAGCACGCATCCCATCACGATGGCGCCTTGCGAGACGATCGTGATTGACGTGTCTGGATATGGCGATCCTAAAAAGGGAGCAGGGCTGAAAGTCGAGCTGTTTGGCGAGACTGGCGTGCGACTGGGTGACTCGAATCGGGCGTGCTATGGCGAATGTGTGTTTCAAGTTCCCGTGCTCGCGTGGTCACCTTTTCGCGGCACGCGTGGACCGATTGGACTCGCCTCGTCCATCCGAGTGACGGGATCGTCGGTGACCGCGCCTCCTCTCAACTACCAGCTGACAATCACCAAGGTGTCTCGACCAGGTTACAACATCGGTGGGCTCGCTTTCCAAGATGCGCCACTTTTGACGAATTTCCCTCGGACCATCTACGGCAGTTTCTATCCCAATGAGGTCGGGCAGTACTTTCGCGTCCGCTTGGCGGCCGGAGGAACACTTCAGGCGACAGGTTTCGCGGAAGGTCAGCAGAATTACGGCTCGAGCCTATACGTCTACCTTTATAGGCCTGACGGCACTGAGGTCGCGAAAATCGTGAACGGAAGTCCGGCTCTCTACGGACGCAAGCCCTTCACGTCGTCCGTCTACATGAATTTCTCACCTCAGCCTCAAGAGATCTACGTGCGGATCTTCGGCAGCCGATTCTTTCCATTGCTGGACCTTGAAATGACGATTCAAGCGCAGGAAGGTCCCCGGTTGACGCTGTTTCTCGACGATGCAGCGGACTTCAACGTCGCGCAGCCACAGAGCGATCATCCCAACTTTCTCCCTGGGACTGATCTCAGCGGAACGAACCGCGGTATGCCGCAGCTGGTGGAGCTGATCGCCGCGTACGTGGCCGCCGACGGGTCGATCGTGCCGCCTCCATATGGTTCCGGCGGCGTCGATTTCTGGCTCGCGAACACGACAGCCTATCGCGGCGTTGCGATGAACGTCGGGAGCGACGAAGATCCAGACTATGAGCTGGATCCGAGCGACCATCAGACGTTCGGTCCTGACTTTACGGCCAGGATCCCGCTTTGGTGTAAGGACTATGGCGGCTTCACCGAAGCGCGAGTCACCGACGGTCCCGCCTTCAGCAGCCTCGAAATGCCTGTGGATCTGAATCGCAACGGCATCCCTGACGTCGGGTGGAGGGCCGTGGAACTCACCCCCGTCTCCGACCGTGCCGCACTAGACGATCTCGACGCCGATCCTCCGGGCAATACGAACTATCCAGGAGACGGCCTGACCGCGGTGGAAGAATATCGCGGCTTTATCGTACGGGGCTCCCATCAACGGACCAACCCTGACTTGAAGGATCTCTTCACGTATACGACTCACTTCTATCAGCTCGGTTTCGCTGTAAATCTGCCCGTGCATCTGCACAATATCCTGCTCGCAGAGATGTCTGGAACAAGCCAGCGTTTCATCAATCAGAACTACATGAACGCCGCCACAGGTTGCGATCCACAAACCGCGGAGCGCTGCCAACGCGCGCTCAGCATCAGAAACGGCGGATGGCAGCCCGTCTGCCGCTGGTCAAATGGTACCTATCACAGCACCGGCCGTACCGAAGCCTCCAAACGACGTGTTAGAAATCCTCGTGTATGACGAAATGATTAGGTAGCTGAGCCCTCCTCGAAACAACAGAATTGACGTCGATCCGCTGGACGAGCCGAAAGCGATGCAGACGCTTGCGCACGAGATTGGACACGGGATTTCCATCAAACATTGGCGTAAGGACACGTCTAATTCTACTCCCGATTTGTTTGGCAGTGGACCTTTTCAGTGGTCGGGACCTAAGCGTGATGGTCGGCTGCTATTGGGGGATAACCTCTAACGTGAACGACGTCAAGTGGAACAGCATCCCGAGCCAGTACGATTCTGACGATCTGCTACAACTTCGGATCAAGAAGTAGGTATGGACATGACCACGCGAATCACCTGGCTTGTGCTCGTGCTGGCCACGGTTCAAGTGCCCGGCGCAAGCCAACGTCCCCAGCTGAGCATGATGTTCAATCCACACGAGTACGTGCAGCCTCAGCATGCGGCGCGGCCGATCGCCGGCGGGTAAGTATTTCTGGAGGACGAGCCCATTGAGCTCACTGCGCTGTTTGTAAACTGGTCGTCCGAGTTCGTTGTGATTCCCGCGCCGAAAACGTCGCCCTCGAATCTCGTTCGAGTCAACTTGCTCAAGACCGATGGTGACAGTCGAACTGAGTTTCCTGTGAGGCTCGAAGCAGGACAGGGCGCGTTCCTGGTTGATAATTCTCAGCGCGCACCGGTTCGATGGGGCGAGCCGATGACGGTAATCCCTCGGGCCGGGTTGACGGTCCCACTGACGGTGCATGCGCCGAAGCTGCCGCCTGGGACATACGAGCTTCGCGTCACTGAGATCGTTCTTCAGTGTGAGTTCCCGTGCGACGTCGTGAACCACGGTGGGCTCTTCAGTTTCGAAGTGCGAGCAGCCGAACGGCTTCCCGAGCGGCTCGACCTGTTATTCCGTCGAGCGATGAACGCGCTGGAGCATGGCGCTCCTGAGGACGCGGATCCTTTTATCGATCAAATGCTGGTGGAATACCCACCGAGCAGCGCAGCGTATCACCTGCGAGCCATGCGGGCAGAGAAGCAAGGGCGGTGGCGCGAGGCCGCCGACGCGTACAATGTGGCAGCCCAGTTCCTCGAATCGGGCCAGGACAGATTGCGGCGCGATGATCAGGACGGAGCTCTGCGGGGCCATTTTCGAGCCGCCGCACAGCAGGCCCGACAAAGAGAGTCGAAGCGTTAGGCTTCGACGACGTTCTGAAACCCGAGGGCAGACCGCGTTCAAAGAGGTGCAGCAGATCTTCGCCGACGAGCTGCCGTCGATCTACTTCGTCGCGCCGCGCGTGACGATCGCCACGACGCCGCGCGTGCTCAACCCGATCGCGGCGCCGCTGGCGCCGCATCTTCTTTGGAGCGCCGACACGCTCGCTGCGGCGCGGTAGGGATCCGGGCGCAGTGGTTCAACGCTAGTTCACAAAGTGCGCGCGCCCGCGCTCTATCGGCCTGCGCTCCATTTGCTCGCCGCTGCCGGTCGCTCGCGTTCTGCTTGCTCCGGCTCAAACCGGGAATGTCGCCAGGCTGGCACGCGAGCGCCCTGCAGCGGATCGCGGCATGTGAGCGGCAGGGAGCCGCCGGCAAGGCAGCTCCCCGCACGCGCTCAGCGATGGTCGATTCTCTTCTGCACGGTGCTGATCATCACTGTCTGCGGACTGCTGACGATCGTCCGGATTTCGTTCCCGTGATCGACGATCACCATGCGCTCTTCCAGCGTGATGCCCGGTCCTGGCTGGAATAGCGTGACACCGCTGCAATCGTCGCTGACCTGATATGTTCCGTCGCCGGGGCGGTCAGGCACGATGCCGGTGACAGAGCCCTTGATGTTGTCGACCTGATGGAACGTCCCGGCCCCATCATAGGTCCGCACCACCACGCCGATGACTGTCTGGAATCCACCACCTAGCGGGGGCGGAACAGGATTTGTACCTTGCATCTGAATACCGTAGGTGCCCCGGATGGTGGCCTCGGTACAACGAAAGCCCGCCCGCTCCTGTGCCACCGCGCGGCCGCCCGTTCCGATCGAGCCGCCGCCACTGACCATCAGAGCGGCCGACACGACGCCAATCACAGCCATTCGTCCCATCGTTGCCTCCTGGTTGACTACCTCATCTCCTTGACACTGCCGGTTGTACTTCATCGCGGCAATCCTTGATCCGAAAAACGCGTTAAGGGGGCCCGTATCGGCGGCCAGAACGGGACTGCTTCCCAGCCTCTGGGACATGCAGGGCCGCGAGGTCAGCAGCGCATCGTGCCCCCCGAGTTCACGGTAGCCAACCGCACGTCGCCTGCGGGCCATCTTCACAGAAAAACACCCGGAACCCGGCAGGCTTGTGCGCCGACGCCCAGGCGCGGCCGTTGACAAAGAACGGTTTCGTCCAGGCCTCGCTGTCTATCGTCCGTGGCGCGAGGACGGAAACGGCCGACGTCCCCTGCGCGGGGTAGCCGGTCCGCGGGTCGACGATGTGGGAGTAGGTTCGGCCTTCCGCCCAGAAGAACTTCTCGTAGCTGCCGGACGTGGAAAGCGACATGTTCTGGAGGACGACGTGCGTTGCTACGGCGGACGGATCCCGTGGAGTGCGGATCGTGATCGGCCAGCCCGGTGGCTCATCTGGCGGTGCGCCCAGGCCGTAGATGCTGCTGCCCGATGCGGACACGAGCGCGATGCGAATGCCCGCCTTTTTGAGGACCTCGACCATTCGGTCGACCGCATAGCCCTTGCCGATCCCTCCAGGGTCGAGGGCCATGCCGGGGCGCGCGAAACGGACGGTGCGGGGGCCGGGATCGAGCTGAACGTGCTTGTAGCCCACGCGATTCAGCGCATCCTTGACCTCCTTCGGCTGCGGCAGGCCTCCCTCCCCTTTGTAGAAGCCCCAGACCTTTATTAGAGGTCCGACGGTGATGTCGAACGCCCCATTGCTCATGCGGCTGTATTCCAGGCAGTCCGAGAGCAGCGCAAACAGCTCGGGCGTCACGCGGACTGGCCGGCTCGCAGCCTCGCGGTTCATCGCGCTCCATTCGCTCTCGGCCAGATAGTTGGAAAGCAGCCGATCCAGGCGATGGGTTTCGGCGAACGCGGCCTCCGCCGCTGCCTCCAGGCCGGCGCGATCGGGCCGAAGAGGACGAGCGAAAAGCTCGAGCCCATGGCCTCTTCCGTCAGTTCGAGACGCGCCAGTCCGGCTGGCTGGTCCCTCTCGTACCAGGCCGGACCAGTCAGGGCGACCGACAACGCGACGCACGTGAGCCTCGTGATGAAGGTATTCAACGTATCCAACAAACTGTATCGCAGGCGTGGTCAGGCAGGCGGTTCCTGCAACTCTGCCCTTGCGACCTGGTCGATGATTTTTGCGACGTAGTAATGGACTAAGAGGCCCTTTTGCAGTAAATACCGGACGACTCCCGCGCACTCGAATCGTTCAGCCAGGCCGTCGGGGCGCGGTCAGCAGAAAGGGAACTCCCGATGCGTGCGCTATTGCAGGATCGTGCGGCGTGTGGCTCTCGTCGCGCTCGCCGGACTCGTTCTGACCACTCCTGCGGTGGGACAGACGGGGCTGGCGACCGTCACCGGGCTCGTGGCCGATTCGTCAGGTGCGGCGGTTCCGAGCGTCACCGTGACCGCAACCAACCAGGCCACCAACATCGCGTATACCGGCATCACCAACAAGGCCGGCAATTACGTCATCACGAGCGTGCCGATCGGCGAATACATCATCTCGGCGGGGCTGACCGGCTTCAAAGGCGTCCAGTCCAAGGTGACGCTCTCGGTCGCGCAGACAGCGCGGGTCGACTTCAAGATGGAAGTCGGCAACGTCGAGGAACGGGTCGACGTCGTCGCGACCGGCGCCCTGCTGCAAACGGAAAATGCGGTTGTCGGGATCAAGGCGGATCGTGAGCAGGTTGAAACACTGCCGGCGATTTCACGAAACGTCTCTTTCGTCACGATGTATGCGCCTGGCGTCACGCAGCCGCAGATGTCCTCGTTCAACAGCTTGAGCGGCGGCGGACGCCCGTACGTCAACGGCCAGTTGCAGCAGGCCAACAACTTCACCATCGACGGTGTCGACACCAACGAGGCGATCAACAACTCCATCGCCTACCAGCCGAGTCCTGACGCGGTCGAACAGGTCAGCGTCGAAACGAACAACTATTCGGCGGAGCTCGGCAACGTCACCGGCGCCGTCGTCAACATGGTGATCAAGTCCGGCGGGAACCAGATTCATGGAAACGGGTTCTACTACTGGCGCGACAACGCTCTCGCGGCAACGCCGTGGGCGACCAACCGTCTGGCGGGACCAAGTCCGAGTATTCGCGCGACATCTATGGCGGCACCATCGGCGGTCCGATCCTGCGTAACAAGCTGTTCTTCTTCGCGGACTATCAGGGCGGACGACAGGAAACGCCTCCAACCAACTCCTTCGTGACGGTGGTGCCGGACGCCTGGCGGCAGGGGGATCTCAGCAGCCTGCTGGCCCGGGCCACGCCGATCGTCGTCCGCGATCCGTTGACCGGTATGCCGTTCCCGAACAACCAGATTCCGATCTCGACCGGTTCAGTGCGCTCGCGCGCAACCTGTTTGCGGATGAATCGCTCTATCCGCGCGCGAACGTCGCGCGGCCACTCAGCGATTTTCGCGACAACTATCGCGGCACCACCGCGTCGAAGGAGGATGTCGACCAGTTCGACGTGAAGCTCGATTGGAACGCGTCGTCCAAGGACAAGATGTACGTGCGGTATTCGAAGCAGACCTCCGAATCCGGAACCTCGCAGACCGCCATCCCTCTTCTGTTTCCGTCGGCGGCATCCAACCCGACCTGGAGCGTGGCGGGGAACTGGAATCGCATCATCGGCGGCGCCATCGTCAACGATCTGCTCGCGGGCTACAGCCGTGCCGACAACCTCAGCGACGAGCTCGATCCGCTGGGGCTCGGCGAGCTGAACAACCGCTATGGCATCCCCGGCGCGCAGACGCTCCGCGGCCTCACACAGATCCAGATGGACAACACGATCACCAGCGTCGGCGGCATTGAAACGGGCACCGACAATTTCAACCACGTCTATCAACTGAACGAACGTCTGACCTGGCTGCGCGGGCGTCACACCATGAAGTTCGGCGGTTCCTGGAACTACTACCGCAGCAAGTCGTCCTATCCGGGGAACAACGGTCACAACGGGTTCATCTCGTCCACGCTGTTCAACTTCACCGGATATCCTTTTGCCGACTTCCTGCTCGACCAGGTGTCGCGGAAGGGGAGAGGTTCGACCTCCGACGCGTGGACGCACCTGCAGCATCGCGTCGCCGCTTTTGCCTCAGACGACTTCAAGATGAGCCGAAACCTGACGCTCAATCTCGGACTCAGGTGGGCGTTCACGTCGCCGCTGGTCGAGAAGGACGATCGGCAGGCGAACTTCGATCTGACGAACGCGCAGATCCACCTCGCCGGGCAAGACGGCAACAGCCGCGCGCTATACGACCCGTACTGCAACGGTTGGGAACCACGGCTCGGGTTCGCCTACCGCAAAGGTGAGCGCTGGGTGTTCCGCGGCGGCTACGGGATCACGCAGTACATGGAAGGCACGGGAGCCAACCAGCGCCTGACCCTCAACACGCCGTTCTTCTTCGAATCGCAGATCTCCTACGACAGGACGAGCGGTCCGGGGACGTTCGCCACGGGCTTCGAGGGGTTGCAGGCGCTCGACCGCCCATCCGGTCAGCTTCGGGCATGGGATCCCAATATTCGGCCGCAGCTCACGCAGCAGTGGAACCTGTTCGGCGAGTACTGATCGGATCGCGCTCGTCGATCAACGTCGGCTACGTGGGCAGCGACTCGAAGTACATCATCATGACCATCGACGCCAACCAGCCGTTGCCGGGCACCGGCCCGGCCAGCACCTGGCTGCCGGCGCAACAGCGTCGTCCGCTGTTTCCGTTCAACCCTGACATCACCTTCCTGATTACGACGACGGCGCGCGGGATAGCCAACTACAACGCGCTGCAGACGACGTTCGAGCACCGGCTGTCGCGCGGGCTGGACTTCAATGCCAACTACACCTGGAGCAAGGCGTTGACGAACAGCCGCGGGTTCTTCGGGTCCGGCGGCGTCGCCCAGGGGACGTCCACCTCGACGCCGGTGAACAGCCGCGATCTCATACGCCCAGCTCGGCGACTCCCGCAACGGCGTGTTTCTCTAAACCCCACCTAAAGGGGACTGTCCCTTTTAGGTGAGGTCGTGCCAGATCGCGTCGAAGGCCGCGAGATCGAGGGGGACCAGCCACGCTTCGGCGACGCGTTCGCCTTCGAAGCGGTAGATGCCGGCGGTACGCCAGCGGAGCGGTTCGCCGTCGCGT
Organism: uncultured Gaiellaceae bacterium; assembly: GCA_963802865.1. GTDB lineage: Bacteria > Actinomycetota > Thermoleophilia > Gaiellales > Gaiellaceae > GMQP-bins7. The sequence continues at coordinate 16,206 of CAWDKB010000013.1, forward strand.
TCGATGAGGCCGTCGGCGAGTTGGATGACGGTGTCACCGGCGAGGCCGTCGCCCGGGACGATCGTCATCGCGCCGCCCGCGAGCGCGCGGCGGCGCTCGAAGTAGGCCATCACCGCGTCGCGTCCACGGTGGTCTCCCGCGATCGGGCTCGTCCCCGGGACGTGCCAGACACGTCGGTCGTCAGCCGCTCTCGTACGGCCTCGGTGTCCCCTCCGCGGTACATCGCGCTCTGGCGGCGGGCGAACTCCTCGAAGGCCTTCATCGCGCATAGGACCGGATCTCGCGGCGGACTACGTCCACCAGGTCGCCCAGGGCGATGTTGCCGTCGGTGAGATGCAGGCCCCAATCCGGGGTCGGTGACGGTCGGGCGTGGGCGTGCCCTGGGCGGGCGTGACGAGGAGGACGTGGGCTCCGCCGGCGCGCGAGCAGCGGCCGGTGAACGCGCCGTCGGCCTCCACGAAGTCGTCGTGGCGGCCGGCCATTGGAGGCCCAGAAGGGAGATGCCGAGGCCGATCAGCGTGCCGGGCGCGAACGGCTCGACCGGAACGATCGAGCTGAGCCGGGCGGAGCGGCCGCTGCCCAGCGCGGCGGGGTTGGTGCAGACCGTCTCGACCCGGGCGCCTTTGGGGCAGTCCGAGAAAAATGGCGAGCCGGCCCGGGCCGCGGCCGAACACGGACGGATCCGGCGGAGCTTCTCCAAACGCGCTGAAGGCGATCACACAGGAGAGCTGGGTGGCTCGCCGGCACGTGCGGATACGGCGGAACACGCCGCCGCGGTCGGAGCCGGGGCGGACGGTGACGTTGCCGCCGAGTAGCACGGCGGACACGAGCCGGCGGCGCAGCGCGGTGTCGTCGTCGATCCGCCGGCGGATCAGCCGCTGCAGATGGAAGCTGCCCTGCGAGTGGCCGAGCAGCACAAAGCCGCGGTCGCGGCCGATTCGCGCAGGAACGCGTCGAACGCCTCCTCGACGTCGCCGTAGGCCTTCAGGTAGTCCGCTCGCGTCGTGGTGCCGCTCTGCAGCGCCGGACCGTGGCCTGACGGTAGACGGGCGCATAGACGCGGCAGAGCTGCGAGAAGCGCGCGGCCTGGTAGAGGGCGATCGAGCGCAACTCGGGATCGACGCGCTTGGTCGCCAGCCGGCCCGGCTGGTTGGAGACCGTCGGGTAGACGTAGAAGCAGTCGACGCCGCGGTCGCGCTCGCGCGCCGGCGTCGTCTGCCCGGCGGGCACATCCCAGCCGCGGTAGAGACTCGTGCTCAGGCTCGGCCGGCACGGGTCGTTCGCGACGCCGGGCCCACAGAGCCACTTGGTCGCGGCAGACGCTCCGTCGGCGGCGAAGAGCGCCACGACGATCACTGTGATGACGACGCTAAGGCGCACGGAGGACGACGATAGTCGAGCCGAGGTAGCGCTCGGTCTCGGGCACCTGGCGGGGGGGTTCGGGGATGAAGCCGACCTCGCGCGCTTCGGCCATCACCTCGTCGGGCGACACGCGGTCGAGGTGGACGACGACGCGCTCGGCGTCCCGGCCCGTGATCTCGCGGCGACGGTGGATCGCGGCGCGGCCGTCTTCCTCGACGACGGCGAGCAGCTGCGAGGCGTAGCGCGTGCCGCCGATGTCGAGCGCCTGCGGCGGCGGTGGGAGCGGATGCTCGGCGTCGAAGGAGTCCATCGCGTCGGAGATCGCCGCGGCGAGCAGGCCGCCGGGCCGCAGGTGCGCGAGCGCGCGGCGCAGGAATGCCGTCCGGTCGCCGAGGAGCTGCAGCGTCTGCATCGGTGCGACGATCAGCCCGAACCGCCGGTCCAGCTCGAACGTGCACGCGTCGGCGACGACCGTCTCGACCGGCAGCGCTCGCCGCGGTGCGCGAGTGCGGCCAGCAGCGCGGGCTCGATGTCCAGACCGACCACGGCCGTGCCGGCGGCGGCGAGCGCGAGCGTCACGCGTCCGGTGCCGGCGCCGATGTCGAGCACCGGGCCTCCGGTCTCGGCGGCCAGCGCGAGCCAGTACGGCAGGTCCTCGCGGTAGTCCCCGCACTCGAGGTCGTGCCAGAGCGCTTCGAGGTTCACCCCGCGTAGTCTGCCGGTATGTCCCCGCGTTTCCGGCCCCGATGTCCATCGCGACGCCCGAGGGCTGCGAGGGCTGGGAGGAGATGTACCCCCACTACGCGCTGTTCGGCGAGGAGCGGCGCGAGCCAGACGCCGGCCGGCTGTGGTTCTGGAACTCGATGCACTTCCCGCTGCCGATGCCGGCGTTCGACGTCGCCTCGATCGACGGCCCGTACTACGCGCTCGGCGCGTGGCAGAACCGCGCGTTCGCCGTCCCGCCGGCGATGGGGATCGACTACCGCGTCGTCAACTCCTACATCTACATCTCGGTCAACCCGGTCACCGACCCGGAGAAGATCGCCGAGCGGGCCGAGTTCTTCCAGAAGCGCGCCGGCTACTACTTCGCAGAACTGGGACGAGCTGTACGCGCAAGTGGCGGACGAAGATGGAGACGCTGCTGGCCGAGCTGCAGGCGCTCGAGGTCCCGACGCTGCCCGAGTACGAGCCCGACGAGATGGTCTTCGGCGACGACGGACTCGACGTTCTACAAGGTGCTCGACGGCTACCGCCGCACGCTGCGGATGTCGGAGAAGATGTGGCAGCACCACTTCGAGTTCCTGCTGCTCGGATACGGCGCGTATCTGACGTTCAGCGACTTCTGCAAGCAGGCGCTGCCGGACATCCCCGACCAGCACATCGCGCAGATGGTGGCCGGGATCGACGTGCTGCTGTTCAGGCCCGACGCCGAGCTGCGCCGGCTGGCGCGGCTCGCGCTCGACACCGGCGCTGGCGCCGGCGTTCGCCAACGGCCGCAGCCCGGCCGAGATCGACGCCGAGCTGGCGCAAGACCGACGCCGGGCGCGCGGTGGCTCGAGGAGCTCGAGGGCGTCAAGGACCCGTGGTTCAACATGAGCACGGGCGACGGCCTGTACCACTACTACCGCAGCTGGCACGACGATCCGAGCATCCCGTACGCGTCGATCGCCGGCCACATCACCGCGCTCGAGCGAGGGCCGGCTCCAGGAGCGCCCGACCGAGGAGCTGGCGCGCGAGCGCGACCGGCTCGCGGAGGGCTACGCCGAGCAGCTCACCGACGAGCAGCGCGGCCCGTTCAACGAGCTGCTGGGGCTCTCGCGGACGGTGTTCCCGTACGTCGAGGAGCACAAGTTCTACTGCGACTACTGGTTCCTGACCGCCTGGTACAACAAGGTCCGCGAGTTCGGGGCGCTGCTCGTCGAGCGCGACTATCTGGACGACGTCGAGGACGTCTTCCACCTCAACCGCCACGAGGTGCTGCAGGCGCTCGAGGAGCTCGTGCTGCACTGGGCGTCCGGCGGGCTGCGCGCTCGGCGGCAGCCACTGGAAGCCGATCGTCGAGCGCCGCAAGGCGCTGCTCGCCAAGCTCGCGGACTGGACGCCGCCGCCGGCGCTCGGGCACGATGCCGGAGGCCGCCAACGACCCGATCACGGTGATGCTGTGGGGGATCACGCCGGAGCGCCTGCAGCAGTGGGCGCGCAGGACGGCGACGGCGTCGAGCTGCGCGGCTCCGCGGCGGCGCCGGGCGTCGTCGAGGGCCCCGCGCGGGTGATCAAGAGCGTCGACCAGATCGGCGAGGTGCAGGACGGCGAGATCCTCGTCTGCGGCAGCACGTCGCCGGCGTGGGCGCCGATCTTCAGCCGCATCATCGCGACCGTCACCGACATCGGCGGCGTGATGTCCCACACCGCGATCGTGTGCCGCGAGTACGGGCTGCCGGCGGTGGTCGGCACCGGCCGCGCGACCGGCGCAGATCAAGACCGGGCAGCGCATCCGCGTCGACGGCACCAACGGGACGGTCACGGTCCTGTGATCCGCGACGCTCGCCGACCTGCGCGTCCGCCGACGAGGCGACGTTCGGCGGCAAGAGCGCGCACCTCGGCGAGCTGTTCGCGGCGGGCTTCAACGTCCCGGACGGCTTCGCGATCGCGGGCGACGGCCGACGACGCCGAGATCGCCGCCGCCTACGACCGGCTCGGCGGCGCGTCGCGGTGCGCTCCAGCGCGGTCGGCGAGGACAGCGCCGACGCGACGTTCGCCGGCATGCAGGAGACGTTACCTGCGCGTCGAGGCGCGGACGCCGTGCTGCGAAGCGGTCCGCGACTGCTGGGCGAGCCTCCACAGCGAGCGCGCGATCGCCTACCGCGCGCGGATGGCGCGCCGGCGACGCCGGAGATGGGCGTCACGGTCCAGCGGATGGTCGACGCCGACGTCTCCGGCGTGCTGTTCACCTGCAACCCGGTCAGCGGCGATCCGAGCACGGTCGCGATCAACGCGAGCTGGGGCCTCGGGCTCGCCGTCGTCGGCGGCGAGGTGACGCCCGACGAGTACCTGGTCAGCAAGGTCACCGGCGACGTCGTGCACGAGGCGGTGGGCGACAAGCACGTCGAGTACCGCGGCGGCGGAGCCGCGGCCCGGTCGACGACGAGCGCCGCCGAGCAGCCGTGCCTCGACGACGAGCAGCTCGACGCGCTGCTGGACCTCGCCAAGCGCGTGCAGCGCGCACTTCGGCTCGCATCAGGACGTCGAGTGGGCGTTCGCGCGACGGCGAGCTGTACGTGCTCCAGTCGCGGCCGGTGACGGTCAAGCCGCGAGGCGCCGGCGCCGGCGCGGCGACGCGCTCTCGATGGTGATGGGCACGTTCGGCGCGAAGGCCCGATGGCGCTCACTGACGACGACGTCCGCGAGATCCTGCGGATCATCGACGAGTCCGAGCTCGACGAGCTGCGGATCGAGACCGCCGGGCTTCACGCTGCACGTGCGCAAGGACGGCGCGCGCCGGCGCCGCAGGCGGCCGCGGCGCGCCGACGGGCGGCACGATCGACGCGCCGATGCTCGGCACGTTCTACCGCGCGCCGCGCCCGGCGAGGAGCCGTTCGTGGACGTCGGCGACGCCCGTCGAGCCCGACACGGTCGTCGTCGATGCTTCCACAGTGGCAGGCGCTACGCGGAGTGGAAGACCTGGCTGTTCTCGGCTGTGTTTCCGCGTCATGCCCTTGCCGGCGAGGACCTCCAGAGCATCTGGCGAGACGAGCTCGACAGTCCCAAGACGGGCAGGCCGATAGGAAGCGGTCCGTTCCTCGTCGAGCGTTGGGACCGTGGCCGACAGCTGACGCTCGTCCGTAACCCCCGCTACTGGGGTAGACACACGGCGTACCTCGAGCGAATCGTCCTTCGGTTCGTTCCCCTCGGGCGACCACGCAGCGGCGCTCCGACGCGGAGACGTCGACCTGATCACGATCCAGGCCGAGGATCTGCTCCGGGTTCCAGAAGATGGGTTCGGGTTGAGGTGACGCCGAGCACGACGTGGGAGCACCTCGACATTCGCGTGGCCGAGGGCGGTCAACCGGTGCTTCGGAGCAAGCTCGTAAGACAGGCGCTCGCGTACGGCATCGACCGACCCGCCCTTCGGCGGCAACTGGACGGGAGATTCTCGGGGGAGGGCGGGGCGATCCGCCGACTTCTGGACAGCGTCGTTCTGCCCACCAGGAGCCCGTTCTACCGACCCAACTGGCAGCGCTATCGCTACCGGCCGAACGAAGCCCGGCGACTCCTCGCACAAGCCGGCTGTCGCCGAGGGCCGGGTGGCTTCCTCGAGTGCGCGGGCGAGCCCCTCGTACTCCGCTTCCTAACGACTGCCGGTAACCCTCGGCGTGAGCTCACGCTGGAGCTCCTGCGGGAGCAGTTGGGCCGCGTGGGGATTGCCGTCCGGGCGGAGTACGCGCCCTCGCGCGCGTTCTTCAGCGATCGCCGGAGGCGACTTCGACGTCGCGCTCTTCGCCTGGGAGAGGGCCGCTGGGGTGCTGACGCCGTACTACACCTTTCGCTGCAGCGGAGAGAACAACCTCACGGGCTACTGCAACCGGCTGGTCACGCGCGATCTCGTGCAGACGCCACTCGTCATGCGGGACGGCGCGCGGGCGATGCTTCAGAACCGCGTCGACCGCAGCCTTGCGAGGGACGTACCGGCGATCCCGCTCTTCGAGCACCCGGCGCTCGTCGCTCGCAGGGAGACCGTGCAAAGCGTCGCTCCGAACCCGGGCGGCGACATCATGTGGAACGCGGAGAACTGGTGGCTCGAGCGCTAGTCGCTCGCCCGCCGAGCGCACTACTCAGGAGGAATCCACAGCGGCGCGCGGCACGTCTTGTCGCGGTACCACGAGAAGAGCTCGGTCTGACGGACGTGCAGGGCGAGCGCGTACGGGTAGAGCTCCTCCGCCTGGGCTTCGCTCGCGCCGAGCCGCATCGCGGCGTCCCTGAAGTAGACGATCGTCTGGCACGCGACCTTCGCCTCGTTCTTCCGGTAGCGCCAGTGACGCAGGTGGAACGCCTCGTGCACGAGAACCCACACACCGGCGGCCTGTTGCCAGAGAGGGACGGTTGCGCCTCCGATCCCTAGCGCGCCCTCGCACATCGCCGGCGACAACGTGCTGTGGTCCTCGCGCAGGTTCGTGGAGCCCCACGCAAAGGCCGAGCCGTAGTAGGCATCCCACTCGGCCGGGACGGGCACCGCACCTCGCCCACCCCCAGCGAGTACGCGCGCGCCACTTCGTTCAGCTTAGAAGGAGCCTCGTATGTCCGCGCTACCGGTGCGACAACGAGTGCCGCAAGCACTGCCAGGACGAGACCGCGTGTCGTTCGCTTCAGCATCACGCTCGAGGTTGCACGCGACCGCTTGTCGGACCCTGAACACCGGCTTGAGGGATGCCGAACCGGCGCGCTAGCCCGCCACGCCGCGGGCGCGCTCCGCGTACTCGAGCGCCTTCGGCAGGTTCCCGGCTTGCGCGTGGTAGTGAGCGAGGCGCTCGACGTGCTCGTCCAGCGAGTCCGCGTAGAGCGACTCGAACGCCGACGCGATGTCGGCGTACAGCGCTCGCTTTCGTGTCGAGGTCAGGGTCGATAGCGCCGCCTCGCGCAGGAGACCGTGCGTGAACGCGCACTCGAACTCCGGATAGCGACCGACCTCGCGGACGACCTCGGCGCGAAGCAGGGCCTTCAGCGGCTCGTCGATGCTCTCCGCTGCGACGTGCTCGAGCACTTTGACCGGGAACACTCGCCCGATCGCCGCCGCCATCTGAGCGAGCCGCCGTGGGCCGTCGGCCTGCCGGTCGATCCTCGCGACGAGGAGGTTCTCGAGAGACGGCGGAAGGAGCTCGAGCGCGCCGATCGTCACCGTCCAGGTGCGACCTCGGGGCTCGAGCGCGCCCTCGAGATACGCTCGCGCGAGCTGTTCCAGGTAGAGCGGGTTTCCTTCGGCCTCGCGGATGAGGCCCACGCGCGCGGCACTGTCGATGTCCTCGCCCACGACGCCGACGAGCAGCTCGTCGGCGGCTTCGTCGGAAAGTGGGCCGACCGGGAGCTCGGAGGTGCGGTGCCCGTAGTTGGCAAGTGCGTGCAGGCGAAGAGCCGCGCCCTCGGACCGGGATCGGCTCCTCGGTCAGCACCAGGGCGACGGGTGAGCGATCCGTGAGCTCGAGGACGGCCTCGGCGAGCTCGCGCGTCGGCGCGTCCGCCCACTGCGTGTCCTCGACCGAGAGAACGACCGGTCTCGACGCCGCCAACGCCTCGAGCCAGCGGACGAAGGCTTCCCGCATCCCCTCCGCCGGCGCAGCGTGCGTGTCGAGGCGCAGCCGGAGGAGGCTGGCCAGAGGGACGAGAAGGGCCTCGGTGTCGTCGCCGAAGAGCGCAGCGAGACTGGCACGCGCCTTTGTGCGAATCGCGATCTCGGGCTCCCCGATGTCGGCGCCGAGCCACCCGAGGAGCGCCTCGACGAACGCCCAACCCGGAAGCCCACCGTACGAGTGACAGCGGCCCTCGAGCCAGGTGACCCGGTCTCCGCCGAGCGTCGCGAGCTCCGTCAGGAGTCGCGTCTTCCCGATGCCGGGTGCGCCCGTGAGGAGGACGACGCGCCCGCGGCCCGACTCGAGGTCGCGTACGACGGTCTGCAACGCCTCGACCTCGCGTTCCCTGCCCACGATCGGGGTCTCGGGCACGCGGGGCTCGCGCTCCTTCGCGCGAACGAGCTGGGAGGCCCGCACCGGCTCCTCTCTCCCTTTCACGGTGATCTCGACGGGAGGACCGAGGTCGAAGCGATGCACGAGCCGGCGGCTCGTCGCCTGTCCCACGAGAATCGTCCCCGGGTCCGCGGCGGACTGCAGCCTGGCGGCGACATTCGTCGCGTCGCCGAGCGCGACGGCCTGGGGATCCGCGCTACCGACGAGCCCCACCGCGGCCGGTCCGCTGTTGATCCCGACCCGCACGGCGAACCCCGTAATGCCCCACGCAGTCTCGATGTCTCGCGCGTAGCCCTGCACGACCTCGAGGATGCGAAGCCCGGTGCGGGCGGCGCGCTCGGGGTCGTCCTCGTGCGCTGCGGGCACGCCGAAGTACGCGCAGATGCCGTCGCCCTGGTACGCCTGCACCATCCCCCCGTACTCGTCGACGGCGCGGCTCATCATCGTGACGCACTCGCCTACGAGCACCTTGGCCTCGTCGGGCTCCAGCTTCTCGCCGAGCGCGGTCGAGCCGACGATGTCGGCGAAGAGAACGGTGACGGGCCGGCGCTCGTCCTCGAGAGCGCGCGGTACGTCGATCGCCGGGGCCGTCGTCGCTGCCTCCGTTGGTTCGCTCGGCGGCGCCTGTCGTGGGAGCGAGGTCGTGGGTGCGAGTGACACGTCCTGGCGGAGGATCGCCTGCTCGAGATTGCGCAGCTCGGCGCCCGGCTCGAGCCCGAGCTCCTCGTCGAGGAGCGTCCTGAACACCCGGTACGACTCGAGCGCGTCGGCCTGCCTGCCCGAGCGGTAGAGCGCAAGCATGAGCTGTCCTCGGAGCCGCTCGTCGAGCGGGTGGAGGCCGGCGAGCGCCTGTAGCTCTCCGACCGCCTCGGCCTGGCGGCCGACGGCGAGCATCGCTTCGAAGCGCGCCTCGAGCGCCTCCAGCCGCAGTCCCTCGAGCCGGGCGATCTCGGGCTGTGCGTACAGCTCGGTTGCGAGGTCGGCGAGCGCAGGCCCGCGCCAGATCGCGAGCGCACGAGCGAGCGTCGCCTCGGCCTCGTCGTACGACTCCGAGCGAAGGGCGGCCCGACCCTCCGTTACGAGCTGCTCGAACTCCTCGGCGTCGAGGGCGCCCTGCGATATGCGCAGGACGTAGCCCGGAGGCTCCGTCGCCAGCGTGCTCGTCTCGCCGTCGCCCTCTTCGAGAAGCCGCCGCAGCTTGGAGACGTAGACCTGCACGCTGTTCGCGGCCGAGGCCGGCGGCTCGTCGCCCCACAGCGCGTCGACGAGCCTGTCACGCGGAACCACACGGTTTCGCTCGAGGAGCAGCAACGCGAGCACGCCGCGCTGCTTGATCCCGCCCAGCGGGAGCACGCGATTCCCGGTGCTCATCTGGAGCGGTCCTAGGACACGGAACTCGATCAGCGGCTACCTCCGTCGGCCGTGACAACCGTAGACCCCCGCCCGCGCCGCATCAAGCGGCTTTCAAGTGCTTCTTCAACGCGGGCTGCGACAACGGCGGGTACCGACGTCAGAGAGGAGAACACCGTGAAACGGATAGTCGGAGTGATCTGTGTAGTGCTGATGGCGAGTGTCGGAGTCTCGCTCGCCGCGGGCGCGACGGCGCCCGGCAACGCCTGGCTCGTGCCGAAGGCCGAACGGATGCTGAAGAGCAAGGTGGAGGTCGGCCTTCCGGTGGCCGAGAAGGCCCTTCTGGAGGCCGAGCTTCGCAAGAGCGTGGCGCTGTTCAATGGGCTCCAGATGTGGGCGCTCGACGCAGGGGACGAGAACGCCTGGTGGACGTACGGGGCCTATGCGAATCGGTACGAGCATGCGCTGCGTGTGGTGGACAGCGGACTGAGGATCGAAGTGGCCAACTGCGCGGGCTCGGGACGTTCGCTCCAGCCCGGCAGGTACGGTCGGTTCCACTGCCTCGCAACGTCCGAGGCACTGAGCATCCCCTCGGCCACGCTCGAGTACTCCGCCGGATCGGCGTTGCCGACCGTCATCGAGGGTGAGGCTCGTATCGTGGGTCCGTACTTCACTCAGCTCAAGGTTCGCGTCACCGGCAAGGCGACCTTCGCGTACGAGTAGCGGTTCGCGGGCTTAGCGCCCGCTCCGAGGTCATCGAGAGAGCCCCGATACTGCGGGGCTCTCTTCTGTAGTTCGGCGCCACGCTTTTCAGCGCCCCTCAAGGATCGTTTCAGCGCGCGCTGCGAGAACGGATGGGTCATCGACAACCCACTCCGAGGAGGGGGCATGGACATCCATCCGTGGACGAAGTACGAGATCGCCCGACTGCGTGACGAGGAGCGACTGCTGCGGGCACGGGCCGCGATGCACGTGGCCGACGCTCGCGAGGCTCGTGCGGACGAGCAGGCGGAAGCACGATCGCGATCCGCCTTCGCCTGGATCCAGCGCATGCGGCGGCACGAGGCTGCATCCGGCACGGCACCCGCAGGCCCAAGGGTGGTCTGAGGCACCGTGTTCCACGCCGGACAGGACAGGAGCTGCGCCCGGGCCCGCCGGGCGCTCTCCCTCGCGCTCGACGGTGAGGCCGAGCCGGACGAGGTCTCGGCGCTCGCACTGCACATGAGCCGGTGCGAGCCCTGCAGGCGATTCACGGCTCAGGTCGGCGCGCTCACACGGGCCCTTCGCTCTCTTCGACTCGACGCAGTACCGGACCACGAAACGACCAGCTCCCTGAAAGGAGCAATCTCATGAAGCGCACGTTTCTCATCGCAGCGATCGTCGCCGTTGTCGCCGCTTTCGGCGCACCGACGGCGACCGCCCAGAAGTCGCCGTGTACGGCGAAGCTCTCCCGGCTCACGCCGGCCGTGCCGCACCTCGACACCCAAGGTGCGCAGCTCTGGATCCAACGGAGCTGCGGGCGCAGGTCGACGTTCCCGTTCGGCTAGAGCCGAGCAGCACAACGACGGCTCGGAGGCCCGTGCGAGCGGGCCTTCGGCCTGTCGGCGAGCGGTTGCAGCACCGTCTGCCATGCCCGAGACTCCGTGCCGTGGAGTGGCCGCTGCTCGCCGATCTCCCGCCGGCTGACGTTCGGCAACTCATGTCGATCGCCCGCCGACGCACTTTCGGGAAAGGAGAGGTCGTCTTCCATCGCGACGATCCGGCCGAGTCGCTGCACCTCATCGTTCGTGGCCGGTTCGGCGCGCGGGTGCAGACGCCCGTCGGAGACAGCGTCCTCCTCGACGTGCTCGGTCCGGGGCAGGCGTTCGGGGAGCTCGCGCTCCTGCTCCCGGGCGCGCATCGGTCGGCGACCGTGACCGCGCTCGAGGACGGCGAGACGCGCTCGGTCTATCGCGACGACTTCGCGCTCCTCCAGCGCGAGCACCCCGGCGTGAAGGACGTGCTCCTGCGCTTGCTGGCCGAGCAGCTTCGGCGCTCGACGGACAGGATCGTCGAGGCCCACTACGTCGATGCCGAGACGCGGGTGCGTCGTCGCCTCGCGGAGCTCGCCGCGACCTACGAGTCGGGAGTCGTTCCGCTCACGCAGGAGGACATCGCCGCGATGGCCGGCACCTCGCGGGCCACGGTCAATCGCGTGCTGCGGGAGGAAGAGCGCGCCGGCGCGGTCGCACTCGCTCGCGGCCGGACGACCGTGCTGGACGCGGACTCCCTTCGATCGCGCTGCGGCTACGCGCGGAGGCTTAGCGGCGAAGGGTGAGCGCCGCGCCGACGACGAGCAGACCGATTCCGAGCACGCGTGGCCAGGACAGGGCGACCTGTTCGACGCCGAACCAGCCGTACCGGTCGATCACGGCGGCGAGCGCGAATTGCGCGGCGATCAGGAAGGCAGTGGTCGCCACGATCCCGATGCGCGGGCCGGCGACGGTGATCGAGAAGACGATGAAGACGCCCATGACGCCTCCCAGGAGCTGCCACTTCGGGCCGTCGAAGGCGTCTCCGATACCGCCCAGCGATCGGCGCACGACGAGCAGGGCGGTGAGTGCCAGGACGCCGCCGACGACGGCTGCCGTCGTCAGCGCCTCGAGGCTTCCGACCCGCTCTCCCAGCTTGCCCTGAGCCGCGATCTGCACGGCCCCGCCGAGGCCCGCCGCGAAGGCGAGCACGGCTGCGAAGGCGGTCGAGCTCACGCCGAGGACGCTATACGCTCCCCGGCGTCCCCGACGAAGGAGCGCACGTGATCAGAGCGATCATCCAGTACGAGTCCGAGCCCGATCCCGAGCGGTACGCGCAGCACCTCGCGGAGTTCACGGCACCGGTCGAATGCAAGGCGTTCCGGCACGGAAAGGTGTTCGGTTCCCCGTTCGGCGAGCCGTCGATCCGCTACTACGCCGAGTTCGAGTGGGACGACATGGAGTCGTTCAAGGCCGCGGCCAACTCGCCGGAGTTCGCAGCGTCGGGCAAGGACGCGATGGAGATGGGCATCCCCTTCACCGTGCACTTCGCGTCCATCGAGTGACCGAGCCGACGCATCCGCGCCCGGTCGATCCGGCCGAGCTCGGCTTCGAGTCGATCGTCTACGAGAAGGCGCCGCCGCGCGCGACGATCCGGCTCGACCGCCCGGACGTCCTGAACGCCTTCGACTTCCGAACGCTCCGCGAGATCGCGCGCGCGTGCGAGGACGCGTCCTGGGACGACGACATCCGCGTGGTCGTCGTCACCGGCACGGGCCGGGCGTTCTGCGTCGGCGCCGATCTCCGCTCGTGGGAGGAGGACCTCCTCGGGAGCTCGACCGAGTACTGGAAGTGGTTCGGCGCCTTCAAGGACATGCACGACCGGCTGCGCGAGATCGGCAAGCCGACCATCGCGCGCGTCAACGGGATCGCGGTCGGCGGCGGCAACGAGCTGCAGATGGCGTGTGACCTGTCCGTGATGGTGGACACGGCGTTCATTCGCCACGTCGGCCTCCAGCACGGCTCGGTTCCGGCGGGCGGAGCCACCCAGTGGCTGCAGCTCATGGTCGGCGATCGCCGGGCGCGCGAGATCGTCTTCCTCTGCGACGAGATCCCGGCGGCGCAGGCGGCGGAGTGGGGCCTCGTGAACCGAGCGGTGCCCGAGGCGGAGCTCGACACGGTCGTCGACGAGTGGGTCGAGAAGCTCGCGGCGCGGCTCCCCGAGACGACGCGCTACGCGAAGCAGCAGCTGAACGTCTGGCGCGACCTCGCGTGGCACCAGACCGTCGGACATGCGCGTGACTGGCTCGCGATGTCGATGCTCGGAGCGGAGGCGCAGGACGCGGTGCGCGCGTTCCTCGACTCGCGGAAGAGCGAGTAGGCTCGCTCGATGGCCGACGAAGTCCTCACCGCCCGCGAGGGAGCGGTGCTGCGGATCACGCTCAACCGCCCCGACGTCTACAACGCGATCAACCGCGAGATGCACGCCGGCCTGGCCGCGGCGCTCGAGGAGGCTGCCGACCCGGAGGTGCGAGCCGTCGTGCTGACCGGTGCGGGCCGCGGCTTCTGTGCGGGGCAGGATCTGCGCGAGTTCCAGGAGCTTCCGGGCGGCGTGCAGGCGGCGCTCGAGGAGACGTACCACCCGAACGTCCGCGCCATCCGTGCGCTCGAGAAGCCCGTGGTAGCGGCGATCAACGGCGCCTGTGCGGGGGCGGGGCTCTCGCTCGCCTGCGCGTGCGACGTGCGGATTGCGTCCTCGGATGCGAGCTTCGTGCCGGGCTTCATCGGGATCGGGCTCGTCCCCGACGCGGGCGGCACGTGGTTCATCCACCGCCTGCTCGGGTTCGCGAGGGCGTTCGAGTGGATGACCTCCAACCGCCGCCTGAGCGCGGACGAGGCTCTCGACTGGGGGCTCGTGTCCGAGGTCGTGCCGGCCGACGGGTTCGAGGCGCGAGTCGCGGAGCTCGGCGCCTGGTATGCGGCGCTTCCGACCCGCGGCGTCGCGGGCACGAAGAAGCTGTTCGAGCACGCGTACGGAGCCGCGCTCGAGGAGCAGCTCGAGCTCGAGGCCGAGCTGCAGCAGGCGTCCACGGAGACGGAGGACTTCCGCGAGGGCGTGCAGGCGTTCCTCGAGAAGCGCGCCCCGGAGTTCCGCGGCCGCTAGCCCGCATCTCGGGGGTGTAGGGGTGTGGTGGTTGGGGGGGGGTTGGGGTTGGATGGGTGTGTGTTGGGGGGGGAGGTGAGTCGGGTTGGAGAGCGGCGAGCGGGAGGAGCTGTGGGATGGGGCGTGAGGGAGATGGTGTGGAGCGCATGCTCGAGGTGCGCTGGGTGGGGAGCGCGATGAAGCTCGAGCGCTACGGGGGTTTTTGAGAGCAGCGCTTGTGTGAGGCGGACGGCGATGCTGCTGCTTTGTGCGGACGATGGTGTGCTCGAGGTGTATGAGTCGGTGGTGAGTGATGCGCTCTTCTCTCGATTTGCGTCACACCTGTGTGCTCGGACGCTCGTTTGCTGGTGAGATGGTGTGCTCGCTGTTGGGGGCGCGTGGGAGTTCTGGGGCGATCGAGCTGCTGCGCGTGGCGATTGGACAGCGCCTTGCTGCGCTCGCAGTGGGAGCTCCAGCGCGCGGGTGACGTGATCGCGAACGCACTGCTGCCTACGACTCGATGCGCACGGAGTCACTGTCGGATCGGTCTACAGGCTCTGGTGCGGTGTGCGGAGACGGCGGGGAGATGCTGGGGCGCTCGCGCTTCTGGAGCGCTACGGTGTGATTGGCTCGTTACGCAGTTCGACACCGTCTGCCGGTGGCTGCGGCGACTCTGAGCTGTTGCGTTGCTCGTGCTGCTGCTCCTCGTCTGCTGCGTCGCGTCATCTACTCTGCGATAAGTGCGCAGCGGATCTGCGCGATGCGCGATGCGAGTCCGGAGCGGGTGCACTGGCGATCGCTATGGTTGGTGTAGTGGGTTTCTTCGCGCTGCTCTTGCGGTGCTCGCGGTCTGGCTGGGTGCTAACTCACTGACGCGCTCGTCACTGGGGGGCTGCTTTTGCTCGTCATCGTCTGGCTCGTGCTCGTGGGGCTCGCTTACAGCGGGGCTGGCGCTGCTAGGCTATGGGCGCGGGCGTCGGCGTCGTCGGAATCGGCATCGTCGCTGCGTTCGTCGAGTTCTTCGTCTGGCTCACTGCTGTCGGGGAGACTCGAATGAGCGGGCTGCCGACCGGCGAGACTCATGGACGACGCGTGATCTGTCTCGTCACGCAGTTCGACTGCTGTCGCCGGCCGGCTGTGGCTACGCCCACGTGCGCTGCTGCTCGTGCTGCTGTTGTTGCTGCGTCGTGACGCTGGCCTCTGCTCACGTACTCGGCCGTCACCGCGCAGCGGATCCTGCGCAAGCCGCGGGTCGAGACACTCGAGCGCGCACGCTGGCGATCGCCATTGCCCGGGCTTCTGGGGTTCTTCGCCCTCCCGACAGCCGCGTTGCTCGTCTCTCTCATGCTCGCGGGCACGGACGCCGCTGCGGGTGTACTCGGGCTCCTCGTCGTGCTCGGGCTTGTCTGGGTCGTGCTCCTCGGGCTCGCGTACACCGGTGCTGGGGCGCAACGGCCATGGGCGCATGCGGCGGCCGTGGTTGCGATCGGACTGGTCGCCATCGTGGTCGAGGCGTTCCTCTGGCTCGCGCTCTTCTTCGGGGTCGGTGAGGCGATGACAGCGCTCGCTCGAGCGGCGGGATTTCGGCACGGGGTCGTCGATCCGCCTCGCGAGGTGCGACGCACCTTTGCCGAGCCGGCCGGAATCGTGAACATCGCCGTCCCCGACCGGGGGGGCGAGGGCTGGCGCAGCGCGGCCGGTGGAATCGCGCGCAGCGGCCGGTCCGCAGAGGAGAAGGCGCTCGGGGAGGCGCTCGAGCGCTACGCCGCGCACGCATGCTCGCTGACTCGCAGATCACGGGCCGCTCTCCGCGACGCGACGCGTCTCGAGCTCGAGGACTTCTCGCTGTACTCGGAGGAGCAGCGACGACGGCGTGCATTCCCGCACGCGTCGCTCTACTCCGCCGAGCGCACCTATACCAACGTCTTCGACGCGCTCGACAACCGCGAGGTCTGGGTCCCGTTCGAGCTCGTGGGGCTCTCGGGTGAGGGGGCCGGCGTCGCGACGTCCTCCGGTCTCGCGGCGGGGAGGACTCCCTTGCGCGCGCTCCTGCGAGCACTGCAGGAGCTGATCGAGCGCGACGCGCTGATCGTCACGTGGCTGCACGGCGTGCCAGGGCGCCAGGTCGAGCCGCTCGCCCGCCACCGAGCCGAGATCGACGCGCTCGGCGGCGAGATCGTCTGCATCGACGCAACGCCCGCGTACAGCCCGCACCCGGTCGCACTCGTCGCGGGCCGGCTACCGTTGCGAGGGGTCACCCGCCTCTCGCTCGGAGCTGCGTGCCGCGCGACCTGGGCAGACGCGGTCGAGAAGGCGTACCTGGAGTGGCTCCAGGGCGTGGTGTTCGTCGGCTACTACAGGGAGTTCCACCCCGAGCTGGAGCTCCGCTCGCCCCAGGAGGTGCACACCTTCGAGGAACACGCGGTCTACTACTCGCTGCGCCCGGAAGAGTGGGAGCGGATTCCGCTCCTGCACGGCGAGCCGGCGTCGCCTCCGCTCGACGGGGATCCGTCGCCCGAGTCGCTGATCCGTGCGCTCGCCGGCGCGGGAATCCGTGTCTACTACCGAGATCTCACGACCGCAGACGTCCTGCAAGCGGGAATCCGCGTTGTCCGCGTGCTCTCGCCGGACGTCGCCTCGATCCACTGCGTCGAGGCGTGGCCGTTCCTCGGTGGGACGGTGTCCGACGTCGAGCGGCGCTACCCCTGGGTCGAGCGCGATGCGCTCTGCTTCCCGAGTCCCTACCCTCATCCCCTCGGCTGACGTGTCCGCGGATCTGTATCGGCTCTTCTGGGAGAACTCGAAGCTCGGGCCGGTGACGGTGCGGACCTTCCGGCGGCAGCTGGACGAGCACGCGGCCACGGGACGAGAGCGCGACGAGCTGATCTATCCCGCCGCTCACGTGCCGCTCGGGCGTCGCCGCGACGAGCTCAGCTGGCTGGCGGACGCACGCCGCAGTGCATCCGCGTTCGCGGATCGGCCGCTGTCCCATCGGCGACTCGGTCCGATCTTCTCGGCATTCGGTGCGGCCCGCGACGGGTCGCGAGCCTTCCCTTCTGCGGGCGCGTGCTACCCCTTGGAGATCTTCGCGCTCCTCCCGAACGTCGCCGGCCCGCTCCGCGGCAAGGTCGTTCACTACGAGCCGCACGAGCACGCGCTCACGCCCGTCGCCGACAGTCCCCCGTGGGAGGAGTGTCGCGAGATCGTGAACCTCCAGGACGCGGTCGGCGTGCCCCACGTCGTCGTCGTGTTCGTCCTCCTTCCCGAGCGGACGACGGCGAAGTACGGCGAGCGGGGAGGTCGCTTCGCGCTCATCGAAGTCGGCCACGCGGCGCAGAATCTCGCGCTTCGGCTCGTCCGGGAGCGGTTGTCAGGCTGCGAGATCGGCGGGTTGCTCGACGAGCGGATGCGCTCGCTCCTGGGCCTCGAGGGGACGCCCGCCCAGATCGCCCTCGGCTACGCGTGCGGGCTGCCCCGGCGATGAGAGTCACGGCGGTCGACTACCACACGGCCGGCGAGCCCTTCCGGATCGTCACCTCGGGCGCCGACGAGCTCCAGGGTGCGACGATTCTCGACAAGCGCCGCGACGCGCACGACCGCCTCGACCACGTGCGCCGCCTCCTCGTCAACGAGCCGCGCGGACATGCGGACATGTACGGCTGCTTCGTCGTCGAGCCGAACGACGACGGAGCGCCGACCTCGGCGTCGTCTTCTTCCACAACGCCGGGTACTCGACGGCCTGCGGCCATGGAACGATCGCGCTCGTCACCTGGGCGCTCGACGAAGGCATCGTCGAGAAGACCGAAGGCGAGAACCACGTCGTCGTCGACGTGCCCTCCGGTCGCATCGAGACCTGGGCGCAGGTCGTCGACGGCCGCGTCCGTTCCGTGCGCTTTCGGAACGTGCCCTCGTTCGTCTGGGCCGAGGGCGTCGAACTCGACGAGCACGTCGTGGACGTCGCGTTCGGAGGAGCGTTCTATGCCTCGCTCGAGGAGCGCGTGGCGTCCGACGAGCTGCCTCGCCTGATCGAGCTCGGTCGCCGTCTGAAGCGGGAGCTCGAGGCGTGGCAAGACGTCGTCCATCCGCTCGAGCCGGAGCTTCGGGACGTCTACGGGGTCGTCTTCTGGCAGGAGGAGGGCGAGGATCCGCTGACGCAACGGAACGTCACCGTGTTCGCCGATGGCGAGGTCGACCGCTCGCCGTGCGGCAGCGGGACGTCGGCCCGGCTCGCGCTGCTCGATCGGGCAGGTCGCCTCGAGCGGGGTGCGGAGCTCAGGCACCTGAGCATCGTCGGGACCGAGTTCCGCGGGCGCGTCGTGCGCGACACCGAGGTCGCCGGACTCCCTGCGGTCGTCACCGAGGTCGAGGGCAGCGCGTTCCGCACGGGCGAGCACGTCTTCACACTCGACCCGGACGACCCGCTCGGAGACGGCTTCCTGCTCCGCTGACTCGGGCGGCGAGGTGTTGCCGCGGGCGCGCGCGGGTACAACTGTCGTATCGCCAGCGACGTGCTCCCGGGGAGATACGCCTCGCCGGCCCTGCTCGCTCGTGGCGGGATGGGCGAGGTCTACAGGGCGACCGACACCGCTCTCGAGCGGCCGGTCGCCGTCAAGTTGCTGTCGGAGCGGTACACCGAGGAGCCCGAGGCCCGCGCTCGCTTCCAGCGGGAGGCGCACGCCGCCGCCCGACTCTCGAGCAACCGCAACATCGTCACCGTCTTCGACGTCGGCGAGCACCACGGAAGGCCCTTGATCGTCATGGAGTACCTCGACGGTGGCTCGGTGCTCGATCGCCTCCGTGAGGGCGGTCGCGTTCCGCGAGAGCAGGCGCTCGACTGGCTCGAGCAGACCGCCGACGCGCTCGATCGCGCACACGCGAGCGGCATCGTCCATCGTGACGTGAAGCCCGCGAACCTCCTGCTCGACGGGGAGGACAACGTGCACGTCTCCGACTTCGGCATCGCGTCGGCGAGCGGTCTCGACACCCTGACGCTTCCGGGGACGGTCCTCGGGACAGCGGGCTACCTCTCGCCGGAGCAGGCGCGGGGCGAGTCGGCTACGCCTGCCAGCGACCGCTACTCGCTCGGCGTCGTCGCGTTCGAGTTGCTCACCGGGCGCAGGCCGTTCGCCGCCGACACGCCGACGACGGAGGCGTTCGCGCACCTCAACGCCGACGTGCCGACCGCGACGTCGTTCGACCCCGCCCTCCCGCCGCGAGTGGACGACGTGCTCCGCCGAGCCCTCGCAAAGGACCCCGACTCGCGGCCGCCAACCGCGCGGGAGCTCGTCGCGGAGCTCCGAGATTCGTTCGAGGACGAACGCGGGCAGGTCCCGCCCGCGCTCGTCGGGGGTTCGGACGCGCCGACGCGCCGCACCGTTCATCGCAGGTCGAGGCGCCTGTCGGGCGCTGTGGTCGCGCTGGTGGCCAGCGGCGTTCTCGCGGCCGGCTTCGCGCTTGCGGTCCTGATCGGGGCGGACGACGATCCCGGCCAGGATCCGACTCGGAGTCTCGCTCAGGCTTCGAGCGCTCCGATCAGGACCGCGACCACGGCCATTGACACGACGACCGCCGAGCCCGCGGTCGACGGTGCGGCGCTGAACGACGAGGGGTTCGCGCTCGTGCAGGCGGGCGACTTCGCCGGCGCGCTACCGATACTGCGGGAAGCCGTCGTCGCGCTGAACGGGTCGAACTCGATCACCGAGGCCTACGCGAGCTACAACCTCGCGTTCGCCCGCTTCGCCGTCGGCCGCTGTGACGGCGTCGTCGGCCTCCTCGACCGCTCGGAGCGAATTCAGGGTCAGCGGGACGCGATCGACGACCTGCGCAACGAATGGGAGAGCCGCTGTGCTTCCGACCGGGACGGCGAGGGTCGGGGCAACGGCAAGGCCAAGGGAAGGCGCGAGAAGGACGAGGAGGACGACTAGCCGGACAGCCCGAAGCTACGACTCGGGCCGCAGCAACCGCACGATCTCGCCGTCCTCGGGGAAGCGACCCACCGACTGCTTCGAGTACACGAGCTCGTCGTCGGCCAGCACGTCGAACTGCGACTTCGCACCTGGTATCGCGGTCGCCTCGATGTCGAACCTCGTGAGCTCGGCTGCGAGACTCGCAGCCCGTGTGTCGTAGCCGCTTCAGGTGGGGCAGTAGAGGATCTCGACCCGCACGGAGGACACTCTAGTCAGATCGTCTTGAACTGCTCGAACGGCTGTCGGCAGTCGTCGCAGTAGCGAATCGAGCGGCACGGGGTGGGACCGAAGAGGTTCTCGAGCTTCGTGCTCGTCGACCCGCAGTACGGGCAGCGGAAGCCGCGCTGGAGCTGCACGAGCTCGAGCTTGCCGGGGGCGCGCGGCGCAGGAGGAGCGAATCCCGCGATGCGCAGCTTCTCGCGGCCCTCTGCCGTGATGTCGTCGGTCGACCACGAGTCGTCCAGTCGAACTCGGACGTCGGGCTCGGCTCCGAGCTCGGCGATCGTCGTCTCCATCGCGCGTTGCATCACCTCGAGCGCCGGGCACCCCATGAAGGTCGGCGTGAAGTCCACGTGCACGGTTCCGTTCTCGACCACGATGTCCTTGACCACGCCGAGGTCGACCAGCGAGATGACGGGGATCTCCGGGTCGGGGATCTCGGCGAGCGCCGCCCAGACGTCGTCGACGGTCACCACTGCGCCCCCGGTGGGGCGGAGCGCCGCACCGACGTCATCTCCTCCCACAGCTCGGCGAGCTCGGCTTCGTGGACCCCACGCGGAACGGCCTCGACGTCGGAAAGCGCGCGCTCGAGGCGAGACTCCACGCGCGAGCGGAGCTCCGGCCTCAGCTCGTCGTCGAGTACGCCCAGCGCGTACGGCCACAGCTCGTCGACGGCCTCGTCGAGCCGCGTCCGTCCCTCGTCCGTTGCTCGCAGCCGGTCGATCCACATCTCGGCGTGCATGCGGTGGTACGCCTCCTCGCGGTCGATCTTTGCCGCGACGCCCGCGATCTCGGCGTCGTCGGAGGACTTGAGCGCCGCGAGGCGGATCTCGTCGGCGGTCTCGTACAGCCAGTGGCGCGCGATCGTCCGTGCCCACTCGAGCTTGCGCAGCTCGACGAGGGGCGCGGAGCGGTACTCCTCCGGCTTGCGGTCGAAAGCGAGCGCATCCGCGGTGGTCCCGAGCTCGGCCGCCGCGAGCTCGTACAGCGCCCGCGCGTGCCCGATCTCGTTCTGGGCGATCGACGAGAAGGCGACGTCCTCCTCGAGGAAAGGCGCGATCCCGGTCCACTCCGAGTTCCGCCACCCGAGGATGAGCTCGTCGTCTGCGAGGGAGAGCAAGAGGTCGGTGCGCTTGCTCACGCTGCGTCGCCGGCGCCCGGCGCCATGTCCAGCGTGCCGGCGCGCTCACGGGCCTCGTGCAGTCGGGCTTTGATCGAGTAGCCGTCGACGCGGCGGTACTTCATCTCGAACTCGTCGAGGAACTCGTCGATCTCGGTCACCGCCTCGCGCGGAACGAGCCACAGCGCGACCGACTCCTGGCGCCGGCCGTACTGCTCGCGCGCATAGATCTCGGCGAACTGCTCGTCCGGCGCCGTGACCGAGCCGGCGTGCTGGAACGGCTGACCCTTCCGCTCTTGCCGGAAGACCTCGTAGACCACCGCTATGCGGCCTCCGCGAGCACCACCCGCTCGACCCAGCTCACGTCCTCGCGCGAGAGGCGACGGAACGCGAGCCGCTCCTGCGAGGCGGGCCCGTGCCCGGTGACGACGGCCCGGAGCTGCTCCCAGTCGGGCTCGGTGTAGAGCCACGTGCCGGTCTCCTCGTCCTTGCGCAGCGCGGGATCCGGGATCTCGAGGCCGAGCTCGCGGATCTGCGGCACGTAGCCGTCGAGGAACTGCTGCCGTGCGTCCTCGTTCGCCTGGCTCTTGATCCGCCACACGAACATCGGGTCCTCGTCGGCGGGGATCGGGTTGCCGTGGAACTGCATCAGGGGCGCCCACCAGCGGACGAGCGCCTCCTGGACGAGCTCGAACTGCTCGGGGGTGCCCGTGACCATGGTGAGGATGACGTCGCGGCCGTGAAGGATGTGGAAGGACTCCTCCCAGCAGATCTTCTTCATGATCCGCGCGTACGGCGCATACGAGCACTTGAGGAGCGCCTTCTGCGAGACGATCGCCGCCGCGTCGACGAGCCACGCGATGACGCCGACGTCGCCCCAGGTCTTGGTCGGGTAGTGGAAGACATTGTGGAACTTCGACTTGCCGGAGACGAGATCGTCGAGACAGGCGCTGCGAGGCTTCCCGAGGTCCTCGACGACGCGGTAGATCAGCTGGGCGTGGCCGACCTCGTCCTGGATCTTCGCGGTGAGCGCGAGCTTCCGCTGCAGCGTGGGCGCGCGGAGGATCCAGTCGCGCTCCGGGAGCACGCCCATCAGCTCCGAGTTGCCGTGCATCTCGATGAACTTGACGAGCTTGGCGCGGTACTCGTCGGGCATCCAGTCGGTCGTCTCGACCTGCCCGCCCGACTGCACGTACTCGAGGAACTCCTGTGTTTTCGTGTCCACGATCGTGGCCTCCCTACCGAACGGTCGTTAGCATCGAGTGTAATGGCTACGAGGCGGGAGGAGCTGACCCGGGAGGCTGCGCGCCTCTTCGCCGAGCGCGGTTTCCACGGAACGTCGATGGACGCGCTCGCCCAGGCGCTCGGCGTGCAGAAGGGATCGCTCTACTCGCTGACCGGGTCGAAGCAGCAGCTCCTCTTCGAGACCATGCGGGAGGGCGCGCGCGCATTCCACGCCGCGCTGGACGAGGTGCCGGAGGACGCGTCCGCGATCGAACGGGTGCGGGTGGCGCTCCGGGGCCATCTGCGTGTCGTCTCCGAGCAGCTCGACGTGGCGACGGTGTTCACGCGCGAGTGGCGCTATCTCGAGGCAGAGTTCCGCGACGAGATCACGGCGGAACGGCGCCGGTACGAGGAGCGCTGGCGAGCGCTCTTCCGCGAGGGAGTCGAGGCGGGCGATCTGCGCACGGACCTCGACGCGGGCGCGGCGACGCTGCTGTTGCTCTCGGCCGCCAACTGGGCATACACGTGGCTCGAGCCCGGGCGAGAGACCGACGAGCTCGCGGATCGGTTCACCGCGATCCTCGTGGACGGAGTCCGCGGATATGCGACGCCCCGGTGACTGTGGACGACTTGGCGCACTCTCTTGACGTTCGGGTGCCAGACACGTGGGGTGTGCCGATTCGTCGCCTGTTGATCGTCAATCCGTTCGCGTCCGGCGTCGACGAGCACCGGCTCGCTGCCGTGCACGCCGCACTGCCTGCCGGCACGGAGACGAAGCTGACCACGGCCGCCGGCGAGGCGACTGCGATCGCGAGTGCTGCCCGCGACGTCGAGGCGATCTACGTCCTCGGCGGCGACGGCACGTACAACGAGGTGCTGAACGGTGTCGAGGTCGACGTGCCGCTCGGCTTCCTGCCCGGTGGAGGGACCAGCGTCCTCCCCCGCGCGCTCGGCCTTCCGCGTAACCCGGTGCGAGCCGCCGAGCGGGTCGTGCAGGGCAGAACGCGCCGGATCGGGCTCGGCCGGGTGAACGGCCGGCGCTTCGGGTTCAACGCCGGGCTCGGCTTCGACGCGGAGCTCGTTCGCAAGGTGGACGAGCTCGGGCGGAGCCCCGCCGGGCGTCGTCCGGGCGACGTCGCCTTCATGAAGGTCGCCGCCGCGACGCTCAGGGAGCGCCACGGGCGCTTCGAGGAGCAGGTCGAGATCGAGGGGCAGCGGACGCGCCGCGTTCGTCCTCGTCGCGAATTGCACTCCCGTACACGTACGCAGGCGCCCTCGCGCTCGATCTCGTGCCCGGAGCCGACTTCGACGAGGGTCTCGCGTTCTTCGCGCCGGTGACCCTGAACGCGCTCGACCTTCCTCGCCTCCTGCTCCACGGTGTTCGCGGGAAGGGGCTCAAGGACGAGCAGGGCCCTTTCGGCCCGCGATCTCGACCGCATCGTCGTTCGCTGCGATCGCCCGCTCCCGCTCCAGATCGACGGCGAGGACGCGGGCGACGTATCCGAGGCGGTGTACGAGGCGGAGCGCGACGCGGTCACGGTGCTTGTATAGTCCGTAACGGACTAGTACACTCCGGAATATGAATCGAGCAGCGCTCGCGACGCGGCTGCTGACCACCACCGAGGCCGCGGTACTCGCCCTCCTCGCGCTGAATGGCGAGCAGTCGGGTTACGACCTGCTGAAGCAGAGCGGCAAGGCGATCGGGCAGGTCTGGGCGCCTGCGAAGAGCCAGCTGTACGCCGTCCTTCCGCGGCTCGCCCGCGACGGACTTGCGGAAAGTCGCGCCGTCGTCCAGTCGGCCCGCCCCGACAAGCAGCTGTACCGCATCACCGGCGATGGCCGCGCCGCGCTCGATTCCTGGCTCGAGAGCCCCGAGCCGGACGCCGGCGACGCGTTCCTCCTGAAGCTCTTCGTCGGGGGTCTGACATCACCAGAGGTCCTGATCGGGCACGTCGAGCTGTTCCGAAGCGAGGCCGAGGCGCGGCTCGAGGAGCTGCGTGCGATCGAGGCGACGAACCTTCGCTCCGGCAACGACTTCTTCCATTACTTCCTGCTCCGGCTCGGCATCGAGCGCGCGGAGCAGACGCTCGCCTGGGCCGACTGGGTGCTCGACGAGCTGGAGAACGCGCCGTGAGGGCCGGGCTCGTCTCCGCCCTCGCCGTGGTCGTCCTCGGCGTCGCCTGCACGTCGAGCTCCGCCCAGCGTGCGGCCGATCCAGGGGCGGCGGCCGACGTGCGCAAGCTCGCCGCGGAGATGGAGCGCATCCACCCGGACCTGTTCCACTCCGCGTCCCGCGAGGACTTCCGCGGCGCGGTCGACCGGCTCCTGGTCCGCCTTCCCGAGCTCGAGCGGGACGAGCTGCTCGTCGAGGTGCTCCGAATCGTGGCGATGACGGGAGAGCGCGACGGCCACATGGGCCTGTTCCCGCTCATGAACCACGCGCGGCCACTGCACCTGCTTCCCGTCCGCATCTGGGCATTCCCGGAGGGGATGTACGTCGTCAAGTCTCCGGAACGGCCCGAGCTCGTCGGGACGAGACTTGTTGCGATCGAGGGGAAGCCCGTCGACGACGTAGCAGCCCTCGTACGCCCGCTCGTGACGCGCGACAACGAGTCGAGCCTGATCTTGAGGCTGCCCGAGTTCATGATCACCGGGGAGATCCTCCACGGGCTCGGCATCGCCGCTTCCGCTGTGCGCGGGCGGCTGACCTTGGAGCGCGCGAACGGCGAACGCTTCGACGCGACGCTGTCGACGCTCGCCGGCCCGGCGTACTGGGACCTCATCGACGACGTCTGGGCGCCGCCGGCGCCGCCGGGTGTCGCGACTCCACTCTGGCTCCGGAATCAGCACAGGTCGCAGTGGTTCGCGAAGCTCGCGAAAGGCCGTGTCCTGTACGCGGCCTACTCACATGCCACGGAGCCGACGGGACGGTTCGCCGAGGCCCTGCTCACCCGGGCCCGGAAGCCGAAGGTCAAGCGCGTCGTCGTCGACGTCCGGCTGAACGGCGGCGGCGACAACACGTCTTATGGATGGCTTGTCAGCGCGCTCGCCAGCCGCGCGGTCAACCGACCCGGGAAGCTCGTCCTGCTCACGGGGCGGGTCACCTTCTCCGCGGGAGGCAACTTCGTCGCCGAGGTCGACGCGTTCACACGTGCACGAATCGTGGGCGAAGCCGCCGGCGGCAGCCCGCACAACTACGGGGACGCGATGGACGTCACGCTCGAGAACCTCGGCTGGACCGTGCACGTTCCGCCGCAGTACGTCGAGGTGCTGGGACGCCCCGACGAGCGCACCGCCATTCCGCCGGACGTGCCGGTGCAGATCACTGCCGCCGATCACTTCGCCGGGCGCGACCCCGTGCTCGCGAAGGCGATCGCGCTTCGCTAGCGGAGACCACCGCCTGATTGCGGAGAGGTCCGGCGTAGACTGTCCGCCGCGATGAGCCGCGTGCTCCCTGCCGAAGGAGACCTGCGCCGCGTCATCGGCGACGGCGAGGCGATTCCGGACGGCGAGGTCGAGGGGCTCGGCACGGACGATCTGCTCGCGCTCTACCGCAACCTCGTCCTGCTGCGAACGTACGACGAGCGCTCGGTGATCTACCACCGCCAGGGCCGGATCGGCACGTATGCGATCTTCTGGGACCACGAGGCGATGCAAGTCGGCTCGACGTTCGCTCTCGAGGAGCGTGACTGGATCTTCCCGGCCTACCGCTTCTCGGCGATCGGGCTCCTGCGCGGGATACCGATCTCGACCGTCCTCCACTGGTGGCGTGGCCATCCGGCGGGCTGGTGGAACCCGGCGGAGTACCGCGTCGCGTCCATCTGCGTGCCGATCGCGACCCATGTGCCGCACGCGGTGGGGTTCGCGTGGGGATCTCGGCTCAAGGGCCACGACTGCGTCGCGATCGCGCACTTCGGAGACGGCGCGACGTCGGAGGGGTCGTTCCACGAGGGCGCGACATTCGCCGGGGTGATGAAGGCGCCCGTCATCCTCTTCTGCAACAACAACCACTGGGCGATCTCCACCCCGGTCGAGGAGCAGACCGCCGCACCGACTCTCGCCGACAAGGCGATCGGCTACGGGATGCCCGGGATCCGCGTCGACGGCGGTGACGTCCTCGCCGTTTACGAGGCGACGCGGGAGGCCGTCGACCGTGCGCGCAGCGGTGACGGGCCCACGTTCATCGAGGCGGTCACGTACCGGGTCGCCCCGCATGCGACTGCCGACGACCCATCGATCTACATCGACGAGGAGCGCGTCGCCGAGGAGCGGGAGAAGGAATGCGTGGGGCGCTACGAGCGGTATCTGCTCCGCCTCGGAGTGCTGACCGAGGACGCGATCGTGGAGACGAGGGCCGACGCGCTCGAGCGCATGCGTGCCGGGATCGCCGAGGCCGAGGCCGAGCCGGCGGCGGACATCTCCCTCGTCTTCGAGCACGCCTACGCCGATCCACCGCCGTCGCTGAGCGACGACCTCGAGGAGCTGCGGAGGGTTCTCGATGGCTGAGCTCCTGCTCGTGGAGGCGGTGAACGACGCGCTGCATGTCGAGATGGAGCGCGACGCGGACGTGCTCGTGATGGGCGAGGACGTCAGCAGGCTGGGCGGTGTCTTTCGGGCGACGGCCGGCCTGCGCGAGCGTTTTGGCGCGGACAGGTGCATCGACACGCCGCTCGCGGAGGCGGGGATCCTCGGCACCGCCGTAGGTCTGTGCATGGCCGGTTGGCGGCCGGTCTGCGAGATGCAGTACGACGCGTTCAGCTACCCGGCGCTCGACCAGCTCATCAACCATGTCGGCCGCTATCGCTGGCGCACGAGGGGCACGATGGAGTTCCCGCTCACGATCCGGATGCCGTACGGGGGCGGTGTGCGCGCGCCGGAGCTCCACGACGACTCGCCCGAGACCTACTACGTGCACACACCCGGCGTGAAGGTCGCGATCCCGTCGACTCCCGCGGACGCGAAAGGCCTGCTCGCGGCGGCAATCCGCGATCCCGATCCGGTCGTCATCCTCGAGCCCAAGCTCCACTACCGCACATCGAAGGAGGACGTGCCGGACGGCGAGCACGTGGTGCCACTCGGGAAGGCGCGCATCGCGAGAGAGGGCTCCGACCTCACGCTCGTCGCGTACGGCGCGATGGTCCCGCTGGTCGAGCGCGCTGCGGAGGCGCTCGAGGGCGAGGCGTCGTGCGAGGTTCTCGACCTCCGCTCGCTCAAGCCACTCGACGAGGAGTCTTTGCTTTCGTCCGTCGCCCGGACGGGACGCGTCGTGGTCGTGCAGGAGGCCCCGCGCGTGTGCGGGTTTGCCGCCGAGGTCGCGGCCGTGCTCGCGGAGAAGGCGATCTTCGACCTCCGCGGGCCGGTGATCCGCGTCACGGGCTACGACGTGCCGTACCCGTACTGGCAGATCGAGGACGCGTACATGCCGTCGGTCGAACGCGTGGTCGATGCGGCCCGGCGCGTGCTCGCCGCGTAGACGTTGGCCCAGCACGAGATTCCGCTCGAGCGGCGCACGCTCCACGGCCACTTCTCCCGCGATCTCGAGCCGATCCTGACGATCGACTCCGGCGACTCGGTCGCGTTCGCGTGCCTCGACTCGGGCTGGAACGTCGAGCCGGGCACGAAGTTCGAGCCGCGCGACGAGAAGCTCGACGCAGGACACGCGCTGGTTGGCCCAGTCGCGGTGCGGGGCGCCCAGGCGGGCGAGACGCTCGAGGTGCGGATCGACGAGGTGCGCATCGGAGGCTGGGGTTTCACGTCCGCCGGCGGCTGGCACACGCCGCTCAACGAGCGGCTCGGCGTACACGACGGAGATACGGCCACGCTCAAGTGGACGCTCGACGCCGACGAAGGCACGGCGGCCGACGACGCCGGCAGGGAGGTCGCGATCCGACCGTTCCTCGGGGTGATCGGCATGCCGCCCGCCGACCCGGGCTTCCACTCGACCGCGCCGCCGCGACCCTCCGGCGGCAACATCGACTGCAAGGAGCTCGTCGCCGGTACGACCCTCTTCCTGCCGATCGCCGTCGACGGCGCACTTCTGTCGGCCGGCGACGGTCACGCGGCGCAGGGTGACGGCGAGATCTCGCAGCTCGCAATCGAGGCCCCCGTCGAGCGAGCACGGCTCACGATCTCGGTTCGCGACGATCTGGCGCTGACGACGCCGATCGCCTGGACACCGGAAGCGTGGCTCACGTTCGGGTTCGACGAGGATCTCGACGAGGCCGCGGCGATCGCGATCGATGCGCTCCTCGAGCTCATGGGCCGCGAGCTCGGTCTCGAGCGGCGCGAGGCCCTTGCCTTCGCGAGTGTCGTCGCCGACCTGCGAGTCACGCAGCTCGTGAACGGCGCGCAAGGGCGTGCACGCAGTCCTCCCCCACGGCGCCATCCGCTCCACGACAATGAGCTGACGTGTCCACCTGGGTCGTTCAGGTCGTCGTGGTCGGGCTCTTCGCGCTGACGTGCGGGGCGCTTGCGCTGGCGTGGATGCGCGGCCGGCTCGTGCTGGCGGCGATCGTGCTCTTCGTCCTCGCCGCTGCGCGCCTGGGCCCTCGTGTTCGCCGCTCTCGCGACGGGGACTCACGATGCCGACGGGTTCGCGACCTGCGACACCAACTGCACGTCGGTGCACTACGCGTCGGCGGTCGCGTTCCTGGCGCCGCCTCTGCTCATCGCACTTGCAGCCTTCGCGATGCTGGTCGACCGCGGGCGACGCTGGCGGGAGCGGAGGCGCCCGGTCCAGGAGAAGCACACGTAGCGATGGCGAGCGAGTTCAAGCTCCCGGACCTCGGCGAGGGCCTGACCGAGGGAGAGGTCGCACGGTGGCTCGTGACGGAGGGGCAGGAGATCGCGGAGGACGACCCGCTCGTCGAGATCCAGACCGACAAGGCGACGGTCGAGGTCCCGTCGCCGTACGCCGGCACGGTGCTCCGCATCGTCGTCGCAGAGGGCGATGTCGCGCCCGTCGGCGCCGTGCTCGTCGTCATCGGCGAGCCGGGCGAGGCGTCGTGCCGCCGAAGCCAAAGCCGGCGAACGGGCAGGCGGTCAGCGCGGCGGATGCGCGCCACGCAACGCGTTCAGGCGACACCCGTGGTGCGTCGGATCGCGGCCGAGCTCTCCGTCGACGTGCCGGCCATGGCCGGGACCGGCCCCGGAGGGCGGATCACGGAGGAGGACGTGCGCTCGTCGGCGGCGGCCACCGAGCGGAGAGGGCGGCGCGAACCGCTGCGCGGCGTGCGCCGCGATCATCGCCGAGCACATGACGCGTGCTCACCGCGAGGTCCTGCCGGTCACCTGGGTCGAGGAGTGCGACTTCGAGGCCGTGCCGCTGGAGCGGCTTCTCGCAACCGTGGTCAAGGCGTGCCGTGCGGCGCTTGCAGGAGTTCCCCGAGCTGAACGCGCGCCTCGACGGCGACGCGATCCTGTACCTCGACCGCTACGACATCGGCGTCGCGATGCAGACCGAGGACGGCCTCGTCGTCCCGGTCGTCCGCGGCGTCGACACGAAGAGCGTCGAGGACGTGCACGAGGAGATCGCGCGACTCGCGGACGGTGCCAGATCGGGATCGTTGCTCCCCGACGAGCTACGCGGCTCGACGTTCACCGTGACGAGCGCCGGCAAGCTCGCCGGTCTCTTCCAGACGCCGATCGTGAACCATCCGGAGGTCGCGATCCTGAGCGTCGGCCGAGTGGCGCCGAGAGCGGTCGTGCGAGACGACGCCGTCGCCATTCGCAAGACCGGCACCGTTGCGATCACCTTTGACCACCGCGTCGTCGACGGCGCGCGCGCAGCGGCGTTCGGGCTCGATGTGATCGCGCGGATCGAGGGCAACCCGGCGGGCTGAGCGCCCGCCGGGTGCAACCCCCCCTAGCTAGTCGTCGCGCTGGTTGTCGTCGTTGATCTGTCCGCGGACCTCGCCGCCCAGGAACAGGGACGAGTGGACGTTCGCGTATGCGCGTCCAGCGCGAATCGCAGCCACGACCTCGTCGAACTCACCTGCGGCGATTCCCTGTCCGGCCGGGCCGACCACGTGGCTCGCGCCGAGAGTGAACTCCACGGTTCCCGATTGCGGGCAGTCCGGGACGTCCGGAGAGCCCACGGGGCGCGGATTCAGGGCGGTCTCGCACAACCAGAGCGAGATTCCGCCGTTGACGCTGCGTTGACCGAAGTGGATGTGCGCCTGCCTGACCTGGTCTTGAAGGCCGGAGTACGTGAGCTCGAAGTGGATCGTCCTTGCCGCATCGTCGATCGTGGCCTCGAACGAACCGGTTGCCGAGCTCGAGACGGGCCCTCCGGGCGCGCCCTCGAGATAGCCGGTCATGGGCCCTGTGCTGACGTTCTTCTTCCCGCTGTCCGCCGTCGCGTACGAGCCGATGGCGAGTACCGCCAGCCCTCCGACGACCAGTGCCACAGTCGTGAGCCCCGTGCGTTTGCGCATGCTTCTGCCCCCTCTCTTCGATGGCTCTCGGCTAGCACTACGAGAGGCGACCGGGTTCGGTTTCACCTGCTCGGGACTACACTTGCCCGGTGGGCAGCTGGTACACGATCGGGCTCTGCCTCGGGCTCGGTCTCGGCCTCTCGGCCGCGATCGCCGGGGTGCTCGGCTCCAACATCCTCGGGATCGGAGCGGCGGCGATCGTCGGCGGCGTCCTCGGCGGCGCGATCGGACTGCTGATCGGCGGGACCGCCGAGACGATCGCCGGCATCATCGGCGGCGTTCTCGGGGCTCTCTCCGCTGCCGTCGTCGTCAGCGGCGCTCTTCGGCGGGGCGCGACCCGCTTCGGGACGGGCGCGTACGTGGGAGCGGTCGGCGTTCTCGTCTGCCTGATCGCGTTGATTCCGCTCGCGGGGTACGTCGTGGCGGTCGCGCTTCCACTGCTCGCCACGCGCATGCGCGGCAAGCAGGCGGCCCGCTTCGCGGGCCTGCGAACGCTCGCGAAGTGAGATCGCTCGTCGACGCGGGCGAAGCGCGCGCCGACATGGTCGAGCGTCAGCTTCGCCGCCGCGGGATCGCGGACGTGCGCGTGCTCGACGCGATGGCGCGCGTTCCCCGCGACCTCTTCGTTCCGGAGAGCGTTCGCGAGCACGCGTACGCCGACGCGGCTCTTCCCATCGGCCGCGGCCAGACGATCTCGCAGCCGTTCATGGTCGCCACCATCTGCTCGCTCCTCGGCGTCGGCGAGGACGATCGCGTGCTCGACGTCGGCACGGGGTCGGGCTACCAGGCGGCGGTGCTGGCAGAGCTCGCCCGAGAGGTCGTCACGATCGAACGCGTCCCGGAGCTGGCGGAGTCGGCTCGTGAGGCGCTCGCCGCCGCTGGGTATCCAGACGTCGACGTGCGGGTCGGTGACGGGTCGCTCGGCGTGCCCGACCGGGCTCCGTTCGACGCCATCGCCGTCGCAGCGGCGGCGCCGAGCATCCCCGAGCCGCTGTACGACCAGCTGGCGCCGGGCGGTCGGCTCGTCGTGCCCCGGGGCTCGCGCTGGGGCCAGGATCTCGTGCTCGTCGTGCGGACGGAGGATGGCCCCGTCGAGCGGCTCTCCGTGCCGTGCCGATTCGTCCCGCTCGTCGGCGACGAAGGGTTTGGGCATGACTGACCGTACGGGGGGCGGTGACGATCCGGTTTCCGACTACCCTGCGACGGCCGTGAGCACTTCGCCTGCGCACATTTCCGAGTATTCGCCTGCGCGAGTGCGCGCGGGCCTGCGCAAGCGCTCGAACTGGGAGCAGCTCGTCAAGTTCTGCCTCGTCGGCGCCAGCGGCTACGCGGTGAACCTCTGGGTCTTCTCGTTCCTCCTGCTCTTCGTCGGGATCCACTACATCCCGGCCGCAATCGGCTCGTTCCTCGTCGCGGTCACCAACAACTACACGTGGAACCGCGTCTGGACGTTCCGCGAGCAGCGGGGCAGCGTCGCTTACCAGGGAGCGCGGTTCCTCGTCGTCTCCTCGCTCGCGCTCGTCGCGAACCTCGTCGTGCTCCATGTGCTCGTGCAGGCAGGGTTGTCCGAAGTCGTCGCCCAGGCGATCGCGATCGTGCTCGTTACGCCGGTGAACTTCGTCGGCAATAAGCTCTGGTCGTTCGGGCCTCGACGCTAGCTCCGACTGCTCTCGCCGGCCTCGCGGCCGTTGCGCTCGCGCTTCCGTCCACGGCGAGCGCGGTCGAGCCGAAACAAGCGCGTCTCAGCGAAGACCGCGCTATCAATGCCGCGCTCGCGGACTCCCAGGTCGCCGACTGGCTCGACCGCTACCCACCCGACCCGTCAACCGCGGCGACGTTCCGGCCGGAGTCGAGCACGTGGGTGGTCAAGGTCTGGTCGGGTGAAGCCGGTCAAATCGCACACGTCGAACTGGAAGACCTGACCAGCCGCGTGACGGAGGTGCGGACGGGGCCGCAGGTCGCGTGGCAGATGGCACGCGGGCGGGAGGGCGCGTTCGGCGGGAAGACGCTGCTGAAGCCCGCCGTGTGGCTGGCGTTCTGCGCCGTGTTCTTCCTGGGCCTGGCCGACGTCCGACGCCCGCTCTCGGTCGCGAACCTCGATCTCCTCGCGCTGCTCGGGCTTACCGTCTCGCTCGCCTTCTACGACCGCGGCGAGATCTTCCTCAGCGTCCCGCTCGT
This sequence comes from uncultured Gaiellaceae bacterium, assembly GCA_963802865.1. Lineage (GTDB taxonomy): Bacteria > Actinomycetota > Thermoleophilia > Gaiellales > Gaiellaceae > GMQP-bins7. Next base: position 49,447 of record CAWDKB010000013.1, read on the forward strand.
CTACCCGGTTCTCCTCTACCTGCTCGCGCGCGGTCTCTGGATCGGCCTGCGAGGACGTGGGCTCCCTCTTCGCTCCATGTGGCCGACCTGGGTGCTCGCGGCGAGCGCCGTCTTCCTTCTCGGGTTTCGGGTCGGTCTCAACGTCGAGACGCCGCGCGGGGTCATCGACGTCGGGTTGGCCGGCGTCGTGGGTGCCGACCGCATCCTCGACGGACAGGCGCCGTACGGGAACATGCCGCAGCGCGGCGACCTCGAGCCGTGTGGGCCGAAGGACAGCGAGGGGCAGGTGCGCGAGCGCATCCAGACGAACGGCCGCTGCGAGGCTGCGATCGAGCGGGGCGACACCTACGGCCCGGTCTCGTACGTGTCGTACGTCCCCGCCACCGCAGTCTTCGGGTGGAGCGGGAAGTGGGACTCGCTGCCCGCGGCGCACGCCACCTCCATCGCGTTCGACCTGCTCACCGTCGTCGGCCTGTTCCTGGTCGGCCTGCGCTTCGGCGGAGCCCGACTCGGTGCGCTGCTCGCGTTCGCGTGGTCGGCGTACCCGTTCACGGCATACGCGCTGAACGCGAACACGAACGACGCGATCATGCCCGCCTTCCTCGTCTTCGGCTTCTGGCTCGCGACGTCGCCGGCCGCGCGTGGAGCAGCGGTCGCGCTGTCCGGCTGGGCGAAGTTCGGCGCTCTGCTCGTCGCCCCGCTCTGGGCGTCGTACCCGACTCTCGACGTGCGCCGGCTCCTCCGCTTCGCAGGAGGGTTCGCCCTCGCGACCGTCGCGGCGTTCGCGATCCTGCTGCTGGAGCCCTCGCTCGCCGATGCCGTTCGGTCGTTCTGGGAGCGGACGTTCGGCTTCCAGGTCGGCCGGGATTCGCCCTTCTCGCTCTGGGGCTGGGGTCAGTACCACGCCCGCGGTATCCCCGACCTCGGGTTCCTACAGCCGATCCTGGCCGTGCTCGCGGTCGCGCTGGCGGTGGTGGTTGCGTTCGTGCCGCGCCGCAAGGGCCCGCTCGAGCTGGCGGCGCTGACGGCGGCCGTGCTCGTCGCGTTCCAGGTGACGCTGACCCACTGGTTCTACCTCTACGTGCCGTGGGTGCTGCCGTTCGTCCTGCTCTGGCTCGTGCTCCCCAAGGAGGACGATCAGGCGACGGAGACGCGCACCGATTCGATCGCCGACGCCTTGCCGGTGGCGGCGTCGCAGTCGATGAGCGCGCCTTCGATGCGCACTCCGCCCTGAGCGGTCGCGAAGCGGACGGGCAGCCCGGTTCGCATCCGCCGGATCGCGAGGTCCGCCTCGACCCCGATGACCGAGTCGTGCGGCCCGGTCATGCCCGCGTCCGTGATGTACGCGGTACCGCGTGGCAGGAGCCCTGCGTCCGAGGTCTGGACGTGCGTGTGCGTGCCGACGACCGCCGTCACACGCCCGTCGAGCCAGCGCGCGAGCGCCACCTTCTCGCTGGTCGCCTCGGCATGCACGTCGACGAGGATCACGGGCGACTCCGCCCGCGCCTGCTCGACGAGGTCGTCGATGACCTCGAACATCGAGGTCGCCGGATGGAGGAAGAGCGAGCCGAGGACGTTGATCACCGCCAGTCGCCCGCCGTTGGTCGTCGCCACGGCGGCAAGACCCCGTCCGGGCGAGCCGCTCGACACGTTGGCGGGACGGACGACTCGATCCGATCCGTCGAGGTACGGCCCGATCTCGGTGCGTCGGAAGGCGTGGTTGCCGAGCGTGATCGCATCTGCGCCCGAAGCCAGCAGCTCTTCGGCCAGGCGAGGCGTGATCCCGATTCCGTCCGCGGCGTTCTCGCCGTTCACGACGCACGCGTCGATCTCGAGCTCCGCGCGGAGCGTCTTCAGGCGCTCCGACAGAGCTCTCCTCCCGGGAGCCCCCACGACATCGGCGATGAAGAGAATGCGCAAGGTGCGGGAGCTTAGTCGCGACGCGGCTGCGGAGTAGCCGCCTCGAGGGACTTCGCTACGGGACGCCGAGCGTCGCCGACGGGTACACCTGAATCGCGACGTTGTTGCCGCGCTCCGGCGCGTAGCGCGCGAGCGCCTGACGCTCGAAGCGGCTGATGTCGGTCACCGTTCCGAGCTTCGAGGAGCCGGTCGCCACGTTCGCGCCGACGGTGAGCGCGGGATCGGGCAGGACGTGCTGGATCTCGAGCACGAGCGAGGGAGCGTCGGTCGGGCGCAGCTCGATCTCCGCTCCGACTCTCCGACCGGAGACGATCTCGTCGCGAATAGCCACGACCGTGCCGTCGACGGGCGCATAGACGTCGGTGCCCGCGACGGCGCCGACATCCAACGTCCGGAGGGCGCCGCCGGAGAGCTGGTACCAGGTGAGTCCGCTCCGCGACGACCCCGTGATCCGGTGCCAGAGGCGCGCGAGGAGCCCCTCGTTGGCCTGCGGGCCGACGGGTTTGAGTACGAGCGCGCCCTCGGCGTTGTCGTGGAAGCCGATCGCGGTCACGCCGCCGCGGGCAACCGGTGACTGCACACGCAGGTTCCCGACCGTCGCGAGCACCTGCGGCTCGGGCGGCTCGGAGTTCACGGGGAGCGGAGCGGGTCGGCTGACGACCTGCGCGCTTCCGCCCTCGTTGTCGAACGCCGTCAGGCCCAGGGTCACGACGGCAAGGACGGCGACGACGGCGAGCAGCGCGAACCGCCTGGCGCGTTGCTGCGCGCGACGCCGGTCCGCACGAAGCCGCGCAGCGTGCCGTGAGCGCGGAGTTGCCATGCGCGCTGACCGTAGCAAGCGGTCGTGCGGAGGAAAGCACCGCTGAGACCGACTGTACGATCCCAACATGGCCGGCTCCGGCCCGACGATTCAGATCCCCCGGTGGATCCAGCTCGTCGTCCTTCCCGTCGTTCTCGTCCTGGCGTTCCTGCTCGCGAGCACCCTCGGGCATGCCCTCTTCCTCTTCCTCACCGCGGGCGTGATCGCGTTCACACTGAACCCGCTGGTTCGGGACCTCACGCGCCTGAAGGTGCCGCACGCACTCTCGGTCTTCGTCGTCTACACGATCTTCGCAGCGGTCGTGGTCGCGTTGCTCATCGCGATCGGGGTCGTGGCCTTCGACCAGGCTCGCCACGCCGCAGACAGGATCGACGAGTACGTCACCGACGAGGTCGAGGGTGGCGGCCTGACCGCAGCGGAGGTCGATCTCGACCGCCTCCAGGCGTGGCTCGACGACCACGGGCTCGAGCAGATCCAGGTGCGTGAGCAGGTGAACGAGTGGCTCGACTCGTTGAGCGCCGGCGAGATCTCGGGGTACGCCCAGGACGCGATCGAGTTCGCCCAGGGCGCCGCGTTCTCGTTCGTCCTGCTGATGTTCTCGCTGATCCTGATCGTCGTCATCTCGATCTACATGCTCCTCGACATGGAGCGCCTCGAGCGCTCGATCGACGCTCGGTTCCCGCCCCACGGCGGGACGCCACTCACACAGCGGATCGAGGGTGCGCTCTGGGGCTACCTCAAAGGTCAGGCGATCCTCTCGACCGTCATCGGCACGAGTGCCGGCGTCGGGATGTACATCCTCGGCGTGACGGGCCTCGTTGAAGGCGCCGAGCAGTACGCGCTGCTGTTCGGCCTGTGGACGGCCTTCATCGAGGTGATCCCGTACATCGGCCCGTGGCTCTCGGCGGTTCCACCGGCGATCTTCGCGATCTTCGCCGATCCGCCGTGGGGCATCGTCTGGGTCGGGCTCCTCTTCCTCTTCATCTACCAGGTCGAGGGGCACGTGGTCGTGCCGAACGTGATGGCCAGCGCGCTACGGCTGCATCCGTTGCTCGTCATCTTCGGCCTGCTCGCCGGAGGCGAGCTCTACGGCATCGCAGGCGTCCTCATCGCGCTTCCGACGATGGCGGGCGGTCGCGCGATCTGGGAGTTCTTCCGCGAGCGCGTACGGCTCGAGCGCTGGGAGGAGGGCGATCCCGACTTACCCGTGGAGGTCGAGATCGAGCCACCGAGAGCGGCCAGCGGCTGAAGGTAGGTTCAGGGCGTGTTCCGCACCATCACCGCGGCTGCGGCTGCAGAGAGCCCGCTCTGGGCGGAGTGCGTTAAAGGTCGAGGGCGAGCAGTCGCACGAGGCCGTCTTCTCGCCGCTTGCCGGCGACACGCATGCGGTCGGTATCGAGACGATCTACGAGGGTTACCTCGTCCACTACGGGCGCTCGCGCCTGTTCGCCGCGACCGACGGTGAGACCGCCCTCCTGCTCGGCGACTACCTGTACGCGCACGGGCTCGTCCGTATCTCCGAGACGGGTGACGTCGCGGCCGTGGCCGACCTCGCCGAGCTGATCTCGCTGTGCGCGCAGTCGCGCGCCGAAGGGCGCGATGGCGACGGTGCTGCCTGGGCTGCGACGGCTGCGTTGCTCGGTTCCGGTGTGCTCGAAGGTGCCCGGAACGCGCTTCGGCGCGACGGCGACGCGACCCAGCTCGACGCTGCGGCGCGAGCGGCGCGAGGCGACGCTGCCGTCGACTCGGCGCTCGACGCGCACGCCCGGCTCGTGGGATAGAGTCGGCGTCGATGCTGGCTGCGTTCGCCGAGCTCCTCGCCAAGACAGCCGCCGAGGAAGGCCGCGACATCGTGCTCGCGATGCTCGTGGTCGGGCTCGTGTTCGTCGGCGTGGCGGTCTTCGGCGACCTGTACCACCGCTTCACGCGCAAGCGGCACTAGACCCGCGACGGTCGGCGCCGCATGATTCGGGCCGCGATGCGGCGCGATCTTCCTTCTGGCACCGTCACGTTCCTCTTCACCGACGTGGAGGGCTCGACGCGGTTGCTGCACGAGCTCGGCGCCGAGGACTACGCCATCGCACTTGCCGAGCACCGCCGTGTCATCCGTGCTGTGTGCGCCGGTCACGACGGCGCGGAGGTCGACACGCAGGGCGATGCGTTCTTTTTCTCGTTTCCGACTGCGCCCGGAGCCGTGTCCGCGGCGTCGGAGATGACCGACGCCCTTGCCTCGGGGCCGATCCAGGTACGTGTCGGCGTGCACACCGGAACACCGCTGCTGACCGACGAGGGTTACGTCGGCGACGACGTCCACTTCGCCGCGCGTGTGGCAGCGACCTCGCACGGCGGCCAGGTCGTCCTCTCGGCCGCGACCGCGGCGCTCGCCGACGTCGAGTTGACCGATCTCGGCGAGCACCGGCTGAAGGACATCGGGCAAGCGGTGCCGATCTTCCAGCTCGGAGAAGGCTCCTTCCCGCCGCTCAAGACGATCTCGAACACGAACCTCCCGCGCCCGGCCAGTTCCTTCGTCGGACGAGAGACCGAGCTCGCCGAAGTGCTGTCTCGGATCGAGAGGGGCGCTCGCCTCGTCACGCTCACCGGTCCTGGCGGCTCCGGCAAGACCCGCCTCGCCATCGAGGCTGCGTCCTCGGTCGTGCCCGAGTACAAGGCGGGTGTCTTCTGGGTCGGGCTGGCCTCGCTCCGCGATCCGGCGCTCGCGATCGAGACAATTTCCCAGACGCTCGGCGCCAAGGACGGACTCGCCGAGCACATCGGCGAGCGTGAGCTGCTCCTGCTGCTCGACAACCTCGAGCAGGTGGTCGAGTGTGCTCCCACGCTCGCATCGTTCCTGCACCTCTGTCCCAATCTCACCCTCCTCGTCACCTCGCGCGAGCTCCTGCGGATCCAAGGAGAGGTCGAGTACGCTGTCCCGCCGCTCGCCGAGCCCGAGGCCACTGCCCTGTTCTGCGAGCGCTCGCAGCTCGAGCCCTCGGAAGAAATCGCCGAGCTGTGCGCCCGCCTCGACAACCTCCCACTCGCCGTCGAGCTCGCCGCCGCCCGTACGAAAGCGCGCTCGGTCTCGCAGATCCTCGAGCGCCTCTCGCAGCGCCTCGACCTCCTGAAGGGCGGCCGCGACGCCGACCCTCGGCAGCTGACGCTCCGGGCCACGATCGAGTGGAGCTACGAGCTCCTCTCGCCCGACGAGCAGCAGCTCTTCGCCCGCCTCAGTGTGTTCGCCGGCGGCTGCACGCTCGCGGCTGCCGAGGAGGTCGCGGACTCCGACCTCGATACCCTGCAGTCGCTTGTCGAGAAGAGCCTCCTCCGCTTCACGGACGGGCGTTACTGGCTGCTCGAGACGATTCGCGAGTACGCGGGCGAAAGGCTCGAGGACACGGGCGCACCCGACGCTCTTCGGCAGAAGCATCTCTGTCATTTCGTGCAGCTCGCAGAGGACGCCGAGCAGGAGCTGTGGGTACGGCAAGACAGGGCACGGCTCGGGCAGTTGGATGCTGAGGAGGGGAACTTCCGGGTCGCGCTCGGTTGGGCAATCGAACACGGTGACGAGCTCGCCGTCCGCCTCGCTGGTGCCCTCTATCCGTTCTGGGAGATCCGTGCGCAGCACGGTGAAGCGCGTGCGTGGCTCACTCAGGTGCTGGCTTCAGGCGACAGCGCCCCGCCGCCAGTGCGTGCAAAGGCATTGGTTGCGGCCGGTCGCGTCACTGCATGGCATTTCGAATGGCCGACTGCGATCGCACTCCTCGAGGACGCTGCGGCGCTTTCACGCGAACTCGGCGATCTGGAAGGCGTCGGTCGTTGCCTGGGATTCATCGGGCATGCCCGGCTGTTCATGGGCGACAGCGAGGGGGGCGCCGCCGCACTGAACGGTGGCGTCGAGCTCGCACGCGACACCGGCGATCGCGGAAGCCTTGCGAGAGCGCTCTACAACGCCGCCTTCGCTCCGATCGAGCTGCGCGACTTCGACCGCGCGCGCAGCATGTTCGAGGAAGCGGCTGCGATCTCACGAGACGAGGACATGAGGCTGCTCCATGCGCTGAGCCTCCTCCACCTCGGGTACACGGCGATCCTGGCCGGGAACTCCGAGCTTGCCGCGATGCGACTGGACGAAGCCGGTGAACTGCTTGTTGACCTCGGCAAGACGATGTGGTCGCCGGTGGCCCAGCGCTACCGTGCGCTGCTTGCGCTTCTCGCCGGGAACGTCGACGACGCAGGATCGCTGCTCCGCGCGAACCTGGTTCAGGCGCGCGAAGACGCACCACAGCAGGATCTCCCGAACTGGATGGAGGAGATCGCCGCCGTTACCGCAGCGGGAGGTGAGGTCCGTCGCGCCGCGACGCTCTGGGGAGCGACCGAGGCCATGTTCGAGACGCGGGGCCTCGCGATCCGCGAGGAGAACCGCCAAGTTCGCGAGCGGTTCGCGGATGATCTCGATCGATCACTCGCGGGCGACCTCTGCGCGGAGGCACGCGCCGTCGGGCGCGCCATGACGCTCGAGCAGGCAGTCGCGTACGCGCTCGCGGACGAGGTGTGAGCATTGGTTTGGACGCGGAGTCCCTAGACTGAGCGCGCGCCATGGCCAAGCCGCCTGAGGATCTGCGCGAGTGGATCGCGCTCCTCGAGCGCGAGGGCGAGCTGCACCGCATCGCCACCGAGGTCGACCCCGACCTCGAGATCACCGAGATCGTCGATCGCGTCGTCAAGTCAGCCGGACCGGCGCTTCTGTTCGAGAAGCCGAAGGGCTCGTCCCATCCACTCCTGATCAACCAGTTCGGCACCGAGCGCCGTATGTGCCTCGCGCTCGGTGTCGAGACGCTCGACGAGGCCGCCGCGAAGCTCGGCGACATCCTCGACATGCAGCCGCCGCAGGGGCTTCGCGAAAAGGTCAAAGGACTCCTCAAGCTGAAGTCGGTCGCGGACTCGCTCCCGAAGACGGTCTCGAAGGCACCGTGCCAGGAGGTCTTCCTCGAGGGCGACGACATCGACCTGCGGCGGCTGCCAGTCCAGCGCTGCTGGCCGGGGGATCCCGCTCCCTTCATCACGCTGCCTGCGGTGATCACGAAGGACCCGAAGACGGGCAGCCGCAACGTCGGCATGTACCGCATGCAGGTGATCGACCGCAGCTCGACCTTCATGCACTGGCAGATGCACAAGGACGGCCGCGCTGACCTTCTCGCGGCCGAGGACGGGCGCATCCCCGTCGCGGTCGCGATCGGGCTCGACCCCGTCACGGCCTACTCGGCCAGCGCTCCGCTCCCCAAGCACCTCGACGAGCTCATGTTGGCGGGCTTCCTGCGCGGCGAGCCGGTCGAACTCGTGCGTTGCAAGACGGTCGACCTGGAGGTGCCCGCGAACGCCGAGATCGTCCTCGAGGGGCACGTCTCGAAGGACGACACGGGCATCGAGGGACCGTTCGGCGACCACACGGGCTACTACTCGCACGCGGAGCCCTTCCCGATCTTCAGGCTCTCCGCGATGACCATGCGGCGCGACGCCATCTACGCCTCCATCGTGGTCGGCAAGCCTCCCGCGGAGGATGCATGGCTCGGCAAGGCGACCGAGCGGATCTTCCTGCCGGCCGTGCGCATGACCCTGCCCGAGATCGTCGACTACGACCTCCCCGTCGCGGGCGCGTTCCACAACTGCGTGATCGTCTCCATCCGCAAGGCGTTCCCCGGACACGCCCAGAAGGTGATGCACGCGCTCTGGGGCCTCGGCATGTTGTCGCTCTCGAAGTCGATCGTGGTCGTGGACGCTCAGGTCGACGTGCACGACTACGCGGACGTCTTCTTTCGCGTAACGGCCAACGTCGATCCGAAGCGCGACATCCTGATCACCGAGGGCCCGCTCGACCATCTCGACCACGCGCCCGGCCGGCAGTTCTACGGAGGGAAGGTCGGCATCGACGCGACGCACAAGCTCCCGGAGGAGGACGCCCGCGAGTGGCCGGAGGAGATCGTCATGTCGGACGAGATCCGCGACCTCGTCACGCGCCGCTGGTCGGACTACGGGCTCGACGCGTTGTAGTCGCGCCCATCCCATGGGCATGGTTGAATCCAGCCCAGGCCCGCCTTGAGCGAATCAAGCCACACCCCGCACCTCCCCGGCCCGAGCATGTGGCCGATCGGTTTCGCGATCGGGGTCGCGTGTCTTCTGCTCGGCCTCGTGATCAGCTGGATCGTCGCCGTGATCGGTGCCGTGCTCGCGGTCGTCTTCGGGCTCCTGTGGGCGCGCGACGTCAGCCGCGACGTGCGGGCGGAGGTTCCGGCGATCGAGCCCGAGAGCCGTGCCGTCGCCGATGTCGCCGTTACTGCGACTCTGCTGCTGCGACACCAGCGCCGCTTCCGGCGTACACGCGATCGCGGTTCCTCGAAGCTTCCACGCTCGGCGTGGGGGCGGCCATCGGTGCGGTCGTCACCCTCCCGGTGCTCGGGTTCATGGTCCTGCCGTCCTTCACGAACCTCTCGGAGGAGGAGGTCGACCTCGGCCCGATCGACAACTTCCCGGAGGGTGAGTACGTGATCGCGACGTTCCTCACCGACCCGGCGCGCGGTGAGGTCAGCCGACGGACCTCGTTCATCAGGAACAACGGGACCTCGGAAGCGGGAGAGCCGAGCTTCACGATCCTCTACAGCCGCTGCGTCCATCTCGGCTGCCCGGTCCAGCCGAACGGCCCGATCGACGAGGACGCCAGACAGGAAGTCGAAGGTGGCGTCGAGTTGCGGCCGGTGCTCGCCCAGTCGTTCGGCTGCCCCTGTCACGGCGGCCTGTACGACGCCGAGGGAAACCGTCAAGCGGGCCCACCCGTCCGGTCGATGGATCGCTACACCTTCTCGATCAAGAACGGCCGCCTGGTCCTCGGTGAGCTGTACGCCGTCGGCAACGTCTCGGGGACGGGCGCGAACGCGGCGATCTCTCGCTATCCCTGGTCGGTGCCCGGCACCCACGTCGACGGCATCGAGGCGTGGCTGTACCCGATCGTCCCGAGCCAGGTGACCGGATAGCCGTGCCGCGAAGTCCGAGCGCCAGTCGATGGTGGACATGGCGGTCCTGGCGCCTCTCGACTGGATCGACGAGCGCACGGGCGCCGTGCGCGGCACGAAGTGGTTCCTGTTCCGGAACGTCCCGCGCGACGTCAGCTGGGGGCAGACGCTCGGCTCGGCCGCGCTGACCGCCTTCATCGTCCAGGCACTGACCGGCGCGATCCTGGCGATGTACTACAAGCCCTCGTCGGAGATCGACCCGATCACCGGCAAGCCGATTGCGTACAGGTCGATCGAGCTGATCACCGACGAGCTCACGCTCGGGTGGCTCGTGCGCGGCATGCACAAGTGGGGGGCGAGCGTCTTCATCATCCTCCTGTTCCTGCACATGGGCCGCGTGTTCCTCTTCGGCGCCTACAAGCACCCGCGCGAGCTCAACTGGATCACCGGAGTGCTGATCCTCGTGACCGGGATGCTCCTGGGTTTCACGGGCTACCTGCTCCCGTGGGATCAGACGGCCTACTGGGCGACCGTCGTCGGCATCAACCTGAACGGGACGGCGCCGTTCGCCGGGCCGTGGCTGGCGCAGTTCCTCGCGGGCGGTCCCGAGATCGGGTCGGAGACGCTCGCCAAGTACTACGCCCTGCACATGCTGCTGATACCCGGCGCGCTCATCGCGCTCATCTTCGTCCACATCTACCTCGTCACGCGCCTCGGCGTCGCCTCGCCGCCGTGGTCGAGTGAGCGAGCGGGTCGCGAGCGGCCGGAGATTCAGCAGACCGGCGCGCGGGCAGGCCTCGTCCGGGAGAGCGGAACCGGGGGCAACCACTGATGGCGCGCGATCTCGGCGAGCTGAACCGCGAGGACTACGCCCGCTACAAGGACGACGTCAAGAAGGAGGGCAAGCCGTTCTTCCCGTACGCGATGTGGCACGACACGATCATGTCGCTCGTCGTCGTGTGCGTGATCGTCGCGCTCGCTGCGATCTGGTACTTCGACGCGGACGGCGTCGAGCCCGGAATCCTCGGGCCCTGGTACACGGAACCGGCCGAGGCGGGCACGACCGACTTCATCCCGCGGCCCGACTGGTACTTCTACTTCCTCTTCTATCTCCTGCGGATCTTCGAGTGGCCGGAGACGGTCTTCATCGCGACCGTCGGCATTCCGACGATCTGCCTCATCCTCCTGATCGGCCTGCCGTTCTACGACCGGCGACGCGAGCGGCGCCCGTCCCACCGGCCGGTCGCGATGGTGGCCGCGGTGCTCACGATCCTGTCCATGGCGGTCCTGACCTGGAAGGGCGCGACCGCGAAGGAGGCGCTGGGCTCCGAGCTCGTCGCTCTCGTTCCCGGAGTGGGCCGAGGCGCAAGGCTTCGCCGGCAACGAGCAGGCGGTCCAGGGCGCGGAGCTCTTCGCGCAGTCGGGCTGCCTCAACTGCCACACGTACATGGGTCAGGGCTCGGGGACCCTCGGTGCTCCCGACCTGACCGAGGTCGGCCAGACGAACGACGCCGAGTACTTCGTCCGCTACCTCACCAACCCGGCGGCGTTCGGAAACACGGTGATGGGCTCGTACGCGTACCTCGGCCAGGAGAACCTCGAGGCCCTCGGCGCGTTCCTCGAGGCATCGAAAGGCACGGACTCCGACTCCGACAACTGACCTGCGCTTCGCTCCAGCCGGGGTAGCCTGCGCTCGTGCGCGTCTTCCTCGGTGTGACGGGTGCGTCCGGTGCTCCGTATGCCGAGCGGCTCTTGCGCGCGCTCGCTGCGGCCGACTGCGAGGTGGGGCTCGCGGCGTCGCGGTCGGGCATCGAGGTGCTCGCGACCGAGCTCTATCGCGATCCGTCGCTCGCGCGCGAAGAGGTCCTCGAGCGCTTCGTCGGGGACGCGGCGTCGCGCGTGACCGTCTACGGCGAGAACGACTTCTCGAGCCCGTACGCGAGCGGGTCGGCGAAGGTCGACGCCTATGTCGTCTGCCCGTGCTCGATGGCGACGGTCGGCACGCTCGCCGCCGGTGCGATGCAGAACCTCATCCACCGCGCTGCTTCCGTCGCTCTCAAGGAGCGAAGGAAGCTGGTGCTCGTGCCGCGTGAGACGCCGCTCTCGTCGATCCACCTCCGCGGGCTCGCGACGCTGAACGACGCCGGCGCGGTGATCCTGTTCGCGGCGCCGGGCTTCTACCACGGAGCGGAGACCGTGGACGACCTCGTCGACTTCGTCGTCGCCCGCTGCCTCGACCAGCTCGGCGTCGACAACACACTGGCCAAGCGCTGGGGCGAGGCCGGATGACGCACGAGTCGGGCACGCTCGCTCCCGAGGCCGTCCGGGGCATGTTCGATCGCATCGCGCCCGTCTACGACGTGATGAACCGCGTCATGACGGTGGGGCTCGACGGGCGCTGGCGCCGACTGGCGGTCGAGGAGGTCGTCTGGCCGGGCGATCGCGTTCTCGACGCCTGCTGCGGAACCGGCGACCTGGCGGTCGAGGCAGAGCGGCGCGGCGGACGGGTGGTCGGGCTCGACTTCTCGGAGCAGATGCTCGTGCGTGCCCGCCGCAAGTCCGGGGCGATCGAATGGGTGCAGGGCGACGCGCTCGCGTTGCCGTTCTCCGACGGGGAGTTCGACGCCGCCACGGTCGGATTCGGCGTTCGCAACCTGGCGGATCTGGAAGCTGGGCTGCGCGAGCTCGCTCGCGTGCTCAGGCCGGGCGGAAAGCTCGCCGTGCTCGAGATCACGCGGCCCCGTGGCGTGCTGCGGCCGTTCTTCCGCCTCTGGTTCGACGTGCTCGTGCCCTTCGCCGGAAAGGTGCTCCCAGGGGGGCAGGCCTACACCTACCTCCCGGCGAGCGTTCGTCGCTTTCCCGGGCCGGACGACCTGTCGGCGCTGTTCGAGCGCGCCGGCTTCGAGGCCGTCCGCTACCGGCTTCTCGGCGGGGGGATCGTCGCGCTCCACGTCGGCATCCGTCCATGACGACCGCTGGGCCGATGAGCGCGCTGGAGGTCGTTCGCGCAGCCGCAGGGCTCGACGCGTACCTCGCGGAGGTGGAGGCAGAGCTCGGGCAGGTGGTCGTCGAGTATCCGGGAGTGGTCGCGGCCGTCGGGACCGACGCGCTCGCCGCCGGTGGCAAGCGGCTGCGCCCGGCGCTCGCGTTTCTCTCGTCCTCCGAGGGTGATCCGGCACCGATCGCGGCAGGGGTCGCGGTCGAGCTCGTGCACACCGCGACGCTCGTGCACGACGACCTCATCGACGGTGCTGCGGTGCGGCGCGGTCGTGCCTCGGCATGGAGCGAGCACGGCGCGGACGCGGCTCGAGCCGCGGGCGACCATCTCTTCGCCCGCGCGTTCGCGGTGCTGGCGGCGGACGGCGATCCGTCGGCCGTCACCGTCCTCGCGGAGGCATCGCTTGCGCTCGCCAGGGGAGAAGCGATGCAGCGGCTCCAGCAGCACGATCCGGACACGAGCGTCGACGACTACTTCGAGCGCTGCGCGCTCAAGACCGGGAGCCTGTTCGCGGCGGCCTGCATGCTCGGAGGCGGGAACGGCGAATACGGCCGTAACCTCGGTATCGCGTTCCAGATCGCCGACGACGTCCTCGACTGTGCCGGCGAGACCATCGAGACGGGAAAGGTGCCCGGAACGGACCTGCGCGACGGCACGCCGACGCTTCCGCTCCTGCTGGCTGCGCGTGAGGACTCCGTGGTTCGCGAGGCGCTCGCCGGCGGACCGAAGGAGGGAGCCCTCGTCCGCGTCGCCGCAACCGGTGCGCTCGACCGGTCTCGCGAGCTGGCGCTGCACTACGCTTCGGGGGCCAGAGCCAGCCTCGACGGGGCGTACCGGCGTGAGGAGCTCGAGGCGCTGACGTACGCAGTCGTGGAGAGGAGCAGCTGATCGCCGTTCTAGCGCTCAAGACCCTCGAGCCGATCCGGGAGAAGGTGGTCGCAGGCGAGCGCCTGGACTTCGAGGATGGTCTCGCCCTCCTCGAGTCGGACGACCTGCTCGAGCTCGGCGAGCTCGCGGACCTCGCGCGCCGGACGCGCGGCGGAACGGACGAGGTCTACTTCGTCCAGAACCTCTACGTCAATCAGACGAACGTCTGCCGCGTGAAGTGCAAGTTCTGCGCGTTCGCGGCCACGCGCAAGCAGGAACACGCGTACACGCTGAGTGCCGAGGAGCTCGTCGAGGACGTGCTTCGGCAGCGGGAGGTGACCGGGTTCACCGAGATCCACATGGTCAACGGCGAGAGCCCGCACGTCGACTTCGCGCTTCTATCGCGACACGATCGCGACGCTGCGCGACGCTCTGCCCGACGTGCACCTGAAGTGCTACACGGCGTCCGAGATCCACCACATGACGACACTGTCGGGTCTCACGCACGAGCAGGTGTTGCGCGAGCTCAAGGACGCAGGTCTCGGCTCGCTTCCCGGTGGCGGGGCAGAGGTGTTCGCGGACCGCGTGCGGCGGCTCGTCGCGCCGGGGAAGGAGTCGCCGGAGATCTGGTTCCACGTCCACTCGACCGCGCACGCGCTCGGCATTCCGACGCACTGCACGATGCTCTACGGGCACGTCGAGACGTACGAGGAGCGGGTCGACCACATTCTTCGCCTGCGTGAGCAGCAGGATCGATCGGGCGGTTTCCTCGCTTTCATCCCGCTCGCGTTCCATCCCGAGAACACCGTCTTCGAGCGGCGCGGGTGGCGGCACACCACCGGCTCGGACGACCTCAAGATGCTCGCGTTCTCGCGCCTGATGCTCGACAACGTCTCGAACATCAAGGCCTACTGGATCATGATGGGCATGCCGCTCGCGGCGATCGCGCTCCACTTCGGCGCGAACGACGTGCAGGGCACCGTGGTGCGGGAGGAGATCTTCCACGCCGCGGGCGCGCGCACCGAGACGGAGCAGAAGGTCGACGAGCTCGTCCGCTTCGTCCGCGAGGCCGGGCGGGTTCCCGTCCAGCGCGACACGCTGTACAACGAGCTGCGACGTTGGTGAGCCGGTGAGCCGTGAGGGAGCAGGGCGCAAGCCGGAGGCGACGGCTTCGAGCGGAGGCACGTCGATCTTGGTCTGGGTCGTCTACGTGCTGGGGATCCTCGCGGCCACGATCTTCGTGTTCTCGATGCTCTTCACGCTCGGCGCGCTCGTGCTCTCCGACGACGTCCCCGTTACCTACGATCTCTCGGTACCGGCGCTCGTGGTCTGGGGTGGGCTCGTCGTGCTCGCCGCCGGGACGTGGATCGTGAGGCGCCGGCGATGACGCGGCTCGGGAGGATCTCCTACGTCAACATGGCTCCCGTCTTCTACGGGCTCGAGGCCGACGTCGAGGAGATCTCCGGCGTACCGACCGAGCTCAACCGGATGCTCCTGGACGGCGAGCTCGACATCGCACCGATCCCGTCGATCGAGTACGCGCGGAACGCCGATCGCCTCCGCATCCTGCCTCGCATGTGCGTCTCGTCCGAAGGGGCGGTCGACTCGATCCAGCTCGTGACCCGCATGCCCTTCGCGCAGGTGCGGTCGGTCGCGGTCACCCCGGAGAGCGCCACCTCCGTCGTCCTCGTGCGGATCCTGCTGCCGAACGCGGAGATCCTGCCGCTCGGGATGGAGGCGGACGCGACGCTGTTGATCGGAGACGCCGCGCTGCACAGCGCCTTCGAGGATCCGACGCCGCACTACGACCTCGGCCGTCTCTGGCTCGAACGCACGGGTTTGCCGATGGTCTTCGCCGTATGGGCGGCTCCGGAGCCGGTCGCCGAGGGCCTCGTCGAGCTCGAGCAATCGCTCGTCGCCTCGGTGCGGCTCGCGCGCTCCGAGCCGGAGCGCCTCGCGCGGAAGGCGAGCGAGACGTACGGCTACCCGGCGGGCTTCCTCGCGCGCTACTTCGAGAAGCTGCGCTACAGCTTCGGGCCGCGCGAGCGTGCGGGCCTGTACACCTTCCTCGAGATGGCACGCGACGCAGGCGAGCTCGCGCACGTTCCGGAGCTGCGCTTCGTGCGGGACGAGGTCGCGGCGTGACGATCACTGCGGAGCCGACCCCGTCGGTCGAGCACGTACTCGACAAGGCGCTCGACGGCGAGCGCATCTCGGACGACGACGCCATCGCGCTGCTTCGCTCCCGAGACCTCGTCGGAGTCGGGCGGGTCGCGAACGAGATCCGCAACCGCGCGAACGACCCCTCGAAGGTGACGTTCATCGTCGATCGGAACCTCAACTACACGAACGTCTGCGTCACCGACTGCGACTTCTGTGCGTTCTACCGCCGCCCCGGCGACACGCGCGAGGCTTACCTCCTCCCCAAGCCGGTCATCTACAAGAAGATCGAGGAGACGCTCGCCATCGGCGGCACGGGGCTCCTCATGCAAGGCGGCCACCACCCCGACCTCGGGATCGACTACTACGAGGATCTCTTCCGCTCGATCAAGGCGCGCTACAAGATCCATCTGCACGCGCTCTCGCCGCCGGAGATCCAGCACATCGCGCGCCGCTCGAAGCTGACCGTGCCGGAGACGCTGACGCGCCTGCGCGACGCAGGGCTCGACTCCGTTCCCGGTGGTGGCGCCGAGGTACTCGTCGATCGTGTCCGCAGGATCATCGCTCCCAAGAAGACGACCTCGGACGAGTGGCTCGACGTCATGCGCCAGGCGCACCGACTCGGCATGTCGACGACCGCGACGATGATGTACGGGCACGTCGAGACGCTCGAGGAGCGTGTCGAGCACATGCGCCGCGTGCGCGAGCTCCAGGACGAGACTCGTGGCTTCCGGGCGTTCATCTCGTGGACCTTCCAGCGCGACGGCAACCGCCTCGACGAGCTCGTCCCGGAGGACGTCACGACCGACGTCCTTCGACTACCTGCTCACGCAGGCGGTCTCGCGCATCTACCTCGACAACGTCCCGCACATCCAGTCGTCGTGGGTGACGCAGGGAATGAAGGTCGGTCAGGTGGCGCTCGGCTTCGGCGCGGACGACATGGGGTCGGTGATGATCGAGGAGAACGTCGTCTCCGCGGCCGGCACGACCCATCGCACGACGACCGACGAGCTCGTCCACCTCATCAAGGCGCTCGGGAAGACTCCGGTCCAGCGCGACACGCTGTACCGCGAGGTCAAGGTCTTCGCCTAGCGAGGCCGTCTCCAGCACGAAGCCGGTGATGATCGGCCAGTAGGCGTCTGGATCGTCCAGCCAGAGAAAGTGCCCCACTCCCGGCACGATCTCCAGGCGGCCGATTCCCTCGGGGAGCGCGTCCGCGATCTCGCGCGACGCCTCGACAGGCGTGCCGGCCTCGAGCTCGCCGACGCACACGAGCGTCGGCCGGTCGATGCGCGACAGCTGGTCGACGACGTCGAGCTCACGGAGCAGCTCCATGCCGCGGAGGCCGACGTCAGGGTTCGGGATCCGCCTGGCGAGCTGTGCCTCGTCGGGCACGTTCGGGCCGAACGCGGCAAAGCAGCGTGCCCACTCGTCCGGGCTCACCGCTCCTTCGCCGAAGGCGCGCCGCGCGATCTCGGCCACCTCGTCACCGCCTGCGCGGCGGAAACCCTCGACGAGCCGGTCGAGGTCGAACCGCGCCATCGTCGACTGCAGGACGAGCCCGCCTGCGTGGCCCGGATGCCTCGCGCCGTAGAGAAGGACCACCCAGCCGCCCATCGAGTGGCCGAAGACGATCGGCCGCACGACTCCGACCGCGTCGCAGAACGCGCGGACGTCGTCAGCGCAGAGCTCGTAGCTCCAGTCCTGCGGATCTCCCCACTCCGACCGACCATGACCGCGCAGGTCGAGGTAGACGACCTGCGCCACATCCGTGAGGCGCGCGAAGTCGGGCTTGAAGTAGGAGTGGTCGTAGCTCCCCGGCCCGCCGTGGACGAGGACGACGGTCGGTCGCTCTCGCATCTCGTCCCCGTCCGGGACGACGAACTGGCCGTCGACGTCGTACCAGAGCCGCGTTCCGTTCACGTCGACGTGCATTCCGCAGGGAGGCTAGATGGTTGACGCCACGATCTCGCGCGTCCGGATGCGCGATCTGGCGCGTCCGGGCCGCTCCCGCCCGGACAGAGCCCGCTTCCCGGCCTCACACCCCAGGGCGCGCTCGCGCGCCCCGGAGCGGCCAGCTCGCGCCCCGGAGATGGCGATCTCGTGGCATCAACCATCTATCGCCGATGCGGCGTCCTGCCGTCTCTGGTAGATGACGCCCGTGGAGACCGACCACGTCCTCGTCGAGAAGCGCCTGCTCGACGAGGCGCTCGCTCCCGAGACGGTCGCACTCGACGCGGGCTGCGGGCGCACGACGCGGCTTCGGTTCTACCGCGACCGAATCTCTCGTCTCGTCGGCGTCGACAGCGACGAGGAGGCCGGGCGCGCAAACCCCTACCTCGACGAGTTCCTGCCCGCCGACCTCGACCAAAGCCTCCCTTTCCGAGGACGGCACGTTCGATCTCGTCTACGCGAACTTCGTCGTGGAGCATCTCGCGCGCCCGGAGCACACCTTTCTCGAGTGGAGACGCGTGCTTCGTCCCGGTGGCAGGCTCGTTCTCGTCACCACGAATCGCTCGAGCCCGTTCATGGCCGCCGCCGATCGGCTGCCGGAGCGCGCGCGAATGGCCATCAAGCGCCGTGGTGCGGGCGCGGCCGAGCGCGACGTCTATCCGACTCGGTACCTCGCGAACACCCCGGGTCGGCTGGACGAGGTCGCGCGCGCGTCAGGCTTCGAGCCGGTTGCGGTCGAGCACGTGGGCACGCTGCACCGCTACGGCGCGCGCATCCCCGGTGCCGGCGGGCTCCTGCGAGCGGTCGAACGGACACTGCCGGCGACCCGCCGCTCGACGATCGTGGCGAGCTTCCGCTGACGCGCACTGCTGTTCGGAAGCTGTAAGACCCTGCAAATCGCGTTTTCGCGTCAGATACCCTCGCCGAGCCGTGCTTCGTGTAGCCGTCGTCTCGGGATTCGCCGCGGTCGGTCTCGCCTTCGCCGCGGCGCCTGCCAACGCGCAGGCGACCGCGCTCTTCCCGGGCGTGACGTACGAGAACGGCGTGCAGTTCACGCCGCACGGCCCGGTCGCGATCCGCGTCGTGCGCGGCCCGAAGCCCGTCGGCCTGTACCGGCTGCGCACGGTGCTCTCGAACGAGACCGTGCTCGGGCGAGAGACGGTCTCCTCGATGCAGCGGCGACTCGCGACGCAGGCGACTCAGGTCGGCGTGAACGGCGACTTCTCGAGGTTCGCCGACGGCAAGCCGAGCGGCGTCTTCCTGCGCGACGGGATCCTCATCGCACCGCCGAACTCGCAGCGCTCGAGCGCGGGGATCGCACTCGACGGCACGCTCGACGTGCGCAGGGTGGGCTTCTTCGGCACGTGGCGCGGGACCGGACAGCGGCGCTCGCTCAACGTGTTCAACGACGCCCCCGGGAAGAACGGGATCGCGCTCTTCACCTCCGACTGGGGTCGATCGACGCCGCGGATTCCCGGCTCATTCGCCGTCGCGCTTGCGCCATTCCCCGCCTCTGTGCCGAACACCGATCTCGTCGCTCCCGTCACCTCGGCCGTGCCCGACGGCCCGGTGCGTATCGCGCCCGGGAGCGCGGTGCTCGTCGCGCGTGGGAATGCCGCCACCAAGCTGCAGGCCGAAGCGCAGATCGGGACGACGTTGACGCTTCGGCTCATCCTCCAACCGAGCTGGTCGACGGTCTCGGATGCCATCGGAGGCGGGCCCGTGCTCGTGCGCGACGGCAGGCCCGTCTATCGCGCGAACGAGGCGTTCACCGTCTCCCAGATCGCGCCCCGACACCCACGCACCGCGATCGGGCAGCTCCCCGACGGCCGGATCCTGATGGTCGTCGTGGACGGTCGCCAGTCGGGCTACTCGGTCGGGATGACGACGTTCGAGATGGCGTTGACGATGGTGCGCCTCGGAGCGGTCCGCGCGATGCAGCTCGACGGCGGCGGCTCGTCGACCTTGGCTTTCGAGGGCACGGTCTTGAACTCGCCATCCGACGGGCGCGAACGCGCGATCTCGACGGCGCTCATGCTTCAGTACTACGGCGTCTACGCGCCACCCCCGCTCGAGGCCGTCGTCTCGCCGAACGGCGACGGGGTGGACGAGACGCAGGAGCTCTCGTACAAGGTCGTTCGACCCTCGACGGTGACGGTGAGCCTCACGGCTCCGGACGGCTCGATCGTTTTCCAGGAGTCGGGCGCGCGCGAGCCGGGGACCCACGAGGTCGCGTTCCCGCCGGTGCCGCCCCCGGTCGAGCCGCCCCCGGAAGGCGTACCGCCGCCCGCGCCCACGACGCCGCTTCCGCCTGCCGAGGGCCGCTGGACGCTCACCGTCAGCTCGACGGACGATCAGGGCCTGACGTCGTCCACGACCCGTCGTTTCGCCGTCAACTCGACGCTCGGGTTCCTGAGCGCGCAGCCCGCGCGGCTCGTGCTCCCGCCGAGAGGTGCGAACGCCACGGTGCGCTGGACACAGTCGCGGGCCGCGCGCGTCAAGGTCACGATCGAGACGCCGGAGGGCGTCGTCGTGCGCACCGTCGCGAGCCAGAGCTACGTGCCCGGCGAGCAGGCGCTCGTCTGGAACGGGCGTACCGCGAAGGGGAAGCGGGTCGCCACGGGCCGATACGTGGCAAGGGTCTCGGCGACGAACGAGCTCGGGTCGGTCTCGCTCTCGCAGTTCCTGACGGTTCGTCGCGTCACGCGCTAGAGCCCGCGCGCACGCAAGTACAGTCCCGACCGTGCTGGCCGCGCCGATCCTCAGCGACATCACGGATGCCGTCACCTCCGCGATCGGCGACTACGGCCTCTACGCGGTCTTCCTGCTGATGCTCGTGGACGCCGTCTTTCCGACGGCGAGCGAGGTGGTAATGGTCTACGGCGGTGCCGTCGCCTCGGGCGCGTTCGTCGGGCAGGAGGTAGTGCTGTTCGGAAACACGATCGAGGACGGCTTCCCGGCGTTTCTCGCCATCTCGCTGGCCGGAACGATCGGATACACGCTCGGCTCGATCGGCGGCTGGGCGATCGGGCTCTACGGCGGCCGCCCCTACCTCGAGCGTCACGGGCGGTGGCTGCATCTGGACAGGGAGAAGCTCGACCGCGCCGAACGCTGGTTCGAGCGCTGGGAGGGCTGGGCGGTGTTTCTCGGACGGCTGACGCCGGTGATTCGCTCGTTCGTGTCGATCCCGGCCGGCGTGATGGAGGTGCCGTTCGTCCGCTACACGCTCCTCACGCTCGCGGGATCGGCGATCTGGTGCTTCGCACTCGCGGGGATCGGCTGGGCGGTCGGCGCCAACTGGGAGGACTTCCACCACGCATTCCGCTACGCCGACTACCTCATCGCGGCCGCAGTGATCGGCGGAGTCGGCTGGCTCGGCTGGCGGTATCTGCGCAAGCGCAAGCGCCGGCTGGCCGAGGACTCGCCCTCGGCGTAGGGAACTGGGAGCGAGACGCCTCGGAGCTACACTCGCCGACTGTGACGGAGCAGATCCCACTCATCGACGTCAAGGCGCAGTACGCGCCGCTCCTCCCGCAGCTCAAGGCGGCGATCGAGGACGTGCTCGAGGACGGGCAGTTCGTCTTCGGCCCGAACGTCAAGGCGTTCGAGGAGGAGGCCGCGCGCTACCTCGGGGTACGCGAGACCGTAGGGGTCGGAAACGGAACGGACGCGATCATCCTCGTCCTCGAGGCGCTCGGGATCGGACAGGGAGACGAGGTCGTCTGTCCCGCCTTCACGTTCTACGCGACGGCCGAGGCTGTCGCCCGAGTCGGCGCGACGCCGGTGTTCGCCGACATCGACCCGCAGACGCTCAACCTCGACCCCGAGCGTGTGGCCGAGCGCATCACTCCGCGCACCAAGGCGATTCTCGCGGTGCATCTCTTCGGTCGCCCGGCGCCGCTCGCCGAGCTGGCAGGCCTCGGCGTTCCCGTGATCGAGGATGCCGCCCAGGCATTCGGCTCGCCCGACATCGCCCACGTGGGAGTGGCGTCGACCTTCAGCTTCTATCCCACGAAGAATCTCTTCGGGCTCGGCGACGGCGGTCTCGTCTCGGTCGACGACCCGGAGCTCGCGGAACGCATCCGCATGCTCCGTTTCCATGGCTCCAAGTCGAAGAAGATCTTCGAGTACGTCGGCACGAACTCGCGACTCGACGAGATCCAGGCGGCGCGCATTGCGCATCTTCCTGCGCGAGCTCGACCGCTGGACGGCACTCCGGCGCGACGCGGCGGATCGGTACCGTCGAGCTGGGTATCGGCGAGCTCTGCGAGGCGCCGGGCGACGAGCCGGGACACGTCTACCACCTCTTCGTCTCACGGTCGCCGCAACGCGACGAGATTCGAGCGGCGCTGACCGAGGCCGGGATCGGGAGTGCCGACTACTACCTGCCCCCGTTACACCTCCAGCCTGCGCTGCGGTATCTCGGCTGGAGCGAGGGCGACCTACCCGAGACAGAGGGTGCGGCGCGCGAGAACTTCTCGATTCCTCTGTGGGCCGGGATCACGGAGGAGCAGCAGGTCAGGGTCGTCGACGCCGTGCGCTCTGCCGTCGGCGTACCCGCGTAGCGATGCGCTCACCCGTCAACCGACACCGCCTGTGGCAGGTCGCGGTCGACGCCGCGCTGGTCGCCGCCGCATGGATCCTCTCGTGGTTCGTCCGCTTCGAAGGCGACTCGCGGCCGGTGTACTACGACCGCTATCTGGAGTGGGACGTGATCCTGCTCGTGGTCGGGATCATGCTCCCGGTCTTCGTCGCGCTTCGGTTTCTACAACCGCTGGTGGCGCTACGTGTCCACGCAGGACATGTGGGGTGCGCTTCGTGGCGTGGCGGCTGCCGTCATTGCCGCGTTTCTGGTGTTCACGCTCCTCGACTTCCACCCCGCGTCGGTGCCGCGCGGCATCTGGATCGTCGACCTGCTCCTCCTTCTCGCGTTCGTCATGGGGGCGCGCCTCCTCGCGAGGACGATCATCGAGAGGCCCGCTGCCCGGGCGATCGTCGCGCGTGGCAAGGAAGTCCTCATCGTCGGCGCCGGAGACGCTGCCCAGCTGATCCTGCGTGAGATAAACCGAAATCCCGCGCTCGAGTACACGCCGATCGGGCTCGTCGACGACGACCCGCGCAAGAAGAACCTGCGTCTGCACGGTGTCCGTGTGATCGGGACGACGGCCGACCTGCCCGAGTTGCTGCGCGAGCGCCGTCCGGACGAGCTGCTGATCGCGATTCCGTCCGCCTCGGGTGAGGCGCGCGAGCGCATCGTCGAGGTCGCGAGGTCACGGAACGTGCCGGTGAAGACGCTCCCGGGCCTGCACGAGCTGATCGCCGGAGACTTCAACCTCACGGGCCAGCTGCGGCCCGTCGAGGTGGAGGACCTCCTCGGGCGCGAGCCCGTCGACACCGACGTCGCGTCGATCGCCGGGTACCTCGCGGGCGAGGTGGTGCTCGTCACCGGCGCCGGCGGCTCCATCGGCTCCGAGCTCTGCCGCCAGATCGCGCGCATGGGCCCGACCCGGCTCGTCCTCGTCGACAACGGCGAGCCGGGTCTGTTCGAGATCGAGCGGGAGCTCGTCGACGAGCGCGGATTCCATGCGACGGCCGCCGTGCTCGGCGACGCGGGGAACGAGACGAAGATGCGCCAGCTCTTCGAGAAGTACCGGCCGGCCGTCGTCTTCCACGCCGCGGCCTACAAGCACGTGGCGCTCGTCGAGGCGAACCCGATCGAAGCCGCGCGCAACAACACGCTGGTCACCCGCACGGTGGCGGATCTCGCGGTCGAGTTCGGCGCGAAGCGCTTCGTCCTGATCTCGACGGACAAGGCCGTGAACGCCAAGGGCGTCATGGGCAGCACGAAGGCGCTCTGCGAGTGGATCGTCGAGGCGTGGGGGCACCGCGACCGACACGTCGACGCGCTTCTGCGCTGTTCGCTTCGGGAACGTGCTCGGTTCGTCGGGCAGCGTCATCCCGATCTTCCGGCGCCAGATCGCGGGAGGCGGACCGGTCACCGTGACCCATCCGGAGATGACCCGCTTCTTCATGACCATCCCCGAGGCGGTGCAGCTCGTGATCCAGGCAGGAGCGATCGGGGGACGCGGCCAGGTATACGTCCTCGACATGGGCGAGCCGGTGCGGATCGTCGAGCTCGCCGAGACGATGATCCGGCTCTCGGGCAAGGAGCCCGGGACCGACGTCGCGATCGAGTTCGTCGGGCGCGCGGCCGGGCGAGAAGCTGCACGAGGAGCTCTGGGCCGACACGGAGACCGTCACGCCGTCGGAGCACGAGGCGATCCTGCTCGTCACGCGCCCGCCGATCGACGCGGACTGGCTCGAGGGCGAGCTCGAAGAGCTCGCCAGGCTCGTCGACGGTGGCGAGACGCTCGAGCTCGTCGGGCGCCTGAACTCCATCGCCGGGGCGCCTCGCCGAAACGGCGTCCTCGCGGAAGACGGAGCGGGCGCCGTCTCCACGGCGCCCGCATCCGAGCCGGTCTAACTCCCGAACATCGCTACGAGCCGGGCGCTCGCGAGCAGCAGCAGCTGGCCGCTCTCTCGCTTCGGTACCGCCGGCGCGTCGTTCCCAGTGCCTGCATCCAGATCCCACTGATGCGCCTGGACGTCGACGCAGGAACGCGCCGGGGCCGAACACCGAGGACGCGTCGACGATTCCGCTCGACTCCCAGGTGCCGCGATTCAGCGCCGGGGCTCCGGGCAACTGCCTGGTTTACCTCGGCAACGACTCCGAGACTGCCGCTGGCGAGGGCATACCGCCACACGCGGGCGTTGGTGGCGGTCGGGAACGCCGCCGACTGGCTGTTGTGCGTGCCCGTGTCCTCTTGGATAAATAGGCCGTCGGCGGTCGTCTCGAGGTTGTCGGGCTGGTGGACGGCGTTGACGTTCCGGTACCCGAGAGCGTCGAAGTTCGCGCCCGGCAGGATGTCGAGCGTCGCCTCGAGAGGATTCGAGCCCAAGGTCAGCTTCCAGATGCGACCGTTCGGGTACGGACCTTCTGTCCCGGCGGCAGCGCGCTGGAGCCGCCCGGTCGCAGGATTGGGGATCGCCCGCGGCTCGACCCGTGTCGGCGATGTACGAAATCTCGTCGGGTTGCTTCGGTCGTAGCCGATGTCCTCGATGCGAATGAACTGGAAGACGTTGTTCAGGTTGCTCCAGTGCTCGAGAACCCACTGCGGGCCGTTGGGGATCGCCGAGCTCGGCGGGCTCGGGTACCCGAAGTCGGCCGCAGTGACCTCTCTGGCCGTCGATCTTCCCGGTCGCGATCGTGCGCGGCACGGGAATGAAGCGCCCCGGAACGGCGCTCATGGCCTCGGTAACGTCGCCGTAGTCGTTGACGAGCGGATCGTCGGCCTTGAAGGCGTACAGCGTGCCGTTGTCGTTCCAGACGTCGTCTTCCGCTCGCGGCCGAGTACTAGGTAGAGCTGCGATGCCGGGTGCGTCGAACGTGTCGTCGCCCGAGAGCACGACGGGGTGGCCGTAGCCGGGAATGCCGACGCTGTTCTCGTGGTTGTGCCTGCCCATTCCGTAGATGGACCTGAAGGCGCCGCTCTTCACGTCGTACGCGACGACGACGCCGGCCTGCTCTGCTCCGGGCTCGGACAGCGCGACCGTGGGCTGGTGCCACGAGTCGGCCTGTCGAAGCACGATGTCACGCGCCTCCTCGTTCGTGAAGCAGGAGCTCGCGAGCGAATCCATGCTCCGCACCGACCAGGAAGCTCGAGCAGAAGCGCTGGTAGCCGGCGCTCTGCGGGATCACGTATTCGCCCTTGAGCACCCCCGCGCTCTCCTGATGGAGCCGGAGCTGGCTGACGTCGAGTTGATGGGATCTGGACGCGTCGCCGGGAACGGCACCGGCGACAGCTCGTGGTTGACGAGGACGTCAGCGGTGCCCTGTCCGTTGACCCTCGCGATGGCGATGCCGTCGGGTATCGCCTCGAAGAGGTAGCCCCCGGGAAGCGTGTCCCCAACCGAGATGATCGCCTCGGTGGTCCAGCCGTTCCTCCGTCGAGGAACGCGGGCTGCGCGGTCTTGAAGCCAGGGCTTGGCGCTGCGCCTGCCGACGGCAGTTGCCGCGATACCCGCACTGCCAGCGTGCTGACGAGCAGGACGCCGAGTTACGTCTGGACATCGTCTCCCCTCTCTGTCCGACTGGCGGGACCCTAACCGACCGAGCCGGCGCTGCTAGTGCTCGAGCGCAGACAGCAGGAGATCGAGCAGCACGGCCGGATCTCGCTCGACCCGGTCGTGCGACGTCGTCCGCTTCACGAGCTCGAGCTCGTCGGCCGAGGTCAGGACTCGCAGTCTCCCTTCGTCTACGAGAGCAGTGTCTACCGCCCCCAGCCGTCCGGCAAACGTCGTGTACACAGGAATGCCGAGCGCAACCGCCTCGCGGTTCATCGTCCCGCCGGCCGAGACGACGAGATCGGAGCGTGCGACGAGGCTCTGCGCGTCGACGGCGTGTTCGGGCTGGATCACGGATGGAAGCCCGCGCGCAGCTATCGCCGAGCGTTGCTCGCTCGTCCGCGGCAGCACGACGACCTGCGCAGCCGGGTTCGACCCGACGCGGTCGAGCACATCGCCGAAGAGCGGGTTCCCGTGCCGGTGGTAGAGCGAGACATCAGGAGGAGTCCTCACGACGACGAGCACCCGCTCGCCGGTCGAGCCCGAGCTCGTCGAGGACGCCAGTGTCGGGCTCGAAGTCGCTCAGGTAGTACTCCTCCTTCAGGCCGGGGTAGCGGCGCACCTTGGACGCGGTCGCACCGAGCGTGTCGAGCCGGTCCTGCGGGATGGCGTCGGGAACGACGACCCGGCGGGCTGCCCGGCAGCCCAGGCCGTGCTGCATGCGCGCGAACTCGTAGTCGAACGCGTACGCCGCCGGGATCCCGAGCGACCGCGCGACGAGTGGAAGCTCGTGCGACGCGTGGGAGAGCGCGAGATCGAACTGCCGTGTCTTGGCATAGCCGCGGAGCGCACGCAGGCGGCCTGCCATCGCTCGCGCCTTGCCGAGCCCGCCTGCGCCTCCATGGCCAGGCCCGACGACGTCGTGCTGGATGTCGTGGAGGCGCAGGAGCTCGAGCGTCTGGGCGTACTCGCGCGTCGTCACGCGAACCTCGTTTCCGCGACTCCGGAGCAGCCCGATCAGGGGGCGAAAGAACGGCACCTGGGGCGAGTTCGTGATGTCGACCCAGACGCGCACCGGTGCGACCCTAGCAGACAGGTCTGCTGACAGCAGACCGATCGTTCTACTCGATGTAGACAAATCGATTTGCATCGTGCAGACTAGGCGGGTGCTCGTGAACGTCCCCAACCCGTTCCGGATCGCCGGCGAGCTTCTCCGCGACGAGATGATCGACCGCGATGCCGAGGCCGCCCGGTTGCTCGCGCTCGCCTCGGGAGGGCACGCCGCGCGCCTCGTCGCGCCCCGTCGCTACGGGAAGACGAGCTTGCTGCGCCGCGTCCTCACCGACGCTTCCGACTCGGAGTGGGCCACGGCGCTCGTCGATCTCGAAGGCGTGCTCTCGCTCTCCAGTGTCGTCGTCAGGATCGAGCGTGCGTACGACCGCTCGCTCAGGGGCGCGGTGCGGCGCACGGTCGACTCGCTGTTCCGCGCGTGGCAGGTCGGGCTGTCGCTCGGCGCCGGAGGGTTCACCGCGTCGTTGCAGGCGAACCCGCGGATCGACGTCGAGAGCGTGCTGCTCCGCCTGCTGGACCTCCCGGCGAAGCTCCACGACCGGACGGGGGTTCGAAGCTTCGTTGCGTTCGACGAGTTCCAGGATCTCCTCCGGGTGGACGGTGCAGACGGGATGCTGCGCAGCGTTCTCCAGCATCAGACCGGCGTCGCGTCGTACGCCTTCGCGGGGTCGGCCCCGACGCTGATGGAGAGGCTCTTCGACGATCCGTCGCGCCCACTCCTCGAGCACGCCGTGCCGGTCGAGCTCGATCCGCTTCCCCTCGACGAGACGGCGTCCTACGTCGAGGCCCGATTTCGGCTCACGGGACGCGACGTCGGCAACGCACTCGATCCGTTGCTCGCATTCACCCGCGGGCACCCGCAGCGCTCGATGCTCGTCGCGCACCACCTCTGGGAGCTCGTGCCGGACGGCTCGGTCGGCGACGAGTCGGCCTTCGTCGAGGCGCGCGATCGCGCGCTCGCGCAGGCGGATCCTGCGTTGCGGGCACGGTGGGAGTCGCTCGCGGTGAACGAGCAACGCGTCAGCCTCGCGCTCGCCACGCGCACTCGCAGCCTCTACGCGGACGAGACCCTTCGCTTCCTCGGGCTGAGAAAGGGCAGCGTCGACCGCGCGTTGGCAGGGCTGATCGGGAAGGCCGAGGTGCGGGCGACGCCGTCCGGTCCGGAGCTGACGGATCCGTTGCTCGAGCACTGGCTCGCGGTGCGCGGCCTCTTCTGACACATCAGGAATAACATTCACTTATGGACACGCGGCAACTTGCGGCGTTCTGCACCGTCGTCGAGCGCCGGAGCTTCTCCCAGGCCGCCGAGCGACTGGGCGTGACGCAGCCGGCGGTCTCGCTCCAGGTACGAGCGCTCGAGAAGCGGCTCGGGACGCAGCTCCTCGATCGCTCCGGGCGTCGCGTCGAGCCGACGGAGGCGGGCTGGCGGCTGTACCGGGGCGCGCAGCGCATGCTCGCGCTCGAGGATCAGCTCCTCACGGCCGTCGCCTCGTCCGCGGAGGGCGAGCTCTCGGGCGACCTCGTGCTCGGTGCGTCGACCGGCCCCGCCGCCATCGCGGTCCCCCTCGTTCTCGGCGAGTTCCAGCGCGCGAGCTCCGAGGTGCGCGTGTTCCTCACGGTCTCGGATACGCACTCCATCGTGGAACGCGTCGCCGCGCGCGAGTTGGAGCTCGGGATCGTAGGCGCCTCCCGTCGGCATCGCGGTGTCCGGTTCGAGCCATTCTTCTCCGACCAGGTGATCCTCGCGTGCCCGCCCGGACACCGGTTCGCGAACCGGACCGTCGAGATCGACGAGCTGCGCGACGAGACCCTTATCCTCATGCAGGAAGGAGCCGGAGTGCGGCAGATCGTCGAGGACGGGCTGCGCAAGCAAGGCGTGCGGCTGCGCGACCTCGACGTGAAGCTGGAACTCGGCCTGCAGGAGTCGGTTCGTCGAGCCGTCGAGGCCGGATACGGGGTGACGTTCATCTCGCGGACCGCGGTCGAGGCGGAGCTCGCCGACGGCAGGCTCGCCGAGGCTCGGGTCGAGGGGCTGGACGTGACGCGCGAGATCTCGCTCGCGACCGCGACCGGCCGCGCCCGCACGCGCGTCGCGGACGCATTTGTCGCGTTCGCGCGCGAGCGCCTCGCGTAGCGATCGCTCGACGGCTTCTTGACGACGGGCTCTCGCGGACGGACGATGCGCTCGTGTTCGTCGAGTACGCCGGAATCCTGGCTGCCGTGTCGCTGCTCGCTGCGACGTTGACGGGCGCCTACGGCCAGAGCGTCACGGCGATCTTCGCTGCGAACGGCGCCGGCGTGGCGGCCGTGAGCAAGGCCGCGACCGCGGAGAAGGTCTCGACCGTAGGAGCGAGAGCCGCGTACAAGCGCGCGCCGTACGCGAAGCCGGCCCTGAAGTACCTGTACGCGCTGGGCTGGATCGGCGGGACGAAGAACCAGGGTCGCTGCGGGTTGACGCTGCTCGGCCAGGATGCGGCGAAGGATCAGGCCGTGCGGGAGATCCGGTCGAACACGAAGCTCGTGTCGCAGCTGAAGAAGCGTGCCGTCAGCGCCACGGCGGCGGCCGGCGCGGTCGTCAAGGGCGTCGTGTCGGCGTGCGCGTGAGCCGGCGCGGCTAGGCGGCGTCGGGCGCCGCTGCGCGGCGGCCGCCCATGACGCGGCGCAGGCTGACGATCCCGAGGATGCTCTCGCCGTCGACGACGGGGAGGTGGCGGAACCCGTTGTCGAGCATGATCTGGGACGCCTCGTCGAACGTCGTCTCGGGTGAGGCGGTGATCGGATCCGGCGTCATGAACTGACGCACCCGGGCCTCGCTCGTGTGCACCCGCGCCGCCATCGCCCGCAGCATGTCGCGCTCGCTGAGGATCCCGATCAGGCGGCCGAAGTCCTTCACGATCACGGCACCGACGTTCTGCGCGCTCATCCGCTCGGCCACCTCGCCCAGCGTGTCCTCCGGAGCGACAGTGATGAAGCTCGGCTTGACGATCTCGCCCAGGGTTCCCATGAGCGCGGGAGTGTAACCGCATCGAGTCGGGGACTGGCATCGATTCGGTGAACGGGTGATTTGCGAATAATCGCGCGTAATGACAGATATAAGCAATTGCGCTAGCATGCGGCGCGTGCGCGGCGACGCCAATTTCGACGTGCTCGTCATCGGCAGCGGCGCTGCGGGACTCGCTGCCGCCGTCTCCGGAGTCGCCTCTGGCGCCCGTGTCGGAGTCGCGACGAAGACCACGCTGCAGGCGTGCAACTCCGCCAAGGCCCAGGGCGGGATCCAGGCGGCGTTCGGAGACGACGACTCGCCGGCGATCCATGCCGAGGACGTGATGCGCAGCTCGCACGACACCGCGAGCCCTCGGCTCGTCGAGGTGCTGACGAGCGAGGCTCCGTCAGCGATCCATTGGCTCGAGGAGATCGGCGTCGAGTTCACCCGCTCCAACGGTGGGTACCGACTCGCACGGTGTGGCGGCGCCACGCGGAAACGGCTGCTGCAGGTCGGCGACAGGACCGGGCACGCCATCACGAGGGCACTCCGTGACGCATACGACGCCGGAGAGGGATCGGAGCTGCCGCACCACGTGCTCGTGGGGCTCGCACCCGGCTCGTCGGGCTGGAAGGCCTCGTTCAGTACGAAGGACGGCGCGGCCGAGGTCGAGGCCGCAGCCGTCGTCCTCGCTGCCGGCGGGCGTTGCTATGCGGAGGCACTCGATCGCGGTGAGCTCTCCACCAACCACCCGAACGCGACCGGCGAGGTCACGCGCGTCGCCGTCGAGACAGGCGCGGAGACCCGCGACCTGGACGCGTTGCAGTACCACCCGAACGGCGGTGCGTGGCCCGAGACGATGCAGGGCTACTCGATCCCGGAGACGACGCGCGCGTACGGCGCCGTTCTGCTGAACGCGGACGGCGAGGAGTTCACGGACTCCCTCGGCCCCCGCGACGCTGTCTCGCAGGCGATCTTCGACGAGGTGGCAAAGGGCAAGGGTGTGCTCACGCCCGACGGCCGCCCCGCTGTCTGGCTGGACACGACCAGGATCGCCCCGGAGGACGCGGAGATCTCGCTGCCGTACATGCTCCGCCGCTACCGCGGTGCGGGCATAGACCCGCTTTCAGAGCCGATCTACACCTACCCGGTACTCCATTACCAGAACGGCGGGCTCGTGATCGACGAGCACGCCGAGACCACTCTCGAAGGCGTGTTCGCCTGCGGCGAGATCGCCGGCGGGACGCACGGAAGGAATCGGATGATGGGCAACTCCCTGCTCGAGTGCACCGTCTTCGGGCGGCGCGCGGGTAAGGCCGCAGCGGAGCGTGTGGCGGCATGAGCACTCGTTGCGACAAGCCTCGACGTGGCGGTCGAGGAAGCTGCAGCCCACCTCTATGTCTGGGCGCTCAAGGACATCCCGCAGGATCTCCGCGACGCACTCGGGGAGGCCGCCGGTCGCGAGACGTCCGTGACGGGACAGCGCGTACTGCAGACGATCCTCCGCAACGTGAACGTCGCGGAGGAGGAGAAGAACCTCGTCTGCCAGGACACGGGCATCGCGGTCTACTACTGCCGCGTCGGCGAGCACTTCCCGCTGCACCCCGCGCGGATCTACGCCGCGCTGAAGGAGGGCACCGAGCGCGCGACCGTCGAGCATCCGCTGCGCTCGAACACGGTCCACACGCTCACGCGCGAGAACACCGGGCCGAACGTCGGCTACCGCGTTCCGATCGTGCACTGGGACTTCGTCCCCGACTGGGACGGTCTCGACGTGAAGTGCGTTCCGAAGGGGTCGGGCTCGGAGAACATGAGCTTCCTCAAGATGTGCGTGCCCGCCGACGGGGTCACGGGGATCAAGAAGTTCGTGCTCGAGTCGATCGTGGGCGCAGGCGGCAAGCCGTGCCCGCCGGGGATCGTCGGCGTCGGCATCGGCGGCTCCGCCGACTACGCCATGCACCTCGCGAAGGAGGCAATCGCGCGGCCGGTGGGCACCCGGAATCGCGACCCACTCGTCGCCGAGCTCGAGAACGACCTCTTCGGCCTCCTGAACGAGACCGGCATCGGTCCGATGGGCCTCGGCGGCGACGTGACCGTCCTCTCGGTCCACGTCGAGCATGCCGACACGCACATGACGCTGAACCCCGTCGCCGTCAACTATCAGTGCTGGGCCGCCCGCCGCGCGTCGGCGCACGTCACCGCAGACGGCTCGGTCGAGTACGAGCGGGACGCCTGATGCCCACGCACGAGGTCACGTTCCCCGTCACCGATCCCGCCGAGATCCTCAAGCTCCGCGCCGGCGACGAGGTGATCGTCCAGGGCCACATCATCGGCATCCGCGACCGCACGCAGATCCGCATCTTCGACCAGGGCGTCGACCCGCCGATGGATCTGTCCGGCGCGTTCCTTCTGCACACGGCGCCGAACGTCCGCAAGCTCGGACCCGGGAAGTACGAGAAGCTCTGCATCGGCACCACGACGAGCGCGCGCATGGTGCGGTTCACGGAAGGGCTCGGCGAGCAGTACGGCGTCCGTGCGATCTGCGGGAAGGGCGGCTTCCCCGACGAGGCGATCGAGCCGATGCACCGGCTGGGGATGGTCTACTTCGCGATCGTCGGTGGTGCCGCTGCGCTGGAGACGACGCAGATCGAGGAGATCGAGGAGGTCGCCTGGGAGGAGCTCATGCCCGAGTGCCTCTGGAAGTTCCGGGTCAAGGACTTCGGCCCGCTCACTGTCGGCATCGACGCACACGGCGACTCCCTCTATCGCGACGTGCAGGCCAGTGCTCGCAAGAAGCTGGAGGAGATCTATGCACGCCTATGACGGCAACGCATTCCTGAACGTGCCGACGCGCGAGGGGAAGCCCCGCGAGCGTGGCCTGACGCATGTCATCGACAAAGGAATGAACCTGCGCGAGATCGAAGGCCTCTTCGACACCGCCGGCGAGTACGTCGACATCGTGAAGCTCGGCTGGGGCACGAGCTACGTCACGAACAATCTCGAGAAGAAGATCGCGCTCTATCGGTCCTTCGACAGCCCCGTCGTCTGCGGCGGCACGTTGTTCGAGGCCGTCTACGGCCAGGGCAAGATGGACGACTTCAAGCGCTGGCTCGAGCACTTCCGCTTCTCGCACGTCGAGATCTCGGACGGCACGCTCGACATCCCGCGCGAGCACAAGCTCGAGCTCATCGCCGAGTTCGCGCGCGACTTCGTCGTCCTGTCCGAGGTCGGGTCGAAGGACTCCGAGGTGAACATCGCGCCGTACCTGTGGGTGCAGTGGATCAAGGAAGAACTCGACGCAGGGGCGTGGAAGGTCATCGCCGAGGGGCGCGAGGGCGGCACCGCCGGCATCTACCGCCCGACCGGGGAGCTGCGGACGGGGCTCGTGGACGAGATCGAGCACTCGATCAGCTTCCACGACCTCATCTGGGAGGCGCCGACGAAGACGTCCCAGGCGTGGTTCGTCCGGCACTTCGGTCCCGAGGTCAACCTCGGCAACATTCCGCCCGACGAGGTGATCGCCCTCGAGACGCTGCGACTCGGACTGCGGGCCGACACGCTGAAGGAGGTGCTGCTTGGCGATTCGACAGCTAAGCCCGCCCCGGCTTCCTGACCTCGACTTCGAGGCCATGACGGCCGAGGAGCTGATCTCCTGGACGCACCAGTTCTTCTGGCCGCGCGTCTGCCTCACGTGCTCCTGGCAGAAACAGTCCTCGGTGCTCGTGCACATGGTCGCCGAGCTCGGACTGCGGATGGACACGGTCGAGCTCGACACGCACCTCTTCTTCCGCGAGTCGTACGACACGCGGGACGCACTCGTCGACCGCTACCAGCTCAAGCTCATCCAGCCGGAGATCCCGACCATCGCCGAGCAGCACCGCGCCGAGGGCGCGAACCTGTGGGAGCGCGATCCCGACCGCTGCTGCCACATCCGCAAGGTCGAGCCGCTCGTCAAGGCGCTCGAGCCATACGACGCTTGGATCTCCGGGATTCGCCGCGACCAGTCCCCGAGCCGCGTCGACACGCCGAAGGTGCAGTGGTCGGAGCGGTACCAGGTCTTCAAGATCCACCCGCTCGCCGACTGGGACGAGAAGCGCGTGTGGTCGTACATCCACGTCAACGAGATCCCCTCCAACCCGCTGCACGAGGCGGGGTACCGTTCGATCGGCTGCATTCCGTGCACCCGCCCGACGGCTCCCGACGAGGAAGAGCGCGCCGGGCGCTGGGCCGGCTCGGACAAGCTCGAGTGCGGCATCCACGAAGACGACACGACAGCGAGCCTCGAAAGGACGAAATGAGTCAGCACATCCATGCGCACGAGCACCCCGAGTCCGAGACCGACCGGGGCGGAGGCTTCACCCTCTGGTTCACGGGACTCTCCGGCTCGGGCAAGACCACGATCGCACACCACATTGGACCCGAGATGGACCGCCGCGGCCTCGTCGTCGAGTACCTGGACGGCGACACGGTGCGCACGCATCTGTCGAAGGGACTCGGCTTCTCGAAGGAGGATCGCGACGCGCACGTCGAGCGGCTCGGCTGGGTGGCATCTCGCATCACCCGTCACGGCGGCGCCGTCATCGTCGCTGCCATCTCACCCTACGAGCAGGCGCGGAAGAACGCGCGCGCTCTGGTGGAGGAACACGGCCCGTTCATCGAGATCCACGTGCGGACATCGCTCGACGAGTGCGCCCGGCGGGATGTCAACGGTCTGTACGCGAAGGCGTTCGCGGGCGAGATCAAGGGCTTCACGGGTGTCGACGACCCCTACGAGGCTCCTGAGAACCCGGAGATCGTGGTGGACACGGAAGGTCTCGAGCCCGAGGAGTCAGCGACGCAGGTCGTCGCCAAGCTCGAGGAGCTCGGCCTCGTCCCGGCCAAGGTTACGGCGTGACCTCGGTCACGACGGATCGCCTCGTCGCGCCGCACGGAGGCGCGCTCGTCGACCGGACCGGAGACGCACCCGACGACCTCGGCTCGCTCGAAGTTCTCTCGCTGACGTCGCGCGAGCTCTCCGACCTCGACATGCTGGCCGCCGGCGCGTTGTCGCCGCTCGAGGGCTTCATGGGCAAGGCGGACTACGACCGCGTCGTCGAGGAGATGCACCTGGCGAGCGGACTGCCGTGGGCACTTCCCGTCTGCCTCGCCGTCAACACCGCTCCGACGGGTGACCGCGTGGTCCTCGCCGACGATGGGCGCCCGCTCGCGATCCTCGAGGTCGAGGAGACATTCGAGTACGACCAGGAGCGGGAGGCCGAGCACTGCTTCCGCACGACCGACGACGCACACCCCGGCGTGGCGCGGCTGTACGCGCAGAAGCCTCTCTACCTGGCAGGGCGCGTCACCGTGTTCGAGCGCCTCGAGGCGGCGTTCCCGGGGCTCGCGCGCGATCCGGCCGAGACGCGGCGGATCTTCGCCGAGCGCGGCTGGAAGCGCGTCGTCGGCTTCCAGACGCGGAACCCGATCCACCGCGCGCACGAGTACCTGACCAAGGTTGCGCTGGAGACCGTCGACGGGCTGCTCGTGCACCCGCTGGTCGGGGAGACGAAGTCGGACGACGTTCCCGTCGACGTGCGCGTCGACTGCTACCGGACGCTGCTCGACGGCTACTACCCGGAGGACCGCGTCCTGCTCTCCGCGTTTCCCGCGGCGATGCGCTACGCGGGGCCGCGCGAGGCGGTCTGGCACGCGATCTGCCGCAAGAACTACGGCTGCTCGCACTTCATCGTCGGTCGCGACCACGCCGGCGTCGGGGACTACTACGGCACCTACGACGCGCAGCTCATCTTCGACGAGTTCGAGCCGCACGAGCTCGACATCGAGCCGATGTTCTTCGAGCACACGTTCTGGTGCAACGTCTGCGGGTCGATGGCGAGCACGAAGTCGTGCCCGCACGGGCCGGAGGATCGCGTGTTCCTCTCCGGGACGAAGGTGCGCGAGATGCTCGGCGAGGGCGAGGTGCCTCCGGTCGAGTTCACCCGGCCCGAGGTCGCACAGGTTCTGATCGACGCGTACCGCGACTAGGTCGGACGGAGACCCGTGGACTGGAAGCTGACGGTCGTCGGGCTCCTGACGGGCCTCTTGGTCGGAATGACGGGGATGGGCGGGGGCTCGCTCATGACGCCCATCCTCGTCTTCCTGTTCGGCATCCCGCCAGCGACGGCAATCGGCACGGACATCGCCCACGGGGCGGCGTTCAAGAGCGTCAGCGCAGTGCAGCACCGGCGGATGGGAAACGTCCGCGCGCGTCTCGCCGGCTGGATGCTCGTGGGCTCCGCGCCCGCGTCCTTGCTCGGCGTCTGGCTCAATGTCCAGCTGACCGAGCGCTACGGCGACGGCGCCGAGTCGGTGATGGGGCAAGTGCTGGGCGCGGCCTTGCTGTTCGGAGCGGTCGGCCTCATCGCGAAGAGCGTCGTCCAGGGCGCTCCAGCAGGTGACGGGAACTGGCCGCTCTCCACGCGCGACCGTGTGGCCGCCGTGGTCATCGGCGTCTTCGGCGGCTTCATCGTCGGCCTCACGTCCGTCGGCAGCGGCGTCTTCTTCGGACTGACCCTGCTCGTCATCTTCCCGCTCCGCGCGCACAAGGTCGTCGGCACGGACATCTTCCACGCGGCGGTGCTCCTGTACGTCGCTGGCGCCGCGCACTGGGCGGCAGGGAACATCGACTTCGGAATCCTCGGCTGGCTCCTGCTCGGCTCGATTCCAGGCGTCCTGATCGGTGGACGGCTGACGCTATCCATCCCCGAGCACACGCTTCGGCTCTTGCTCGCGGGAATCCTCGGGCTCGCCGGGGTCAAGCTACTGGACGTGCCCGGGGCGGGCACGATCGTGATCGTCGCCCTGTCCATCGGCGCGGTGGTGCTGCTCGTCTGGCTCGGGCGCCACAGCTGGGTCCGCATCCAGCGCGGCCGCGGAGTCACGTCCACGGCGGAATAGCTCGATAGCATCGCGC
This sequence comes from uncultured Gaiellaceae bacterium, assembly GCA_963802865.1. GTDB lineage: Bacteria > Actinomycetota > Thermoleophilia > Gaiellales > Gaiellaceae > GMQP-bins7. The sequence goes on from CAWDKB010000013.1 coordinate 86,293, forward strand.
CGCGATGCGCACGGTCTGGGTCAGCTTCGACACGATCGGCCGCGACTGCCTCGAGGCGGCTGCCCGAGCGGGAGCGGAGGTCGTCGGCGTCGTGACCCTTCCCGGCCCGGTCGACCCGAGTCGATCGGGTCAATGTGCGTTCGACGACGTCGCCGCTGCACTCGGTGCGGAGCTCCACGAGACCGGCGACATCAACTCCGAGGCGACGCTCGCCGCGATCGCCGACCTCGAGCCCGAGCTGATCTTCGTCGTCGGCTGGTCGCAGCTGGTCGGAGATCCGTTCATCACGCTCGCGCGCGAAGGCGTGTTCGGCATGCACCCGACTCTGCTCCCGCGGCACCGAGGGCGCGCTCCCATCCCGTGGGCGATCCTCTCGGGGCTCGCTCGCACCGGTGTGACGCTCTTCGAGATCGTCGATGCGACTGCGGACTCGGGCGCGATCGTCGGTCAGGTCGAGGTTGACATCGGCGCCGACGAGACCGCGACCACGCTGTTCGACCGGCTCGCCGAGGCGCACGTCTCGCTCGTCCGCGAGTACGTGCCGCGGCTCGTCGCGCGGTCGGCGCCACGGATCGCGCAGGATCCGACGCGGGCGAGCCATTGGCCCAGGCGCACACCGGACGACGGGATCATCGACTGGGAGACGCGGGCGCCGTACCTCTACGACTGGGTCCGCGCCCAGACCCGCCCGTATCCCGGTGCTTTCACGTTCCTCGGGCAGGAGAAGGTGGTCGTCTGGGGCGCGCGGCCCGTCGAGGTCGCCGAGCACGCGCCCGCCGGCACCGTCGTCGCCGTTCGCGACGAGGGGCCTGTCGTCGCCTGCGGAGAAGGTGGACTCCTGCTGGAGGACGTCGAGAGCGAGAGCGAGCTGCTGGTGGGAGCGAAGCTCGGATGAAAATTCTCGTGCTCGCCGCCCATCCCGACGACGAGGTGCTCGGGATGGGAGGGACGATCGCTCTCCACACGAAGCGTGGCGACCCAGTTCGTATCGTCGTCGTCACCGACGGCTCGTCGACTCAGTACCCGGGCGACCCGGACGCGCGAACGCGGAAAGACGCCGAGGCTGTGAAAGCGGCGGCGGAGCTGGCCGTGACCGACTACGTCCATCTCGACCTCCCGGACATGCGGCTGGACACGCTCGCGCACGTCGAGGTGAACGCGATCGTCGAGGAGCAACTTCGCGAGGTCACGCCCGATCTCGTCTATACGCCTCATCCGGACGTGAACCACGACCACCGTGCGCTCTTCGACTCGGTCGCCGTCGCGACGCGGCCGACGCCGGGTCAGTCGGTTCGGCGGGTGCTCACCTACGCACCCACCTCGAGCACGGAGTGGACACCCGCGGCGCTGAACTGGTTCGTGCCGAACTGGTTCGTGGACGTCACCGAGACGCTCGAGCGCAAGCTCGCATCGTTCGCGCACTACGAGACCGAGCGCCGCGAGTACCCGCATCCGCGCAGTGAGCGGGCGATTCGAGCGGCCGCGTCCTTCTACGGCTCGAGCTGTGGCTGCGAGTACGCAGAGCCGTTCGTCCTCGTGCGCGGCCTCGGCCTCCCGTAGACACTCGCACGGGTGGCTCGGCTCCCACAGCTCTTCGTCGTTCTCGCTCTCCTTGGCGCGACCGCTGCGGCGTTCGCAGTCACGGAGCGCCTGAAGCTCGAGCGGAGCCCGATCACCGGCACGAAGGTCGATCGTGTCTTCTCTCCGGTGTGTGAGTGCGCGCGCGACGTCGCGGTCGTCTCCTTCGTCCTGCGGCGGCGAGAGACCGTCACCGTCGACATCCTCGACTCCGGCGGCAGGTCGATCCGCACCCTCGTACGCAACCGTGGCGAGGCGGCCGGCCGCGTCTCGTACACCTGGGACGGGCGCGACAACGGCGACCGCATCGTGTCCGAGGCGCGGTACACGCCGCGTGTGCAGCTCGAGCGAAACGGCCGCACGATCGTCCTTCCCAACCCGATCCGCGTCGACACCACGGCCCCTGCGATCCGCCTGCAGCGCGTCCTTCCACGCGTTTTCTCACCCGACGGTGACGGGCGGCGCGATCGGATCACGGCGACCTACCGGATCGACGAGCGCTCGCGGGCGATGATGCTCGTCGACGGTCGCCGACGCGTCATCGCGAAGTTCCCCTCGCTGCAGGGGAGGCTCGTCTGGTTCGGCCGGATCGACGGCGCGCGGGTGGCGCCGGGAACGTACGAGATCCGGCTGCGCGCGATCGACCGGGCCGGGAACCGATCGACGAGGACTCGCGCCGTGCCGGTGCGCGTCCGCTACGTCGAGCTGTCCCGCGACCGCATCGAGGTCGCGGCCGGCAGGCGCTTCTCCGTGCGCGTTCGTACCGATGCGCGTTCGTACCGCTGGCTGTTCGCGGGACAGCGTGGCGTCGGGACGCGGCAGGTGCTCGTGCTGCGCGCACCGGAGGAGGCGCGGACGTACTCGCTCTTCGTCACCGTCGGCGATCGCGCCGCACGTGCCGAGGTCGTCGTGACCGCGCCGCCCGAGTGACGCCGCCTCCCGCTGATCCTCCTCGGCGTGAGCAGGTCGGGGACGACGCTGCTGCGCGTCGTCCTCGACCGCTCGCCCGGGATCGCGATTCCCGACGAGTCGTTCTTCGTCCCGCTGCTGGCCCGGCGCCATGGGCGGACCGTCGAGCCGAGCCGGTTTCTCGACGATCTGAGCCGCATCTCGACGATCCGCGACTGGGGTATCGCACTGGAGGACGTCGCGCCGCGGTTGCGACCCGGCATGCCGACCGGAGCCGCCATCGCGGCGATCTACGAGACGTATGCAGCGGCCGTGGGGAAGCCGCGCTGGGGCGACAAGACGCCGATGTACATGCGCCACCTGCCGTTGCTCGAAACGTTGTTTCCCGACGCGCAGTACGTGCATCTCGTCCGCGACGGCCGGGACGCCGCTCTCTCCTTCCTCGAGATGCCGCAGGGGACGTTCACGCGAACGTGGGCGCATCCGCGAACACCGGCGCAGTTCGCGTGCCTGTGGACGAAGGAGGTTCGCGACGCACGTTCGCTCGGCACGCGCGTCGGCGCCGCCCGTTACCTCGAGGTGCGGTACGAGCGCCTCGTCGTCAGGCCCGAGGAGGTCGTCAGGAAGATCTGCGACTTCGCCGAGCTTCCCTTCGTCCCGGGCATGCTCGAGTACGCGAGCACGGTCGACGTCTCGGCGAAGCCGCACCAGCAGCGGCTGCTCCAGCCACCGACCGCCGGCGTCCGGAGCTGGCGCGAGGACATGGCGCCCTCGGACATCAGCCGCTTCGAGGGCGTCGCGGGCGATCTGCTCGAGGAGTTCGGATACGAGCGCGGCTCTCCCGCCGACGAAGGCGCTCGCTCTCTCGTGACTCGTGCCTCCTACGAAGCCCGTCTCCAAGCCTGGAACGCCGCCAGTGCCCTCGTCCAGCGGTCGCCGGTGTGGAGCCGCCGGCACCCGCGCCTGTGACGACTACGGCGTCTTCGGAGCGTCGCGGCCACGGATCGCGAGCAGGCGGCCGTTCAGCGAGAAGAAGTAGGTCTCTTCGGTAGCGATCCCCGGCGCGTACCTGCCGAGCGGGAGTCTCCACACGATGTCTCCGTCCGAGGCACGGACGGCGTATGTCCGCTTCTCGAGCGTGGAGAAGAAGACGTACGGCCCGATGACGACGGGCGCGCCGAGGATTCTCCCGCCGACCCAGGTATTCCAGAGCTCGCTTCCGCTCGTCGCCCGGAATGCGCGGAGGCGCCCGTCGAAGCCGCCGGCGAACACCCGGCCCTCGGCGACCGCGGGCGTCGTGTAACCGAGCCCGCCGACGCCTGCCGTCCACACGACCCGGCCGTTCGACGCGTCCACGGCGTAGACGGTGCCCGCACGCGAGACCGAGTACAGGCGCTCGCCGTCGGAGGATGGGCTCGCGTAGAAGCTCTCGTACCTGAGCGCGTCGCGCTTCAGGAATGTCGTCCACTCCTCCTCGCCGGTCCTGCGGTCGAGACAGACGAACGAGCCCGCGTAGGTCGTCACGCACACGCGCCCGCCGAACACCGACGGGCTCGCGTTGATGCGGCCGCCAGTCTGGTACGCCCAGACGATCCGGCCCGTGTCCGAGCGCACCGCGAACAGGCGCCCGTCGTGTGAGCCGAAGAACGCCGTCCCGTCGACGACGACGGGCGACGACTCGACTTTGCCCGCGGTCTGCACCGTCCACAGCACGCGACCCGAGTCCCGGGAGAGCGCGGTCACCGTTCCCGCTTGCGAGGCGACGAGCACCCGCGGGCCGTCGATCGCGGGGCTCGACGGTAGCGTTCCGCCCACGCGGCGCCTCCAGCGGATCTTCCCGCTCTCGGCGTCGAAGGCGAACGTCGTTCCGGAGAATCCGTTGACGTACAGATCGCCCTCGCAGTAGACGGGCGGAAACTCGATGTAGCTCCCGAGCCCGCGCGACCACTTGATCTCGCGCGCAGGGAGGCCGAGCGGCGCGTCGGGACGCCCGAGTGATCGGCGCGGGTCGGCGCCGAAGGTGCGCCAGCAGCGCCGGTCGTCCGTCGGTTCGGGCTTCGGAGGAACGGGCGGCGTGGGCTCGGGGATCGTGTTCTCCGAGACCGACACGTCCGAGAGGTTCGTGTCGAGGGCGCCCTGAGGCCGATCCTGGGTAATGAAGAGCGCGGCCGTGGCGCCCGCGAGCACGAGCACGAGCACGACGACGGCCGCGAGGATCCAGGCGAGGGCCCTTGGCATGGAAAGGCGGCCGAGCACGGCCGCCGGGCGCCAGTGTGCCAGCCGTGCGCCGGCAGGCACGGCCTGCTTGAAGGCGCCGGCGGTGACCGGGACGCGGGCCACGACAGCCGCGGCGAGACCGAGCACGCCCCAGGTCAGCGGATCCTCGAAGAACCCCGCGTACAGGAATGAGTGCACGACGAGTGTCAGCAGGACGGCGGCGAGGCCGACGCCGAATGCGCGGTCGTGGCGGGCGACCTTGAGCAACGCCCACGCGGCGGCGGCCAGCAGCCAGGCGTAGAGGGCGAACCCGATCACACCGAACTCCGCGAGGATCGTCAGCGGCGTCGTGTGGGACGCGTTCCTGCTCGGCGAGCCCTTGCGCACGATCTCGGAGCTCGCGTGCGGCTGTCCTCCGATCCCGACACCCGCGATCGGTCTCTCCTTGAACGCCTCGAAGGTCACGGTCACGAGCCGGGAGCGACCACTCGTCACGTCGCGCGCCGAGCGATCGCCCACCGACGCACCGGCGACGGCCGCGGCTGCCAGGGTCGCGACGGCCGCGCAGGTGAGCAGCACGAGTCGCGCACGCCGGTCGGCACCCACGATCGCGACGGCGAACGCGACGACGAACAGCGCGACGAAGCTCGACTGCGAGTACGAGTAGAAAAGTCCCCAGAAGAGGAACGCGACCGCGGCTGCAGCGGCGATCCAGTCGATCGTACGACCCCTGCGGACGAGGATCGCGACGAGCAGCAGGGCGATCGGCACCACCAGGTATCTCCCGTACAGGCTCGGGTCCTTGAAGAGCGAGGTGACGCGGAAGAACGAGGTGTAGGCGTTCGCGACCTCGACGTCGCGGCCGAAGAACAGCGTTCGCGTGTGCGCCTGCCAGATCCCGATCGCCGCGAAGAGCGCGCCGAGGGCGACAATCGTGATCAGGAGCGCACGCGGGAGCCAAACCGCCACGGGTGCTCGGGCGACCGTGGCCAGGCCGGCGAGGAACGGGAACACGAAGAACGCGAGCGCGATCGCACCGCCGCGCTCGTCCCATGTCCAGAGAAACGACGTCGCGGCGAGGGTGACGAGCGCCGCGAGCGGCAGCGCGAGCACGAGGGGCGGCGCCGGCGGGCGCTCGCCGCGGGCGATCCGGTAGCCGAGCGCGATCACGGCCGCGGCGATCCCGACGTAGAGCGGAAGCAGGAGGAACGCCTCCTCCTCTCCGAGCTGCACGGGCACGCGGAACGGCGCGACGGCGAGCAGCACCACGGGCACGACGGCCGGATAGCGCGCGAGCGGGACCGCACAGACGACCGTCAGTCCCGCTCCCGAGACGAGCAGCGCGATCCCGGTCGGCTCGGTGACGAGGAGCTCGAGGTCGTCGTCGCCGACGAGGAACCAGGCGAGGCCTGCCGTCGCGCCACCGAGGAGCACGAGCCCGACGAGCGGAAGCACGCGCCCTCGCGGTATCAGCGCGAGGACGGCACCGAGGGCACCGGCGAGCGCAGCGATCTCGGCGGCACCGGCATGCTCCACGAGCGGTCACGTTACGCGTTCGATGGTTGAATGGCGCGGTGATCGAAGCCTGGAAGAAGGCCCTCGTGCTCGCGCCGCACACGGACGACGGTGAGCTCGGGTGCGGCGGGACGATGGCGCGGCTCGTCGAGGGCGGCTGTGACGTGCGCTACGTCGCGTTCTCGATCGCGACCCGCTCGCTTCCGCCCGGGTTCGAGCCCGACACGCTCGCGCGGGAAGTGCGCGAGGCGACGGCCGAGCTCGGCATTGCCGAGGCCGGGCTCACGGTCCACGACTTCGACGTGCGCACCTTCCCGGAGCGCCGTCAGGACATCCTCGAGCTCCTCGTCGCGCTCTGGGACGAGTGGCACCCGGACGTCGTCTTCCAGCCGTCCCACCACGACGTGCACCAGGACCACCAGACGATCGCGCAGGAGGGCTTGCGTGCCTTCAAGCGGACGACGATCCTCGGCTACGAGGTGCCCTGGAACAACTTCGACTTCTCGTACGGCGCCTACATCTCACTCGAGAAGCGGCACCTCGAGCGCAAGGTCGCCGCGCTCGCCCGCTATGCGTCGCAGCAGCATCGGCGCTACGCGGATCCCGAGTACGTCTGGAACCTCGCCCGCGTCCACGGCGTGAACGTGAACCGCGAGTACGCGGAGTGCTTCCAGGTCTATCGCATCGTCGCCTGACGCTCCCTCAGCGGGCGAGGCGCAAGCGCCCCCCGATCGCCCTCCGCTCGGCGGGGAGGTAGAAGCCGAGCGGTAGGAGGACGAGCGGATACACAAGGGCGAGCGCGAGAGCAACCGCGAGCCCGCCCCCCGCGAGCTTTCCTACCGTGACCAGTGTCAGACCGGCGGCGGCAGCAGTGGCGATGCGCCGCCACTGGTACGGGACGGGGTAGATGCGCTGCGACCACCACACCATCCCCACGAACATCGTCGAGTAGGCGGCGACGGTCGCGATCGCGGCGCCCATCATCCCGTACGGCGGGATCAGGACGAGGTTCAGCACCACGTTGACCGCCGCAGCGGCGCCGGTGACGACCCAGTTGAACTGGGTTCGCTTGGCGCGGCCGACGCCGACCGCGACGACGATGTACGCGCCGAACGCCACGGCCGCAAAGGCGAGCGGGCCGACGACGCGCGACGACTCGGCGAAGTCGGGCGCAGCGATGAGGTCGACGATCCACGGCGAGAGCAGAGCGAGACCCGTCGCCACCCAGGTCGTGACCAGGACGAGGTACGTGAGCACGAAGGCGTACGTCCGTCGCGCCTCGCCGTCGTCCTCGATCGAGTACGCGAATGCGGGCCACGCGAGCCGGAATGCGGTCAGGAGCAGCACCATCGCCGACGCGATGCGCACGCCGACCGAATAGAGGCCGACCTCGCTCGTGTCCGTGAGCTCGACGAGGAAGAGGCGGTCGGAGAAGTTCGTCACCCACAGGAAGAGCGCGGTCGGGACGAGAGGGAGGCCGAAGCGGTTCATCTCGCGCAGGAGGCCGCGGTCGAACTGGAGGCCGAGCTGCTCGCGCCGATAGCCGACGAGCACGACGTAGACGATCAGCGTCCCGATGAAGTTGCCGACGATGACGCCGATCGGCCCCTCGTCGAGGGCGACGACGAGTAGGAGCGTCGCGCCGATGGTGAGCAGGATGTTCGCGAGGCTCGCGGACACGAAGGCAGTTGAGCGCTCCTCGACCCGGAACAGCGACGTCAGCTGCTCGTAGTTCATCCCGGCCCAGAGCCCGACGAAGGCGGCCATGACGAGCTCGCTGTCGTCGGACGAGCCGAAGAGCAGGTCGGCGATCGGCCCGGAGAGCGCGAGCCCGACGAGAAGCCCTGCCGTCGCCATCGCCATGGTGAACCAGAAGCACGTCCGCAGCACAACGCGCCGTCGCTCGGGCTCGGGCGAGTCGAAGTAGAAGCGGAAGAACGCGCTGTGGATGCCCATCCGGAGGACGATTCCGATCACCGTCGTCAGCGCGATCAGCGTCTCGACCTTCCCGTAGTCGGACGGCGACAGGTAGCGCGTGTAGAGCGGCAGCAGGAGGACCGCGAGAATCCGCGAGACGAGACCGCCGAGGCCGTAGATCGCCGAGTGCTTGCCGAGGCGCCTGAGCTCCGCTCCGAGAGCCATCTCAGAGGCGAGCGTAGAGAGCGAGCAGGCGGTCGGCGACCCGCTCGAGGTCGTGCACCTCCTCGACGTAGGCCCGCGATTCGGCGCCGATGCGGCGGCGCTCGGTCGCCGAGGCGACGAGCGGCTCGAGGCGAGCGCGCAGGTCGTCCTTCGTTGCCGACACGAGCGGGAGACGAACCCCGAGCTCGTGCTCGGTTCGCCGCACGGCCTCGTCACGGAGGAACGTCACCACCGGCTTGCCCAGGGCCATGCACTCGATCGCGAACAGGCCGTACCAGCCCGCGTTCAGCTGGTCGACGACGATGTCCGCGTCGCGGAATCGCTCGAAGGCCTCGTCGTGGTGGAGCCCTTCCACCAGCACGAGGTCGGCGTCGAGGCCGTCGCAGGCCGCGAGCACGTGCTCGGTCCCCTTGCGGCGGCGGGAGGAGGGTGCGTGCAGGATCACCGGACGCGCGCGATCGGAGGGAGGCGCCGGCTCGATCGAGCCGACATCCACGCCCGGCGGGACGAACTCGGCCTCGGGAACCCAACGGATCGCGTCGTAGGACCCGACGATCTGGGCCCTCGCCTTCTTCCCGAAGGCGAGCTCGTCCGGCGACTTGCCGCGGATGTCGGAGCCGAGGTAGTGCATCACCGACTTCTTGCGGAGTGCGTTCAGGATCGGGAACTGCACGGACTGCGGCACGAGCGTGAGCCCGAAGTAGAAGTGGAAGACGTCGGCGCGCGGCAGGAGCCGAAGGAATGCGGACCACTGCGTCAGCTGCCTGCGCGCGAGCCCGCCCTTCCGCTCGAGCGACCAGTCGGCCTCCGAGTGGAGCTGGTAGCGGTTGAAGACGACGAGCTGTGCGTCCACCCCCCGGCGGCGCAGGGCCTGCACGTTCGCCCACGGCACGCCGGCCGTGTTCACCGGGCAGTGCACGACCCGCAACGGGCTAGTCAAGGCGGACGTCGTCCGCAGCGAGTTGCTCGAGGCGTCGAGCCTTCTCGGCGTTCAGCATCGAACGCATCGTCTGTCCCATCGTCGCGCCCTGGTACACCCAGATCTCCGGGTGGATCAGGATCTGGAGCCAGGGGAAGCCGCCCCCGCGAAGCTCCTCGTGCGGGCAGCCGGAGCGCCAGTGCTGATTCGAGTCGGAGCGGTACATCGGCGGAGTGAAGTAGGGCTCCGCGTACGCGTTGACGGCGCCCGGAATGGGGTCGGACATGAACTCGGACTGCGGGTTGTGCCACGACACGACGCGATCGAAGCGGTGGTCGAGCTCGACCCTCGGGTACACGGCGTGCAGGCCGACTGCGTGCCCGAGCTCGCGCAGGCGCGCGATCGCCGCCTCTCCCTCGCTCGACGCGAGGTTGTAGAAGACGGACTCGGTCATGAGCAGGTACGTCGTCGTCGCACCGTGCTCGGCCTCGACCTCTGCCATCCGGAGCGCCGCGTCGAGCGAGAGGTCGACGTCGTGTCGAACGAGGAGCTCTCCGCGTTCCGGTCCATCGCCGAAGGTCGCGAACCGATACCCGCCGGCCTTCGCCGCTTCGAGAAGCTCGCGGTAGTGCTCGAGGTCGAAGGAGCAGCTCACGAGCGAGAGACTCGCTCGTGAGCGGGGAGGGGTGTGGGGAACCGGGAGGTTCCCCGCGCTCTCCGGAAGAAGGGGGCGCGCGGGGGAAACATGGTTTCCCCCGCGAACGCGAGCCGAAGGCGAGCGTTGCTCACGCGGCGGCTTCCTCCACGTCCACCGTCAGCTTCGTCGCGGCGTGGTCGGCACGGCGAAGGGCCTCCTCCGAGGTCTCTGCGGTGGCGATGACGTAGCCGCGCCGGTCTCCGTCGCGCCGTACGGCGCGAATGGTCTCGCCGACCTGAAGGTAGGTGTCCGCCTGCACGACTCCCTCCGACGCGAGCACGCCGTCGAGGCTTCCGACGCGGACGACACGGCCGGTCGGGAGCGGGCCGGGCTCGGCGGTGAAGAAGCGGATCGCGAGCGGCTGGACGAAGCGTGGCAGCGCGATCTCGTCGGGCACGTTCTCCCCGAGTGCCTGGCGGAGCGCGACCTCGACGAGGTCGACGCCCACCGCATGTCGCACGAGGTCCGCCATCTGCCCGCCAGGGATGCGCGCCGCCACCTCGACGACAACCACGCGCCCGTCCGGTGCTGCGATCAGTTGCGGGAAAGCGATGGCGTCGCGGAGCCCCAGCGCACGAACCGACTCCGCCGCGACCTCCTCGGCCAGCCGAACCTGCTCGTCGGGGATCGATGGCGGGTACACGTGGATCCAGCCGACGCCGAAGCCGATTCCGGGCGGCCGCAGCCGGTCCGAGAGCGTGATCACGGCGGGCTCGCCGGCACGGGCGATCACGATTCCGTTCAGCTCGATCCCGTCCACGAACGCCTCGAGGATTGCCTCGCCGGTGGGCGATTCGGCGATCGCGTCGGGGAGATCGCGCTCGAGCTCCTCGTGGCTATCGATGCGGAACACCGCGCGCTGGCCTCCCGAGTCGACCGGCTTGAGGACGGCCGGGAACCCGACGGTCTCGACCGCCGAAAGGATGTCGCCGGCTCCGCGCAGTGCCGCCCACGGTGGCTGTGGCAGGCCGGCCGTGGCGAGCGTGGCGCGCATCGCGAGCTTGTGCGTCAGGAGGTGGGCCGTGTCCGTGCCGATGCCTGGGAGTCCAAGGGCTTCGGCCACCGCCGCCACGATGGGAACCGCGCGGTCGGCAGAGACCGTCAGCACTCCCTCCGGCCCCACACGTCGCGCGACCTCGAGGACCTCCTCGACCGAGGTGAAGTCGACGACCTCGGCGATGTCGGCGGACGCGAGGCCGGGTGCTTCGGCATTGCGGTCGACCGCCGCGACGCGAAGGCCGCGGGCGCGCGCCTGCTCGATCGCCCGCCGTTGATGGCGTCCCGCGCCCACGAAGAGGACCGTCGTCACGGCGGCCGATGCTATCTCCGCGCTGCGGCTAGGAAATGCCGCCGGTCGGCAGGAGCCACGGAACGAGCCCGTTCCAGCGGCCGATCTCGCAGCCGTTCGTGCGTGTGAACGTCGCCCAGACCGGCTTGCCGTCGACCTTGCCGACGACACGCGCCTGCTGCGGGCCGCCGTAGATGTCCGTGCAGACGGTGCCCTTGCCCAGACGGGAGAACGGCTTGAGGCTCAGCGCGGCGAGTCGCGCGCAGGCCAGCCCGGGTCGTGGGAGAGACCCGCCCGCGGGGCTGCAGCGAAGCGTCCACACGCTGTCCGCACGAGCGCTCGAACCGTTTTCCCAGAACGAGATGCGGAGGGACGTTCCGGAGGTTCCAGCCGTCGCCGGCGAGAGTGTGAGGACGAATGCTCCGACCGTGAGCGCCAGGATCACGAGCGATCGCATGACCCCAGGGTAGCGCGCTGCGGCCGCATAGACTCGCCGCGTGCCACTGACGGGGAAGCGCATCGTGATCACGGGCGGAGCGGGCTTCATCGGCACGACGCTCGCGCGCCAGCTCGTCGACGAGAACGAGATCGTCGCCATCGACAACCTGCATCGCGACACGCTCGGCGGCACGACGCTCGCTGATCATCCCAACTTCGAGTTCGTGCAGGGAGACGTCCTCGACGACGAGTTCCTCGTGGAGAAGGTTCGCGGTGCGACACACCTCGTGCACGCGGCCGCGATCGCCGGCGTCGACACGGTCATCGAGAGCCCCGTCCGGACGATGCGCGTGAACCTCATCGGCACCTACAACGCGCTCGAGGCGGCGCTCGCGACCAAGGACACGGTCGAGCGCGTGATCGAGTTCTCGACGAGCGAGGTCTTCGGCACCTACGCGTTCAAGGTCGACGAGCAGCACGCCACGACGCAGGGCTCGGTCGGCGAGGCCCGCTGGACATATGCGGTCTCGAAGCTCGCCGGCGAGCACATGGCGCACGCGTACCACGACGAGCTCGGCCTCCCGACGGTCTCGGTGCGTCCGTTCAACGTCTACGGGCCCGGCCAGATCGGCGGCGGCGCGATCCGCGCCTTCATCGAAACCGCGCTCGCGGGCAAGGACCTCGTGATCCACGGCGACGGCTCGCAGATCCGCGCGTGGTGCTACGTCGACGACATGGTGGAGGCGCTCCTCCTGGCGCTCGAGCATCCCAAGGCGGTGGGCGAGAGCTTCAACGTCGGGAACGCACGCTCGGCGGTCACGATCTACGACCTGGCTCTCCGCATCAAGCGGCTGACCGGCTGCCCGGGCGAGCTCGTCTTCAAGCCGCTCCACTACTCGGACGTCGAGCTCCGCATCCCGAACGTCGACAAGGCCCGCGACCTCCTCGGGTTCGAGGCGACGGTCGAGCTCGACGACGGGCTCGAGCGGACGATCGCGTGGTATCGGGAGACCCCGACGCGATGATCGAGCCGATCCGGCTCGCGCGGCCGGACGTCGGCGACGAGGAGCTCGCGGCGCTTGCCGAGGTGGTCTCCACCGGGCAGCTGACCATGGGTCCGAAGGTCGAGGAGTTCGAAGCCGGAGTTGCGGCTGCGGTCGGGACGGCGCACGCCGCGGTCGTGTCGTCGGGCACGGCTGCGCTGCACCTCGCGCTGCTCGCGCTCGAGATCGGCCCAGGCGACGAGGTGATCGTCCCCGCGTACACCTTCCCGGCGACCGCCAACACCGTCGAGCTCTGCGGAGCCCGAGCCGTGCTCGTCGACGTCGACCCGGACACGTTCAACATCGACTCGGCCGCGGTGGCCGCGGCGGTGACGCCGAAGACGCGAGCCGTGATGGCCGTTCACCTCTTCGGCCGGCCGGTGGACTGGGAGGCGCTGCAGACCGCCGTGCCGCAGGAGGTCCTCCTGCTCGAAGACGCCGCGGGCGCGCTGGGCGCGACCTATCGCGGGACTCCGTGCGGCGCGCTCGGAGTCGTCGCCTGCCTCTCGTTCCACCCACGCAAGATCGTGACGACGGGCGAGGGCGGCGCGGTCACGACGAACGACGGAGCGCTGGATGCCGCAGTGCGGCGGCTGCGGCACCACGGCTGGGCGACGCTCGGCGACATGCCCTCGCCGGGGTTCAACTACCGCCTCCCGGATCTCCTGTGCGCCATCGGGATCCCGCAGCTCGCGCGCTTGGACGAGCTCCTCGCCGCCCGCGAGCGCGTCGCCGGCTGGTACGGCGAGCGGCTCGAGCACTTCGTGCTCACACCGAGCGCCGCAGAGGGCGATCGCCACGGCTGGCAGGCGTACGTCGTCCAGGTCGACCGGCGCGACGAGGCTCTCGAGGCGCTCCGCGCCGCCGGGATCGAGGCGCAGATCGGGACGTGGGCGCTGCACCGGCTCGAGCCGTACCGGGAGCAGGGCGCGTTCCCCGGAGCAGATCGCGCCTTCGAGCGCGCGCTCGCACTGCCGTTCGCGACCACGACCACGGAAGCCGAGGTGGAACGCGTCGCGGGGGTGTTGACATCGGTTGTGAGTGAGTGATAACTTCTAACGCGTGACTCAGACGGCGACCCGGCAGACCGCCGACGAGAGGCGCGAGGCCGTGCTCGAGGCGGCTCGTCACGAGTTCGCGCAGCACGGGTTCCACGGTGCGTCGACCGACGTGATCGCCCGCAGGGCGGGCATCTCGCAGCCGTACCTCTTTCGCCTCTTCGGCTCCAAGAAGGAGCTCTTCATCGGCGTCAACGACCTCTGCTTCCAGCGCACGCTCGACACGTTCCGCGCCGCCGCGTCCGGAAAGTCCGGAGAGGACGCGCTCGAAGCGATCGGAGCCGCGTACGCAGACCTGATCGAGAGCGATCGCGCGATGCTGCAGGGCCAGCTGCAGGCGTACTCGGCCGCGGTCAACGACGAGGAGATCCGCGCCTCCGTCGCGCGCGGCTACGGCCGGCTCGTCGACTACGTCGAGGCCGTGTCGGGGGCCGACAAGGTCACGGTTGCGTCCTTCTTCGCGACGGGGATGCTGCTGAACGTCCTCGCTGCGATGCAGTACTCGATCTCGAGCGCTCCGCCGGGGTCGTGGGCGGCACGCCTGGCGGAGGGATGCAGGGAGGACGGTTCGTGACGGCTCCTCTCTTTTTCTCCGGCAGTTGAGTAACCAGTCACTAGATTCGTAGGACACGGAACCCGGGAGGTGACGACCGTGAAGCTCTCGACTCAGACCATCGCCTCGGCCAGCGCTCGGCATCCCTGGCGCACGATCGGCGTGTGGATCGCCACGTTCGTCCTGGCCGTGGCGGCGATCGGGGTGCTGCTCGGGGACAGCCTCACCACCGAGGGCGCACCGACGAACAACCCGGAGTCCGAGCGCGCGATCGACGTGATCGCGCGAGCCTTCCCGCCGACGCCCGAGACCTTCACGACGGACGTCGTCGTCGTGCGCTCCGAGCAGTACCGGCTGGACGATCCCGCGTTCGAGGCCTTCGTTCGCAACCTCCTCGAGTCGAGCGAGACGAGCGCGCTCGCCGAGGCGCGCTCGTATCTGACGGAGCCGGAGGCGCCGATCTCGGCGGACGGGCACGCGACGTTGATCCCGGTCGCGATCCTCGACGACGACGACACGCCTGCGGTGATCGAGGAGCTCGAGGCCGCGAACGAGGATGCCGCGTTCGAGGTCGCGATCGCGGGCGAGCGGGCTCTCGACCACGACTTCAATCTGCTCTCCCAGGAGGACCTCGAGAAGGGCGAGCTGCAGTTCGGGCTCCCTGCTGCGCTGATCATCCTCCTGCTCGTGTTCGGCGCGGTCGTCGCCGGGCTCATTCCGCTGCTCATGGCGATCGTCTCGATCGTCGTCGCGCTCGGGCTCGTCGCCATCCTCGCGCAGCAGTTCGAGCTCTCGATCTTCGTGGTCAACATGCTCACGGGCATGGGGCTCGCCCTCGGGATCGACTACGCGCTCTTCGTCATCTCCCGCTACCGGGAGGAGCGTGCCAAGGGTCTTGCCAAGTACGACGCAATCGGCTGGTCGGGTCGGACGGCGAGCCGGGCGGTCGTCTTCAGCGGCACCGCATTCGTGGTCGCGATGTTCGGGATGCTGCTCGTCCCGAACTCGATCATGCGCTCGCTCGCGGTCGGCGCGATCGTGGTGGGGATCGTCTCCGTCGCTGCCGCGACGACGCTCCTGCCGGCGCTGCTGGGGCTGCTCGGCGACCGCGTGAACGCGCTTCGCATCCCGTTCTTCGGGCGCCGGGCGCTCGACGTCGAGAATCCCGAGGGCCGCTTCTGGGGCGCGATCATCAGCCGCGTCCTGCGGCGCCCAGGGCTCAGCTTTGCCGTCTCCACGGCGTTCCTGCTCCTGCTCGCGGCGCCCGTGCTCGGGATGAAGGTCGGGACGAGCGGCGTCTCGACCCTCCCCGACCGCTTCATCTCGAAGCAGGGCTTCGTCGCCCTCGAGAGCGAGTTCCCGGGCACGACCACCGATCCCGTCGAGATCGTGATCTCCGGGGGCGCGTCGAGCCCGCGCTCGGCCGAGGCGCTCGCAGAGCTCCAGTCGACGCTGGCGTCGGATCCACGCTTCGGCGAGGGAACCGTGCGTCGAACGGACGACGGCGAGACGGCGGTGTTGTCGATTGCGGCCGCGGGCGACCCGGCCTCCGACGCCACCGTCGCCGCGGTTCGCGAGCTTCGTGAGGAGATGATCCCCGACGCCTTCGCGGACACGCCGAGCGAGGTGCTGGTGGCAGGCACGTCGTCCGAGAACATCGACTACTTCGACTCCGTCATCGACCCGGCGCCGTGGGTGATCGCGTTCGTCCTCGCCCTGACATTCGTCCTGCTCACGGTCGTGTTCCGCTCGGTCGTCGTCGCGGGAACCGCTGTGTTGCTCAACCTGCTCTCGGTCGCGGCCGCCTACGGGCTCCTCGTCGGCGTCTTCCAGTACGGAGTCGGCGCCGAGCTGCTGGGCTTCCAGGAGACCGACGCGATCGAGGCCTGGGTGCCGCTCTTCCTCTTCTCCGTCCTCTTCGGGCTGTCGATGGACTACCAGGTCTTCCTGCTCTCGCGCATCCGCGAGCGCTACGACCAGACGGGAGACACGACGGACGCCGTCAGCTTCGGCGTCGCCTCGACCGCGCGCATCATCACCGGAGCGGCGCTCATCATCGTCGCCGTCTTCGCGGGCTTCGCGCGCGGCGACCTGATCATGTTCCAGCAGATGGGCTTCGGCATCGCCGTCGCGCTGCTCATCGACGCCACGATCATCCGCTCGGTGCTGCTGCCGAGCGCGATGAAGCTGCTCGGGCGCTGGAACTGGTATCTGCCGCGGTGGCTCCAGTGGCTGCCACGGCTGGAGGTGGAAGGGCCCGCCAGGCCGGCCAAGGCCTGATCCGAGTTTCCTCCCTGCTAGCGTCGCCGCCGATGGCGCGCAGGACCCGTCAGGTCGGAACGCTCGTCCTGACGGCGGCGGCGATCGCATACCTCGTCTGGAAGATCGAGCTCGACACGACGCTCGACGTCCTCGCCGACACGAACCTCGCGTGGTTCGCGCTCTCGGTGGCGATCATGGTCGTGACGGTTCCCGTCCTCGCTCTGCGCTGGGGCTGGCTCCTCGACGCCCACGCGATTCGCGAGCAGGTTCCGTGGCTGACGCGCGCCTACTTCGTCGCCTACACCGCGGGACAGGTCCTGCCCACCTCGCTCGGCGGCGATGCCGTGAGAGTCGCCGAGACGGTTCGCCGCCATCCCGGACGAACCGCGGTGGTGACGGGGACGGTCCTGCTCGAGCGCGGGCTCGGCGGCGCGGCGACCGTGCTGCTCGGCGCCGTCGGGTTCCTCGTCTCGATCGGCCGCTACGACGTCAGCGCGTACCTCTGGATCGAGGGCGTGTTCGTCCTCGGCACGCTGCTGCTCGCGTTTCTCTTCTTCGCGCGATCCGCCCGGCCGTGGCTGCGTCGCGCCGAGCTGCTGCTCGAGCGGATGAGGCTCGCGCGTCCGCTGCGCGCCTTCTACGAGGGCGTCCACCACTACCGCGGCCGTCCCGGTCTGCTCGGGAAGGTGTTCGGCGTCACGCTTGCCGTGCAGGCGGTGCGGATCCTCGCCATCTGGGCGGCGGCGAAGGCGGTCGGCATCGACCTCGGTCCGGACATCTACTACGTCTTCGGGCCCCTCCTCTTCCTCGTCATGCTCGTGCCGTTCACGCTGAACGGCCTGGCCGTGCGCGAGGCGTTCTTCGTGAGCTTCCTCGGAAGCGTCGGCGTGGGCGCGAACCAGGCGTTCGCCGCGGGGTTCCTGTACTTCCTCGTCACGCTGCTGCTCGCCTTTCCCGGGGCGCTGATCATGCTTCGCGAAGGGCTCCGCGGCGGAACACGACCACGTGTCGAGCATGGGTGAGGTCGCCGTCGTCGTCGTCACCTACGACGCCCTTCCCTGGATCGAGCAGTGCCTCGCCTCGGTGGCGGGAGTCGAGACCGTCGTCGTCGACAACGGGTCGCACGACGACACGGTCGCCGTCGTCCGCGAGCGGTTTCCCGACGTCCGCGTGATCGAGGCCGAGAACCGGGGCCTCGGCGCCGGCTGGAACATCGGGCTGCGCGCGACCTCGAGCCGGTACGCGCTGCTCCTGAACGCCGACGCGTGGATGGCTGCGGGCGCGCTCGAGCGGCTCGTCGCCTTCGCCGACACACGGCCCAGGGCCGGGGTCTTCGGGCCGCGCCTCGAGAACCCGGACGGGACGCTCCAGCGCTCGGTCCGCGGCTTCCCGACCCTCTGGCGGCTCGCGACCGAGTACTTCTTCCTCCGCAAGCTCGCGCCCGGCTCGTCGGCGCTCAACGCGTTCTACGCAGGCGGCTTCGACCACGACGAGGTGCGGGACGTCGAGGTCGTGATGGGCGCGTGCATGCTCCTGCGCCGCGAGGCGGTCGAGGACGTCGGCTACGCGGACGAGGACTTCTTCCTCTTCAGCGAGGAGACGGACTGGTGCTACCGGATGCGGGAGGCGGGCTGGCAGGTGGTCTTCTTCCCGGGCGCCGAGTGCGTGCACGTGCGCGGGGCCGCGCACGGGGGCAGGCTGTACCGCGAGAACCTGCGCGGGCACCTGCTCTTCCTCTGGAAGCACAGCGGGCCGAAGACGGCAGAGCGCGCGCGCCGCCTCCTGCTCGCCTCGCTGCGGCTTCGCGGGCTCCTCTTCCGCGGCGATCGCGGCCGCGTCTACCGCGACGGCGCGGGCTGGCTCGCATCCGGCGACGTCGCCGCTCTGCTCGGCCGGTGACCATCGTCGCCCTCTACCTCAAGCTCGCGTTCGCGACTGCGGCCGTGCTCGCGCCCGGGTGG
Organism: uncultured Gaiellaceae bacterium; assembly: GCA_963802865.1. Classification (GTDB taxonomy): domain Bacteria; phylum Actinomycetota; class Thermoleophilia; order Gaiellales; family Gaiellaceae; genus GMQP-bins7. The sequence continues at coordinate 104,873 of CAWDKB010000013.1, forward strand.
CTCGTCGCCCGTGCGCTGGGCGTGCGCGGTTTCGCAGCGAGCCTTGCCTGGGCCCTCGTCGTCGTCTTCGCGGCGCTGACGGTCACGTTCGCGCTCGGGTCGACGCTGACGCTGACGCTCGTTCTCCTGCTCGTCGTCGCCGCGGCCGGTGTGGCGTTCCGTTTCTTCCGTGGCTGGTCGGCGCCCGACGTCGTGCCGGGCCGCGCGTGGGCGCTCTTCTGGGGCGCTGTCGTCGGAATCACGATCTGGGTGGCGGCGCCGACCGTACAGGGCGACGGTCTCTTCCACCTGGCCCGGGCACGCAAGCTTCTCGAGCTCGACGACCTCTCGCTCGAACGGGTCTCCGAGTTCGCGGACGGCAGCCTGCATCCCGGATACGCGTTCCCGCTGTGGCACGGGTTCCTCGCGCTCATCGCGCGTCTCTCGGGCGAGGATCCAGAGCGCGTCGTCACGCATCTCCCGTCGATCCTCGCCCCGCTCGCCGTCGTGCTCGCGTACGAGGCGGGCTGGGCGCTCTTCCGCCGGACGCTGGCGGCGGGCTCTGCCGCCGCCGCGCAGGTCGCGTTGATCTGCTTCGCGCCCGGCCAGGGCGGTGGGTACGTCTTTCTCGCGCTGCCCGGCGACGTCGTCGCGTCAGCTTCTGGTTCCCGCCGCGCTCGCGCTCGCGTTCGAAACGATCCGCGCTCCATCGCTGCCGCTGGCCGCATCGACCGCGGCTGCCGGGTTCGCGCTGGCGGTCGTGCATCCGACGTACGCGATCTTCCTCTGGATCCCGTTCGTCGGGTTTCTCGCGGTGCGAGCGCTGTGGGCGCGTACCGACCTCGGGTCCGGCTCGCTCGCGTTCAGCGCGCTGTTCGTGCCCGCCGCGGTGTTCATGCTCTGGCTGCTCCCCATCGTCGAGGACACGCGCTCGGTGTCGCCGGACCGCGACGAGGTTCGGCGCGCGTTCGACCACTACGCGGGACAGCTGAACGTGCGCTCGGAGACGTCGTACAGCCTCGCGACGGAGGTGTTCACGCGCAGCGGCGCGATCGCCATCGCCGCGCTGCTCCTGATCCCGGTCGCCGGGTTCGCTGCGCGGAGGCGGTGGGCCGCCTACGTCGCGGGCGGCTCGCTGGCGGTCTTCGCCGTCATGCTCGTGCCACTGCTGTTCACGACCCTGGCCGACCTCGTCTCGATCTCGCAGGCACGGCGCGCGGCCGGTTTCCTCCCGTTCGCATTCGCGTTCGCCGGCGGGCTGGGCGTGTTGTCGAAGCTGGCCGGGCCGACGCTCATTCCGATCGCGCTCGCCGCCGGGATGTTCTTCCAGATCGTGTATCCGGGGGACTTCGAGTACGTGCTCGAGAACCCCGCGCCCGCCTGGATCGTGTGGTTCTCGGTCGTCGGCGCACTCGGGGCGCTCGTCGTCGGCCTGGTCCGTCGTGGCCGGCCCGCGCTCGAGAAGGGGGCGGCACTCGCCGCTGCGGCATTTCTCACGCCGGTCGTCGGCGGTGGCCTCCAGGACTGGAGACGTAGCCCGACCCCCGAGATCGCGACCCTCACGCCGGGGCTCGTGCAGGCGGTGCGTTCCGAGGCCCGGCCGCGTCGATCGTGTACTCGGATCCCGAGACGAGCTTCCGGCTCGCGGCCTACGCACCGGTGTACATCGCCGTCGCTCCGCCGGGCCACGTCGCCGACTCTCCCGAGAATCGGCCGTACGAGCGAGCCGAGGACGCGCGCCGGTTCCTGCGGACGGGCGACCTCGCCATCCCCGAGAGCTACGACGCCGACTACCTCGTCGTCGACGGGCTTCGCGGCGAGCGCTCCTTCGATCTCCCGGTCGTGTACGAGGACGACCGGTTCGTCCTCTACCGGCTCCCGCCGAGCTCCTAGCCGGGCGAGCCCCAGCCGCCGCCTCCCGGCGTCTCGATCCGCAGGAGGTCGCCCGGTTCGAGGTCGATCGTCGCGAACGCGGGCAGCTCGTCGCCGTTCAGGAGCGTTCTTCCGGGGGCTCCGTCCGAGCCGCCCTCGGCGCCGCGCGGCGCGAGGTCACGACGCTGGGTGAGGAGCGACAGGCGACAGGCCTCGAGCGCACGGAGCTCCCTGACGACGCCGTCCCCTCCGCGGTGCCGGCCCGCGCCGCCCGAGCCCAGCCGCAGCTCGTAGCGCTCGACGCGCAGCGGATAGGCGAGCTCGAGCGCCTCGACCGGGGTGTTGAGCGTGTTCGACATGGCCACGTGGACCGCGGACGGGCCGTTCGCGCCCGGGCAGGCGCCCTGGCCGCCGCCGATCGTCTCGTAGTACGTGAAGCGGTCGTTTCCGAAGACGACGTTGTTCATCGTCCCCTGGCCCTGCGCGGGAACCGGGAGCGCCTGACCGAGAGCTGCGAAGACGACGTCCGTGATCCGGCTCGACGTCTCCGTGTTCCCGGCGGCGACCGCTGCGGGAGGGCGCGCGTTGACGAGAGCAGCCCTCGGGCGCTCGCACGGTCACCGGCTCGAACGCGCCGCCGGACGCGGGGAGGTCTGGCGCCGTCAGGCAGCGCACGACGTAGAAGCAGGCCGAGCGCGTGACGGCCAGCGGGCAGTTGAGGTTGCCGGCGTACTGAGGGGCCGTGCCCGCGAAATCGATGTCGATCGCGTCGCCGGCGATCGTGACCGCGGCGCGGATCTCGAGCAGACCTTCGGGCGTCTCGAGTGCGTCGACTCCCTCGAAGCGGCCGTCAGGAAGCTCGCGAATCGCGGTGCGTACGACGCGTTCCGAATAGGCAAGGAGCTCGTCCATCGCCGCCAGGACGCGATCGCGACCGCGCCGAGCGACGAGCTCGGCGACGCGCTGCTCCGCCAGCCGGTGTGCCGCGAGCTGCGCACGTAGGTCGCCTCGACGCTCGTCCGGGTTGCGCATCTGCGCGACGAGAGCGTCGAGGGTCGCGGCGTCGAGGCGGGTTGGAGGAATGACGACACCCTCCTCCGCGAGCGTGCGCGAGCCGGACGGCAGGCTTCCGGGCTCGGAGCCGCCGACGTCGGCGTGATGCGCGCGCGTCACGGCGTAGCCGAGCTCCGTTCGCGTGACGATCGTGAGGTCTGGGAGGTGCGTGCCTCCTGCATACGGATCGTTGAGGATCCACGGCTCGCCGGGCCCGGGATCGCACACCATCACGGCCGCGACTGCCTCGGGCATGGCGCCCAGGTGGACCGGGATGTGCTCCGCCTGCGTCACCATGCGCCCCTGCTCGTCGAAGAGCGCCGTCGAGCAGTCGCGCCGCTCCTTGATGTTCGCCGAGAACGCGGAGCGGATCAGCGCGGCGCCCATCTCCTCGGCGATCGCCCGCAGCCCGGCCGCGATCACCTGCAGCTCGACCGGGATCACGTTGCTCTCCCGAGCACGAGCGTGCCGTGCGTATCGGTCTCGCCGAACCAGCCCTCCGGGATCCAGGCGGTCGCACCGTCGAGCTCGAGTGCCGTCGGGCCGCGCACGGAGCGCGGCTCGCCGCGGATCTCGACGGGCGGCGCGGCTCGGATCTCGGCTGTCCGTATCGCGACGAGCTCGATCGCGCGAGCTGGATCGGCGTGGCCGTAGCGGGCCTCGTGCGCCTCGTGGAATCGCTGCGCCAGGTCGGGGCCGAGGCCGACCGTGAGCTCGAACGACTGCCCGACGTAGCGCAGGTCGGCGTCGCCCTCCGGCGGCAGCTCGCCGGCTTGCTCGAGCGGGACGACGTACGAGCGCACCGTGTCGCGGCGCTCGTCCGCGGCAACGAGGCCGAGCGCAGACAGCACTCCCGCAGCGGCCGGGACGAGCACGGTTCGCAGGCCGAGCTCGTCCGCGAGCTCGCACGCGTGCAGAGGGCCTGCGCCTCCGAAGGCGACGAGCGCGAAGTCGCGCGGGTCGAGCCCCTGCTCGACGGAGACGACCCTGAGGGCGCGATTCATCTCCGCGTTGACGACGTCGATGACCGCCGCGGGATCGATCTCTCCGAGCGCCTGCTCGGCGGCGGTCGCGTCGAGCTCGATCGCGCCCGGCAGCGTCGAGGGAAGCCGACCGAGGACGAGGTTCGCGTCGGTGACGGTGGGCAGGTCTCCGCCTCGCCCGTAGCAGGCGGGCCCCGGATTCGCGCCTGCGCTCTCCGGCCCGACGCGCAGCGCGCCGCCCTCGTCCAGCCGCACGATCGAGCCTCCGCCGGCGCCCACGGTGTGCACGGCGAGCGTGGGAAGCCGGACGGGAAGACCGCCCACGAGCCGTTCGTGCTGGCGCTGGGCGACGCCGTCGACGATCGCGCACACGTCCGTCGACGTCCCGCCCATGTCGAACGAGATGGCGTCCGGGTGTCCGGCGAGGGAGGCGACGCGCGCCGCGCCGACGACTCCGGCGGCAGGACCGGAGAGAAGGGCGAATGCCGCATGGGCCGCCGCCTCACGGAGCGTCGCGACTCCGCCCGAGGAGCGCATCACCTGCGGGCCCGGAAGCTCGGCTTCGGCGCACGCGCCCTCGAGGGCTCGGAGGTAGCCGGCCAGGACTGGCCCCAGGTACGCGTCCACCGTCGTCGTCGATGCGCGCTCGTACTCGCGGAACTCCGGCGCGACCTCGTGTGAGGCGACGACGTGCAGCCCCGGATAGCGGCGACGGATCTCGTCCGCGACGGCCTGCTCGGCGCCGGGATCGCGGAAGGCGAACAGCAGGCATACGGCCACCGCCTCCGCGTCCAGCTCGGGAAGCGTCGTGAGGTCGAGCGGGACGAGCTCGCCGTCCCGGCTCGACCGTTCGCGGACCCCGTGGCAGCGCTCGAGCGGGACGAGCGGCGGTGGGTGCTCGGCGCAGGGTCGATAGAGGTGCGCCCGCGTCTGGCGGCGGAGGTGCAGGAGGTGCTCGAAGCCCTCGTTCGTCACGAACGCCGTGCGCGCGCCGCGTCGCTCCAGGAGCGCGTTCGTGGCGATCGTCGTGCCGTGCGTGAAGCGGTCGACCCCCGAGGCGCCGACCGCCCGCGCTGCAGCGACGACCGACTCCTCCTGCCGCCGCGCCGTCGGGACCTTCGCTACGCGGAGCTCGCCGTCGCTCACGAGGACCGCGTCGGTAAAGGTCCCGCCGACGTCGACGCCCAGTACACGCATGCGGGCATTCGAGCACGAACACCGCGTAGAGTTCGCCCCCAGTGGACCGACTCGTCTGCCTCGGCCTGAGCCATCGCACCGCCCCTGTCGAGCTTCGTGAGCGCATCGGCGCGCTCGGGCCCGGGGCGGAGCGCTGCCCCGCCGTCGTCGAGCACGCGGCGCTCGAGACCTGCTACCGGGTCGAGCTGTATGCGCTGCTCACGACCGGCGTGGACGACGCACGCGACGAGTTGATCGACGCTCTGTCGAATGCGCACGGGGTCGAGCGCGAGCTCCTGCTCGAGCACCTCTACGTCCACTCCGGCGAGGACGTCGCCCACCACCTCTGCCGTGTCGCGTCCGGTCTCGACTCGCTCGTCCTCGGCGAAGCGGAGATTCTCGGGCAGGTTCGTGCCGGCTTCGAGGCCGGAAAGCGGGCCGGGACGGTCGGGCCGAGCCTCGATCTCCTCGCACGTACCGCTATCTCCGCGGGTCGCCGCGCCCGTAGCGAGACGGCGATCGGCGCCAATCCCGCCACCGCGAGCTCGATGGCGCTCGCGCTCGCCGAGGGCGTTCTCGGCAACGTGCGTGACAAGCACGTGCTCGTGGTCGGAGCTGGGAGGATCGGACTGCAGACGTTGAAGGCCGCGCAGGCGCGGGGCGTGGCCGGTGTCGCCGTCGCGAATCGCACGCTCGAGCGCGCGGCCGACGTCGGCGCCTCGTTCGGGGCGAAGGCCTACGGTCTCGACGAGCTCGAGCAGGCGCTGGCCGAAGCCGACGTGGTCGTGACGGCGACCGCCTCGGAACTCCCGGTCGTCTCCGAGAGCGTCGTGAGGCGGGCGATGTCTCACCGCGCCGAGCGCCCTCTCGTCGTCGTCGATCTCGCAGTGCCCACGGACGTGGACCGGGCAGCGGGCGAGATCGCAGGCGTCCGGCTGTTCGACGTCGACGATTTACGCTCGGGGCTCGACGATGCAATCGCGTCCCGTTTGAGCGAGGTCCCGAACGTGGAGGCGATCGTCGAGGAGGAGATGGAGGAGTTCGGACGCCGTCACCGAGAGCTGGAGGTCGAGCCGGCCCTCGCGGCGCTCCGTCGACAGGCCGAGTCGATCCGGCAGCGCGAGCTCGAACGCGCGCTGCGCGACGTCGGCGACGTCGATCCCGCGGTGGCCGAGCGGATGGACGTGCTCAGCCGGACGCTCGTGACGAAGCTCCTGCACGATCCGACGGTCCGCCTGCGCGAGCGCGCCGGTGCGGGTGACGCGGATCACGTGGCGGAGACGCTCCGCGAGCTCTTCGGGATCCCGAGCTCCGACGAGCGGTGAGCGCGCCGCCGCTCCCCGCGGCGGTGACTCTGGGCACGCGAGCGTCGAAGCTCGCGCGCGCCCAGACCGAGCTCGTCGTCTCGAGGTTGCGCGCGGCCTGGCCGGCGCTCGAGTGCGAGGCGGAGACCATCGACACTGCGGGCGACCGCAGCCAGGCGAGCGGTGAGCCGCTTCCCGAGATCGGGGGCAAGGGTCTCTTCACGCTGGAACTCGAGCGCGCGCTCCTCGCCGAGGAGATCGATCTGGCCGTGCACTCGCTGAAGGACCTCCCGACGGAGGACTCCGCGGGTGTCGTCGTCGGCGCCGTCTGCGGCCGCGAGGACGCACGGGACTGTCTCGTCGCACGCGACGGGAGCACGCTGGCTCGGCTTCCCGCCGGCGCGGTCGTCGGAACGAGCAGCCTTCGCCGTGCCGCGCAGCTCAGGTCGCTGCGGCCCGACCTCGACATTCGTTCGATTCGAGGGAACGTCGACACGCGGATCCGCAAGGTGCGCGACGGGGAGTTCGACGCCGTACTGCTCGCCGCGGCAGGTCTCGAACGTCTGGGTCTCGAGGACGTCATCAGCGAGGTCCTGGCCTCGGACACGATGGTTCCCGCCCCCGGCCAGGGTGCGCTTGCGGTCCAATGCCGGACGAACGATGCTCCTGTACACGCTCTCCTTGCCCCCCTCGATGATCCGGCGACCCGCACCGAGACGACAGCCGAGCGCGCCTTCCTGCGCGCGCTGGGCGGAGGCTGCGCCGCGCCGGTCGCGGCTCGAGCCGAGCTCGTATCGGAAGGGCTCGTAGAGATGCACGGGCTCGTGGCCTCGGTCGACGGCCGCGAGGTCGTGCGCGTGCGCGGTGAGGGCGAACCGGTCGCGCTGGGCGAGAGCCTCGCGCGAGAAGCTCTGGCGGAGGGCGCGGACCGGATCCTGGCAGCGAGCCGTGGCTGAGCTGCCGCTCGCCGGACGGCGCATCGTCGTCACGCGCCCGGAGGCGAAGGAGCTCGCGTCCGAGCTCATACGGCTCGGGGCGGAGGTGACGATCGTCCCGCTGATCGACATCCGTCCTGCCGAGGACCGCGGCCGTCTCCAGGAGGCGGTTTCGAGCCTCCCGAGCTACGACTGGGTCGTCCTCACGAGCGTCAACGCCGTTGCGGCCGTGGGCGACGGCCTCGCACTGGCCGGCGTCGGGGGCCGTGCACGGGTCGCCGCGGTCGGCCCGGTGACCGCCGACGCGATCCGCAGCTTCGGCGTCGAGCCGGCGTTCGTCGCCGCCCGTGCGTCGGAGGACATCGCGGGTGGGCTCGGCGAGCTCACGGGGCTGCGCGTGCTCCTGCCGCAGGCGGACATCGCCGACCCGAGGCTCGCCGCCGAGATCCGCGATCGCGGAGCCGAGGTGGACACCGTCGTCGCGTACCGGACAGTGCTCGTGGAGCCGCCGCTCTGGGGGATCCTGCCCTTGCGGATAGCCGACGCCGTCGTGCTCGCGAGCGGCTCGGCCGTGCGCAGCCTGGCCGCGGCGGGCGGAGCGGGAGACAAGGCGCTCCTCGTCTGCATCGGCCCGAAGACGGCCGCGGTCGCGCGCGAGGTGGGGCTGCGAGCGGGCCTGGTCGCCGACGAGACGACCTCGGACGGCATCATTCGGGCGCTCGTGTCGCACTTCGGCGAACAGACGTGAGATGACGCAGGTCGGCTCGGAGCCACTCGAGGCCCTCCGCAGCGGGCCGGGCGCAAAGCGCCCGCGCCGGCTACGCCGCACGGCCGCGCTCCGCGACCTCGTACGCGAGACGACTCTGTCGCCCGACGACTTCGTCTACCCACTCTTCGTCGTTCCGGGGGAAGGAGTCCGTAACCCCGTTGCCTCGATGCCCGGAGTCGACCAGCTCTCCGTCGACCTCCTGGCCGCCGAGTCGCGGGAGCTCGCGTCGCTCGGCGTCAAGGCGGTCCTCCTCTTCGGGATCCCGAGCACGAAGGAACCGACTGGTGTCGAGAGCTACGCCGACGACGGCGTCGTCCAGCAGGCGATCGGCGCGCTCAAGGACGCGAGCCCCGAGCTCGTCGTCATCACCGACGTGTGTCTCTGCGAGTACACGGATCACGGCCACTGCGGCCTGCTCGACGGAGCAGGAGACGTGCTCAACGACGAGACGCTCGAGGTGCTCGGCCGGATCGCGGTGTCGCACGCCGAGGCCGGGGCCGACGTCGTGGCGCCGAGCGGGATGATCGACGGCATGGTGGGTGCCATCCGGGAGGCGCTCGACGGCGAGGGGCATGTCGGAACGGCGGTGCTCTCGTACGCCGTCAAGTACGCCTCCGCGTTCTACGGGCCGTTTCGCGAGGCGGCCGAGGGTGCTCCCGCGTTCGGAGACCGGAAGTCGCACCAGATGGATCCCGGCAACGCACGAGAGGCGCTGCGGGAGGCGGCACTCGACGTCGAGGAGGGTGCGGACGCGCTCATGGTGAAGCCGGCGCTGGGGTACCTGGACGTCGTCCGCTCGGTTCGCGAGCGCTTCCCGGAGTTGCCGCTGGCCGCCTACAACGTGAGCGGCGAGTACGCGATGGTGAAGGCCGCGTCTGCGAACGGCTGGCTCGACGAGCGCGCCGTCGCGCTCGAGGTGCTCACCGGAATCCGTCGGGCCGGCGCCGACCTCGTCGTGACGTACCACGCGAAAGAGGCGGCGCGGTGGCTTCAGACGACTCAGTGAAGGCGCGGGTCGACTCGAGAGTGGACGTCGCGGAGCACGACGCGGTCGACGTCGCCGAGCACGGCCGCTCGGCCGAGGGCGAGACCACGTCGCTCGACCGCCGCCTCTACATGCAGCTGCACGCGTTCGGCGGCGCGCGCGACACGCGCTCGCTGATCGCGGCGCTGGACGAGGCGGATGCCGACGCTGTGCTCTACGAGGACGTCAACGACCCCACGGGCGTCGCCGTCCTGACGCTGAGCGAGTCGGCCGAGGCGTTCGTCACCGGGTATCGCAGCGTGCTCCGAGACGGCCCCCTTCGCCGAGCTCGAGCGGAAACCCGAGCTGACGATGTTCGGCCGCACGTACGCGATCGGGCACGAGCAGCACCTCGAGGAGACGCTCGTCGAGCGGCCGCGCCGGCGCGTCCTCGACCCGGCGCTCCCGTGGGCGATCTGGTACCCGCTGCGCCGCTCCGGCTCGTTCGAGCAGCTCACGCGCAAGGAGCAGGACACGATCCTCATGGAGCACGGCGGCGTGGGGATGGCGTTCGGCCGGGCGGGCCTCGGCTACGACATTCGCCTCGCGTGCCACGGGCTCGACACGCTCGACAACGACTTCGTCATCGGGCTGCTCGGCCCCGAGCTCCACCCGCTCTCGATCATCGTGCAGCGGATGCGGAAGACGAAGCAGACGTCGCTCCACCTCGAGCGGCTCGGGCCGTTCTTCGTCGGCAGGGTGGCGTGGCAGAGCAACTCGGGGTGAGCGAGCCCACCGCCGCGGGGGCGGCCGTCGAGCCGACGTCGCTCTTCCTTCGCGCGTGCCGCGGTCTCCCGGTCGAGCGGACGCCCGTGTGGCTGCTGCGGCAGGCGGGTCGCTACCAGCCGGAGTACCGCGCGATCCGCGAGAAGCACTCGATGCTCGAGGTCATCCGCACGCCCGAGCTGGCGGCGCAGGTGACGCTGCTCCCGGTCGACGCGTTCGGGCTCGATGCCGCGATCGTGTTCTCCGACATCCTGCCGCCGCTTCAGGGCATGGGCCTCGAGCTCGACTTCGTGAAGGGCGACGGGCCGAGGATCGGGAACCCGATCGCGAGCGCGCGTGACGTCGACCTCCTCGGCGCGCCGCCGGCGGAGGAGACGATGGCAGGGACGCTCGAGGCGATTCGCCTCGTGCGCGCGGAGCTCGAGCCGCGCGACGTCCCCGTGATCGGCTTCGCGGGCGCTCCGTTCACCCTTGCCAGCTACGCCATCGAGGGCGGGACGTCGAAGGACTTCACGCGGACGAAGGCCTTCATGCTCTCCGAGCCCGCGGCGTGGAAGCGCCTCCTCGGCAAGCTCGTCACGGTCCAGGGCGACTACCTGCTCGCGCAGGCGAAGGCGGGTGCGCAGGCGCTGCAGGTGTTCGACTCCTGGGCGGGGCGCGCGCTCGGCCGCGAGGACTACCTGCGCTACGTGGCTCCGCACAATCGCGAGCTGTTCGGGAAGGTGGCCGCTGCGGGGGTTCCGGTGGTCAACTTCTCGCTCGGCGTGGGCTCGTACCTCGCCGAGGCAGCCGCCTGCGGCGGCGACGTCGTCGGGCTCGACTGGTCGCTCCCGCTCGACGAGGCCTGGGCACGCGTCGGCTTCGAGCGGCCGGTGCAGGGGAACCTCGACCCGGCTTCGCTGCTGGCTCCGTGGCGCGCGCTGCGTGCTCGAATCGACGACGTCCTCGAGCGCGCGGATGGGCGGCCCGGGCACGTCTTCAACGTCGGCCACGGGCTCGTGCCGCAGACGCCGGTCGACAACGTGCGCCGCCTCGTCGAGCACGTGCGGGAGCGGACGTCGCGGTGAGCGTTCGGCTTCCGGTCGGCGGTGCTCGTGATGGCGTACGGGGCGCCCGCCTCGCTCGAGGAGATCCCCGGCTATCTCGCGGACATCCGCCACGGTCGTCCGACGCCGCGGGCGGTGCTGGAGGAGATCACCGAGAACTACCGCTCGATCGGCGGCTCCTCGCCGCTGCTCGAGGTCTCGCAGCGGCAGGTCGACGCGCTCGCCGTTGCTCTCGGCGATTCGTACCGCTGCTATCTCGGGATGCGCCACTGGTCGCCGTGGATCGAGGAGGTCGTCGGCGAGATGGTCGAGGAGGGCGTGACGCACGCGGTCGGGCTCGTCCTCGCGCCCCAGTTCAGCGCCCTGTCGGTCGCCCGTTACCAGCAGAAGGTGGCCGACGGGCTCGAGCTGTGCGGCGGGCGAGTCGAGTTCCGGCACGTCTCGAGCTACCACGATGCGCCGGGCCTCGTCGCCGCATTTGCCGCGCGCGTGGAGGAAGGGCTCGCGCGCTGGCCCGAAGCCGAGCGCGACCGCGTCCACGTCGTCTTCAGCGCGCACAGCCTGCCCGCGCGCCTGCTGTCGTCCGGCGATCCGTACGGCGACCAGTGCCTCGAGACGGCGCGACTCGTCGCCGAGCTCGCCGGGATCCCGAGCGAGCGCTGGTCGTGGAGCTACCAGTCGGCCGGCCGCACGCCCGAGCCGTGGGCCGGGCCGGATCTCGGCGAGCACCTGGAAGCGCTTGCGGCGCAGGGTGTGAGAGACGTGGTGGTCGTCCCCGTCGGATTCGTCTCCGAGCACGTCGAGATCCTCTTCGACGTCGACCGGCGTGCGCGAGCGGTCGCCGAAGGACTCGGGTATGCGGTTCGAGCGTCCGCCGGCGCTCGACGACGATCCGGTGTTCGTCGAGATGCTGGCCGACCGCGTCCGGTCGGTTGCGGAGCCCTGGCTCGCAGGGGCGCGCGCGGCGTGAGAGTCGTGGTCGTCGGCGGGAGGTATCGCCGGGCTCGCGGCGGCGCGGCGACTCGTCGAGCGCCTTCCCTCGGAGCTGCCGGTGCTGATCGAGGCGGAGCAGCGCGTCGGAGGCAAGCTGCTCACCGAGCGCGTGGACGGGTTCGTCGTCGAGGCGGCTGCGGACAGCTTCCTCTCGCGCAAGGAGCGTGGCGTCGGCCTGTGCGAGGAGCTCGGGCTGCGCGACGAGCTCGTCGGACGCCGGCCGGAGTTCGCGCGCACCTACGTGCGTCGCGGCAGCGAGCTCCATCCGCTGCCGGAGGGCCTCACCGGGATGATCCCGACGAACCTCGACGCGCTCGCCGACAGCGCGCTGCTCACGCCCGCTGGAAGGGAACGGCTGGCGGCGGAGGTCGAGGTTCCGGCCGCCGTCGGCGACGCCGACGAGTCGATCGCCTCCTTCGTCTCCCGCCGGCTCGGCCGCGAGGCGTACGAGAACCTCGTCGAGCCGCTCATGACGGGGATCTACGGCGGCGACGGCGAGCAGCTCTCGCTGCGCGCGACCTTTCCGCAGCTGCGCGAGCTGGAGCGCGCGCACGGAAGCGTGCTGCGCGGGCTGGCGGCGCAGTCGCGTGAGCCGGGCGCGTATCCGCCGTTCGTGTCGCTCGCATCCGGGATGGACACGCTCGTGCGGGCGCTCGCGAACGCGCTCGAGGGGCGCGTCCAGTTGGCTCTGGGGCAACGTGCAGTCGCCCTCCGTCGGTCCGGTGACGGCTTCGTGGTCGAGCTCGACGACAGCGCGACCTTCGAGGCCGACGCCGTGATCCTCGCGCTCCCGGCGCACGCGGCCGCGGGTCTCCTCGCCGATGTCGACCCCGAGCTCGCCGAGCTGCACGCCGACATCCCGTACGCATCCTCGGCGATCGTGACGCTGGGCTACCGCGAGGACGACGTCGCGCACGCGCTCGACGGCTACGGCTACGTCGTGCCGCGCATCGAGGCGACCGACGTCCTCGCGTGCACGTGGTCGTCGCGGAAGTGGGAGGGTCGCGCGCCCGCAGGGGGCCGTGCTCATTCGTGTCTACGCCGGGCGATTCGGCGGGCGCGACGTCACCGAAGAGCCCGACGACGCGCTGCTCGACCTCGCTCGTGACGAGGTGGCACTGCTCGGGATCGCGGCCGAGCCGATCCTCACGCGCATCCACCGTTGGCCTCTCGGGATGCCGCAGTACGTCCTCGGGCACCCGGAGCGGCTCGAGCGGATCGAGCGGCGCCTCGAGGAGCTTCCGGGGCTCGCGCTCGCGGGTGCGGCGTATCGCGGCGTGGGGATCCCGGACTGCATCCGGTCGGGAGAGCAGGCCGCCGAGTCCGTCGTGCGCGCGCTCGCGGGTGCTCGCGCGTGACGCGCGCCGGGTCGGAGCGCCTCTTCGCGGAGGCGACCCAGCTCCTCCCGGGCGGCGTCAGCTCCCCGGTGCGCGCGTTCAAGTCGGTCGGCGGCTCCCCGCTCTTCATCGAGCGCGGCGAAGGCGCGTACCTCGTCGACGTGGACGGCAACCGCTACGTCGACTACGTCCTCTCGTGGGGGCCGCTCGTCCTCGGCCACGCGCATCCGCGAGTCGTCGCCGCACTCGAGGAGGCGCTGCGGAACGGCACGAGCTTCGGGGCTCCGAGCCCGCTCGAGCTCGAGCTCGCCCGGCTCATCCAGGGCGCGCTGCCGAGCATCGAGCTCGTCCGCTTCGTCAGCTCCGGCACCGAGGCGACGATGAGCGCGCTGCGGGTCGCGCGTGCGTTCACGGGGCGCACGAAGATCGTCAAGTTCGCGGGCTGCTACCACGGGCACGCCGACTTCCTGCTCGTCCAGGCGGGCTCGGGCGTCGCGACGCTCGGCCTCCCGGATTCGCCAGGCGTCACGCCAGGGGCGGTCGCGGACACGCTCGTCGCGCCGTTCAACGACCTCGACGCGGTCGAGCGGCTGTTCGCGGAGACGGACGACATCGCCGCCGTCATCCTCGAGCCCGTCGTCGGGAACATGGGGCTCGTCCTCCCCGAGGACGGCTTCCTCGCGGGCCTGCGGACGCTCACGGCCGAGCACGGCGCCCTGCTCGTCTTCGACGAGGTGATGACGGGGTTCCGCGTCCATCCGGGCGGAGCGCAGGCGCTGTACGGGGTCACGCCGGACCTGACGACGCTCGGGAAGGTCATCGGCGGTGGCCTGCCCGTCGGTGCGTACGGCGGGCGCCGCGAGATCATGGAGCTCGTCGCCCCGGCCGGGCCGGTGTACCAGGCGGGGACGCTCTCGGGCAATCCGCTGGCGATGACCGCGGGGATCGAGACGCTGCGCGTGCTCGGCGAGCCGGGTGTCTGGGAGGGGCTCGAGCGCACCAGCGCACGCCTTGTCGACGGGCTCGCCGAGCTCGGGGCGCCCATTCAGCTCGCGCGCGCAGGGTCGATGTTCGGGCTCTTCTTCGCCGACGAGCCGGTCACGAGCTGGGAGACGGCCAAGCGGGCGCGATACCCAGCGCTTCGCCGCCTTCCACCGGGCCATGCTCGAGCGCGGGATCTACCTCGCGCCCTCGCAGTTCGAGGCCGGTTTCGTCTCGACCGCCCACGGCGACGCCGAGATCGACGCGACGATCGAGGCCGCGCGGGCCGCATTCGGCCAGCTCGTCTGATCTCTACGCTTCTCCGGCGTGAAGGTGCTCCTCGTCACGATGTACTTCCCGCCCGCGGGCGGCGGCGGCGTCCAGCGCTCGTTGAAGCTCGCGCAGTACCTTCCCGCGCTCGGAATCGAGACCCACGTGCTCGCGCCCGACGACCCGAAGTGGGTGCACCGCGACCCCGAGCTCCGCATTCCCACGCAGGCGTGGATCCATCGCGCTCGCTACCTCGGCCCGCGCGCGCGCAAGCCCGCCGAGGAGCTCCGTGCCGCCGACGGGCTGGAACGAGCGCTCCTGCAGGCGCAGGTCACGGCGCGGCGACTGCTCGTGCCGGACGCGAGCGTGACGTGGAACCTCACCGCGATTCCGGCCGCGATCAGGATCGCGCGCCGAGAGGGGATCGACGCGGTCATCACGACCTCGCCGCCCGGCTCGGTGCACTTCGTCGGTGCCGCCGTGCAGAAGGCGACGGGCGCGCGCTGGCTCGCAGACCTGCGCGACCCGATCGTCGCCAACCAGCATCGGCGTTCCGACTCCACGGCGACGCGCGCGCGGCAGGCCGCCAACGAGCAGGTCGCGCGACTCGTCGCGCGCCGCGCCGATGCCGTCTCGTGCGTCTCCGAGGCGATCGCGGAGGAGGTGCGCGGCCTCGGGGCGCGGGGAGCCGTCCGCGTCGTTGCGAACGGGAGCGACTTCGACGACTTCGAGGGCCTCGAGTACACGCCGGAGCCCCGCTTCACGATCACCCACGCCGGCAGCTTCTTCGGGCGGCGCGACCCGCGGCCGTTCCTCCAGGCGTTCGCGGACTCCGGGATCGACGGGATCGCGCGGTTCGTGGGCGACTTCCGCTCGAGCGACCGCGAGTGGGCGGGCTCGCTCGGGCTCGGGGATCGGCTCGAGCTCGTTCCGTACGCGCCCCGAGCGGAGTCGCTGCGGCTGCAGCGCGACTCCGACGCGCTCCTCCTGCTCGTCCCCGACGCAGACGGGCGCGGCAAGGGCGTGCTGTCGGGCAAGGTGTTCGAGTACCTGGCCGCGCGCCGCCCGATCCTCGCGGTCGTTCCCACCGACGGCGCTGCTGCAGAGCTCGTTCGAGAGGCGCGCGCGGGGATGGTCGTCGCGCCCGACGACGTGAACGGCATCAAGGTCGCGCTCGAGGTGCTGCACGCGAACTTCGTGGACGGCGGCCTTCCGGACACGGAGCTCTCGTCGTCGATGCGCGAGCGGCTCTCGCGGCGCGCGCGAGTGGAGGAGATGGCCGCGCTTGTCCGGGCGATCGAGTAGATCGTTGAACGTGCACAGCGTGTCCTGGTGGCTCGAGTGGCCGGCCGGACCGATTCGGCTGGGAGTCGTGTTCCTCGTCGCCGTCGCGTGGGTGGCAGTCGTCGTTCGCTACCCGCTGGTTATCCGCGACCTCGGTCGAGACGCGTCGCGGAACAGCTCGCTCTCGTACACCGATCGCGAGGTCGCCGGCGGCAACAGCGTCGTCGCGGATCAGACACCGCTGTACGATGGCGCGCGCGCTCATACCCGAGGACGAGCGCTTCCACGTCTCCGTGTCTCCGAGCTTCGAAGGCGGGACCGAGCTGACCGTCCCGTTCGTCGAGTCCTACTACCGGTACTTCCTGATGCCGCGTCGCATGTCGGAAGGCGCGCCGTGGGTCATCTGCTACGCCTGTGACCGCGGCGGAGTACGGCCCGTCGGCCGAGACCGTCTGGGAGGGCACCGAGGGCATCTCGATCCTGAAGGTCGACCGGTGAGCCTGCACGCGCTCGCGGGTCTCGCCTTCCTCAACGTTCTCTTCGCCCTGTGCGGCGCCGCTCAGCTCTGGTGGGTGCGTGGATGGGCCACCTTGGGTGAGCTCGCTCGCCTCGCGGGCCTTGCGTACCTGCTCGGCGTCGCGACCGTCGGCGCGCTCTGGACTCTCCTGCTGATCGTCGGGGTTCCGCTCTCGCTCTGGGTCGCCGTCGCCGTGCCGAGCCTGGCGACTCTCGTCATCATCGTCCTTGCGCGGCGAAGCGGCCGAGACTTGCCGCGAATCGACCGCGCGGTCGGCAGGCGAGGGCTCCTGGCGACCGCGGTCGGGAATCGCGGCGGCGGCCGTGTTCTTCGAGGCCCTGTTCCGTGCCTTCCGTCTCTCTGGGCTCCAGTGGTGGGACGCGTGGTCGTTCTGGGTTCCGAAGGCGAAGGCGATCTACTTACTTCGGCGACCTCGACGTGGAGTTCTTCACGACGCTACCGGGGTCGTCGTACCCACCGCTCGTCCCGGTACTCGATGCTGCGGCGTTCCGGTTCATGGGGAGCCCAGACGTCGTGACGCTCCACGCGCAGTACTGGCTTCTCGGAGTGGGGTTCGTCTGGGCGCTCGCCGGGCTCCTCGCGGAGCGCGTGCCGGCGTGGTTGCTCTGGCCCTTCATGCTGCTGCTCCTCGTCGCGCCGCGCCTGGGGCGCCGAATGCCGATCACCGAGGCGGACCTCCTCCTCGACTACCTCTTCGTGCTTGCGGCGATCCTCGTCCTCTTCTGGGTCGTCGACGGCGAGCGCTGGCGGCTGCTGTCCGCGACGGTGCTCATGTGCGGCATGGTCCTCACGAAGCGAGAGGGCCTGCTCCTCGCAGGTCTCATCGTCGCTGGCCGGTCTCGTCGTGACGGCACGTCGCTGGCGAGCGACCTGGCCGGGTCTCGGACTCACGGTCCTGACCGTCGGGGCCGTCGCCGCTCCGTGGAGGATCTGGTACGTGGCCCACGGAGTGGCCGGAGAGGGCCCGAAACGGGCGGGCTCGATCCGACGGAGAACGCGGAGCGACTGTGGCCGTCCCTCCGGCTGGCCTTCGACGTGCTGTTCTCGAGCAACTACTGGAGCGTGCTCGTCCCGGTCATGGTCGGCGCGCTGATCCTGGCAGCTCTCGCGCGCGCGTTCACACCAGTGGTCTTCTTCGGTGTCCTCGTCGCGGTGACCACGCTCGGCGGCGGCTGGATCGTCTGGGCGATTCCGGAGCTTCCGCTGACGCAGAGAGCTCGGGGGAAACCCGATCGTGCGCTACATGGGCTCGGCGGCACTCCTGTGCGCAGCCGCGACGCCCGCTGCTCCTGTCAGCCACGTGGTCGGCGGTGACACGCGAGTCGGATGGAGACGCGGCATGAACCTGGGCGCGCGCGGTGCGGCTCTGCTCGTGCTCGTCTGTCGTGGTCGGGTACGCGCTGGTAGCGGTGGCCACGGGCTCCCCGAGGTTCCCGGCGCGTCAGGAGTGCGCGCGGTCGGCCGTCGAGGGACAGTCCGTCGACGTGACCTACGGTCGGTTCGACGACCTCGCGTTCGGCGAACGACCTCGTGGCGCAGCTGGACGGGGTCGGGTTCGTGGGCGCGGCCGTCGAGCTCGACGCGTGTGGCCGGTGGAAAGTCTTCGTACGACGGTATCGAGTCGATCGCGCAGGGGGAAGCGCTCGCCGAGCAGGTGCGTGAGGCGGGGTTCGACGCACGGGTCGAGCAAGAGGGATGAGCGGCGGCCTGCCTACCATGCGCGGGTGACCTCGCACGCGCTTCCCTTCGAGGCCGCTCGCGGCGAACGGGTGCTCGCGCAGCCCGTGCTCGACGGGCTGTTCCTCGCCACGATCCTCACGGTCACGTTCCACAAGCTGCAGTGGGAGCTCGCGGGCTCGCTCACGCTCTCGGACGTCCTGACCTCCGTCTTCCTCGTCCTCTTCGCGTGGGATCGCTTCGAGCGGGGGGACGCGAAGCTCACGCGCACCGCCATCGTCGGGCTCGCCTTCTTCGCCGCGTTTGCGGTCGTCTACCTGCTCGGCTTCTACAACCTCGACACGGGCCAGGCGCTCGCGCAGTGGGCGAAGGGGATGGTGAAGTTCGTCCTGCACTTCGGCTTCCTCGTGGCCGGCGTTGCCCTGATCGCGCGGCGGGGCGTGCGGTTCTACTGGTACGCGCTGGCCGCCTTCTGCGGCGGGATCGCCCTCAACGCCGGCTACGGCGTCGTCCAGCTCGCCCTCGCCGAGGTGGCGGGGACGAACCTCGACGAGATCCTGATCGAGCCGATCACGTCGCGCCAGACCGGGATCAACGTGTTCGGCGCGGTCGGCGGGACGCAGGAGGTCTTCCGCCCCAACGCGCTGACAGGCGATCCCAACCACCTCGGGATCGAGCTGCTCGTCCCGCTGCTCGATCCTGACGCCGCTCTACCTTCGGCTCGAGACCGGGCACCGGCTGCGGACGCCGCTCGCGGTCGCTGCTCGGCTTCCTGCTCGTCGTCGAGCTCGCAACCCTCTCGCGGAGCGGCCTGCTCGGGCTGGCCTGCGGCGCGCTCGTGCTGGCGATCCCGTACCGGCGCCATCTGCGGCGGCCCGCGTTCCTGTCCCGCTCGGCGCGGTCGCGCTGGTCGTGGCGGCCGTCGTGGTCGCCCGGCTCGACTTCTTCCTCACCGTGCTGCGGGCGAGGACGAACACGAGCCGCGCCGCGGCGTCACCCCACTTCGAGGTGTACTCGTTCGTCCCGGACGTCCTCTCGTCGAATCCGCTGCTCGGGCTCGGGCTCAACAACTTCGCCGTCTACTACGAGTTCGTCACCGGCAGGCCCGACTTCGGGCCGCACTCCTTCTACGTCGCCACGATCGTCGAGACGGGAATCGTCGGCGCCGTTCTCTTCGCGGTCTTCGTCCTCTGGCTGTTCATGCGGCTCGCTGCGGCACGACGACTGGGGCGGGCGCTCACGGCTGCGGGAGACCCGCTCGCCGCCCGCGTGCGTCCGCTCGCGTGGGGGATGACCGCAGCGCTCGTCGCGACGCTCGTCGCGAACTTCTTCTACCTCACGATGACGTTCTACTACTTCTACGTCTTCGCCACGCTCGCGGCTGCGCTGCCGGTCGCGTTCTCGCTCGCACGGCGCGAATGAAGGTCGCTCGTGCTGACGACGTCGTACCCGCGCGGGCCGGACGACGTCGCCGGGGTCTTCGTCCGCGACGCCGTCGAGCACCTGCGCGATGCAGGGGTCGAGGTGGACGTCGTCTCGCCCGCCTCGTTCCGACACTTCGGCCTCGCCTACGGGAGCGGGATCGTCGGCAACCTGAAGCGCGCGCCCATGGAAGGCGCTGCTCGTCCCGCTGTTCCTCGCGTCGTACGCGCTCGCAGCGCGGCGGTCGGCGCGGAACGTCGATCTGGTGCACGCGCACTGGCTTCCCTCCGCGCTCCCTGCGCTCGCGACGCGGAAGCCGTTCGTCGTCCAGCTCTGGGGGACCGACGTGGAGCTCGCACGGCGCCTGCCCCGGCTCTCCCGGCGACTGCTCTCGCCGCGCGCGTCTCGTCCTGTGCCCCTCGGAGGCGCTCGCCGACGGCAGCTCGCGAGCTCGGGGCGCGCGAGACGCGCGTCGTGCCGAGCGGCGTCAGCATTCCCGAGCAGATCGGTGAGCCGGCGGAGCCGCCGCACGTCCTCTACGCCGGGCGCCTCTCGGAGGAGAAGGGGATCCTCGAGTTCCTCGAGGCGACCGAGGGCTTGCCGCGTGTCGTCGTCGGCGACGGCCCGCTTCGCGACCGCGTGCCCGAGGCTCACGGCTTCGTGCCGCCGGGCGAGCTCGGCGCCTACTACGAGCGGGCGGCCGTCGTCGCCTGCCCTTCGCGTCGCGAGGGCTACGGCGTCGTCGCCCGGGAGGCGATGGCGCACGGGCGTCCGGTGGTCGCATCCGCCGTGGGCGGCCTGCTCGACGCCGTCGAGGACGGCGTCACGGGGCTCCTCGTCGCCCCACGGGACCCCGTCGCCCTCCGAGCGGCGATCGAGCGTCTGCTCGGCGACCCCGGATCGAGGCGCGCGCTCGGGACGGCCGCACGCGACCGGGCTCGTCGGGAGCTTTCCTGGGACGTCGCGACCGCCGCGACCCTTGCTGCCTATCGGGAGGCACTCGCCTCGTAGCCGCCGTGCGCCCGAGTACCATCGTCGCGTGCCCGAGCTCGATCGTCTCCGGCCGGCGGATCGCGGACGACGCTCCGGCGTACGTCATCGCCGAGATCGGCCACAACCACCAGGGCGAGCTCGAGAAGGCGAAGGCGCTGATCCATGCCGCGAGGGAGTGCGGAGTCGACGCCGTCAAGTTCCAGAAGCGCGAGAACCGCGTCCTCTTCACGCGCGAGTTCTACGAGTCGCCGTACGACAACGAGAACAGCTTCGGCTCGACCTACGGCGCGCATCGCGAGGCGCTCGAGCTGGACCAGGCCGAGTGGTTCGAGCTCAGCCGCTACTCGCGCGAGGAGGGAGTCGCGTTCGTCGCGGCCGCGTTCGACGAGCCGAGTGCCGACTTCCTCGCCGGGCTCGGGGTCGACGCGTTCAAGTTCGCGTCCGGAGACCTGCTCAACGTCCCCTTCCTCGGCTACGTCGCCGCCTTCGGGAAGCCGATGTTCCTGTCCACCGGCGGCGGCACGCTCGAGGACATCGACCGCGCCGTCGAGGCGGTCGCGTCGCGCAACACCCAGCTGTGCGTCCTCCACTGCACGGCCTCGTACCCGGCCGAGATCGAGGATCTCAACCTCTCGGTGATCGCGACGCTGAAGGAGCGCTACCCCGAGTTCGTGATCGGGCTCTCGGATCACCACAACGGGATCGCGATGGCCCCGGTCGCCTACATGCTCGGGGCACGCGCGTTCGAGAAGCACTTCACGCTCAACCACGCCTGGAAGGGAACCGATCACGCGTACTCGCTCATGCCGGACGGCATGCGCCGGTTCGTCCGGGATCTCGCCCGCGTGCCGGCTGCGCTCGGCGACGGCGTGAAGCGGCGGTTGCCCAGCGAGGAGCGACCCCTGCAGAAGATGGGGAAGAAGCTCGTCGCGGCGCGGGATCTCGCCGCCGGACACGTCCTCGCGCCCGGCGACGTGGTCGCGAAGTCGCCTGCCGACGGTGGGCTGCCGCCCTACGAGCTCGACTCCCTGATCGGCCGCACGCTCGCTCGTCCGCTCACGGTCGAGCAGGACGTCACTCTGGACGACCTCGAGCCCGTCGGCTCGCCGGTCGCCGCCCGCGAAGCGTGAGCGACCTCGCGACGGTTCGGTTCGTCGTCTTCGACTTCGACGGCGTCTTCACCGACAACCGCGTCTGGACGAACCAGCACGGCGAGGAGAGCGTCGCCTGCTGGCGCGGCGACGCGCTCGGGCTGCGGCGCCTCGAGGAGGTCGGCGTCGACCACCTGATCATGTCCACCGAGGTCAACGAGGTCGTCGGCGCGCGTGCCCGGAAGATGCAGGCGAACTGGGTCCAGGGCGTCGCGGACAAGGCTCCCGTTCTGCGCGAGGAGGTCGCGAAGCGCGGCGTCCCGCTCGAGGAGACCGCGTATCTGGGGAACGACGTCAACGACGCGGGCTGTCTCGAGATCGTCGGGTTTCCGGTCGTCCCGGCCGACGCCTGGCCCGAGGTGGTGCCGCTCGCGCGCCTCGTGCTGTCGCGACGCGGCGGCTACGGCTGCGTGCGAGAGCTCTGCGACGCCGTGTGGTCGGCGAAGGCCGAGGCAGCGGCGTGACGGATCCGCTGTTCGACCTCGAGGGCAGAGTCGCGATCGTCACGGGCGCGCTGGGCCAGCTCGGCCGGGTCTACGCCGAAGGGCTCGCCGAGCGCGGGATGCGCGTCGCGAGCTTCGACGTCGCGGAGGGTGAGGTCGCGGACGGCGTTCGGGCGTACGAGGTCGACATCACCGACCGAGACGCCGTCGAGCGGGCGGTGCGCGAGGTGGAGGCGGAGTGGGGCGTCCCGCACGTGCTGGTGAACAACGCCGCTCTCGACTCGCCGCCCGACGCGCCCGCCGAGGAGGTGGGGCCGTTCGAGGACTACCCGGAGGCGTCCTTCGACGCGGTGATGGACGTCAACGTCAAGGGCACGTTCCTCTGCTGCCAGGCAATCGGCGGCGCCATGGCGCGGGAAGGGCGAGGCTCGATCGTGAACGTCTCGTCGGTCTACGGGCTCCTCTCGCCCGTTCAGGATCTCTACGAGTTCCGACGCGCCCGCGGCGAGACCTTCGTGAAGCCGGTCGCCTACTCCGTGTCGAAGTCCGCGATCCTCAACCTCACGCGCTACCTCGCCACCTACTGGGGCGGGTCCGGCGTGCGCGTCAACACGCTCACGCTCGCCGGAGTCTGGAACGACCAGCCGGAGGAGTTCCTCGAGGCGTTCGCCTCCCGTTCGCCGCTCGGGCGGATGCTGGACGCGCGCGAGGCGCTCGGCGCGGTCGTCTTCCTCGCCTCGGACGCGTCGTCGTACGTGACCGGCTCGAACGTGGTCGTGGACGGCGGCTGGTCCGCTTGGTAGCTCCGGCCGAGATCCCGAACCTCATCGGCGGCCGGCAGGCGCCGCCGCGATCGGGCGAGTGGCTCGAGAAGGTGCGACCCGCGGACGAGACCGTGCTCTGCCGCGTGGCGCGGTCGGGAGCCGAGGACGTCGACGACGCCGTCGCGGCAGCGCGAGCCGCTCAGCCGGAGTGGGCAGAGCTCACCGCGGTCGCCCGTGGCGACGTCGTCCGCGACCTCGCGCTCCTCCTCCGCGAACGCCGCGACGAAGCCTCCGCGATCGTCGTCGAGGAGACCGGCAAGCCGGTCGAGCTCGCACTCGGCGAGACCGACGCGGCGGTCGAGATGGGCCTGTTCGTCGCAGGCGAGGGGCGGCGCTCGTACGGGCGCACGACGACAGCGAGCATGCCCCATCGCACCGTGCTCACGACCCGGCAGCCGCTTGGCGTCGCCGCGCTCGTCATGAGCTTCAACACGCCGCTTCCGAACGTGGCCTGGAAGGCGTTCCCTGCCGTCTTCTGCGGCAATGCGGCGGTCGTGAAGCCGTCGGAGCACACTCCGGCCTCGGCGTCGTTCTTCGCCGAGCTCGCGCTGGAGGCAGGCGTGCCGGACGGTGTCCTCAACGTCGTCCACGGGCTCGGCGAGGAAGCGGGCGCTCCGCTCGTCGCCCACCCGGACGTCGACCTCGTGAGCTTCACGGGCTCGGTGGGAACGGGACGCGCGGTGAACGAGGCGGCGGCCAGGAGGCTCGCCAAGGTCTGTCTCGAGCTGGGCGGCAAGAACGCGCTCGTCGTCTGCGACGACGCCGATCTCGACGGCGCCGTCCGCTGGGCGCTCGCGTCGGCGTTCTCGAACGCGGGGCAGCGCTGCGCGTCGGCCAGCCGGCTCGTCGTCTTCGACGCCGTCTACGACGCCTTTCGCGAGCGACTGCTCGCGGGAATCGAGGAGCTCGAGCCGCAGCCCGTGATCAGCCGCGAGAGCATGGAGAGGATCCTGGAAGGGGTGAGGCGCGCGGTGGAGGGCGGCGCGACCGCGATCGCGGGCGGCGAGCGGCTCGAGCGGCCGGGCTGGTTCCTGGCGCCGACGGTGATCGAAGGGGCTCGACCCGACGACGAGATCTCGCGCACCGAGCTCTTCGGCCCGGTCACGATCCTCTATCGCGTCGCGGGGCTCGACGACGCGCTGGCGCTCGTGAACGACTCGCCGTTCGGGCTCACCGCCGCGATCCACACCGCGAGCGTGCATCGCGCGATGCGGTTCGCCGAGCGCGTCGAGGCGGGCGTCGTCGTCGTCAACGCGGGCACCCACGGCTCCGAGCCGCACATGGGCTTCGGCGGCGTGAAGGACTCGGGGACGGGCTGGCGTGAGGCAGGGATCGAGGCCCTGGACGTGTACTCCGATCAGAAGATCGTGAGCCTCGTCGTCGACCCCGCAAGAGCATGAACCGTTCCGTCGCCGTCCTCGGCCCCGGCGCCGTCGGGGGCTCCCTCGCGGTGCGACTCTCCACCGCAGGCGTTCCGACGACCTGCGTCGCCCATCCGGAGGCGGCGGGCGTGATCGCGCTCGCCGGCCTCGTCGTCGAGTCCCCTCGCGACGGCACGTTGAGCGCTCGCGTCGAGGTGGTCGAGCGCCTCGAGCGACCCGTGGGCCTGCTGCTCGTGACGGTCAAGGCCCCGATGCTCGCCGAGGCCCTCGAACGGGTCGATCCCGACGCGGTCGCCGACGGCGTCGCGGTGCCGCTGCTCAACGGGCTCGAGCACATGAGCCTGCTGCGGGGGCGATTCGGAGACCGCGTCGCCGCCGGCAGCATCTCGCACTTCCAGGCCTACCGTGCCGGGCGCGTCCAGATCATCGAGGCGAGCCACTCTCCCGTGATCACGCTCGCGTCCGAGACGCTGCCCAGGTCGGAGGTCGAGGGTGCGGCCGACATCCTCCGCCTCGCGAAGGCGGACGTCCGCGTCGGTCAGAACGAGAAGCGCGTCCTCTGGCACAAGCTCGCCCGCATCGCAGCGCTCGCGGCCGCGACCGCGGCGTCGGGTCGAACGGTCGGCGAGCTCCGCGACGACCCGAGCTGGCGCCCGCGACTCGAAGGAGCCGTCGGCGAGAGCTGCGCGGTCGCCGAGGCGGACGGCGTCTCGCTGCGCGCTTCGGAGCAGTGGTCCATCATCGACGCCATGGCCGACGAGACGACCACCTCGGCTGCGAGGGACGTCGCAGCCGGCAGGCGGTCCGAGCTCGACGCCATCGTCGGCTCGGTGCTGCGCGCTGCGGAGCGGCTGGGCGTGCCGTGCCCGACGCTGACCGAGCTCGCCGCGACGTCCGGCCTGCGATGAGCACTCCCTCGGCGGTCGCGTTCGTGCCGGCGAGATCCGGCTCGGAGCGCGTGCCGCAGAAGAACGTCCGGCCGCTCGCGGGTCACCCGCTGCTCGCGTACGCGATCGCGACCGCGCTCGAGAGCGGCGTGTTCGGGCGCGTGGTGGTGTCGACCGACTCGGAGGAGATCGCCGACGGTCGCGCGCTGGTACGGCGCCGACGTCCCGTTCCTCCGGCCGGCCGAGTTCGCGACCGCGACGTCGCCCGACATCGAGTGGCTGCGCTTCACGCTCGCCGAGCTGGACGAGAGCTACGACCTCTTCGCGATCATCCGCGCGACGAACCCGTTCCGCGGCCCCGACGTCGTCCGCCGTGGCCTCGACCAGCTCCTCGCGACGCCCGAGGCCGACTCCATCCGCGCGGTCGAGCGCGTGAAGCAGCATCCGGGGAAGACGTGGATCCTCGCCGAGGACGAGCGAACGATGTCGCCGCTCCTCGACCAGTCCCACCTCGACGTCGCCTGGCACGCGGGCCAGTACCAGGCGCTTCCGGAGGTGTACGTCCAGAACAGCGCGCTCGAGATCGCGTGGACGCGGGTCGTGTCGGAGACCGGGTCGCGTGAAGGCCGCATCCTCGCGCCGTTCTTCACGCAGGGCCTCGAAGGGTTCAACGTCGACGACGAGGAAGACTGGGAGCGCGCCGAGCGGCTGGTCGCATCGGGCGCCGCGACCTTGCCCGCCGTCGGCAAGCCGCCCTACTCGGGCTGACGCTCGCCGCGAACGACCGTCGCCGCCTGGCTGCGGGACCGGAACCAGGCTCGGATCTCGCTGGGCGAGACCCTCTGCCGCCCTTTGATCTCGCGCCGGCTCGCGCGAGCTCGCGGCAACGCGGCGAAGAACTGGCGAATCGCCGTGGCCGTGATGCGCGGGGCGAAGAGGCCGTTGTACCCGAGCACGAGCAGCTCGCGGCCGAGCACGAACGGAAAGTCCCTCGCGAGGTTCGGACGCATCCTCGTTCTTCACGAGCATGAGCCACTGGTTCTTCATCGAGTTCGTCCTGACGTGGCGCGGCTTGCGCCTCTCGTTCTCGTGGAAGGAGCGAAGCGGCGAGCGGCCACTCTCGAGCCGAGGCGCGCGACTCGTTCGCGCGTGGTAGGCGACGGCGCTGGGGACGTACCAGCACTCCCAGCCCGCGAGCCGAAAGCGCCAGGAGAGGTCGACGTCCTCCTTGTACATGAAGAAGGTCTCGTCGAGGTACTCGCCGGCGACCCTCACCGATTCGAGCGCCTCGCGGCGCGCGACCAGTGCAGCGGCGCTGACGCCGAACACCTGCTCCTCGAGCTCGTACTGACCGACGTCGAGCTCGTTCTCACCCCGGTCGAACGCACCGCGATCACGTCCGATCGCGTGACCCGCGGTGTCGATGACGCCCGTCTCTCGGTTTCGGTCGAGGTCGTAGCGAAGCACCTTCCCCGTCGCGCAGCCGGCTCGCGGGTTCCGCTCGAAGAAGCGTCACGAGCTCGGTCGACGTAGCCGTCTCCGACGAAGAGATCGGAGTTCGCGAAGAAGACGAGCTCCCCCTCCGTCGTCCGCGATGCCTGCGTTGATCGCCCGGATGAACCCGGCGCCGTGCTCGAGCTCGAGCACGCGAACGCGCACGTCGCCCATCGAGGCCACGAGCTCGCGAAGGCCGTCCACCTGGCGCGCGTCGTTGTTGACCAGCACACCTCGAGATCGCGAGGCCGACCTCTCCAGGAGCCGCGGGAGCGAGCTCGTCGACGAGGTGGAGATCCCCGTAGCAGGGGACGAGCGCGCTCACCATCCGCGCGATGATAGGTCGCTCCCGCGCGGGCCGGGCGCTCGGAGCGTCTGAGTATCATCGGCGCCCGTGTCAGAGCGAGCCGACGGACGGCGCTCGAAGCAGCTGGACGCCGTATCAGAGCGAGACGACTGGGATCATCATTGGGCCGAGTACGCGCGAATCGGCCGTCGGAAAACCCCGGTCCGGACGTTCCGACGTAGGCTCATCGTCGAGCGGCTCGCAGACGTCGATCGGACGCAGCCGGATCCTCGACATCGGCTCGGAACGGGTGAGCTCGCGGCGGCTCTTCTCGCTGCCCATCCGTCTGTCGAGCTCCTCGGGCTCGAGTTGAGCCAGATCGGAGTGGAGGCGTCGAGAACGAAGGGTCCCGGCGCCGCCTTCCTCAAGCAGATCTCCCGTGAGCAGTACGCCGCCCGACTGAGTTTCGAGGCTGGGCGACCCACGCGGTGTGCTCGGAGGTGCTCGAGCACGTCGACGATCCGAGGGCCTTCCTCGTCAACTCCAGCGCGTACATCGCGCCCGGTTGCCGGTTGTCGTCACCGTTCCGGGCGGCCCCGTGACCGCTTACGATCGGCACATCGGCCACCGGCAGCACTTCGATCCGACCGAGCTCGGACGGCTGCTGCGCGAGTCCGGGTTCGAGGTGCTCGAGGCGAACGGCGCCGGGTTTCCCGTCTTCAACGTCTACCGCCTGTTGATGCGCGCGCTCGGGACACGGCCGTCGCGGTTGCAGGCGCCTCGAAGCCGTCGACGCTCTCCCGGATCGCGATGCGGGCATTCGCATCGGCTCTTGGGGCTCAATACGCAGCTCTCGCGGCTCGGCTGGCAGACATGGCAGTGCGCGCACGCCTCGGAGGTCGGCTCGCCTCGTCGCATCGTGGATGGCGTAGGGCCCCAGTCCGTGCTCTCGTCGCCGCGGCGGTCGCCGCCGGCCTGACCTACGCCGGATATCTCGCGATTCCAGGTTAGCTCGACGTTCGTACCGACATCATCGGCTACACGACGCTCGAGAACTTCAACATCGATCGTTACTTCTGGCAGTACGGACTGGCGGTCGTCTTCTTCCCGCTCGCGGCGGTCGGGCTCTATCTCCTGCTGACGCGTGTGTTCCTCGGCCGGCTCGCCACGGTACGGCCGTTGCCGGAACCGTCGCACCGTAGAAGCGATTCCGGAATCGGCGGATGGAGGCGTGGGCCGTACGCAATGGGTCGAGCGCTGCTCGTCGGAGCGGTCCTCGGCTTCGAAGTGGCCATCGTCATCGAGCAGGCGTCGGAAGCCGTCGTCATGACGGCGCTCGCGTACGGCGTGGCGTCATCGTCGTAGGCTGGCTCGCGTCTCGACTCGGTCGCCGAGATCGCTTCGTCGCATGAGCGTCATCAACACGCTGGCGCCGGCGTTCCGTCGCCGGGCTCTGGGGAGTGTCGAGTCGACGGAGCTCACGGTCACTTCGAGCGGAGAGGTTCGGGGGTATCCATGGTTCCCGCCTGGCTCGCGTTCGGGGCTGCGTCGCGTTCCTCGCATTCCTCGTCATGCGCATCCGGCAGGCGCCGGGTCGCGAAGCGCGAGGCTCGCTCGAACGCTGGACGGCAATGCTCGTTGCCGCTCCCGTCGGGACTCTTCGTCTTCGCCGCGTTCCTCCCAGGTGACCTCGGGACCATGAACTCCTTCGAGGACGGGCAGGTCCTCGCCGGCGCGGAGCTGACGCGGGCAGGAGCGTTTCCCTGGCGCGACATTCTCTTCTCTCACGGCTTCTCTTCGACGTGGCCCGCGGCCTGTTCGGCATCGGGGTCTTCGAAGAGAGTCGCTGGGGGGCGTCGCAGGGGACGGCTGCTCCTCGTGCCCCTGGCCTGGATCGGCGTCTATTACCTGTGCGCGTATCTGTTCTGGACGAACTGGCTCTTTCTCCTGGGGACGCAGCTCCTGATCGTCTGACGGACGGATCAGCGAGATCCAGTCCGGATCCTCCTCGTGCCGCTCGCATTGCTGCTGTTCGTCGCGCTGCTCGCGCGGCCGAGCGTGCTCCTCGCATCGCGTTACCGCGGTCATGGTCGCGCAGGTCATCGTCACGCCCGAAGCGCTCATCGTCGCCGCGGCATCGTTCGCGACCCTCGTCGTCTTCGAGCTCTACTATCACGAACGCGGTCAACGTTTCGTGCGTCCTATCCCCGGACGACACGTGGCTTGCGGTGGGCGGCGTCATTGCCGTGGGCTGGGCTATCTTTCTGTTCCCTTTCGTGCGCTCGGCGACTGGGGGTTCAGCTTACCGCCGCCATTCCCGGTCATCGGCTGACCGGAGGAATCGAATCCTTCGTCCCGAGGACCAGTTCGAGGTCGTGGCCCCTATCGCCGTCGTATTGGTCGTCTTCGCGTTCATGCGCATGGACGTGTTCCTCCGTCACAGGTTCTCGTACAAGGACTGGGCGAGTCGCCGTGGCGGGCTGACGCTTCTCTACTCACCGAAGTTCCTGAGCCATGCGGACGTCCACATCTTCGAGCAGTCGTTCTCTGCGGCCGTGCCGGTCCTCTTCTACGTGGTCTTCCGCGGTATCACGTTCGTCGAGGCACAGCTCGCGAAACGAGCCCTACGCTCGGGGCGTTCGGCTGGTTCCCGCACGACACACGCTGACGGTGCCAGTGCTCGTCGTCCTGCTGATCTCGCGCCCGAGCTGCTCCACAGATGCCGTTCGCGCCGTACCCGGCCACTTCGAGCGATTCACGGCTGAGGCGCCCGAGATAGCCGGAATCGGCTACGCGCGACCCGGCGAGAACGACGCCAGGGTCATCCGCGACATGGAGCGAGCTGTCGCCGGTCCTCGAGCCGGGAGACAGCGTCTTCGACTTCTCGAACGCTCCGGGGTCTCTTCATTACCTGCTCGACGAGCGGCCGAGACGCGATACTACAACATGATCTTGCGTGCGCGGCGAACGCAGTAGGACCTCCTGCGTCAGCTCGCGCGAGCAAGCCGAAGCTGGTCTGCTCACGAGCAACGGCGCCGTCCAGGGCTACAGTCTTCCGAGCTGGGATGGCATCTCGAACCAGGTGCGACACTACGACGTGAGTCAGTACCTCCTGGATCACTATGTCCCGTTGCGAGACGTCGTGGCTACGTCCTTATGGCCGGCGAGACTCGGGCGCCCGGCTAGCCCGAGCTGTACTTCCAGGGACGCGCTGCGTCTGGGGAAACGTTCCGAACTTCTTCACGCCGGCTCCAGCCGAGTGTGCTTCATCCGTGGGTCTTCCGTTCCGTCGACTCGAGCCCATGGGTGCGAGCGCGAGGACGGAGTACGAGCTGACGGTGCCGGAGGATGCTTCTGAGCTATCGGTGGCTCGAGGTCCGTAGCCGGTGATGCACCCGCGAGGGCGTCTTCCATCTCACGGATCGCCGTCGGCTACGTGCCCCACGCGCAACCATCTCGTTCGGCAAGGCGCTGGACAAGGGCGAGACAGAGGTCCTCACGTGAAGGTGGGGTCTTGCCCCCAGTGGCAGGGGTATCGACCCGGTGACCTCCAGCTCACGACGAACGCGACTCAGGACATCCGTGAGATCCGGCTCGTCGAGAAGCCGGTCAGCCGGGTAGCGGGCTGCGAGCTTCGAGCGTGTAGCCCGCCGCCTCGGCGTCGCCGTGGAACATCCGGACGGTGTCGAGCGAGAACTCGTCGAGGTCGCGCCGAGGCTCGGCAGCTTCGCGAGGACCGTCGGTCACGGTGATGATGTGGCAGCCGATCGCGTCAGCCTGGACGATGTTGAGCAGCTCGCGCGGGCTGGCCCAGATCAGCTCGAGCTGCGGGTAGCGGCTCGAGACCTCGAGCGCCTGCGGCCATGATCGGGACGGATCGCGCCCGGTGTCGGCGATGCGTCCGGCGAACACGGAGACGTAGCACGCGCGGGCCCTCCGCGAGCCAGCGCGCCGACGTCACTCGACCTGGTCGAGCGTCATGCAGCGCCGTGACGTTCACCTTGACGCCGCTCGGCCGAGAGCTCGCGCGAACGACGTCGGCGCCGTCGTCGCGCGCGTCGTGTTCGTGACCGGGACCTTCACGTAGACGTTCTCGCCCCACGACGCGATCAGGCGCGCCTGGCGCTCCATCTCGTCGAAGTCGTCGGAGAAGACCTCGAAGGAGATCGGCCGGTCGGGGACGAGCTCGAGCAGCTCGCGCGCGAACGACTCGTAGTCGGCGACGCCCGCCCTCGCATCAGCGTCGGGTTGGTCGTGAACCCCTGGATCCACGGGCTCGCGCGCAGCGCCTCGATGCGCGCGCGGTCGGCGCCGTCGGCGAAGATCTTGACACGCAAGCGCGTCGAGGCTGTCGGTCACGGCCTCTGCCTGCTCGAGGATCCAGGCGGCCGCTTCGCCAGATCGCCGACGTCGCATCCGGGCGCTCGGGCAGCGGCTCAGTGTACCCCGGTCCATGAAGACGGTGCTGCAACCCCGCGCGCCCCGCTTCGACGTCGCGCCAGCGGTCGCCGACCATGAAGCTCGCACGCGAGGTCGACGTCCCTGGCGCTCCGCCGCGTCGAGCAGCATTCCAGGCTTGGGCTTGCGGCAGGGGCAGCCGTCGCCGTCGTCGTGCGGGCAGACGACGATCTCGTCCAGCGGCAGCAGCTCGCGCAGCCGCGCGTTGATCGCGTCGACGCCGGCTCCGGTCTGTGTCCCGCGGGCGATGTCGGGCTGGTTCGTGACGACGATGAGCGCGAAGCCCGCGCTCGCGGAGCGCCGCGCACGCGTCCTCGACGCCCGGCAGCAGCTCGAGCTCGTCGACATCGCCGGATGGAGTCCGGCCGACCGTCGACGACCGGCGCGCGGTCAGCACGCCGTCGCGGTCGAGGAAGACGGCTGCGACGCTCGAGCGTCGCTCACAGCCGCCCGGCGCGAGCTCGGCGAGCATCGCCGCCATCGACTCGCGCAGCGCCTCGCGCGAGCGTCGCGTCGGCGCCCAGCCGAGGGCGCGGATGCGCTCGGTGCGAGCCGCACCACCGGTACGTCGCCCTTCCACCCGCGGTCGCCGCCCGTGTACTCGTACTCGACCTCGCCCGGGTCGAGGCCGACGCACTCGACGGCGAGGTCGGCGATCTCGCGCACGGTGATGTAGTCGCCGGTGGCGACGTTGAAGGCGCGGAAGGGCTCTCCGTCGCCGTCGCATCCGCCGAGCAGCACCGCGTCGATCACGTCCTCGACGTGGATGTAGGACTTGCTCTGGCTTCCGTCGCCGAGGATCGCAGGCGCGTCGGGTCGGCGAGCAGCGTGCGCACGAAGTCGAAGCCGACGCCGTGGGTCTGCCGCGGCCCGACGACGTTCCCGAAGCGAAAGGCGCGGCCGTGAGGTCGAACATGTGGCAGTAGGAGGAGATGAGCGCCTCGCCGGCGAGCTTGCTCGCGCCGTAGGTGGAGATCGGCACCAGCGGCCCGTAGTCTTCGTCGGCCTCGGTCTCGCCGAGGTCGCCGTAGACGCCGCTGCCCGATGCGTAGAGGATCCGGCCGACGCCGTGCGACGCGCATCGCCTCGACGACATGGTGGGTGAGAAGCGTGCCCTCGTCGAAGTCGATCGCTCGGCTCGGTCAGCGGCGCGGGCGATGTCGGGGTTGGAGGCGAGGTGGATCACGACGTCGTGGCCCGCATCGCCGCGGTGAGCGCGTCGAGATCCTTGACGTCGCCCCGCACGACGTTGAGGCGCGGTCGTCCGGCGTCGCGCTCGAGGTGCCACTCGCGGCCGGAGGAGAAGTTGTCGTAGACGGTGACCCGGTTCGACGCCGTCATCGGCGAGCAGCGCGTCGACGAAGTGGCTGCCGATGAAGCCGGCGCCGCCGACGATCGAGCCACGCTCGCTCGCTGCGCCGCGATCGCTCAGCGGAGCGACTCCCACTTCGTCGTCTGCGCCTGAGCGCCGGGTGGCTCACGAGCAGGTGCCAGACGACGGCGCAGAGCCCTTCGGTGTGCGGCGTGACGCGGTCGTCGACAGCGGCGGGATCACGACGCAGGCGTCGGCGACCGCGCGCGTGTAGCCGCCGTCGCGGCCGACGATGCCGAAGACCGCGCGCCGACCTCGCGAGCCAGGTCGAGCGCGCGCACGAGGTTGACGCGACATGCCGCGCTCGGCGTCGCCGCCGCCGACCGAGAAGACGAGCACGCGCGTCGCCCGCCCCGAGCCGCGAGCCCTGCGAGCCACGCCGCGAAGCGTCGTCGTCCCAGCCCTCGTCGTTGATCCGCGCCGTCAGCTCGGAGACGTTGTCGGTCGGCGCGTAGGCCTCGAAGCCGCAGAGCTTGCGGAAGTCGTTGACCGCGTGGCGAGCGTGGCCGGCGGAGCCGCCGACGCCGAGGACGAACAGCCGGCCGCCGCCGTCGCGCACCGCGGCCAGCCCGGCGCGACGCGACTCGATCGGCGTCGCGGTCGAGCGCGGCGACGATCCGCGCGGTCTCGCGCGAGGTACGTCTCGGCGAAGTCGTCATCGCGGCTGCTCCGGCGGACGCGGCACACGGCGAACGTGTTGAGCCCGAACTTGTGGCGGTGGCAGCGGATGTCGCTCGGCTTGAACCCGGCGCGGACGAGCATCGGCCAGAGGTCGCGCGGGTCGTAGTAGCACTTGTGGTCGTCCATCTCCTCGGCCGGGCTGACGCCGAGCCGGAAGGCGGCGAGCTCGAGCGCGCGCTTGCCGCGCCACGACGGCACGTTGATCAGCGCGACGCCCCCGGGCGCGGTGACCCGGCGGAGCTCGCGCAGCGCCTCGTCGGGCTCCCACAGGTGCTCGAGCACCGAGAGGCAGAGCACGACGTCGAGCGACGCCGCTCGAGCGTCGGCAGCACTCGGGCAGCGTGCCCTCGATCGCCGTGACCTTCGGGATGCGCCTTCAGGTCGTCGGCCAGCGCGACGTCGACGAGCACCGCCGCGCGCACGGCTCGAGCTGCGTGCGCGCGAAGCTCGCGTCGAAGCCGCAGCCGAAGTCGCCGAGGCGCGCGTCCGTCGAAGTCGGCGTGGCGGCGCACCGCCACGCTGCTCGAGCCAGACGCCGAAGCGGTCGACCGGCGTGGGCCGGTGCTGGCCGTACGCGCCGGCGCGGCTGCGGCGCGCTCAGCGCTTGACGACGATCCCATGGCCGTTGAGGTTGTGGAGCACGAGCCGGTCGTCGTGCATGCGCTGCTCGTCGACGAGCTTGCGTGACGCCCGGACAGGCCGGGAAGCCGTAGTCGTCGAAGACGGCGACGCCGCCGGGCGAGAGTCGCGGCCAGACCCAGTCGAAGACGTCCTTCGCCGACTGGTAGACGTCGACGTCGACGTGGCACAGCCGGAACGTCCGGTCGGCGATCCGCTCGCCGGTGTCGTCGGGGAAGACGCCCTGGAGCAGCTCGACGTTGCTCAGGCCCGAGTGCGTCGACGAGCTCCTCGACGATCTCGCGCGACGTGTCGTCGTGCTTGCCGTCGCGGTAGTAGGTGTCGACCGCGCCGGTCTTGACGACGCCCTCCCAGGTGTCGCAGAGGAAGACCGGGTCGTTGATGCCCGAGCGCCGCCGCGCGCGCCGCCATGACGCGCCGGTGCCGCCGCGCCAGACGCCGACCTCGAGGATCGCGCCCGGCACGTCGCGAGCTCGCCGAGCAGGCTCCAGAGCTCGTAGCAGCGCCAGACGTCGACGAGCGTGTTGCGGCCTGACCGCGTCGTAGACGCGCTGGAACTCCGCGTCGGCCTGCCACGGCGCGTAGGTCGAGATCGGGTAGGCCATCGCGTGGGCGCCGGAGCGCACCGCCTCGCGGCGGACGAACGGCAGCGCGACGCCCTTGGCGATCGAGAAGCCCGACTTGCGCGCGAGCCGGCCGTAGTACTTACGTAGGACATCGTCGGCTAGCCTGCTCGGACGGCGTCGAGGGCGGCCGCGCGTCGTGGCGACGACCGTGCCGTGCAGCAGCAGCGTGAACACGAAGAGCTGGGCGCCCGTGATCACGGCGGCGAGCCCGGTCACCGCGAGGTGGTTCTCGAGCGCGTCGGCGCTGCTTCGAGCCGAGGTCGTTGGTGATGTAGGTCACGACCAGCGGGATCGCCAGCGCGACGCCGAGCAGCGACGAGCGCCGAAGGCGATCAGCACCGTGCGCGTGTACGGGAACACGCGCAGCCAGCGCGCCTGTGGCGGCCCGTGTAGTCGAACAGGACCTGCGCGATGCAGCCGAGGAAGAACGCCTGGAGGCCGACCGCCAGGAGCGCGACGCCGAGGAACTGCCAGTTGAGCGAGAGCGTCGACCGGCCCGAGCGTCGAGGTCGCCGAAGCTCAGCGGCAGCGGTGAGCAGGAGGCCCGAGGAGCGATGAGCACGAGCCCGGGCTTGAACACGAAGAAGTCCGAGCCGTAGACGAACATCGCGCGCAGGTTGATCCACGCCGCCTTCAACGGCGAGAACCAGCCGGCGCGCTTGTGGTGGCTCAGCGCGGCCCTCGCGGTCCTTCAGGAACGCACCGGCACCTCGGCGGTCCGGAGCTCCATGTGCACCGACTTGAGCACCATCTCCGACGCGTACTCCCACGACTGCGACTGGAGGTCCATCCGCTCGAGCGCGTCGCGGGTGATCCCGCGCATCCCGCAGTGGATGTCGGAGAAGTCGCTGCGAGTAGAGGCGGTTGAGGATCCAGGTCGTGAGCGGCGTGCCGAGGTAGCGGTGCAGCGCCGGCATCGCGCCCGGCTCGATCGAGCCCTTCCAGCGCGAGCCCATGACGAACTCGTAGCCCTCGCGGAGCCGCTCGACGAACGGCGCGAGCTGGCGGAAGTCGTAGGTGCAGTCGGCGTCGCCCATGAGGATGTACTTGCCGCGGACGAAGGGCAGCGCGTCGATGTAGGCGCGGCCGAGGCCGCGCCTGTGGCGTCCGCAGCACCCGCGCGCCGCGCGCGAGCGCGAGCTCGGCGGTGTCGTCCGTCGGAGCTGTCGACGATGAGGACCTCGCCGGCGACGCCGGCCGCCTCGAGGCCCTCGCGGCACCAGGCGACGAAGTCGGCGATCGTCAGCTCCTCGTTCGAGCGCCGGGATGACGATCGAGAGCTCCGGCTCCGCGACGTCCTTCTCCGGCAGGAGCAGCCGGACCTCTGGGTCGCTGCCGGCCTCGGCGAGCATGGGGTCCTCGGTCGCGCGCGCGTTACCTGCGGCCATCCGGCCCACGTTACCGGCGCTCACAGACGACCCAGTAAGGTCTCTGCCCGTGCTGATCACCCGGACGCCGCTGCGGATCACGCTCGGGGGCGGCGGCACGGATCTGCCCTCGTACTACACGCCGGCGGCCGGGGTTCGTCATCTCGGCGGCGATCGACAAGTACATATTACATCGCCATCAACCGCACGTTCACGAACGACTACTTCCTCAAGTACTCGGCGCTCGAGCGGGTCGAGCGCCGTCGACGAGATCGAGCACCCGATCATCCGGGCGGCGCTCGGGCTCCACGAGGTCGGGCCGTCGCTCGAGATCGTCAGCCTCGCGGACATCCCCGCCGGCACCGGCCTCGGCTCGTCGGGCACGTTCACGGTCGGGCTGCTCCGCGCGCTCTACGCGTGGAAGCGCGAGCACGTCGCCGCGGGCGACTCGCCGAGGAGGCCTGCCGGATCGAGATCGACCTCCTCGGGCGGCCGGTCGGCAAGCAGGACCAGTACATCGCCGCCTTCGGCGGGCTGACGTGCTTCGGGTTCCAGCCCGACGGGAGCGTCGAGGTGACGCCTCTCGACTCCCGACGGCGACCATGCACGAGCTCGAGGAGCGGCTGCTGATGTTCTTCACCGGCAGCTCGCGCACGGCGGACGAGCTGCTCGACGACCAGCGGCGGCGCACCGAGGCGGGCGACGACGTCGATGCTCGAGAGCCTCGAGCGCGTGGAGGAGATCGGCGCTGCAGATCAAGGAGGCGCTCGAAGCCGGCGACACGCAGCGCTTCGGCGAGCTCATGCACGAGCACTGGGTCGAGAAGCGCGAGCGCTCCCCGGGCATGTCGAACCCGACATCGACCGCTGGTACGAGGTCGGCCTGGCCAACGGCGCGGTCGGCGGCAAGCTGACCGGCGCGGGCGGAGGTGGCTTCCTCCTCTTCCTCGCCGAGGATCCCGCGGCGCTGCGCGCGGCGATGACGCGCGGAGGGGCTCGCGGAGGTCCGCTTCGGCTTCGACCACGACGGCTCGACCATCGTCGTTCGTGCCTGAGCGACCTGCGCCGCGACCCGTCGTGATCCTCGCGGGCGGCCTGGGAACGCGCATGCGCGCCGTCACGGAGGGTCTGCCGAAGGCGCTCGTGCCCGGTGCGGGGCGAGCCGTTCGCGTATCCACCAGCTGCGGCTGCTCGCCTCGCAGGGCGTGAGCGAGGTCGTCTACGTGCGTCGGCTACGAGGGCGCGCAGGTCGCGGCTGCGGTCGGCGACGGCAGCGGTTCGGGCTTGCGGTCTCGTACGTCGACGAGGGCGAGCACCTGCGCGGAACCGGCGGCGCGCTGCGGTTCGCGCTCGACGCGGGAGCGCTCCCGGAGGTGTTCGCGTCCTCTACGGCGACTCGTACCTGCCGATCGACTCGATCCCGTCTGGGCGGCCTTCGACGCGGCCGGCCGGCCGGCGCTGATGACGGTGTTCCGGAACGAGGATCGCTGGGACGGAGCAACGCCGTCGTTCGAGGCGGGGAGTCGTGCTCTACGACAAGCGACCCGAGGCGCACGACGAGCGATGGCGTGGATCGACTACGGGCTTCGGTGCTCCCGCGTGATGTCGTGGCCGAGATTCCCGCCGGCGTGGTCCTTCGATCTCGCCGACCTCTTCCGCGAGCTCAGCGTCGCGCGGAGACCTGGCAGGCTACGAGGTCGACACGCGCTTCTACGAGGCCGGCTCGCCCAAGGGAATCGCCGAGCTCGAGCTCTTCCTCGTGCGACCGGAGCCGGCCTCGACGCGATGCGGACGGTGAGCCTCCCGGTGGGCGACAGCGGTGCTCATGGCAGCCTGCCTCGTCGCGCTGGTCGGCTCTGGCCTCCGTGGTCCCTCGCGTCACCGACGCACCAGTCCTGACCACGACTTCCATCGGATCGACTTCGATCTGGTGTGAGACGAGGCGGGACCGGACGTTTGCGTTCGCACCTGGCCGGCGGATCGAGGAGATCGGATCGAGCGTTTCTCGTGTTGCCGGAGCTCGCCGAGCGCGGCTTGCTTCGCTTCGTCATCGGCGCGAAGGGTCGGTACCGCTCGTGGCGCAGGGCCGGCGGATCAGCGTTGGACCGATCGCGCTGGATGTGTCGCTGCTTGGGGATGAGCCATCGTGCGCGGGTGGATCAGCGAGGAGGACGATGGGACTGTATCGCGGACGAGCGGGGTTCTATGATCTGACCATGTCGATGTTCGATCGACGAATTTCGGACGGATCGGTCGTCCTCATGCGGATGTTCTCGTGGCTCGTCGCGGTCTCTGGTCCTTGCGTCGCTGCGTGCGCCCTCGCAAGTCCGCGACCTCCGGAAGGCATTCGCTCTTGCAGTGGTCTAGACCACGCTCGTACCGCACGGAGTCTTCTTCTTCGCTTCGACGAATCCAAGCGGGCTCTCACCATCGCCTCCATCGCGGGGTTCTGGTGTGCGGCCCTCAGATGTTGCTGCTCGACGGCGGCCGCGGTCAGCATCGCTGAGCGGCGAGCGCGCTGGCGGTCACCTGCGCGGCGATCGCGCTGCTTTCTCGGTCCGACGCGGGGGTCTCGTTGGTGATCGCCGGCTCTCGCTGCCTGGGTCGGCCGCGGCCGGCTATCGACCCGCTGTTCGGGCTCGAGTTCTGCTCGTCTTGCTCGGCATCGGCGACTGGTCGGGGCGGTCGTGCACGCCGAGTACTCTTGAGACGGGAGGGCCGGGAGCTCGCCGGTGAGCTAGGGGTCGAGGAACGTCGTCCTCGTTGCAAAACTTTTCGAATCGACGCTCGAGGCACCGCGAGTGCGTGCTGGGCGTCGCTCGGGTTCGTCGAGCTCAGCTGGCTCGATGCACCGATGGCCTGCGCTGCACCAGCTTACCTCATGCTCGTCGCCTTCGGCGGCTTGATCGTCGTCGGTCTGGGTGTCATGTTCCGGACGAGACGAGTGGCTGGCTTTTCTAGGGTTTGTTGTAGCCGTCGGGGCGGGCGTCATGCTTTCGGTTAGCCGTCCTAACGTCGGGCATCACGTACGGGCACGGACATCCAAGCCGCGCTATCGATGCTTCCGCGACTTCCTCGCGGTCGTCTCTTCTGCGCGGCTGTCCTGGTCGCGTGGTCTCGACGCACGCCTGGTGGCCCGCCCGTCGATGGCCTCGCACAGTCGAACGCACAGCTCCTGGTCGTCGGTTCGGGCGCGGTCGTCATCGCTGGAGCCGGCTTCGACGGAGCTGCGATCTTTCAGCTGCGCTCATCGCACGATCAGGCGCTATGTCACAGGGGTCGACGAGGGGGAGATCGACCTCGGGGAGGGTGCGGAGTGGTGGTGGGCGCAACATCCCGGGCCCGATGGCCATCTGGGCGTCTCGGCGCATTTGCGTTTCGCTCAGGCGCCGGCGCTGCGGCGTGCGTGCTCGCGCGCGTCGGCCCGAGCGGTCTGTGACCGGTCAGCTAGGCGATCTGCTGGGCCATTCCCGTTGGTACGTCCTCGAGGTCGTGACGTCGAGGGCCTATGCTCGGCCGCCCGTGAGGATCGCCTCGCTCGAGACGCTCTTCTGCGACGCG
The DNA here is from genome assembly GCA_963802865.1 of uncultured Gaiellaceae bacterium. GTDB lineage: Bacteria > Actinomycetota > Thermoleophilia > Gaiellales > Gaiellaceae > GMQP-bins7. The sequence goes on from CAWDKB010000013.1 coordinate 144,405, forward strand.
GGCTGGCGACCGTGGATCTTCCTGAAGGCGACGACGGACGACGGGCTCGTCGGCTGGGCCGAGATCACGGACTCGCACGGGTCGCCGCGCGGCCTGGCCGGGATCGTCGAGGACCTCGCGCCGCTCGTCGTCGGTCGCGATCCGCGGCCCGTCGAGGCGATCTACTGGGATCTCTACCGCGCGACGCGGCAGAGCCCGGGCTCGGTGATCGCGAAGGCGCTCGCCGGCATCGAGAACGCGCTCCTCGACATCAAGGCGCAGCGCGCTCGGCGTTCCCGTCTACGAGCTCTTCGGCGGGCCGACGCGGGAGTCGATCCCGATGTACTGGTCGCACTGCGGGACGACCAGGGCGCGGGCGTTCGAGGTCACGGGCACGCCGAAGCTCGCCTCGTACGACGACGTCACGGCACTCGGGCGCGAGGTCGTCGAGCAGGGCTTCGCCGCGTTCAAGACCAACGTCGTCGTCCCCGGCGACGAGCCGCAGGTGCTGATGCCGGGCTTCGACGAGGGAGGCGGCACCCTTCGCGCCGACGAGATCGCCGACGCGCTGATCCAGCTGCTCGAGGCCTTCGCAGCGGGAACCGGCGGCGCGGCGCGTCCGATCGTCGACCTCAACTTCAACCTCGAGCCCGAAGGGTGCGTGCGCGTCGCGAAGGCGCTCGAGCCGTTCGACCTCCTCTGGCTCGAGGTGGATCTCTTCGACCCGGGCGCGCTCGCGCACGTTCGGCACGTCGCGCCGATGCCGATCTGCTCGGGCGAGAACCTGTACGGCAGCCGCGCCTTCCGTCCGTTTCTCGAGGCGAGCGGAATGGACGTGGCCTCGGTGGACGTCATCTGGAACGGCTTCCATCAGGCGAAGAAGATCGCCGACCTCGCGGAGACGTTCGAGGTGAACTGCGCGCCGCACAACTACTACAGCCACCTCGCGACGTTCATCGCCGCGCAGTGGTGCGCGGCGATTCCGAACGCGCGGATCCTCGAGTACGACGTCGACGACGTGCCGTGGCGCGACGAGCTCGTCTCGGCCGTTCCGGAGATCTCCGCAGGCGAGCTACGCATCCCGAGCGGGCCCGGTTGGGGCGTCGAGGTGCGGGAGGACGTGCTCGCGGCCCATCCGTGGCCGCGCGCGTAGCTCTCAGTCGGTCCAGTACGAGGGCAGCGCGCTCAGCCGCCGGTTCAGCCCCGTGGGCAGTAGGCGATGGCGGCGCCCGAGCTGGAGGCCGCTGAACTTCGCGAGCTCGTAGGCGGCCGCGTACGGGATCCAGCGCCGCTTGCCCGTTCGCCACAGCCACTCGATCTCCCCGCGCACGTACCGCGCTCCCGCCCGGCGCAGAGCGCCGGACCCCGAACGGCCGCTCGCGTACGAGCGCTCGGCGGACACGCCCGAGTCGAAGAAGCGCTTGAACGCCGTCGAGATCGTGTACGTGTGCGAGTGGTGGACCGCGGCAGCGGGCTCGTAGACGAGCTCGTAGCCCGCCGTCAGCACTCGGCGCGACCACTCCTGGTCCTCGCTCATGATCAGGTCGTCGGCGAACGGGAACTCCTCCCAGATCGCACGCGGAATCGCCGGAGTTCACGTTCGAGAAGAGCGTCGCGTCCATCGTGAGGCTCGTCCGCGCCTCGAGATGCGCTGGACGCGCGGCTCGGGGCCGTACAGGAAGTCGAGGAAGTACCGCTCGGGAGGCGTTGCGTCGGCGTGCGGGAGCTGCCTGCCGTACACGCCGGCAACTCGCGGCCGCTCACGAGCGGCGCGACGAGCGACTCGAGCCACGCGTCGTCGGCGGCGTACGCGTCCTGGCTCGTGAAGACGAGGACGTCGCCGCGCAGCGAGCTCGGCTCCGAGATTGCGCGTCCGCCCGTGCCCGAACTCTGCCGCCGGGATCTCGTGCGACCCGAGCCCCCATGCGCCGCGCGAGCTCCGCGCTGCCGTCGGACGAGCCCGAGTCGATCGACGAGCGACCTCGACAGCCTCGGTCGATCTCCTGAGCGCGATGGCCGTCGAGGCAGCGCTCGAGATCGGCGCCGCCGTCCTTGACCGGGATGACGACCGAGATCACTGGCCGTCGCTCGGCGGTCGGCTCGCCTGCGGCGCAGCGGCATCGTCAGGAGCGCGAGGAAGAACGCACCGAAGATGACCTGGATGCCGAGCCCGAGCGCCGTCGCGAGCAGCGCCGTCTCGTAGGCGCGCCCGAGCGTGCCGAAGCCGTCGGCGGCCCACTCGGCGCCGATCGCGACCAGGCCGACAAGGCGAGGAGGACGAGGATCCCGCCGACGAGCAGACCGCGCTCGAGGCTCAGCCCGCGTCCGAGCCGCTCGAGCAGCGGGTCGTGCTCCCCGATCCGCACGCGCGCGTAGGTCCTCGCGAAGACGCCGAGCTGGATGACCTGTGCGCCGATCAGCGTGAGCGCGACGAAGCCGAGCATCGTGTGGATCTGCCACGAGCGACCGAAGACGTCGACCGGCCCGGTGGCGAGGACGAGCATGCCCGCGATGCCGAGCAGGAGCATGCCGCACCCGGCACGAGGTACAGCCAGCTCGGGCTGTACAGGAGCATGAACCGGACGTGCCGCCAGGCGTCGCCGAAGCGGTTGAGCTTCGACTCGCCGACGCGCGGGTAGTAGTCGATCGGGATCTCGCTGACGGTGAGGCCGCGGCGGTATGCCTTGAAGACCATCTCGGAGGCGAACTCCATGCCGGTGGAGTGCAGGTCGAGGGCGGGAAGCGCGTCCCTGCGGATCGCGCGCATGCCGCAGTGCGCGTCGGAGACCTTCACGCCGAAGAGCACGTTGAGCATCCCGGTGAGGATCGGGTTGCCGACGAAGCGGTTGAGGAACGGCATCGCGTCGCCGTGGATCGTCCCTTTGAAGCGCGAGCCGATGACGAGGTCGTCACCCTGCTCGAGCCGGTCGACGAAGGGCGCGAGCTCCTGCAGCGGGTACGTCTCGTCGGCGTCGCCCATCACGACGTAGTCGCCGCGCGCTTCCGCGAGTCCTGCGAGGTAGGCGCTGCCGTAGCCGCGACGTGGCTCGGAGACGACGCGCGCGCCGTGCGCGGCGGCGACCTCTGCCGAGCGGTCGGTCGACGCGTTGTCGACGACGATCGACCTCGCCGGGCCGTCCCGAGCGCCGGATGCCCTCGAGCGCCTGCTCGACGACTCTCCCGACGGCCTCCTCCTCGTTCAGGCAGGGGATGACGACGGAGATCTGCGGTGTCGGGGACGCCACCGCCGCACGACGGTACCAGGGCAGATGGTTGCCGCTCCGTCCGTTACCGTCTCGCGACGTGCCGAGCTTGCCTTCGTCCGAAGGAGGACATCGATCGGGTCCGCGCCGCGGACGGCGACGCGGACGCGCGGCTCGCGCTCATCGCCGACATCTGCCGGCTGAACACGCTCGTCGCGGTCAAGCGCGCCGGATCGGGTCATCTCGGCTCGAGCTTCAGCGCGCTCGACGTCGTCGTCCACCTGCTCTACGAGGAGCTGAACGTCGCCGAGGTCGGCTTCGACGATCCCGATCGCGACGTCTTCTTCTCGTCGAAGGGGCACGACGTGCCCGGGCCTGTACGCCGCGCTCTACGGGCTCGGCGTGATCCCGCGCCGAGCGGCTCGCTGCGGCTGCGCCGGCTCGGTGGGCTCGACGGCCATCCGGACGTCGGCGTTCCCGGCATCGAGGCGAACTCGGGCTCGCTCGGCATGGGCATCTCGAAGGGCCGCGGCATCGCCTGGGCAAAGCGCGCTGCCGGCCGCGGAGGGCGTCGTCGTCGTGATGACCGGCGACGGCGAGCTGCAGGAGGGCCAGAACTGGGAGGCGCTCCAGGCCGCCGCGCACGAGCGTCTCGGCCGGCTCTGGATCGTCGTCGACCGCAACGAGCTGCAGTCGGACAAGCCGACGGACGAGATCCTCGCTCTCGGCGATCTCGAGGCGGAAGCTGCGCGCGTTCGGCTGGGAGGTCGCGACGTGCGACGGCCACGACCACGCCGAGCTGCGCGGCCGCTTCGCGCGGTTCCGAGCGGGCGACGACGCGCCGAAGGCGCTCGTCGCGGACACGATCAAGGGCAAGGGCGTCTCGTTCATGGAGCATCCTGCTGCGCTCGTCGAGGGCGGAGGCACGTATCGCTGGCATGCCGGCGCGCCGGACGACGAGTCGTTCGAGCGCGCGCGGACGAGCTCGTGGCGCGGATCGAGGCGGGCTTCGCGGCGCTCGGGCTCGAGCCGCCGATCGTACGAGCCGGTCGAGGCGGTCGAGGAGTCGCGGCAGCCTCGAAGGCGAGCCGGAGAGCGGCGCGGGGCACGCGAGCCGGCCGGCAGTCACCGACGAGTACGTCGTCGAGGCGTACGGCGAGGAGCTCGTCGAGCTCGGCGCGACGCACGAGCAGCTCGTCGTCCTCGACGCCGATCTCGCCTCGGACTGCCGCGTGCGCGCCTTCGAGCTCGCGTATCCCGGAACGGTTCGTCGAGTGCGGCATCGCCGAGCAGGACATGGTCTCGACCGCGGCAGGGCTCGCGCGCCACGGCTTCCTGCCCGTCGTGAACTCGTTCGCCGCCTTCCTCGCATCGCGCGCGAACGAGCAGATCTACAACCAGGCGAGCGAGGGAACGAAGGTCGTCTACGCGCTCCACTACGCCGGCCTCATCCCCGCCGGGCCGGGGAAGTCGCATCAGAGTCGTTCGCGACATCTCGCTGCTCGCGCGCGCTTCCGAACATGACGATCGTGCAGCCCGCGAACGCCGACGGAGACGCGAGCGCTCCTGCGCTGGGCGGTCGAGGAGGCGGAGGAGAACGTCGCGATCCGTCTCGCGATCGGGCCGTCGCCACGGCGGATCGAGCTGCCGGCGGGCTACGAGCCCGCGTCGGGCGCGGAGCGTGCTGCGCGAGGGCGCGACGCGATCCTCTTCGCCTACGGGCCGGTGCTGCTGCACGAGGCGCTCACCGCGGCGGAGCTCGCTCGAGGCGGACGGCCTCGCACTCGCCGTCGTGAACATGCCGTGGCTGAACCGCTTCGACCCCGAGTGGCTCGAGGCCGAGATCGCAGCCATACGAGCACGTCTTCGTGCTCGACGACCACGCGCCGGTCGGCGCGCTCGGTGACGGGCTGCGGCGCGCGCTCGCCGGCGACGTCACGGTCTTCGGCGTCGAGGGCTGGCCGGCATGCGGGACTCCCGCGGAGGCGCTGCGGCACCACGGCCTCGACGGTGCTTCGCTCGCCGAAGCGGATCGCCGCCGCGGCTCGCGCGCGCGAGTCGCGTGACGGCCCGCCGGGTCTGGGTCGTCCTCCCGATCTGCTCTCGATCCGCGTCTTCTTCGACACGGGCATCCTGACGGGCTCCGCGACCGCCTCACGGTCGAGCTCGCGGCGGTCTTCCTCGTTCCCGCGACGATGCGGCGGAGTGGGCGGGGCGTCTCGACGACGTCCCCGCGCTCGCACGGCGAGCGAGCTGACGGCGACCGACGGCGACGTCCGCGAGCGCGTCGCCGGCGGCTCGACACCTGGCTCGACGGGCAGATCGGCTACTACCCGCTCGCGATTCGCCTCAACTACCGCCACGGATTCCATCTCGAGCGGATGCAAGCCGGGCATCCGAACTGGATGCTCGACTCGTCGCGCGAGGGCTCGCTGCCGCGCTCGAGGCTCGTCGAGGACGCGATGCAGCGCTGGTACTTCAGCCCGCGGCGCCACGTTCCGAAGCGGCTGCTGGAGACGATGCGCGCCGAGTGCTCGGCGCTCGTCCTCTCCAACGTCCAGCCGCGCAGCGTCGATGCCGTTCCTCGCGGCCGCGCGGCGACTCGAGCTGCCCGTCGTCGCGCTACGTCGCGAGCTGGGACCACACCGTCGGCAAGGGCGTGATCTCGCCGCACTGCGGCCGGTACGTCGTCCAGAACGCGGTGATGGAGGACGACCTCGAGCGCTACCACGGGATCGGCCCGAGCGGGTCGTCGTCACGGGCTGGCCGCAGACGGACGTCTTCCACCGGCCGCGCCGCGCGCCGAGTACGACGCGCTCCTGCGCGCGCTACGGGCTCGACCCGCGCGGCCGCTCGTCCTCGTCATGGGCAACACGCCGACGAACACGCCGTACGAGGGGCGCTTCGTCGAGCGGCTCGTGACGTGGTGGGAGGAGCGCGCGCGCGACCGCTTCCAGCTGCTCTTCCGGCCGCATCCGCGCGACAAGCGAGTGGCGCGAGCGCTTTCGCGCCGCGCCGCGGCCGCGCCGGCATCCACCTGCAGGAGCCGAGCTACACGGATCTCGAGGAGCTCGACGGTGCTGCTCCAGCACGGCGACGCGGTCGTCGCGAACGCGGGACGATCCTGCTCGACGCGCTCGTCAACGATCGGCCGTCGGTGTGCGTCCTCTACGACGAAGGCGCGCCTGCCGGCGAGTCCTGGGCGGCGAAGAACGTCGTCGGCGAGCACTACGAGGAGCTCGCCGCGTCGGGCGCGTTCTACCGAGCTGAGAGCTTCGAGGAGGTCGTCGCCGGGATCGAGCGCGCGCTCGCGGACCCGGACGAGCTGGCCGACGCCCGGCGACGCGTCGTGCGCGAGGTCGTGGGCGAGGTCGACGGCCGGGCGGCCGAACGGAGCGTCGAGGCGATCGTCGCGGTCGTGGAGCCGTCGAGCGATCCGCCCGGGCCGACTCACGCGCGCGTGGCGTCGGCTCGAACGTTTCGAGGGCGGCCTGGCGCAGCGCCCCGTGCTCTTCGGTCTCGCGCTCGGCGTGTACGCGCTCGTCGCCGTCGCGTTTCCGCTTGCCGACGGGCGAGACCTCGGGACCTATCTTCGCGCATCGTTCGAGCTGCGATCGCGCGAGGTCGTCTTCCCCCAGGCGACGCTCGGCCGAGCGCCGATCACGGGGCTGTTCGGGGAGGGCATCCTCTCGCTCGGCGCGTTTGCCGCCGAGGTTGCGATGGCGCTTCTGTACTCGCTCTCCATCCTCTGCTGGTGGCGCACGGCTCGACGGCTCGGCTCCGCAGCTGGCATCGCCGTCGCCGGCGTCGCTGCTCGTCTACCCGAGCTACGCACTCCTCTTCCACCGGCTCGCGAGCGATGCGCTCTTCGCGGCCGCATTCGCGCTCGCTGCGCTGCTCGCGGCGCGCGCTGATCGAGAGCCCGACGTACGGTCGAAGCGCCGCGCTCGGCCTCGGCGTCGCCGGTCTCGTCTTCGTGCGGCCGGTCAGCCAGGTGCTCTTCCTGCTCGTGCCGCTCGTCCTGCTGCTTCCCGGGAGCTGGCGCGTCCGCCTGGGTCGCCTCTCGGCGATCGCGCTTCGCCGTCGCTCGTGCCTCTCCTCGGCTGGGCGGCGCACAACGCTGTGCGTGCGGACGACTTCACGGTCGTGCGCGGCGGTGGGCACGGGGTCCCGCTCTTCCGTGCGTTCGTCGTCGACCGCATCGTCGAGCCGGAGAACGGCGAGGCGACGCGCGAGCTCGCACGCGCCGTGCGAGCGACCTCCTGCCGCGCGAGCCGTACCGCTCGTACGGAATCGACCTCGAGCAGTTCTTCACTGCCGGCAGCTCGCGCATGCACGAGGACCTGATCGGTCTCTCCGATCGCACGTGGGGGTGGGACGACGACTACGCGCACCTCGGGACGCGTGGGGCGCGAGGCGGTCTGGCACATCCCGGGGACTACGTTCGCGGTGTCGCCCGCGACACGTGGAGACTCCTGTGGTGGCCGCTCTTCCTGCCCGTCGACGAAGGCCAGGCGACCGCGACTCGCGAGCTCGCCGCGGCGAGCCAGCTACCCGAGCCGAGCGAGGGGCAGCCGATACCGTCCGCGAGCGTGTCGGGCTGGATCTCGACTCCGGACAACAGCATCCGAGAGATCTGGACATCGCCGACCCAGCGCTCTTTCGTCTTCGACGATCCCGACGACGCGATTCACCTCGAGAACCTCGAGCGCCGGCTCGCAGAGCTCTCTGCCGCGTTCCCCGATCGGGACGGCTGGGACGAACTCGGAACACGTCTGAACCAGGTGTCGCGCTGGTTTCCGAGACCGCTCGTCTGGCTCGTCGTGGGTCTCGTCGCAGTCGTGCTGCGGCGACCTCGCGGAGCCGCAACCCCGCTCGTGCTCGCGGCGGCCGCATTGCTCGTCGCCCTCGGGACTTCTCTCGCGGTGCCGGCGACTGCCGAGTACTCGGTGCCGGTCGCTCCTACCTTCGTGGTCCTCGCCTGCTGTGGGCTGCTGGCCCCGTCTCGCCGGCTCGGTGAGCGATGAGACTCGTGATGACGCTGCTGGTGCGCGACGAGGCAGACATCGTGGATGCCCAGATCGCCTATCACCTCGCCGCCGGGGTCGACTTCGTCATCGCCACCGACAACCGTTCGGACGACGGGACGACGGCGATTCTCGAGCGGTACGAGCGCGACGGCGTTCTCCATCTGATCCGCGAGCACGGTGACGACATGCGACAGGACGCCTGGGTGACACGGATGGCCAGGCTCGCGGCGACCGACTTCGGGGCGGACTGGGTGCTTCATTCGGATGCGGACGAGTTCTGGTGGCCGCGGGCGGGCACGCTGACGGACGTGCTCGCGCTCGTCCCGGAGCGCTATGGCGTCGTCCGCGGGTGCTGGCGGCACTTCCTTCCTCGTCCAGACGATGGCTCGTTCTTCGCCGAGCGAATGACGGTGCGTCTCGGAGTGCCCGCCCACCCGGGCGACAAGACGACGATCTTCCATGCGCACCAGAAGGTCGTTCACCGCGCGTCACCTGACGTGACGATCGAGGCCGGAAACCACAACGTGGACGGCGGAGGGCTCGAGCCGATCAGGGCCTGGCATCCGGTCGAAGTCCTGCATTTCTCGTTCCGCTCCGTCGCGCAGCTCGAGCGCAAGGCTCGCGGTGGATGGGTTCGGAACGTCGGGTACGAGCCCACGCTCCATCAGCTTCTGCTCGACGAGGCACTTCGAGAGGGTCGCGTCGCCGCGTTCTTCGAATCCTTCGTCGTCGACGATGAAGGGCTGGAGCGTGGGCTCGCGGACGGGAGCCTCGCCATCGACACGCGACTGCGCGACGCGCTGCGCAGGCTCCGCTCCGCAGACGAAGGTTTTCACGCCCCGGGCCTAAAGCCGCTGACCTTTGCGCGGCCGGATGTCGTCGAGGACGCGCACTACGCGGGAGAAGCCTCTACGCTCGTCGAGATCGACGGCATCGTGCGTGCCGAGCAGCGCGTCGACGCTCTCGAGGAGCGGCTCGCAGGGCTGCATAGACTGGCGCGGCCGTGAAGCTCGTCATGACCCTCCTGGCCCGCGACGAGGCCGACGTGATCGAGCAGTGGCTCGCGTTCCACCTGAACGCCGGCGCGGACTTCGTGATCGCCACCGACAACCGCTCGGAGGACGGAACCACCGACGTCCTCGAGCGCTACGCGCTGGAGGGCCACGTCCATCTCATCCGCGAGCAGGGCGAGGACCTGCGACAGGACGAGTGGGTCACGCGTATGGCGCGGCTCGCCGCCACGGACTTCGGCGCCGACTGGGTGATCAACTCCGACGCGGACGAGTTCTGGTGGCCGCGTGGCGCGTCACTCAACCAGATGCTCGCGGCCGTGCCCGAGCGCTACGGGACGGTCGGAGCGTTCCTGCGCATGTTCGTCCCCCGCCCCGATGGCGAAGGGCCCTTCGCCGAGCGGATGACGGTCCGCTTCTCCGCGCTCGCACCGATCAACGACCCTGCGTCGCTGTACAAGCCGATCCGGAAGGTCGTGCACCGCGCGCATCCGGAGATCCGGCTCACGCGCGGGAACCACGGGCTCATCGGGAGTCCCTTCGCGCCGCTTCGCGGCTGGTTCCCGCTCGAGGTGTTCCACTTCCCGCTTCGCTCTGCTGCGCAATGCGAGCACAAGGCGGTCCTGCAGCGAGACGCGTGGAAGCACATCGAGCGGGCGCCCACCGCCTACCACGCACTGATGTTCGAGGCCCTCGAGAACAGCACGATCGTGGACTACTACGCGTCGCTCGTGGTTTCCGACGAGGAGGTCGAGCGCGGAGCCGAGTCCGGGCGACTCGTGGTCGACACTCGGTTGCGCGATGCGCTCCGGCAGGTCTCCGAAGGTCGCGTGCCCTTGACGTTCCCGATCCCACGCTCGTCGAGGACGCGGAGTACGCCGTCGAGGCCGCGGTTCTCGGCGAGGCTGACGTGGTTCGGCTGCAGCGCCGACTCGACACCCTCGAGACACGACTTGCGTCGATCGAGCTGCGGCTGCCGACGCGCGTGTACCGGAAGGCGTCGCAGACGGCGAAGCGCGTCCTGCGTCGCGACGGCCCCGCCTGAGTCGGATCCGACGCGTCGCCCGCCGGCCGGGGCCGCGATCATGGGCCTCGTGGAGCCGGGAACGCGAGTCGTGGTCGTCTCGCCGCACCTCGACGACGGTGTGCTGTCGCTGGGAGCCGCGATGGCGTCGTGGGCGCGGGTAGGGGCCCGCGTCGAGCTGCTGACGGTCTTCGCCTGCGACCCCGAGTCGGAAGCGCCCACGAAGGGCTGGGACGCGCGGGGCGGATTCCGGACCGAGGGCGACGCTGCGCGCGCGCGTCGGGAGGAAGACGTTCGTGCCTGCGCGGCCCTCGGCGTGAGCCCGGTGTGGCTCACCTTCGGGAGCGTCGACTACGACCGACACGGCGACGAGCAGTCGGTGCGGGAGTCGGTCGTCGCGCGGCTCGACGGGGCCGACTCCGTGCTCCTTCCGGGGCACCCGCTCAGCCATCCCGACCACGCCTGGCTCGTCGCTGCGCTCGAGCCCGTCGCGCTCGATTCGAGCGTCGGACGCTATGCCGAGCAGCCGTACACGAGGAGGAGCGAGCCGGCGCCCAGCTCGTTCGAGCCCGTCCCCGCTCGGCTTCGGGATCGGGTCGCGAAATGGCGGGCCGTGCGCGAGTACCGCTCGCAGCTCCCACTCCTCGGGATGCGCAGAAGCCTGACGCGAGGGGCGCACGTGACCGCGTTCACGGCAGAGGCGATCTCCTGGCAGGTGGCTACGCTGCCGCCTCGATGACCGTCCACACGAGAGCGCAGCAGGTCTGGCGTCGTTTTCCCGTGTCGATCCGCGACAGGGTGAACGCCTGGCGCCGAGCTCGGCGCGAGAGGGCCTGGCGCAGGCCCAGGGATCTCGGCGATCTCCGTCGCACGGAGCCCTTCACCGTGTGGGGATCGGAACGCGGCGGGCCGATCGACCGGATCTACATCGGGCAGTTCATCGAGCAGCATGCCGCCGACGTCCACGGCCGCGTGCTGGAGATCGCCGGTGACGAGTACGTCTCCCGGTTCGGGCGAGATGTTCGGCAGGTCGACATCCTCGACGTCCATCGAGCGACAACCCGCGAGCGACCATCGTCGCCGACCTCGCCTATGCCGACGTGATCCCGGACGACACCTTCGACTGCCTGATCGTGACCCAGGTGCTGCTGCTCGTGCAGGACATCCCCGCGGCGCTTCGCACCTGCCACCGAATCCTCGCCCCCGGCGGCGTGCTGCTCGCGACGACGCCGGGGATCTCGCGACTGGCCCCGATCGAGTCCAAGGTGCTCGGCCAGTGGTGGCACCTCACGTCGCAGTCCGCGAGGAGCCTCGCGGAGGATGCGTTCGGCACCGGAAACGTCGAGGTACGGACGTACGGGAACGTCCTCGTCGGCAGCGGGGTTTCTCTTCGGTCTCGGTGCCTGGGATCTCGCGCCCGAGGAGGTTGCCGTGCACGACCCCGCGTTCGAGGTCATCATCGGCGTCCGCGCCGTCAAGCCCGCCTGACCTCGATGAAGCTCGTCATGACGCTTCTGGCACGCGACGAGGCGGACATCGTCGACGCACAGATCGCTTTCCATCTCGGTGTCGGGGTCGACTTCGTGATCGCGACGGACAACCGGTCCGAGGACGGAACGACGGAGATCCTCGAGCGCTACGAGCGCGAGGGCGTCCTCCATCTGATCCGCGAGGACGGCGACGACCTCCGCCAGAGCGAGTGGGTCACGCGCATGGCGCGTCTCGCCGCGACCGAGTTCGAGGCCGACTGGATCCTCAACTCGGACGCCGACGAGTTCTGGTGGCCTCGCGGGCGAAGCTTCAGGGAGATCCTGAGCGCGGTTCCCGAGCACTTCGGCGTCGTTCGCGGCGCCTGGCGGAACTTCGTGCCTCGGCCCGAGGACGAGCCGTTCTTCGCGGAGCGGATGACGACCCGGCTGTGCACGACGACCTACCTCGACGTCCCGATGGCGACGGTGCTCAAGTCCGTGCACCGAGCCGCACCCGACGTACGGGTCGGCCGCGGGAATCACGAGGCGTTCGCCGAGGGGCTCGTACCGCTTCGTGGCTGGTACCCGATCGAGATCCTCCACTTCCCGGTGCGCTCGCGCGAGCAGTGCCGGCGGAAGTACGTCACCCAGTTCCTGACGCTCGCCCGGAACCCGGACAAGGGCACGCCCGCGCCGATCGTCGAGGCGTACAACGCATCCGTCGCCGGCCGCTTCGACGAGTTCTACGAGCCCCTGGTGCTGCACGACGACGAGCTCGAGCTCGGGCTGGCGCGCGGCGACTTCGTGGTCGACACGCGTCTCCGGGACGTCCTTCGGCGTCTGGCGGCGAGTGCGGGACCGGAGCGAGGCTTCGCCCTTCCAGGGGAGCACGAGCTCGCGGTCGAGCTCGGACGGCCGCCGCTCGAGGATGACGCGCTCTTCGCATCGGAGGTGAGCGTGATCCCCGAGTCCGACTTCGCAGAGACGCAGGGCGATCGCGCGAGCGACCTCGAGGCGCGGATCAGCCGGCTGGAACGTCGTGCCTGGCCGGTGCGCTCGCTCGCGTCGCTCGGACGGCGTTCAGGTCTCGCGCGGTGAGCGGGGCGTCTTCGGTCGCCGCCGCCTGGGCTCGCCTCCTCGCCTTCGTACCGACACGCCGTGCGGCCGGAGCGCTCTTTCTCCTCGCCTTCGTCGTGTACTGGATCGAGTCGCTCGGCTGGCCGATGGCCAAGGGGCGCGACACGTGGGACTACCTCGCCTACTACCTGCAGCTCCTGGACTCGAACCCGCCGCTCTCCGAGCTCCAGGTCTTCCGCACGCCCCTCACGCCCATCGTCGTGGGTGCGCCGCTCGACCTCGGCGGCGTCTGGGCTCTGGAGGTGGTGTTCGCGCTGCTCTTCGCGACCTCGATCGTCGCCTGGAGCGCGACCGCGCTGACGTTCGGAAGGATCCCGGCACTCTTCGCCGCGCTGCTGCTCCTCGGCTATCCGGCCTACGCGACGATCTACCACCAGGCCTCGAGCGACGGCGTCTTCGCGACGGGCCTCGCGCTCTTCGCACTCGGGCTGGCCCGCACGCTCGAGCATCCGACGGGCCGAAGGTTCGCCCTGCTCGGCGTCGGGATCGCGGCTCTCGTCCTGATCAGGCCCGCGAACCAGGTGTTCCTGGTCGTCGCGCTCGTCCCGCTGATCGTGTCTGCCCCGTGGCGCAGCCGGCTCACGCTGGACGGCCGCCTGCCTGCTGGCCGCGCTCGTACCCCTTGCCGGCTGGGCCGTCGCCAACGGTGTTCGCTACGACGACACGACCGTCGCGCGCGGAGGGAGCGCCTGGGTCCCGTTCCTTCGTGTCTTCCTGGCCGACGAGACGATCTCGCCGGAGAACGGCGACGCCTCGCGCGAGCTGGGCGACCTCATCGAGCAAGAGGTCCTCCCGAAGCCGCCGTTCGCGGGCCTCGACGTCCCGCTCGACGTCGTATCTGCGGAACGGCTCGAACTACGAGACCGTGCGCCTGATCGCACTCTCCGACCGCGTCTTCGGCCGCGGCACCGACTACGAGGTGATGTTCGAGTCGGCGACCGAGGCGATCCGTGAGCACCCAGGGACGTACTTTCGCGGCGTTGCCGACGCGTTCTGGGACTTCTTGAACCAGAAGCCGCTGCGCGAGGACGTCGTTCGGCGAGCGCAGACCGAGCCCGCGCCGCCTCCGCCGACCTTCGAGCAGGACGGCGTCGTGCTCCCGAATCCGCAGGCGAACGTGCTCGTGGACGGCGTCCCGTACGGCTTCGTCTGGTGCGCGTCCGACTACATCGACTCCTGCACGCTCGACCGACCGTCGCTCGTCTGGAACGACCCCGAGCGGCAGCAGCGATACGAGGAGATCGTCGAGCAGGTGCGTGCGTGGGACGCGGAGCTGCCGACGCGGGACGGCGGCGACCTCGTCCCCGAGCTCCTGAACCGCATCACGCCGCGCTTCCCGAGGCCGCCGCTGTGGCTGGCGGTGGGGCTCGTCGGGCTCGTCCTCCGGCGCCCGCGCGGCACGCGCACGATCCTCGTCCTGTGGCTCTGCGCCGGCCTGGTGCTCCTGATCCATGCAGCCTCGCAGGGGATCGCTCCCGAGTTCGCGTTGCCGCTGTACCCGATCTTCATCGTGACCGCGCTCGGCGCCGTCGCCGGGGAGCGCAGGCCTGGACGACCGCTAGCATCGACCGGATGAGCCGGGCTCGAAGCACGCTCGAAGAGCCCGTGAGCACGGGCCACGTGGCGGACGCGAATGGGGGGCCGGCAGGCCCCTCGGACCTATCGGCGGACGCCGATGTCGGCCGCACGACGGTCATCCGTCCGGCGCCCCGCGCTGCCGCACCTCGACGTCGCCGAGCTCTGGCACTTCCGCGAGCTCCTCGGGACGCTCGTCTGGCGCGACGTCGTCGTCCGCTACAAGCAGACGTTCCTCGGCATCGCGTGGGCGATCCTCGTGCCCGCCTTCACCGCGCTCGTCTACATCGTCGTCTTCGGGAAGTTCGCGGACTTCCCCGACGGCGGCCTGCACTACGCGGTGCTCGTGGTCGGCGGCGTCCTCCCGATGCAGTACTTCGTCGTCGTCGCTGACGGGCTCGAGCATGAGCCTCGCGAACAACCTCCAGCTCGTGACGAAGGTCTACTTCCCGCGGGTCCTGCTGCCGCTCGCCGCGGTGATCGTGCCGATGGTCGACCTCGTCGTCGGCCTCCCGGTGCTCGTTGGCGTGATGTGGATCTACGAGAGCTTCCCGCAGGGCTGGGAGATCCTGCTCGCGCCCGCGTTCCTCGCGCTCGCGCTCGTCACGGCGCTCGGGGCGGGCTTCTTCCTGTCGGCGCTGAACGTCCGCTACCGCGACGTGCGCTACATCATCCCCGTCTTGCTCCCGGTGCTGCCGCTCGTGTCGGGCGTCATCTACGAGGTGCAGGAGCTGCCGACGAAGTGGCAGTGGGTGCTGTCGCTCAACCCGATGACCACCGTCATCAGCGGCTGGCGGTGGGCAGTCGTCGACGCGCCGCCGCCGGACCTGCAGCAGTCGGCGGTCGGCGTCGCGTCGCTCTCGCGATGTTCCTGGTCGGCCTGACGGTCTTCCGCGCGACCGAGCCGCAAGTTCGCGGACACGATCTGATGCCCGTCGCGATCCAGGCGGAGGGTCTCGGCAAGCGCTACCGGCTCGGCGAGTTCCAGGCCGCGTACGGGACGCTGCGCGAGTCGCATCGTCGCATGCCGCGAAGCGGCTCACCGGGCAGGAGCACGGCCGCGTCACACGAGGAGATCTGGGCGCTGCGAGGACGTCTCGTTCGACGTGCAGCAGGGCGAGGTGCTCGGCGTCATCGGCCGGAACGGCGCCGGCAAGTCGACGCTGCTCAAGGTCCTCACGCGGATCACCGCGCCGACCGAGGGCCGCGCCGAGATCCGGGGCCGCGTCGGCAGCCTGCTCGAGGTCGGCACCGGGCTTCCACCCCGAGCTGACCGGCCGCGAGAACATCTATCTGAACGGCGCGATCCTCGGGCATGAAGCGCAAGGAGATCCAGGCGAAGCTGCCCGAGATCGCCGAGTTCTCGGGCGTCGACGAAGTTCCTCGACACGCCGGTGAAGCGCTACTCGAGCGGGATGTACGTGCGCCTCGCGTTCTCGGTCGCCGCCCACCTCGAGCCGGAGATCCTGCTCGTCGACGAGGTGCTCGCGGTCGGCGACGCGGAGTTCCAGGCTCGCTGCCTCGGCCGCATGGAGGACTTCGGCGCAACCGGGCGCACCGTCCTCTTCGTCTCGCACAACATGCAGGCGATCGCCCAGCTCTGCGACCGCGCGATCCTTCTCGACGGAGGCAGCGTCGCGCTCGACGGCCCGAGCGAGGAGGTCGTCGCCCACTATCTCCAGGACGCCGCGGGAGCCGGATCCGAGCAACGCTGGGACGACGTCGAGCACGCACCCGGCGACGAGCTCGTGCGGCTACGGTCCGTGCGAATCGTCGACGGCGACGGGTCGACCGCCGACGTACGTCGACGTCCGTCGAGCCGGTCGGTATCGAGGTCGCCTTCCGCGTGCTCGGCGACGGGCCGCCGGTGATCCCGAAGATCAAGGTCTCCGCAGGGGGTCACATCGCGTTCAACGCGATGGACGTCGACCCGCGCTGGCACGAGCCGTCGCCACCCGGTGACTACGTCGCGACGGCGTGGATTCCCGGGCAACTACCTGAACGAGGGGCTCGTGACCGTCGACGCCGCCGTGTGCTCGATCGACTCGCCGAAGCTGCACCACCACGTCAGCGTCCACGAAGCGGTCTCGTTCCACGTGCAGGATCCGCTCGAGGGCGACTCGTCGCGCGGCTCGTTCACCGGCCAGTGGCGCGGCGTCGTCCGGCCGCTGCTCGAGTGGTCCTGCGAACGGACGTCGGACCTCGGAGCTCGTCCCTCAGCTGAGGGCGAATCGCGTCGGCTCGTCGAGCTCGTCCGAGCGATCCGGCGAACGCGTAGCTCCGCTCGGTGAGCGACGCGAGCGAGGCGGGTGAGGAGTACGTGGCCGTCGCCAGCACGCGCGGGCTCGTCGTCGAGAAGCCGCCGCGGTGGAAACCGGCCGTGTTGCAGAAGATGAGCGTGCCCTTCGGAGCCGTGAACGCGCGGATCGACGACGACGGGATCAGCCCCTCGAGCTCCTCTTCCGTCGGATAGTTCTGGCCGAGCGGCTGCCACGGCCATGCGTCCGCGTACGGCCCGCCCGGCTGGCTTCCGGGCACGTACTGGAACGGCCCCATCTGCTCGTCGACGTCGACGAGGTAGAGGAACACCTTCAGCAGGTGCTTGTCGTTGTAGTCGCGATGCCAGCGCTGCGAGGAGATGCGCTCGGCCTCGGCGGGCTGCGGCACCGAGTACCAGACGTCCACGTACTCGAGCTTCGACCACATCTCGAGGTACGCGTTCGCGAGGTCGAGCACCCGGTGGGAGGAGACGGCGCGGAACCAGGGGTCGTCGAGCCCGATCTCCACGCCGTAGCTGTGCAGCCTGACGACGAACTCCTTGCCGGCACGGACGCGTACGTGCTCGCCGCCCTTGGCGAGATCCGCCTCCGTCTCCGCGACGAAGCGGTCGCGCATCGCCTCGAGCTCGTGCCAGTGCGCGTCGTCTCGGAAGAGGTCGCCGAAGGGGACGACCGAGTAGCCCTCGTTCCGCACGTCGGCGAGGATCCGCCGCTGCACGTCGTCGAGCGTCGGCTGGTGGTGCTCGAAGAGGCTCCGGCTCTTCCGGTTCGAGAGCACGCGGTCGTGGAGCTCGTACGTCGCCCGGATCCCCCTCCGCTCGACGGCCTTGGCGAAGGCGTCCGCGCGGTGCGTGAACACGCGGTTGACGCGGCGTGAGAACGTGGTTCGCTGTCTGTGCATCGTCTCGCGGCGCCTCTGAGTGCGCGGTCGCCTACCTTACCTCCCGCGCCCGTGGCCACCGCCTTCTATGCCTTCCGCGACTCGCCGCAGCGCCGGCGCGCGCTCGCTTCGCCGCCGGGATCCGCGGAGCGCTATCTCCTCTTCGGCCTCGATCAGCTGGCGGAGCGAGGCTGGACGGTGCGGCACAACCTCGAGTCTCCGGCGCCGCCTCCCGGTTGGGCGCGAACGGCCGGAGCCGGCGATGAAGCGGGCGCTCGAGCGGGCAGGAGGCTACGGCGGCGACTTCGCGACCGTGCTCGCCTCGCTACGGACGGCGAACCGCGCGGACGTCGTCCTCTCGACCGTGGACACGGTCGGGATCCCGCTCATGCTGCTCAACCGGATCGGGCGCGTGCGGCCGCCGCTCGTCTACGTGGCGATCGGGCTGCCCGAGCGGCTCGAGCTGCTGCGCGGCGAGCGCATGCGTCGGCCTCTACGCGCGTGCGCTCGCGTCCTCGGCTGCCGTCCTCGCGTACAGCGAGCACGAGGCCGCGGAGCTGCGGAGCTGGCTCGAGTCTCACGGTCACTCGACGCGGGTCGAGTTCGTGCCGTTCGGTGTCGACGAGCTGGCCTTCTCGCCCTCGCTCGAGCAGGCGGCCGTCGACGTGGTGTCGGTCGGAGCGGACCCCCATCGCGATCTCGGCCTGTTCCTCACGGTCGCTGCCGAGATGCCGAATCGCACGTTTCGCCTCGTCACGACGGCCGAGCGTGCTCGGGCGCTCGGGTCGCCGCCTGCGAACGTCGAGATCGAGACCGACATCCCGTTCGAGGCGATGCGGCGCCGTCTTCGAGGAGGCGCGCGTCGTCGCGCTGCCGGTGCGCGAGAACAGCTACTCGGGCGCGACGACGGTGCTGCTGCAGGCGATGGCGCTCGGAAAGCCGATCGTCGTCTCGCGCACGACAGGCGATCGCGAGCGGGTACGGCCTCGTCGACGGCGAGAACTGCCGCCTCGTCCAGCCCGGCGACGCGGTGGGATTCCAACGCGCGCTGGGTGACGTGCTGCGCGACGAGTGGCACGCGCGCGCGCTGGGCGCGCGGGCGCGCGGCGACCGTCGAGGCGCGGGCTCACCTGGGATCGGTACGTCGACCGGATCGAGTCGATCCTGCGCGACGCCGCCGTGTGAGCGCTCCTCGGCCGCCGCTAGGGTGGCGCGTCGTGCGCGCTCGCAACTTCGGACTGCTGCTCGGTGGTGGCTCTGGTGCTCGGCATCTTCCTGGCGCTCCTCCGCGGGGAGCCTCGTTGGAACAGCGACCAGGGGGTCTTCCTCACCATCGCGGCGCGGCTGCTCGACGGCGACCGGCTCTACGCCGACGTCATCGAGAACAAGGAGCCGCTCTTCTTGTACGCGAAGTCCCGGCGCTCTGGATCGGGGGCTGGAAGGGGCCGGCCGCGCTCGATGCCCTCTGGTTCGCGCTGGCGGCGGTGTCGTTCGCGCTTCTGCTGCGCGAGCTGCGAGCCCCGACCGCCGCGGTCGTGGCGGGCTTCTTCCTCTATCCGCTCGCGCTGACGGCGTCGTGGTACGAGCCCGGTCTCTCGATGCTCGGCGGCCTGGCGGTCGCACCGCTCGTGGGCTGGTTGTGGCTCCGCGGCAACTTCGTCGCGTCCGGCGCGGCCTTGAGCGTCGTGATGCTCTTCAAGATCACTGCCGCGCCGCTCGCGGCCGCACCGCTGTGCGCTTTCTCGTCTATGGAGCGCCGGCCGGCTCACGCCTGCGACAGGCCGGCGATCGCGGCCGCCGGCTTCGTCGGCGCGACCGCCGCGGTCGCGCGCGTTCATGGCGGTGCGCGGTGAGCTCGGTGGATTCCTCGACGTCCTGGCCTACAACCGGGAGTACCCGGACGCCGCACGGCGCCTGCAGGGCGGGTCCGGCAGCATCGCCTCGCACCTCGCCGTGGTTCGCGAGTTCTTCCTCCAGTCGGGCGCTGGCAGTGGTCGGCGCGCTCCTCTCGCTCGTCGTCCTCGCTGGTGCCGCGGTCGTCGGAGCCAGGAAGGGCGGACGGCGCTTTCCGGCTGCTCGCTGCTGCCGCTATCGGGACGACGCTCGCGGCGCTCGCTGACGCTCGGCCTCACCGCGATCTGGTTCGCGCATCTGCAGATGCTGGCGCTGCCCGTCGCGTTCATCGGCGTCGTGGTGATCAGCCGCGGCGACGACCTCGCTGACACCGCGATCGGGGCCGGGCTGGCGGCGGGGATCGTCGCGCTCGCATTCTGGGCGTCGGCGAAGCAGGAGGTTCACGCCGGGACGTTCGGGGAAGCCTGGAGGAGCGGGAAGAGCAGCGTCGGCGCGGATCTCCTCGAGGCCGCTCGGCTGCGCTATCACGCGAACGACGACCGCGTCACCTACATGGTCTTCGGCAGCAACAGCGAGAACGCGCACGCCGTGTTCATCGACGACGCGTTCGACCTCGAGTGCCGCTGGTTCCACCTCTACCCGCACAACCTTCCCGAGCACTTCGCGGAGACGCTCGACTGCGGCGACCGAGGAGAGCCCGGAGCTCGTTCTCGTGACCGTCGGCTTCTACGAGTCGCGGGCGGACGTGCCCGATTGGGATGCGTTCGTGGACGACGCGCGGACGTTCCTCGAGTCCGAGTACGAGAAGGTCGCGGACCAGGACATGTTCCAGGTCTGGAAGCGGAAGGAGGGCTCCGACTGACGCTTCGCGGTGCCTGGCACTCCGTCGGCAGGACGGGCCGGGGCATGGCCGCGCGGGTGCGCACGGAGTACGACTGGATCGGCTCGCGACGGGGCGAGCCGATCTCGCGCTCTTCCACGAGTTCGAGCCGCCGCCGGCGGGTGGAGGCCACCAGTTCCTGCGGGCGCTTCGACTCGAGCTCGAGCGCCGCGGTCTCGACGTCGAGCACGAACCGGGTGTCCGGCGGCACGCCCGCATGCCTCTTCAACTCCTTCAACTTCGACTTCGCGCGGCTCCGACGCTTCGCACGCGAGGAGTGCCGGATGGTCCACCGCGTGGACGGTCCGATCGGCGCCTATCGCGGGTTCGACGACGGCACCGACGCGAGGCTCGTGCGAGCTGAACCGCGAGCTCGCGAACGCGACCGTCGCTGCAGTCGCGCTACAGCCTCGAGAAGCACGCGGGAGCTCGGGCTCGAGCTCCGCGACCCCGTCGTCATCCCGAACACCGTCGACCCGGCGATCTTCCATCCGCCGGCGGCGCGTGAGCCGGTGCAGCGGGCGCAAGCTCGCGGATCGTCGCGTCGAGCTGGTCCGCGAATCCGCGAAAGGGCGCAGAGACCCTCGCGTGGCTCGACCGCAACCTCGACTGGAGTCGCTACGAGCTCACGTTCGTCGGTCAGACCGCCGAGCGGTTCGAGCGGATCCGGACGGTCGGGCCGGTGACCTCGCACGAGGTCGCCGACCTGCTGCGCGCGCACGACGTCTATCTCGGCTCCGAGCCGCGACGATCCCTGCTCGAACGCGCTGCTCGAGGCGCTCGCGTGCGGGCTGCCTGCCGTGTTCCTCGACAGCGGGGGCCATCCCGAGCTCGTCGGCTCGGCGGGCGTCTCGTACCGGGCCGACGAGGAGGTGCCGGAAGCGCTCGAGCGGGTCACGGCGGATCTCGACGCGTACCGGCGTCGCGATCACGATCCCGACCATCGCGGCGGTCGCGGACGCGTACCTCGAGGTTCTCGGCGTCGGCTCGGAACCTGCGACCTAGAATCGCCGCCCGTGGAGAACTACGCGCGCAGGGCCGTACGGCGCGCCTCAGCTTCCGACTCGATCGGCGGCTGCGACCGGCCGCGGTCGCGACGGGCCCACGACGAGTTCTACGAGTCGGACGCGTGGACGCAAGGCGACCTGGCTCGGGACGCAGGCGCTCAAGAACCCGCTCGACCTCTGGGTCTACCAGGAGATCATGGCCGAGACGCGCCCCGAGCTCGTCGTCGAGACCGGGACGTATCGCGGCGGAAGCGCGCTCTACCTCGCCTCCGTCTGCGACCTCCTCGGGGCGCGGCGAGGTGGTCTCGATCGACATCGAGCCGCGCGCGACGACTACCCCGACGCACCCGCGGATCACGTACCTCGCCGGGCGCTCCTCGACCGATCCCGGGCGTCGTCGCGGAGGTGCAAGCGCGCGCGCCGACGGGAAGCCGGTTCTCGTCATCCTCGACTCCGACCACTCGCAGGGCCACGTCGAGGCGGAGCTCGAGGCCTACGCGCCGCTCGTTCCCGTCGGCTGCTACCTGATCGTGGAGGACTCGAACATCGGGCGGATCAGGAAGGACCTGATGCCGGGGCCGCTCGAGGCGATCGAGACGTTCCTCGCCCGCACGGACGAGTTCGTGATCGATCGCGATCGCGAGAAGTTCCTCATCACGTTCAACCCGAGCGGGTACCTGCGCCGCGTGAAGGCTCCTCCGCCGGGCTCAGGGTAGGAGCGAGTCGAAGCGGGAGTGGTGGAAGCTGAGCACGGACGCGCCCGACTAGGCCCGATGTCGCTCCTGGTTACGCTCTTGCCGCCGCACGACCCAATTTCGCAACGGGTCCGGCACGTACGGCGCCACCCGTCGCTTGATCTCGCCCAGACTGGTCTGGTTCGAGTGCGGCCCGGCTCGATCGTGCTCCGGCCATCGAAGGCTCGTCGGCTGCTCATCACCTGCTGTCGAGGCGAGGTCTTGCGGCATACCCTTGATCGCTACGAGAGTCACTCGGTCCGAGTGCTTCTCGTATCGCGGGACTCGAACCTCCAGCACCGACGTGAAGCCGGCGTCCTCGAGGAGGTTGTAGAGCGAGGGTGCGGTGAACCAGATGCTGTCCGGGTTTCCGATCGAGACACGGCTCAGTCGTTCCTGCTGCTCAGCTGCGCTCGGGTCGAACTCTCGAACGATCCGGCCAGAGTATGTGCGTTCGTTGATCGTCGTGGAGTGTTTCGGCTTGAACGCGATGTGGGTGTCGACGATCGCCACCCTGCGACAGACCTCCGAGATCCGGTGCGTCAAGGCGACTGCGGAGGAGCTCTCGAGGTGGTACAAGAGGCCGAGGCAGAGGACGACGTCGAACTCACCGTGGTCCATGAGCGACAGATCGCGGACGTCTCGGTGCTGGACATCGAGGCGCTCGAGGCCCAACGCATCGCGCGCGAGGCGGATCTTCTCGACGTTTCCCGTCCGTCCTTCGAGTGCTAGCACGTCGGCGTCGTGAAGGGCGAACTCGACTGCGAACACGCCTTCGGCCGATCCGAGGTCTAGTACTCGCGCCTCACCAAGTGGGACCGCGAGCGCATCGGCCGCAGCTTGGAGGATCGACCTGACGCGAATCCGCTCGCGTTTCCGAGCTGGATCCTCTGAGATTGTGTAGACGCCGTCACCGAGCGGGATGGTGTCGTGCCATGGCCCATACGCGTTGATGAGCTCATCCCGCCGTCTCAAGACTTCTTCGCGGTGCATCGAGGTCGCCCACCCTACAACGAGCGGCGGGCTCTCAAGACGCCCGACGGTGCCGAGCACCTACGCGCAGTCGACCGTTCGAATGTCCTCGTTGCTCCGAGCGTTCGTGACGTGCACAGGCCCGCCGACGCGCCACAGAACGAGGTCCGCATTCGTCCCGGTGGCGACTTCTTCGCCGTTCAGCTCGATGCCCGGCTGCGTGAAGACGTAGTCGGCGACGAAAGGGTCTCCCGACTCGAGCATCAGCGCACCGTCGTCGAGATCGACTCGCTCGATCGGGATGCCGTCCGGAAGCGAGTCCCCGATGAAGGCTGCGCGGTGCACGGTGTCGTTGAAGAACTCGGTCAGGAAGAGCGCGTGTCGGGTCACGGTCGAGGTGGGCACTGACGTCTCGACGTAGAGCTTCGTGACCCGCGCGTCCGGCTCGACGCGATCGTCGATCCAGGCGCGATCGAGACCGCCGGCGTAGACGGCGTCCTCGGGCGCGCCGATCATGCGGTTCCATGCGAGGATCGACGTCGCGACGAAGACCGCGAGCACCGCTGCCGGCAAGCGCAAGTCCGCAGACGACGGGGCAGGAGTCGCAGCGGCGGCCACGAGCGTGACCACGAAGCAGCACGAGCAGGGTGCGGCCCGGAGATCGGGCCCGGGCCGGCGGTCTGGGCCTCGAGCCAGACCCAGAGCGCGCCCGGCACGGTGTCTACGCCGGCCTCGTTGGCCAACTGCCGAAAGGGAAGCACCGCAGGCAGCACGAGGGCGAGGCCGACTCCCGTCGTGAGGGCGACCAGCGGTCGAGGGAGGCCGTCGGCGAGCCAGACGACGAACACGAGGAGCCAGAGCGGAACGACGTAGAACAGGTACCGGTCGTGGAGTCGGTCGTAGCCGTACGGCAGGCTCGAGAACGCGCCGGCGACGAGGAGGAAGCCGAGGTTCACGCGTCAGGAACGACAGTGCGAATGCGCCCGTCGCGTCGTGCCTCCGGCTCGCGCGCGCGTCAGCAGCCTGCCAGAGCACGATCGGAGCGACCGCGAACGGCACGACCGCGAGGTAGAGCTCGAGGTCGGCTGCGTGGTAGACGGTCCACTTCGCGACCGCGAGCGGGTCGTAGCCGCTCCAGAGCTCGCCAGTACGGGCCGAGCGACTCGGACGGCGAGGACCGGTGACGAGCGGCCGGGCCGTGAACGCGAGCACGCCGAGCGCTACCGGCGCCGAGCGTCGGCCAGAGACTCGTGACCAGGTCTCGCAGCGACCGGCGCTCGCGTGCGAGCAGCCCAGTGACCGACGAGCGCGGCGACGAACGCGGCGAAGAGGACACCGAACTGTGCTCGGGTCGCCGTCGCGACGCCGATGGTGGCCACGACCGCGAGCTGGCGCGCGACGGACGGCCGCTCGACGGCGAGCACGATCGCAAGGATCGACCACATCGCCGCGAAGAACGACACGCTCTCGGTCATCACGACCGACACGTAGATCGCGGACGGGATGGCGAGCGAGAGAGCGGCGACGCCGACGCTCCACCAGGGTCGAAGGAGTCGGCGCGCGAGGAGGTAGATCGGGATCGCGCTGAGCGCGAAGAGCAGCGCGTTCGTCACCTTCCAGAGCGGGTACGCGTCCTCGCGATCACCCGTGACGACGAGAACGGCCGCGAGGACCGCGGCGTGTACGGGGCCGAATCCGGATCTCTCGCCACGATTCAGCACTCCCTCGCCCTCGGCGACCGAGCTGCCGGCAAGGGCATACCGGAGCTCGTCGGGGTGCACGCGTGGCACGTCCACCATCGCACCGAGCTGCGCGTACACGGCGACAGGCCACTGCGATCACCGCGACGAGGACGAATACGGGCGTGCGGCTCGACGTCTGCGGCTCCGCTGTCACGCGCGCGGATGGTAGAGGCGGCTCAGGTCGCGCCGTGTGGCGACGGCGCTAAGGTGCTCCGCAGCATGTACCGCCGGCGAGCGCTCATCATCGGGATCGCGGGCCAGGACGGCTCGCTGCTCTCGGAGCACCTGCTCGCCGAGGGGTACGACGTCTTCGGAGTCGTGCGCCAGCCCGTCTCCGGCCGCTTCGACAACCTGCAGGCGATCCGCGACGACGTCGAGCTGTTCCAGGCGGACGTGCTCGACGAGCTTTCGCTGGTCGACGTGCTCACCTCGTGCCGCCCGCACGAGGTCTACAACCTCGCCTCGCCCTCCTTCGTCCCGATGTCCTGGCGCCAGCCGGTTCTGACCGCCGAGTTCGCCGCCGTCGGCTGCACGGCCCTGCTGGAGGCGATCCGGCGCGTCGACGACGAGATCCGCTTCTACCAGGCGTCGTCCAGCGAGATCTTCGGCGAGCCGCGAGAGATGCCGCAGACGGAGGAGACTCCGCTCGCGCCGGTGACGCCCTATGGCGTGGCCAAGGCTTATGCCCACTTCATCACGAAGAGCTACCGGCGCCGCTACGGGCTCCACGCGTCGTCCGGGATCCTCTACAACCACGAATCACCGCGCAGGCCGCTCGACTTCGTCACGCGGAAGATCTCGCATGCCGCGGCCGCGATCAGCCTCGGGCTGGAGAGCGAGGTCCTGCTCGGCGATCTCGACGCTCGGCGCGACTGGGGCTACGCCGGCGACTACGTGCGCGCCATGTGGCTCATGGTGCAGCGCGAGCCGGCCGGCGACTACGTGATCGCGACCGGTGAGAGTCACAGCGTCCGGGAGCTCGTCGAGGTGGCGTTCGGGCACGTCGGCCTCGACTGGGAGCAGCACGTTCGAGTCGACGAGTCGCTCCTTCGCGGCAAGGCGGAGCTCCACGATCTCGTCGGCGACTCGCGCAAGGCGCAGACCGAGCTCGACTGGCAACCCTCGGTCGACTTCGAGGGGCTCGTGCACATGCTCGTCGACGCGGATCTCGAACGCCTCCGGTCGCAGCTCCAGCCCGCCGAGACGTTCGCCGACCGCTGATGGCCTGACGGAGTGAGCGCCGAAGAACAGACTCGGCGCCTCGTGGCTCCGGTCGGGCGCCCTCTGCGCCGGGCTCTCGTGGGCCTGCGGACGCGCGACTGGGAGCCGCACTCGCGGCTCTTCATCGAGCAGGAGGACACCGAGTGGGTGCTCTCGTACGAAGCGCGGCAGCTCGAACGGACTGCCGGGAAGCTCGGCATCGCGCTCGGCCCCCCTGCCTGGTCGCGGGGCGTTTCGAACCAGTCGATCTTCCACCTCAGCCAGTTCACGCTGCTGCTGCACGACTTCGAGCGGCGCGGCAACCACCTGGGGTTCGCGTACTTCCACGGCCGGCCCGGGACACCCGGCATGCCCGAGTTCGACGCCTGCTTCGACGCGATGAGACGCCGGCACGACGAGATCGACCGCGTCCAGGTGACCAACCGCGAGATGGAGGAGCTCGTCCTCGAGACGGGGATGGCACCCGAGAAGGTGCACCTGATCCCGATCGGCATCGACGTCGAGACCTTTCCGCTGCGCACAGAAGGGGGCATCGCCACCGCGCGCGGCCTGTTCGAGCTGTCCGAGACGGCGTTCGTCGTGGGCTCGTTCCAGAAGGACGGGGTCGGGTGGGGCGAGGGGCTCGAGCCGAAGGTCATCAAGGGCCCAGACGTGTTGCTCGCGGTCGCCGAGCGGTTGAAGCAGCGGATCCCGGAGGTCGTGTTCCTGCTGACGGGGCCCTCGCGCGGCTACGTCAAGGCAGGCCTCGAGCGGCTTGGCATTCCGTACCGCCACGTTCTTCTCCGCGACGTCGATGCCGTCGCGCGCGCGTACGAGGCGATCGACGTCTGCGTCGTTGCCTCGCGCGACGAGGGCGGGCCGCGCGCCGTGCTCGAGGCGATGGCGACCGGGGTGCCGCTCGTGACGACCCGGGTCGGCCAGGCCGCCGATCTCGTGCGGCACGGACAGAACGGCTGGATCGTCGACTCCGAGGACGTCGACGGGCTCGTCCTGTGGACGGTCCACGTCGCGGAGTCGCGCTCGGACGAGCTCGAGCGCGTCCTCGAAGCCGCCCGCCTGACCGCGGAGCAGAACTCGTACGAGTCGCTGCGCCCGCGCTGGCGCGCGCTGCTCGACGGCTTCGTCTCGATGAGCGAACCTGCGGGGTCAGACCCGGGGTCAGCCCCCGGGACACGTCCCGAACCGACGGCGTGAGCGCGTGGATCTGAGCCTCGCCCGGGCGGGGCGGTACGCACGGGCGGGCACGCGCTGGGCGCGGCTCCTCGTCACGGGGAAGGCGAAGCCGGGCGTGCGCGTCTTCTACGGGCACGATCGCGTGCCCCAGCCGGGAGAGCGAGCCGCAGGCGGGACGGCGAAAGCGCAGAAGCTCAACGAGCGGTTTCCGAACAGCCCGGTCGACTTCTCCGTGCTCTACCTCGGGACGACGTGGCTCCCGCGCGACCTCGGGATGCTCCTGCGGATCGCACGACGCCGTAGTGCTGCGGTCGTCGTCAACCAGGACGGCGTCGCGTACCCCGGCTGGGCCGGCGAGCGCACCGAGGAGCTGAACCGGCCGCTGCGCGACGCCGTGCTCGCCGCGGACCACGTCGTCTACCAGAGCGACTTCTCGAAGCTGTCCGCAGATCTGTTCCTCGGCGAGCCGAGAGGCACCTGGGAAGTGCTCTACAACGTCGTCGACGTCGACCACTTCAGTCCCACCGACGTCGCGCCCTCCGACGGGCCCGTGCTCCTGCTCGGGGGAGACCAGACCCAGGAGTACCGCCTCGAGCTGGCGCTGCGAAC
Source organism: uncultured Gaiellaceae bacterium (assembly GCA_963802865.1). Lineage (GTDB taxonomy): Bacteria > Actinomycetota > Thermoleophilia > Gaiellales > Gaiellaceae > GMQP-bins7. Next base: position 172,183 of record CAWDKB010000013.1, read on the forward strand.
GCTGTCGACTCTCGTGCCGCGGCATCCCGATGCGCAGCTCCTCGTCACCGGGCGCCTCGTGAGCGAGATCGAACCGCTGCTCGACGAGCTCGACCTTCGCGCGCGCGTGCACCTGCTCGGCGAGTACGACCAGCGCGAGGCCCCGGCCATCTTCCGCCGCGCGCACCTGCTCCTGCACACGAAGGTGAAGGACCCGTGCCCGACGCTCGTGATCGAGGCGATGGCGTGCGGGCTTCCGGTGGTGTACCCGGCGAGCGGCGGCACGGTCGAGCTCGTCGGCGACGTGGCCGGAATCGGCGTACCGCACCCGGACACGTGGGAGCGCGACGAGCCGCCCGCACCGGAGGAGCTCGCCGACGCGGTCGACGCAGTCCTCGGCGACCTAGCGCGCTTCTCGGCTTCCGCCCGGGCTCGGGCGGTCGAGCGCTTCTCGCTCGAGCCGTGGCTCGACCGTCACAGCGAGATCTTCGAGCGCCTCGCGCCGAGGTAGCCGCGCACCCGGCCGCGGAGGGTCGCCGCGTAGTACCGGGCCCGGTTGCCGTCGCGCCGTACCAGCGCGCGCAGCGCACCGCCTGCCGGCCGGACGAGCATGCGCCCGACAACGAGCGGCGAGTACCCGTGCTTGCGCAGGAGATAGCCGACGCTCGCCCCGTCGCGGAGGCCGATACGGGCGTCGTCGACGGCGACCCGGTGCCGGACGACGAGCGACGGCTCGTACTCGATGCGTGCCCCTGCCCGGAGCGCGCGGATGAGGTAGTCGATCTCCTCGCCCGAAGACCACGGCTCGCCCGAGCCGAGCCCGAGCCGCTCGTCGAAAGGGCCGACGCGCTCGACGAGGCCGCGCCGGAGGAAGATGGTGAACGAGATCGCGCGGTTCCAGAGGTTGTCCTCCGTGAGCAGCGCGCGATCAGTGCGCCAGGACGTGGACGACCTGCCGGACTCCTCCGCCGCCCGCCCGGTCAGCCCGTCGAGCGCCGACGTCGCCGAGAGCCGGTCGGCGACCGTGGCGAGCAGTCCCGGCGGATAGACGCAGTCGTCGTCGGGGAACGCGACGAGGTCGGCCGCCAGGTGCTCGAGGGCCACGTTCCGGGCGCGGGAGAGCCCCCGCACCGAGCTGAGGCGCACGACCTCGACCGCGCGGTCCGCCAGCGCCTCCGACGTCCGCCCGTCCTCGTTCTGGTCGACGACGAGCACGCGCACCTTCGGGTACCCCTGCGCCTCGACCGAGTCGAGCAGTCGTCCGAGCTCGTCGCTGCGCCCCACCGTCGCGACGACCAGGTCGAACGACGGGAGCCCCTGCGACACGCGCCGTAGGCTACGACACGCCCATGCCGCCGGCTCCACCCGCTCCGCTGGTCACCGTGCTCGTCGCCGTCCGCGACGGCGAGCGCTTCCTCCGCCCCGCGCTCGACAGCATCCTCCGTCAGAGCGTCTCGGACCTCGAGCTGCTCGTCGTCGACGACCACTCGACCGACGGCACGCCTGCGATCCTCGACGGCATCGACGACCCGCGGCTGCGCGTGCTGCGCAACGAGGGGCAGACTCGGCCTGGCGGGGTCGCTGAACCGCGGGCTCGAGCAGGCGCGAGGTCGCTACGTCGCCCGCATGGACGCCGACGACGTCGCCTTCCCGGACTGGCTCGACCTCTGCCTCGCGCTGCTCGAGTCGAACACGGAGCTCGGCTTCGTCGGCTCGGGCGTGCTCGACATCGAGGGGGACGGAAGCCCGCGCGACCTCCACGTGCTCGAGGGAGGTACCACCGCGCTTCGCTGGCGGGCACTGTTCAGCTCGCCCGTCTTCCACAACACGGTCGTCCTCGACCGAGAACGCTTCGAGGAACACCGACTTCGGTACGACACGTCGTTCGGCGAGACGGAGGACTACGAACTCTGGACGCGGGCGCTCGCCGTCACGGACGGCGACTGCGTAGAGGAGCCGCTCGTCCTGCACCGGCTCCATCCGGCGCAGGCCTCACGTCGCCGCGGCGACCTCCAGCGCTCGTTGGCGGAGCAGCTCTCGCTGCGCCGGATCACGAGCACCGCGCCCGAGCTCGCGGGCAGGCGCGCGTGGCTCGCGCGCGCGGTCGGCCTGGGCGAGGAAGTCGCAGCGGGAGACGTCGAGGAGGCCGCGAGTGCCTTCGTCACGCTCCTGCACCGCTTCGAGGCGGAGCATCAGCGCACGAGCCCCGTGCGGCAGGCAGCGGCGCGATGCACTCGTCCGCCTGGCGCAGGGCGCGCGCGGACCGTACGGCGCGTCGATTATCGGCCAGGCGGCGCGCCTGGATGCGGGCTTCCCGGCGCGTGTCGCGAGCCGCCGGCGACGCAGAGCTCTCGCAAGACGACGAGCGGCGAGCCGTGCGAACGCACTCATGCGCTCGCTGGAACCGCGTCCGCAGGCGCCCATCCGCGTGACGGCGGTCTTTCCCGAGCCCACGCCCTATCGGGCACCGCTCCTCGACCGGGTCGCGGAACTTCCGGAGATCGACCTCACCGTCGTCTACGCCGCCGACACCGTCGCTCGACGCACGTGGCGCATCGAGCGGACGCATCACGCGGTCTTTCTCGACGGCGTACGCGTTCCGGGCGCCGACCGAGTCCTCCATCACGACTACCCGGTCACCCCGGGCGTCGTCCGAGAGCTGCACCGCCAACGACCGGATGTCGTCGTCGTCTCCGGCTGGAGCACGTTCGCAGCGCAGGCCGCTCTCGCGTGGTGCACGCTCCGAGACGTCCCGTACCTGCTCGTGGTCGAGAGCCACGACGAGGGCCCGCGGGCGGGCTGGCGCAAGAAGGTGAAGGGAGCCGTCGTGCCGCCGGTCGTGACGCGGGCGGCCGGCGTCCTCGTCACCGGAACGCTCGCTCGCAACTCGATGCTCGCACGGGGAGCGCGGCCGGAACGGGTGCGCGTGTTCGCCAACACGATCGACGTGGCGGAGTTCGGGAAGCGGACCGACCGGCTCGCGTCGAAGCGCGCAGCGCTGAGGGCGGGGCTCGGTGCGGGCGCGGGTCTCGGTATCGGCGCGGACGACGTGATCGTGCTCTCGGTCGCGCGACTCGTCCGAGAGAAGGGTCTCGACCAGCTCCTGCGTGCAGTCGCCCTCGCGGGCGGCGATCGCATCGTGACCGTCATCGCGGGAGACGGTCCGGAGCGTCCGCGACTCGAAGGACTCGCCCGCGAGCTCGGACTGCGCGCCGTCTTCACCGGCGACGTCGACTGGGAGCGGGTCGTGGAGCTGTACGTCGCGGCCGACGTGTTCGCGCTCCTCTCCGAGCGCGAGCCGTGGGCAGTCGTCGTAAACGAGGCCGCGGCGTGCGGGCTGCCGCTCGTGCTCTCGGACAGGGTCGGGGCCGCGCACGACCTGCTTCGCGACGGAGAAAACGGCGTGCTCGTGCCCGCCGGCGACGTGGAGGCCGCCGCCAGTGCGCTCCGCGAGCTGGCCGCCGACGCGACGCATCGGCAGGCCCAGGGTGCACGCTCGCGCGAGCTCGCGCGGGACTGGGGCTACGGCCCGAGCGTCGAGGGGTTCCTCGCTGCCGTGCGCGAAGCGGTCGCGGATCGGAGCTAGCCTCCCGCCGTGGAACGACAGCGGATCCTCGTCCTGAACCAGTACTACTGGCCCGGGGTCGAGGCCACCGCGCACCTCCTCACCGAGCTCTGCGAGGCCCTCGCCGAGGAGTACGACGTCGAGGTCGTCACAGGCGTCCTGCACGGGCACGAGGACGAGCCGCGCCAGCTCGAGCACAACGGCGTGCGCATCACGCGCGTCTCCTCGACCTCGTACGAGCGCTCGGAGCTCGGCCGGCGAGCCGTGAACTACTTCTCGTACCTCGGATTCGCCCTCCGCCACGCTCTGAGCGGCCCGCCGCCCAGCCTCGTCCTGTGCATGACCGACCCTCCGATCATCGGCGACCTCGGTGTCGTCGTCGGCCGTCGGGTGGGCGCGCCGGTGCTCGTGATCAGCCAGGACGTGTTCCCGGAGATCGCGACCGAGCTCGACCGGCTTCGGAATCCGGCGGTCATCGGCGTGCTGCGGCTCCTCGTCGGCAGCTACCTGCGCCGCGCGGACCGGATCGTTGCAATCGGCGAGACCATGCGCGACCGGCTCGAGGCGAAGGGCGCGCCGCCGGAGCGCCTCCGCGTGATCCCGAACTGGGTGGACACGAGCGAGATCACGCCGCAGCCGCGCGACAACACGTGGGCGGCGCAGCACGATCTCGCGTCCCGGTTCGTGGTCATGCACTCCGGCAACGTCGGTCATGCGCAGGATCTCGACAGCCTCGTGCGGGCGGCGACGTTCCTGAGGGACCGCGACGACCTGCGGATCGTGATTGCCGGCTTCGGGGCCCGGCACGCGCAGATCATCGCGCTCGCGGAGCGGCTCGAGGTCGAGGAGACGGTCCGCTTCCTCCCGTACCAGAGGCGCGAGCGGCTCTCGCTCTCGCTGTCGAGCGCCGACGTCCACGTCGTCGGGCTCGCGAAGGGGCTCGCGGGCTACGTCGTCCCGAGCCGGCTGTACGGGATCCTCGCGGCGGGGCGCCCGGTCATCGCCGCCGCGGACGAGCGGAGCGAGACCGCGCGGCTCGTACGGGAGATCGGCTGCGGGCTCGTGATTCCCCCCGGCCGGCCCGAGCTGCTCGCGCGCACGATCCGCGAGGCAGCCGACGGCGCGTACGAGCTCGACGACATGGGACGCCGCGGCCGAGCCTACGTCGAGGAGGAGGCGGATCGCCTCGTCGCGATGGAGAGGTATCGCGCCCTCGTTCGCGAGATGCTGGCGGCGTGATCGGGAGGGTCGTGTTCTGGGGCTCGCTTGGAGCCCTTGCGTGGACGCATGCCGGGTATCCCGCGGCAATGGGCGTGCTCGCGCGTCTCCGTCCCCGCCCGGTGCGGAAGGCGGACGCGACTCCGTCGGTCGCGCTCGTCGTCTCGGCTCACAACGAGGAGGCCGTGATCCGGCGGCGCGTCGAGAACCTGCTCGCGCTCGACTATCCCGACGACAAGCTCGAGATCGTGGTCGCCTCGGACGGGTCGACCGACCTCACCGACGGGCTCGTGGGCGAGATCGCGGCGGCGAACGACCGCGTCCGTCTCCTGCAGTGCCCGCGGGAGGGGAAGGTCGCGGCGCAGCATCGCGCGGTCCGCGAGACCGAAAGCGAGGTGCTCGGCTTCACGGACGCGAACACCGAGTGGCGAGAGGACGCGCTGCGGTTGCTCGTGAGCAACCTCTCCGACCCGGAAGTCGGTTACGTCTGCGGGCAGCTCCGGCTCGAGAGCCCCGACGGGGCGAACATGGAGGGGATCTACTGGCGCTACGAGATGTGGGTGCGCGAGCAGGAGTCGACGTGCAGCTCCATCACCGCCGGGAACGGGGCGATCTACGCCGTCAAGCGTGACGCGTACGTCGAGGACGACCCGAGGTTCGGCCACGACTTCGGCTTCCCGTACCTCATGGAGCAGGCCGGCCTGCGCGCCGTGTACGAACCGGACGCCGTCGCCGTCGAGAAGCCGGCCGCCGAGCCCGAGGACGAGTACGGGCGGAAGGTCAGGACGATCTCGCGCGCGCTCGGCCACATCCTCACGGGACGTGCGTTCCGGCGCCCGACCCGCCCCCTGTACCTCGCGCAACTCGTCTCGCACCGCGTGCTGCGCTATTCGACGGGGATCCTCCACATCGCCCTCCTCGTCTCGAACCTGATGCTCGTGACGCGGGCTCGCTTCTACCGCCTGTTCCTCGTTCTCCAGCTCGTCGACTTCGGGCTCGCCGCGGCGGGTAAGGCGCGGCTCCCGATTCCCGGCGCCCGGCTTGCCTACTACTACTACGTCGTGACGAAGTCGACGATCGCCGCGCTCATCGGCTACCTGCGCTCGGGCACGCCGCAGACCTGGGACAAGGCGAAGGGCACGAGGTGAATCGCGTCGCGGACGTGGCGGTCGCCGGAGCGAGCCTCGTCCTCACCAGCCCTCTGCTCGCCGCGGCCGCGCTCGCGACGAAGCTCGAGGACGGTGGGCCGGTTCTCTACCGCCAGACGAGGGTCGGCAAGGACGGGGAGGACTTCGACGTGCTGAAGCTTCGTACGATGGTCGTCGGCGCCGAGGGCATGGGAGCCGGATTCGCCGTCGACCAGGGCGATCGCCGGATCACCCGGGTCGGCCGCATCCTCCGCAGGACCTCCATCGACGAGCTACCGCAACTCTGGAACGTGCTGCGCGGGGACATGAGCATCGTGGGCCCGCGGCCGACGCTGCGCTACCAGGTCGAGCAGTACGACGCCGAGCAACGGCGGCGGCTCGACATCCGTCCCGGGCTGACCGGCTGGGCGCAGGTGCACGGGCGCGCTTCCCTGCCCTGGGCCGAGCGGATCGAGCTCGACGTCTGGTACGTCGACCACCGCTCGCCGTTGCTCGACGTCGAGATCATCCTGCGCACGCCGCTCGCGCTCTTTCGAGGGACGTACCGCGGCGCGACCGGCGGGTGGCGTCAGGGCTAGCCGATTCCCTTGGACGCGAGCAGCGAGCGATAGAGCATGTCGACATCGTCGACGAGACGCGAAACCGAGTAGCGCTCGCGGACATACGCGCTCCCGGACGCGCCGAGCCGGCGGCGAAGCTCGGGGTCGGAGGCCAGCGTTGCGAGGCGCTCGGCGGCGCCTTCGACGTCTCCCGGCTCGACGAGGAACCCGTCGAGCCCGTCGCGCACGACGTCGGGCACCCCTCCCACCCGCGTCGCCACCACCGGTGTGCCCGAGGCGAGCGCCTCGATCGCACTCACGGGTGTGCCTTCGTTCACGGAGGGGAGCAGAAACGCGTCGAAGAGCCGGTAGTAGCCGGCGACGTCCGGCTGGTACCCGACGAAGTAGGTCGAGCGCGCGATGCCGAGCTCGTGTGCGAGCTCCTCGAGGGGCTCGCGATCGGGCCCGTCCCCGACCATGCAGGCGACCGCATCGACACCACGCTCGCGGGCCGCGCGCACGATCTCGAGGACGGCACCTGTGTCCTTCACCCCGGTCATACGTCCAACCCAGCCGACGACGAACGCGGCGTCCGGGATGCCGTAGAGCGCCCTGAAGTCGAGCCTCTCCGGGTCGTCGAGCCGTTGCTCGAGAGGGATCCCGAGCCGGATGACGGCGAACTTCTCGAACGGCGCGATTCCATGCGCGACGAGCTCGTCCCGCACCTCGGGGCTCACCGCGACGAGCACGTCCGAATAGCGAGCGAGCGTTCGCTCGACCTGGCGGAAGAACTCGGTGCGGCCCGGGCCGAAGTAGCCCTTGAACACGTGGCCGTGGAACGTGTGCACGACGATCGGCGGGCGGGCGTCGCCCGCGAGGAGCGCCGCGGCACGCGCGATGGCGCCGGCCTTCGCCGTGTGCGTGTGCAGGATGTGCGGCCGCTCGGCGCGGATGACGCTCGTCAGCCGGCGGACCGCCCGCGTGTCGTGCAGGGGCGACACCTCGCGCTGGATCTCCGGGACGTTCATGACGGTCACGCCGAGCTCGTCGGCGACGAACGCCATCGAGTCCTCTCCCCGCGGGAGGCTGCCGGCGACGAGTGTCGTGTGGTAGCCGCGCGTCTCGAGGCCCGCCGCGAGGTTCGTGACGTGAATCGCCGGGCCGCCCATGTTCAGGCGCGCGATGACGCGCAGGATCCTGATGGGCGCTGGCACGGAGGGGGACGTTAGCTCCGAGTACGCTCTTCGGTCGTGGTCGTCCTCCTCACGAGCGCGGGTCAGCGCGTCGACATCGTCCGCGCGTTTCGTGGTGCGGGAGCAGTCGCGCTGGCCGTCGATGCCGATCCCCTCGCGCCCGCGCTCTACCACGCGGACCTCCGTGCGATCGTGCCGCGCATCGCCGACGCCGCCTACGTGCCGGCGCTCGCCGACCTCGTCCGCGAGCACGACGTGCGGCTCGTCGTTCCGCTGAACGACCTCGACTTCCCCGTCCTCGCGCGCGAGCGGGCCGCGCTCGCGCCGGCGCTCGTGCTCCTGCCCGAGCCCGAGGTGAGCGCTCGCATGTCGGACAAGCTCGAGGCACACCACTTCTTCGTCGAGCACGGCATCCCGTCGCCTCGGAGCTGGGCGCCCGAGGACGTGCCCGGACGATGCGCGCTACCCGCTGCTCGTGAAGGCGCGCGAAGGGCTTCGGCTCGCGGAACATCCATCGCGCCGACGATCGCGAGCAGCTCGACTTCTTCCTGCGCTACACGCAGGTGCCGTCGTTCGTGCAGGAGCTTTGCAGCGGCGAGGAGTTCTCCATCGACGTGTTCTGCGACCTGGACGCGCGCTGCCTGAACGCGATCCCCAGGACGATGCTCCTGTCCAAGGGCGGCGAGTCCATCAAGGGCGCGTCGATCAAGGATCGCGAGCTGATCGAGCACGGCGCTCGCGTCGCCGAGACGGTCGGGATCAGAGGGCCCGCGAACGTCCAGTGCTTCCGCGAGCCTGACGGCAGCCTCCCGATCACGGACGTCAACACGCGGTTCGGCGGTGGCTTCCCGCTGCCGCTCGCTGCGGGCAGCCGCTACCCGGAACTCGCACTCGCGCTGGCGCGGGGCGAGCGGCCCGAGCCGATGCTCGGGGAGTTCGAGGAGGGTGTCGTCATGACCCGCTACTTCTCCGAGGTGTGCCTCGAGCCCGACGGCAACGGTTCGCTCAGGCCCCTCTTGCCGCTCCCTTAGCATTCCCCGGCTATGCGCTACGTCGTCACCGGTGCCGCCGGGTTCATCGGCTCGCACTTGCTCCTGCGCCGCTTCTGGAGCGCGGGCACGACGCCGTCGGCTGGGACGCGTTCACCGACTACTACGACGTCGCGTTGAAGGAGGAGAACGCTCGCGGATTGCCCGTCGAGCGCGTCGACCTCGTCGAGGACGCGCTCGACCTCGAAGGGGTGGACGGCGTCTTCCACCTCGCGGGTCAGCCGGGTGTCGCGAGCTTCGGCGACGTGTTCCCGGTGTACGTTCGCCAGAACGTGCTCGCCAGCCAGCGGCTGTTCGAGTCTGCGGCTCGCGCAGGAGTCCGAACGGTGTTCGCTTCGTCGTCCTCGATCTACGGCGACGCCGCGAGCTATCCGACGCCCGAGAGCGCATCGCCGAAGCCGCTGTCCCCGTATGGGATCACGAAGCTGGCGTGCGAGCAGCTCGCGACCGCGTATCGGCAGGAGTTCGGCCTCGACGCCGTCACGGTGCGCTACTTCACGATCTACTGGACCGCGACAGCGGCCCGACATGGCCTTCACGAAGATGGTCACGTGTCTCGCCGAGGGCGGGACGTTCGAGCTGCACGGGGACGGAACGCAGTCTCGGAGCGTCACCTTCGTCGAGGACGCCGTGGAGGCGACGATCGCGGCGATGGAGCGGGGACGGACGGGGTCGGTCTTCAACGTCGGCGGCGGCACCGAGGTCTCGATGCTCGACGCCATCGAGGTGCTGGCCGAGGGTCGCCGGGCGTCGGCTCGAGGTCGTTCGCGGGCCGAAGCGGGCTGGCGACGCGACCCGGACGGCCGCGGACATCTCCCTGATCGAGCGCGAGCTCGGCTGGCGACCCGAGACGCCGTTCGAGCAGGGGCTCGCGGCTCAATGGCGCTGGGCCGCTGGTAGGGTCGCGGCCGCATGAGCGACCCACAAACGGCCTCGGCGCTCGGACGAGCAGGAGGTCGATCTCTCCTCGGGCTGGCAGCGCCTCAAGGTGCGCTGGTGGCTGCCGATCGGCGGCCTCGTCGTCGGCGCGCTCGTCGGCCTCGCCCTCGCCGTCTCCGGCGGCTCCGTGTGGAAGGCGGAGACGATCGTCTACCTCGGCCAGCCGTTCGCGCCACTGGGCGGCGGCCAGATCCAGAGCCTCGCGACGAACCCGCGAACGGTGGGCGAGATCATCCGTTCCGAGTCCGTGCTCCAAGACATCTCCGAGTCGACGGGCATTCCGGTGTCGAAGCTCCGCTCGTCCATCTCGACCCGTGAGCTGACAGCAGTAGGACAGATTCGGGGCATCAACCCGCTGATCGAGATCGGGGTCAAGGGCTCCGGCCCCGCGCGTGTCGAGCAGGCCGCGAACGAGCTCGCCGAGCGCGTCACCGAGCGGGTCTCGCTGTTCGTCACCGAGAAGGTGAAGCTGCTCGAGAGTCAGGTCGCCGTCAGCGAGGCGCAGCTCGCCGCAGTGGAGTCGCGCATCCAGGCGTCGCAGCGCCAGCAGGACGCGCTGATCACGGAGACGTCCATCCCGCTCGAGCAGCGCCTGCTGTTGATCGCGAACCTGAACTCGGTGATCACGACCGCGGACGCGCGCCGAACCGCGCTGCAGGACGACCTCTTCGAGGCCCGGCAGCTGCTCAACCTCGCGGAGAGCGTGGAGTCGAGCCGGGTGGTCGAGCCTGCGGCTGCGAGCAAGACGACGGCACGCTCGAGTCGGACGTCGCTCCTCGTCGGCGCGCTGATCGGGCTCCTCCTCGGTGCCGTGGCCGCGCTCGTCTTCGACCCGATCGCCGCCCGGCGACGCGGGGCTGCGCCAGCCTCCTCCTGATGCTCGAGGGCAAGCGGGTCGCTGTCGTCGTGCCCGCGTTCGACGAGGAACGGCTCGTCGGCGAGACACTCCGCGGGATCCCGGAGTTCGTCGACCGCGTCTACGTCGTCGACGACGCGTCGCGGGACGGGACGGCAGCCGCCGTGGAGGCAGTCGGCGATCCGCGCGTGGAGCTGTTGCGGCACGAGCGCAATCTCGGAGTCGGCGCCGCGATCGCCACGGGCTACCGGCGCGCGCTCGAGGAGTCCGTCGACGTGACGTGCGTCATGGCGGCCGACAACCAGATGGACCCGTCCGAGCTACGAGCTCTCGTCGAGCCCGTCGCCCGCGGCGAGCTCGAGTACGCGAAGGCGAACCGGCTCGTCTCCGGCGAGGCGTGGGAGGTCATTCCGCACAGCCGTTACCTCGGGAACGCCGTGCTCTCGCTCCTGACGAAGATCGCGTCGGGCTACTGGCACGTCGCCGACTCGCAGGCGGGGTACACGGCGCTCTCGCTGGACGCGCTTCGTCGCCTCGACCTCGACCGCCTGTACCCGCGGTACGGCTTTCCGAACGACATGCTCGTCCACCTGAACGTGCAGAACGCGCGGGTGCGTGACGTGCCGTCACGCCCGATCTACGACGTCGGCGAGCAGTCGGGGATCAGGCTGCGCTCGGTCGTGCCGCGGATCTCGTGGCTCCTGTTCAAGGCGTTCTGGTGGCGGATGGGGCAGAAGTACGTCATCCGCGACTTCCACCCGCTCGTCTTCTTCTACGCGTTCGGGGTCGTGATGACGGTCGCCGGCTTCGTGCTCGGGCTCGTCGAGCTCGTGTTGCGCATCGCCGGGAACGCGATCACGACACCGACGATCGTGCTCGTCGCGGTGCTCCTCATCGCCGGCCTGCAGATGACGCTCTTCGCCATGTGGTTCGACATGGAGGCGAACAAGGACCTCCGCTGAGACGCAGGCGCGACGCGGGTTTGCGCCGCTTTCGGGCCTCCGTGCAAGCGCCTTGGAAGCACGAGGACTCTGCCTGCTTACAGGTTTACGCTCGCTCGATCTTGTCTATTGCCCGAGTAGGCGTTGCCACAAGCGGCACTACCGGAAGGAGTGGACGTGGAAGACGACCAGAGGCATGGCCGGATCTTCGGAGTGCTGTTCATCATCACGTTCATCACGTCGATTCCGGCGTACCTTCTCTTCCAGGACATTCTCGACGACCCGGCCGCGTACATCACCGAGGACGGGAAGGACAACGTCATGTACCTGGCGGTCCTCCTGGAGTTCATCCTCATCCTCGCGAACGTCGGAACCGCCGTCGCCCTGTACCCGATCGCGAAGCGGCAGAACCAGGCCCTGGCTATTGGCTACGTCGCTGCGCGAATCATCGAGTGCGTCTTCCTTGCGGCTGGGATGATCTTCATCCTCGGGGTCGTCAGTCTGACCGGCGACCTCTTCGAGTGGTGGGAGACAGGCGGCACGATCGCGGGTCTCCTGGTGATCCCGGAGTTCATCTGGGAGCTGTCCCTCGGCATCTACTGCGCAATCTGGGGCTTCCGGAAGGACTCTCCGATCGTTCGCCCAACCTGGCGCGGTAATGCAGCCGCCTGACACCCTCCCACCGTCGTGGCAGCGTCTCCTGGCGCTGTCCGGCGTCGTGTTTGCGGTGCTCTTCGTGGTGGCCTGGTTTGCGAGCGGTGGCAACACGCCGGATTACGCGGCAACGGATCAGGACTGGACGACCTGGGCGGACGACAACCAGTGGAAGAGCCGTATCGGTGGGTTCCTGATCCTGCTCGCAGGCTTCGTGTTCCTGCACTTTGCGGGGACGATCCGAAGCGTGCTCGGGAGCGCCGAGTCCACGGTACGCGGCTCGGTGCAACTCGCGCGTGTCGCGTACGCGGGTGCCATAACCGGCATCACGGGCATCACCATGGCCATCGTCATGATCGCTGCCGCAGCTACAGAGGGTGCCGACGCGGACCCGGTGGTTAGTAGAGCGGTGACCAGTGCGGCGGCGGGGCCATACTTCGTCGCCGCAATGGGCTTTGCCGTGATGCTCGCGGCGGCTGGACTGCTCACAGTGCGTACCGGAGTCTTCGCCCGCTGGATCGGCATCGTGGCACTACTCGGGGCACTGTCCTTCGTCATCACGTTCTTCGCGCTCATTCAGGGGACCAGCGAAGACAGCGTCTTTGGCTATGGCTTTCTTCCTGGCATCCTGGCGCTTGCGATCTGGTCAATCGCTACGAGCATCGCTACACACCGCGCGGTGGCGACCGTAGCGGGCTAGTTCGTCCGATAAAGGGCCGACACGTAGTCGGCCACACTGTTGTGGGCCGGGCGGCCCTCGTTCGAGCGATTGGGTGCCGCGGCCGCGCGCCCGACGATGAGGAGGATGCGTCGAATCGTCTTCGCACTCGTCCTCGGAATCGTCGTCGTCGCCTCTGCGACGGCCCACGGCGCGACCTCGAACACGACAGCCACGCAGCTCACGAAGCGGTTCAAGCTCTCGACCGGGGAGAAGCTCGTGCCCAACAAGCTGCGCTCGAGCGCCGGCCACTACAAGGCCTACGACCTCGGAGTCCAGACCGCGTTCAGCAAGGCGCGCTGGGGGACGTTCACGGTCTACCTCGTCACCGGCTCCGACGTCGAGGCGGACGTGAAGACTCTGCTCGCGAACACCCGCACCGGCGCACTCGACAAGCCGAGCGCGGGCGGCATCTACTGGGAACCCGGAGCGACTTTGTACGGGGACGCGTACTGGCTTGCGAAGCGCCGCTACGGGCAGAACGTCGTGCTCACGTGGATCGGCTCGACACCCGTCAAGAAGACGGACGCGTCGTGGAAGCGGCTCCACACCGCGCTCACCGCCGCGACCAAGTAGGCGCAGGACGTCCCGGCGGGACGTCGTAAGAGACGGAGCGGCCGTGGAACGCGGCTAGCATCGACTCCATGCCGATCTCAGTCGTCACCGGCGGCGCCGGATTCCTCGGCTCCCATCTCTGCGAAGCGCTCCTCGGGCGGGGGCACCGCGTCATCTGCATCGACAACCTCGTCGTCTCGACGCTCGAGAACATCGACCACCTGCGCGGCGACGAGTTCACGTTCCTCAATCACGACGTCATCGAGCCGATCGCCGTCGACGAGCCCGTCGACTTCGTCTACCACCTCGCCGCCCTCGCGAGCCCCGTCGACTACCTGCGCATGCCGCTGCACTCGCTCAAGACCGGCTCGTACGGGACGCACCACGCACTCGGCCTGGCGAAGTGGAAGCGGTCGCGCTTCCTGCTGGCGTCCACGAGCGAGGTGTACGGCGACCCCGAGACGCACCCGCAGCCGGAGACGTACTGGGGCAACGTGAACCCGATCGGACCGCGCGGCGTGTACGACGAGGCGAAGCGCTACGCGGAGGCGCTCGCGATGGCGTACCACAGCCAGCAGGGCGTGGACACCGCGATCGTGCGGATCTTCAACACCTACGGGAGCCGGATGCGGGCGAACGACGGCCGGGCGATCCCGACGTTCCTCCGTCAGGCGCTCGAGGGCAAGCCCGTCACCGTCTTCGGGGACGGCTCGCAGACACGGAGCTTCTGCTACGTGGACGACCTGATTCGCGGGATCATCCTGCTCGCCGAGTCGAAGGAGCACCTGCCCGTGAACCTCGGCAACCCCGACGAGAAGACACTGCTCGAGCTCGCGGAGATCGTCATTCGCCTCACGGGCTCCTCGAGCGAGATCGTCTTCGAGGCACTTCCGGTCGACGATCCGCAGGTTCGTCAGCCGGACATCACGCGTGCGAAGCAGATCCTGGGCTGGGAGCCCGAGATCGAGCTCGAGGACGGTCTCCGGCGGACGATCGCGTCGCTCGGCCGCGGAGCGGCCGTCGGCTCTGCGTGAGCGATCTCGGCGAGCGCTACGAAGAGCACCACCGAGAACGCCGCGACGAGGGCGACTTCGTCTTCGTCCCCGAGCGCATTCCGTTCTTCCAGGCCGCGATCGGGCGGGGCAAGCGGGTCCTCGACCTCGGCTGCCGATCGGGCGCGCTGACGAAGCACTTCCTCGACGGCAACACGGTCGTCGGCCTGGATGTCGACGCCGCTGCGCTCGAGAAGGCGGCTGCGCTCGGGATCGAGCCGGTGCAGGCGAACGTGGAGGAGCCGCTTGCCGTTCGAGGACGAGAGCTTCGACGCCGTCGTCGCCGGCGAGCTCCTCGAGCACCTCCAGTTCCCGGATGCGCTCGTCTCGGAGGTCAGGCGGGTCCTGCGTCCCGGCGGAGTCGTGGTCGGCTCCGTGCCGAACGCGTTTCGACTCCAAAGCCGCCTGCTCTTCCTCCGTGGCAGGCCGCCGGAGGACGACCCCACCCACCTGCGCATGTTCTCGCCCGACGCGCTACGCGAGCTGCTCGCCGACTTCGAGAGCGTCGAGCTCGACTACGTCGGCGGGCGCTACCGGCGCCTCCACCCGCGGCTCCTGGCTCGCGACCTCGTCTTCAGGGCGTCTCGGAAGGCCTAGGGTCCGCGCGGCCGAACGCGGCGCGTCGCTCGACGTCTGCGTCGTCGACCATGTGCCCGTCGCGCTCGACGTAGCCGCCCTTGCCGCCGATGACGAGCAGGACGAGATCCTCGGACGCACTCGCATTCGACACCTTCCTCGGGGTCGTCGACTCGACGTGGAGCAGGCCTCCGGGCCCCAGCGTCCGCGCCTCGCCCTCGACCTCGACGCGGGCCTCGCCCGAGTGCACGAAGTAGAGCTCGTCCTGCGTGTCGTGGAAGTGGTGGAAGCCCTCGTACCCCGGTGGGTACACGATCGCGTTCACCCCGAACGCGGTCACTCCGAGCGGCTTGCGCACCTTGCGGAAGCCGTATCCCTCGCCGAGCTCGTCGATCGCGCCGAAGGCGTATCCCATCGTTACTCCTTTCCGTCGAGCAGGTAGTCGGCGGTCCTCCGCAGCCCCTCCTCGAAGAGGACCTGCGGCTCGTAGCCGAGAAGTCGTCGAGCCTCGTCGACGTTCGCCCACGACGCGAGGACGTCCGCCTCGCGCGCGTCCTCGTAGGACTTCTCCACGTCCTTGCCCAGGAGCGCGCCGATCGACTCCGCGAGCGCGTTGACCGTGAACGAACCTCCGGTCGCGACGTTGAGGATCTCGCCGCTCACCTCGGCGGCGTCGCCCGCCAGGAGGTTGGCGCCGACCACGTTGTCCACGTACGTGAAGTCCCTCGACTGCTCGCCGTCGCCGTAGATCGTCACGGGCTCGCCCGACGACGATCGCCCGGATGAAGCGAGGGACGACGGCGGCGTACTGCGAGGTCGGGTCCTGGCGCGGGCCGAACACGTTGAAGTAGCGGAGCGAGACGATCTCCATCCCGTAGACCCGGCTGAAGCTCGTGCAGAAGCGTTCTGCGGCGAGCTTCGCGACGGCGTACGGCGAGATGGGGTCGGGTGCCTGCGACTCGACGCGCGGAAGTTCGCCGGAGTTCCCGTACACGGAGGACGACGAGGCGTTCACGATCCTCCGCACGTTCTCGTCGCGCGCCGCGAGGAGCACGTTCAGCGTTCCCTCCACGTTCACCGCGGTTGTCGTCAGCGGGTCCTGCACCGACCGCGGTACGGACGGCAGCGCGCCCTCGTGGAAGACGACCTCGACGCCGCGGATCGCGGCATGCACGCGCTCGTACGAGCGGAGATCACCCTCGACGAGCTCGACGTCGCGCTCCAGCCCGGCGAGATTGGTGCGGCTTCCCGTCGCGAAGTTGTCGAGCACGCGAACGTCGTCCCCTCGTGCGAGGAGGGCGCGGACGATGTTCGAGCCGATGAACCCTCCGCCGCCGGTGACGAGCGCCTTCATCGCGGTCCATTCAACGTTGCGGCGCCGGCGGCTGCAAGCCCGAGCAGGAGGCACGTCGCCGCCTGGAGCGGTATCCCCGCGACGATGCCGAGCGCCGCCCACTCCGCGCCGACGTCAGCAGCCCGCAGAGCGACGACGAGCCCGACCTCGCGGCCCAGGGATCGGGTGCACGCGCGGCCACGCGCCACGCGAGCACGAGGCCCGCCCGCCGACCAGGAGCAGGAGCGCGAGCCCGATCACGCCGGCGTCCGCGAGCATCTGGACGTACAGGTTCTGGACGCCCCATTCGCGACCTCCGGCCGGGAACGCGAGGTCGACGACGTCGGGGAAGCGCTCGCGCGCGTCGTCCACGTACGGCTCGAACACCTCGGGTCGCGACGATCGCTGCCAGCCCACGCCGACACCGGGTGGTCCTGAAAGATCCGCAGTCCGATGTAGGCGAGCACGGTGCGCTGCGAGTACTCTCGACGCCTTGCGGGCTGGTCGTCGTCGCGAATGCCGACGAAGCGGAGGAAGTCGTCGAGCTGCTTCGCCTGCGAACCGCGGCGACGCCGCCACCCGCGACCGCGACGACATGCGCGAGAGCGCAGGAGACTGGCGGCAGGACGGCGGCAACCGGCGTCGGCCCGCGAGCGCAGAGCGCGGCCACGCCCCTGCGAAGCCGCGCAGCTGCGGCGACCGAGCCGGCGAGCGACAGCCCGAGCACTCCGCCGACGGCGAGCGACCGGCACCAGACCGCGCGCGGGCGCCGACGGCTGCGCCGCGCGACGATCCGGGCTGCAGGCGAGGCTCAGCGCCAGCGCGGCGAGAGCGGCGAGATCGTGGTGCCCGAGAAACGACGGCTAGCCGCCAGCCCGGCGTTCCACGCGCGAAGACTCGAGCGCCGAAGAACTGCGCGAGAGCGACGAGAGTCGCGACCGCCGCTCCAGAGCGACGACGCTCCGAGCACGAGGCGTCAGCTCTCTCGACCGCCGGACGAGCGAGGGGCACGGCCAGCGCGAGCAGGGCGTACTGGCAGAACTTGAGGAAGCTCACGAGCTGATCGTCGAAACTGCGCGTCGTCGAGCAGAAGTCGCGCGGAGCGTCTGCGAATGCGAGCCAGCGCGAGGAGGCGAGGCCGTGATCCACAGGAGCCGACCCGGCGCGAGCCTCGCGAGCCCGCCAAGCCGTGCCGCGGCCAGGGCGCCGCGACGAGGACGGCGAAGAGCGGCGACGTCGGAGAGCCGGACGTCAATCGACGTCGAACCCACGTCGAGGACGAGCTCCGGCTGAAAGCGCTCGTGGACGAAGAGGAACGGGTATCGCGACACGCGAGCACGAGAGCCCCGATCGCGTCGCGATCGATGAGGAGGCGCGACGAGGCCGTCGAGCTCGAGAACGCCCCTGTCGCCACGGCCGGACTATAGGCCGCCGCTTCGGAGCGACGGAATCGCGTCGGGGCGGTCCGAGACCACCTCCTACACTGACTCCCCGATGTCGTCCCGGGTTCTCCGACGCCGGTCGCTGACCGCTGCGTGGATCTACGTCGCGGTCGCGTTCGGGATCGCGCGGCACGATCGTCGCGGCACGCGTCCTCGGGCTCGAGGGGTTCGGCGTGTTCGCGACCGCGATGGCCGTCGGTCGGCTTCTTCCAGGCGCTGCTGGACCTGACGGTCGAGGAGTCGCTGACGAAGTACGGATTTCGCTACGTCGCCGCGGGCGACTGGGGGAGGCTGCGTCGGCTGTTCAGGCAGATGCTGCTGCTGAAGGTGATCGGCGGGGCGCTCGCATCGCTGCTCCTGCGTCGCCCTCGCCCCGTTCGCCGACGAGCTCTTCGACGCGGAGGGCGTCGGGTGCCGCGCTGCTCGCCGCCGCACTCCTCCCGCTCGTCCAGGCGTCGGAGAACGTCGGCTCGACAGCGCTCCTCCTGCACAGCCGCTACGACCTGCGTGGCGTCTACCAGGCGGGCTCGGCGGCGCTCCGGCTGCTCGCGATCGTCGTCGCGGCCCCGCTCGGAGTGACGGAGACGCTCGTCGCGATCGTCATCGCGCAGGCGGTTGCGACGCTCGCGATCTCGGTCGTCGGCTTCGTGGCGCTGCGACGGTTTCCGCCGGCGGACTCTCGCGAGCTCGGCGAGGACGTCCCGGGCATTCGCTCCTTCGTCCTCGAGTCGAGCATCGCGACCGGGGTCATCTCCCTGCGGACGACACTCGTCCCGATCGTGCTCGGCATCGTCGCGGGGCCGATCCAGGTCGGTCTCTTCCGCGTCGCGCAGACGCCGCAGACGGGGCTCGCGGCCGCCAGCTCGCCCGCGCGGCTCGTCCTCGTGACGGAGCAGACGCGCGACTGGGAAAAGGGACAGCGCTCGCACGTCCTCGCCGGGATTCGCGCGTACACGAAGTGGGCGGGGCTGCTGATGCTCGTCGCCGTGCCGGTCTTCTTCATCGCCATGCCCTGGCTCGTGGAGCTGGTCTTCGGAGCCGAGTACGACTCGGCGGTGGACGCTGCTCGCATCGTGCTGCTCGCGGCCGCGATCCACTTCGCGATCGGGTGGACGAAGACACTGCCCGTGACCATCGGGCGCCCGCGCCTGCGCATCGTCACGCACGGGCTCGAGACGCTCGTGGCGATACCGCTCGTCGCGGTGCTGGGCGCCGAGTGGGGCGCGACCGGCGCCGCCGTCGCGGTGCTCGTGGCGACCGTCGTGTTCGCTCTCGCCTGGATCGTCGTGGTCATGAGACTCCACGACGAGGTGGGCGCGGGCCGAGGAGGCCGGAGAAGCGGCGCTGCAGTCGTGAAGGTCGTGGTCGTCAGCGGGATCTGGCCCCCGGACGCCGGCGGCCCGGCGAGCCACGCCCCCGCGCTGGCGGACTTCCTCGAGGGACGAGGGCATGCCGTCCAGGTGGTGACGACGGCGGACGCGGCGCCGGCCGCGCGCTACGTATCCCGTCCACTGGATCTCGCGACGCTCGCACGCGCGCCACGCGCGCGTCGCGGCGGAGATCGCGCGGCGGGCCCGTGACGCGGACGTGGTCTACGCGACGAGCATGGTGCGTCGGGCCGCGATCGGCTCGGGTCTCGGGCGCGCGCCGCTGGTCGTGAAGCTCGTCTCGGACGAGGTGTTCGAGCGCGCGACCCGGAGTGGGCGCTACACCGGGACGCTCGACCAGTTCCAGCGCGTCGGCGGCGCTGCGGACGCGTTTCCTGCGCGCGACACGCAACTCGGCGCTCCGCCGCGCGCGACACGTCTTCTGCCCGAGCGCGTATCTCCGCGACATCGCCCTCGGTTGGGGTCTCGACCCGACGCACGTCTCCGTGCTGCCGAACCCCGCGCCCGCGGTGCCCGACGCTGCCCCCGCGCGACGTGCTGCGAGCGGAGCTCGAGCTGGACGGTCGCGTGCTGGCGTTCGCGGGGCGGCTCGGGCCGCAGAAGTCGGTCGGGACCGCGCTCGAGGCGCTTGCGCGGGTCGACGAGGTCGCGCTGGTGATCGCCGGCGACGGCCCCGATCGCGCAGCGCTCGAGCGGCGGGCTCGCGAGCTCGGGCTCGAGGAGCGGGTGCGCTTCCTGGGGGCGGTCCCTCGCGACCAGGTGCTGCGCCTCTTCCGCGCGGCGGATGCCTCGCTGCTGTCGTCCGCGTGGGAGAACTTCCCGCACACGGTCGTGGAGGCGCTCGCCGTAGGCTGCCCGGTGATCGCGACCGCGGTCGGCGGCGTGCCCGAGGTCGTGCGCGACGGCGTGAACGGCCTGCTCGTTGCGCCGGGCGACCCTGCTGCGCTCGCCTCCGCGCTCGAGCGGTTCTACGCCGACCCGGAGCTCCGTTCGCGCCTGGCAGAGGCGGCGGTCGCATCGGTGGACGGGTACTCCGAGAACGCCGTCTTCACCCGGATCGAGGAGGAGCTCACGAAGGCGGCGTCAGCATGAGGAGGAAGCTGCTCATGGTCGGGAGGACGAGATACGCACTCCCGCTGTCGTCCTCGCTCGACCAGAAGTTCGACGCGCTGTCGGCCGAGCTCGACGTCCGCGTCCTCGCAAGTCACGGAGGCGGCAGCGGGGCCGACCCGCGGTTCGTGCTCGTGCGTCGTATGCGGCCGCGTGCGCTCGACGGCCCCGCCTTCTACGCGCTGCTGCCGTTTCGCGTCGCCCGGGAGCTGCGCGCCTTCGAGCCCGACGCCGTTCTCGCGCAGGGCGCCCAGGAAGCCGCTCTCGTGCTTCTCGGCGCGCCGGCTGGCTCGCGCGCGGACCCGTGTGATCGCAGACATCCACGGCGATCCCGCCGCGCCCACGCGACTGTACGGCTCGCCGCTACGAAGGGCGCTCGCGCCGCTCGCCGACGCGCTCGCTCGGCGTGGGCTGCGCGGCGCGGACGGCGTGCGGACGATCTCGGCGTACACGTCCGGTGTCGTGCGATCGGCCGGTGTGGAGCCGACTGCCGAGTTCGCGGCGTTCATGGATCTCGAGCCGTTCCTCGAGTCCGCCCCCGCGCCGATGCCCGAGCGACCGGTCGCGCTCTTCGTCGGCGTGCTCGAGCGCTACAAGGCCGTCGACGTGCTCGCCGAGGCGTGGCGGCGTCGTGGCCGAACGCGTGCCGGACGCGAGCCTGCACATCGTCGGCCGCGGCACGCTCGGCGAGGTGGCGTCCGGGCTCGTTGCCGACTTCCCCGGCCGGGTGCGCTGGAGCCGAGTCCCTCTCGACGGAGGAGGTCGCCCGCGCGGTCGACGAGGCGAGCGTCCTCGTCCTCCCGTCGCGCTCCGAGGGCCTCGGCCGGGTCGTGGTGGAGGCGTTCTGCCGCGGCCGGGGGGTCGTCGCGAGCCGCGTCGGCGGCATTCCGGACATCGTCGTCGACGGCGAGTCCGGGATCCTCGTGCCGCCCGGCGACGCGGGTGCGCTCGCCGACGCACTGGTTCAGGTGCTCTCCGACAGAAATCTCGCCCAGCGGCTCGGCGCGACCGCCCGGGCCTCCGTCGAGCCCTGGCTCGCTTCGCCGGAGGAGTACGCACGAGAGGTGAGAGAGCTCGTCGAGAAGGTCTGCGCCTAGTCGACCGGGCGCCGATGGTCGCAGAGTGGCCCGCCTACACTCCGCCGATGCGAGCCGACCGCGCAAAGCAGCTGCTCAAGAACGGCGTCTACCGCGCGCTCGGCGAGACCGTCAGCGGCACCGGCGGGCTCGACGGCGAGGCCGAGCGGTCGCTCCGCGTGCTCATGTACCACAAGGTCAACGACCTCTGGCCGAACCCGACGACCGTCCCCACCGAGGTCTTCGCCGAGCAGATGTCGCTTCTCGGAGAGCTCGGCTACCAGCCCGTCTCGCTCGAGCAGGTGCGGGCGCACTACGTCGAGGGAGCTCCGCTCCCGAAGGGCGCCGTGCTCATCACCTTCGACGACGGCTATCGCGACAACCTCCTGAACGCGGTCCCGGTGCTGCGACGGCACGGCTATCCAGCGGTGATCTTCGTCCCGATCGGCTTCCTCGACGGAGACCGGCCGCTCCCCCACGAGGAGTCGCTGCGAGCGCTCGGGATCCGCAACGAGACGGTCGACTGGGACGAGCTCGCGGACCTCGACGCCGGCAGGCATCCGCGTCGAGTCGCACGGCATCGGGCACCGGCCCGTGAGCGAGCTCGATCCGGCGGACGCGACGCGTGAGATCGCGCTCTCGAAGCTGCGCCTCGAGGAGCGGCTCGGACGCAAGGTCGATGCGTTCGCCTTCGTCAAGGGCTCGCTCGCCGACTACCGCCCGGAGCACGCGAGCCTCGTCCAGCAGGCGGGCTACGAGCTCGCCTTCACCTCGGTCTCGGGAGCGAACGGCCCCGCGACCGACCGCTTTCGGCTGCGGCGGTACAACGTCGAGCCGTATCCGGCGCGGACGTTCGAGCTCGTCCTCTCCGGCGCCTGCGACCTGATCGCGATGAAGGACACGGTCCCAGGGACGTACGCGCGTCGCGCGTTCAACTCGGTGCTCGGCACGCGCACGAGATGAGCTACACGACGGTTCGCTACACGCCGGAGCGGCGCGCCTCGCTCGTCGACCTCCTCGCGCGCGTCGGGACGACGCAGCTCTCCGACGAGGAGTTCACGTGGTGGTTCGACCGCAACCCCGCGGGCGAGGGAATCGTCTCGCTGGCAGTCGACGGGGACGAGGTGGTGGGAGTCGCGGCGATGAGCTTCTTCCGGACGACCCTGAACGGCGTCGAGACGCGGCTCGCCATCCCCGTGAACGTCGCGACCGATCCGCGCTACCAGGGCCAGGGCGTGTTCTCGACGCTGCGAGCGGGAGAACGAGGAGGCGGCTGCCGAGGCCGGCTCGCCGCTGACGGTGACGTTCCCGAACGCGAGGTCGCATCCGATCTTCGTCGGCCGGCTCGGCTGGCTCGACCTGCCTCGGTTGCGTCTCTGGGCGCGTCCGCTGCGGGTCGGCGCGGTCGTGCGCTACGCGCTCGGGCGGCCCGGCGAGCGCGGCGGACTGCGCGCCCCGTCCGCGGCCTCGTCGGCGATCGACGGCCTCGAGGTCCGGCTCGTCGAGCGATTCGGCCCGGACTTCGACGAGCTGGGCGCGCGCGCGGCCGCCGGCTACGGCAGCCACTTCACGCGCGACGCCGGGTACTTCAACTGGCGCTACCTGGACTCCCCGCGCGACTACCGCTGCTTCGGTGCCTACCGCGACGGCGCGCTCGTCGGCGTCGCGGTCGTCGGGCACACGTTCAAGCACGGCGTCTCGGCGGGCTTCCTCGCCGATCTCGTCGCCGCACCGGGCGGGGGCGACGAGACGCGCGCACTCGTCTCGCGTGCGGTGGACGAGGTGCGAGGGGGCGCCGATGCGCTCGTCCTCCTTCCGCCGCCGCTCGAGCACGCAACGCGCCGCCTTGCTCCGCGCAGGGTTCGCGCCGACGAACAAGAAGCTGCGGTTCATCGGCAAGCCTCTCCACGCCGGGGCGCGGGTCGACGAGAGCTCCGGCGCGTGGCACTTCACGCTGGGCGACTTCGACTTCTTCTAGCCATGTCCAAGCTCGTCTTCATCACGCAGCAGGTCGACCCGGCGCATCCTGCGCTCGCGGCCACCGTCCCGAAGATCCGCGCCCTGGCCGAGCTCGTCGACGAGATCGTCGTTCTCGCGGACGACGCGGTCGAGGGCGTGCTGCCGGCGAACTGCCGCGTCCGTACCTTCCGAGCCGGTCACAAGGCGACGCGCGGCGCGCGCTTCGAGGCTGCGCTGACGCGCGAGCTCGGCGGTCTGCGGGGAGGTGCCGTCGTCGCGCACATGTGCCCGATCTACGCCGTGCTCGCCGCCCCGCTCGTGCGTCCGCTCCGCGTTCCGCTCGTCCTCTGGTTCACGCACTGGCGCGCGAGCCGCCTCCTGCAAGCGGCGGAGCGCGTCTCGACCGCGGTCACGAGCGTGGACGACCGCTCGTTCCCGCTCCCTTCGAGGAAGGTGCGCGCGATCGGCCACGGGATCGACCTCGAGGAGTTCCCGTGTGCGCCTCCGCGCGAGGGCGAGGGACGCGCCTGCTCGCGCTCGGCCGCTACTCGACGGCGAAGGGGCTCGACGTCGTGCTCGCTGCCGTGGCGCTCTGGGACCGGACGTCGAGCTGCGCGTGCACGGCCCGGCGCTCTCGGACGAGGAGCGGATTCATCGCGACGAGCTCGAGCAGCTGTCGGCGGAGCTCGACCTCGACGGACGCGTGCTGCTGGGAGAGGCGGTGCCTCGAGCCGAGCTCCCCGCGCTGTTCGCGACCCACGACGCGCTCGTGAACAACATGCGCGCGGGTGCGCCGGACAAGGTCGTCTACGAGGCCGGAGCCGCGTGCCTCCCGGTTCTCGCGTC
Source organism: uncultured Gaiellaceae bacterium (assembly GCA_963802865.1). Taxonomy (GTDB): domain Bacteria; phylum Actinomycetota; class Thermoleophilia; order Gaiellales; family Gaiellaceae; genus GMQP-bins7. The sequence continues at coordinate 196,319 of CAWDKB010000013.1, forward strand.
CAACCCGATCTTCGACTCGTTCCTCGCCGCCGAGCAGCGCTTCCCGCGCTTCGACCCACGAGCCCTCGCCGACCGGATCGAGGAGCTCGCGGCGACAGGCGGCGACGAGCGCGCGGCCATCGGACACCGCCTTCGCGAGAAGGTGCAGGAGGGTCACTCCGTGCAGACGTGGGCGCGGGGCATCGCTCGACGCGGCGGGCCTGCCGTGACGGACGGCGTCGTCCTCCACACGCAGAAGGTCGCCGGCATCTCGGGCTCCGAGGCGCACCTCCTCCAACTCCTGCCCGATCTGCGTGCGCGCGGCTGGGACGTGCGCTTCCTCATGCTCCACGAGGACGAGCCGGGCGCCTGGGAGTTCGCCGAGGAGCTGCGCGCGCGCGGCGTCCCGCTCGACGACATCCGCCTGAGAGCGGACGTCGATCCGATCGCGTTCGGCGAGGTCGTCGCACACCTGACGAAGCGCGGCCGCGGATCCTGCACACGCACCTCGTGCACGCCGACGTCTACGGCCAGCTCGCGGGCTCGCTCGCCCGCATCCCGCTCCGGCTGTCGACGAAGCACGGGTTCAACGAGTTCCGGGAGGGCCGCTGGTTCGGCTTCGCCGATCGCTCGGTCGGCTCGCTCGCGCACGTGCACATCGCGATCTCGCAGGGACTCGCGCAGTACCTCGCCGAGACGGAGGGCTTCCGAGGAGGAGGACTTCGAGATCGTCCACTACGGGATCTCGTCGGCGGGTGCAGCGGTTCCGTACGGCGGCGCGGAGCCGCGGCTCCTGTGCGTCGGCCGCCTCATCCCGATCAAGGGCCACCTCGTCCTCCTCCGCGCGCTCGCGCAGGCGCGGGCACGCGTGCCGGGGCTCGTCCTCGACGTGGCCGGCCGCGGGCCCCTCGAGCCCGCGCTGAAGGCCTATGCGAAGGAGCTCGGCGTCGCCGATGCAGTTCGCTTCCTCGGGTTCGTGTCTCCGGTACAGACGGCGATCAAGAACGCGGCGATCGTGGTCGTGCCCTCGCTCGGGGAGGGCTTCGGGATGGTCGCACTCGAGGCGATGGAGCGCGAGCGACCGGTCATCGCGAGCTCCGTCGGCGGACTGCCGGAGATCGTCGCCGACGGCGTGACGGGCCTCGTGGTGCCGAGCGCCGACGCCGAGGCGCTCGCGGACGCGATCGTCGCGCTCGCCGACGATCTCACACGCGCGGCGGAGATGGGGCGAGCCGGACGCGAGCGAGCGCTCGCCGAGTTCACGCCCGAGCGGTGCGTCGAGCGGATCGAGGCGCTCTACGCCCGGGCACTCGGGCTCGAGGCCGCGTAGCTCCGCCGCCTCGCGATCCAGCTCGCGAGCGCCCGATGCCGGCAGCAGCGGTGATCGCGATGAGGAAGTCCCACGGCACGCGATAGCGGGTAGCGCCCGCGAAGAGCATCGCCACGAACGTCTGGTAGCCGAGGAGCAGGAGCGTGAGCACCACGAAGCTGCGAGGAAGCACGAACAACCCGACGAGGGCGAATGCGTAGAGGACGACCATGAACGCGGGCTCGACGACGCTCCGCGCGGTGTCCTGCCACGACCCGGCCCCCGGGCGTCCCTCGGTCTCGAGGACGTTCGGCTGCCACTGGAGCACGACCGCCTGCCGCGGCGAGCCGTGAGCTTCTCGCCCGGCTGGTCTCGCCAGAACTCGAGAACCTCGTCCTGGAAGAGGCGGAGCTGGGCGCACTCGTCGACGCGGACGATCCGACCGGTGCGCCGTAGATCGCGCCGGCGTCCTGGGGCCTCGGCGGCGCGCCGGGGAGCGGCGGCACGTCGTCGATCCAGCCGCCTCGGGCGAGGACGTCGTAGGTGTTCGCGTTGTTGGCCTTCCAGAGCGCGCGCGAATCGGTGGTGATCGCGTAGCAGCCGACCGAGACCTCGTTCCGTACGACCCAGGGCGCGAGCACGATCGCGGTCGAGGCGAGGACGACCACGAACGCCGCGAGCGCCGTCGCGCCCAACCGAGGCGCGAGGCAACCCAGAGGCCGACGACGAACGGGAGCAGCGCGAGGCGAGCGTTCCCGAGGATGGCGAGCCCGAACGTCGCTCCCGGAACGCCGCCCACCAGAGCGACCGCTCTCGCTCGGCCGCGTACAGCGCGAGCAGGACGATCGCAGCCGCGAGGAGCTGGTCGAGAATCTCGCGGTTGAGGTGGACGTCGTGCCAGACGAGGTACGGATGGAGCGTCGAGAGCAGGGCGCCACCGAGCGCCACACCGTCGGAGGCGACCCGCCTCCCGATCGCGAAGACGATCCACGCCGTCACGACCGCGACGGCGATGTGGGCGAGCCCGACCGTCAGCCACGAGCGCTCGACCCAGTAGATCGGGATCAGGAAGAAGCCGTAGAGCGGCTGCGTGTACGCGGACGGAACGCCCGGAATGAACCCGTACGTCCCGCTGGCCAGAAAGCGTGCGAGCGAAGTCGTCGCTCTTGTCGGTGAATGCGGCGAGGATGTCGTCGCGCTCGTAGAGCAGCGCGGCGAGCCTCGGGAGCGCCGCGGCGAGTGCAATCACGAGATAGGCGTGGCGGTACAGTCGGCGCACCGTGAGGCCCTCGAACGGTACGCGGTCGTGTCTTGCCACGTGGAGCGACCGCTCGACGACGCGGTCTGGTCGCGGTTCTCGGCTCTGCAGGAGAAGCGACCGGCCGGATTCCGCATCGCCGCGCTCGTCCGGCCCCCGGATGCCGCGTTCGGCGAGGACGAGGGGACGTGGCTCGAGCGGGCGCAGCAGGCGGCCGCGAACGGGCCGTTCGGCCAGCACACGCACTGGACGGCTCCCGACCACGCGCGCCCGACGAGCGACGGCACCGGGGCGCGTGTCCTCGCGGACGGCCGGTGGATGGCGGAGGCCGGGCTCGCGCCTGCGTTCTTCTGCGGAGGCGGCTGGTACACGGACGCCGAGGTCGCGGACGCGTGCGCCGAGCTCGGCTACGTCGACTGCACGCCCCGCGCCAGCGCGCCCGCCGTACCTCGCGGACGGTGCGCCGTGGGCGTCACTGGCCGCTCCGGCGACGGTGGACCTGCCGTCGGGCCGGGAGCTGCGCGGCGATCCCGACGACCCACTCGCTCGGCGATCTTGCGCGCGCGTTGCTCCGTCGCGATCTGCCGGACCTCGTGCACGTGTACTTCCACGACACGGACCTCCTGAGCCGCGCGGCGCCGCACGCTGCTCGTCGACGCTCCTCCCGCTCCTCGCGCGCCGCGCCGCCGTGACCGATCTCGAGCGCATCGCGGCACGGCATGGACGACGCGGCCCCGCGCGTCGCGTGGGACGACGTGGCCCGGCTCTAAGCTTTCCGGCGTGGCCAAGACCGCTCCGCCGGCGGAGACGTCCCGTCCTGCTCCCGCGCCGGCCGTACCCGCACGGGACGTTCGCGCCTCGCGCCTCTACGTCCTCTCGCGCGGCCCGCTCCTGACCGTCGTCAGGCGCGCGTTCTCCGTCGCCGCGCTCGTGTTCCTGGACGTGGCCGGGCTGGCGCTCGGCATCTACGCCGCGCTCGTCGTACGGCAGCTCGTGGCGGGCGAGGGAGACGTCCTCTGGGGTCTGCTCTGGCGGGAAGGGCCGGCGGAGTGGCTCAAGTTCGCTGCCCCGATCACCGTTCTCGTCTTCGCGCAAGCCGGCCTCTACCGACAGCGTGAGCGGCGGCCGGGCGCGGGACGCATCCTCGCGTGCCTCATCGTCGTCGCGCTCATCGTGCTCGCCTTCGGCCTCGGCACGGGGTACGACTTCACGACCTCGGGCCTGATCCCGACCTCGGTCGTCGCGTCGGCCATCGCCATCGGCCTGCTCCGTTCGGCGTACGAGTCGGTGTCGCTCGAGCTCATGCGCGCCGCGGGGATAAGGCGGCGGGTCGTGCTCGTGGGGGAGGGCGAGAGCCTCTCGCGGCTGCGGGAGTCGCTCGAGGCAGTACGCGGCGGGCTCACCTACGAGTTCGTCGGCGCCGTGGCGCCCGAGGCGGTGCCCGGCCTGCGGCTCCTGGGCACGCGCGCGGAGCTTCCACGCGTCCTCGAGCAGGCTCGCCCCGACGAGGTCATCCTCACCGAGGCCGACTTCGACGAGCGCACCGTGCTCGAGGTGGTCGAGCAGGCACACGGACAGGGCATCAAGGTGCGCCTCGCGCCGGACACGACCGAGCTCCTCGTGCAGCGAGGCGAGTACATCCCCGGCCAGGGCGCGCCCCTCTTCGAGCTCCGCCCGCCCGTGCTCACCGGCTGGGACTGGGCGGTCAAGCGGACGTTCGACCTCGTCGTGAGCATCGTCGTGCTCGTCGTCGGCCTCCCGCTGTGGTTGCTCGTGGCGCTCGCGATCAAGCTCGACTCGCGCGGCCCCGTCTTCTTCGTCGATCGGCGGATCGGCGTCGGCCAGCGGGAGTTCGGGATGATCAAGTTCCGGACGATGGTCGCCGAGGCACCGTCGCTCCAGAGCGAGCTCGAGGCGGCGAACGAGGCCGAGGGCCCGCTCTTCAAGATCCGTGACGACCCGCGCGTGACGCGCGTGGGCAGGTTCCTCCGCCGGTTCTCGCTGGACGAGATCCCGCAGGTCTGGAACGTGGTCAAGGGCGAGATGAGCCTCGTCGGGCCCGAGGCCGCTCCCGCTCCGCGACTACAAACTGCTCCAGGACTGGCACCGTGCCCGGTACGCCGTCCTCCCGGGGATGACCGGCCTCTGGCAGATCTCCGGCCGCTCGGGCCTGGGCTTCGACGAGCTCGTACGCCTCGACTTCACCTACCTCGAGAACTGGTCGATCTGGCTCGACATCTCGATCATCGTGAAGACGATTCCCGCGGTCATCACACGGCGCGGGGCCTACTAGTCGTGCGCTCGCCGAAGATCCTCGCGGTCGCGTCCGCGATCGACCTCGACTTCCGCTACGGCTGCACGCCCGCGTGGTGGCAGCTCTGGAAGGGGATGTACGAGGCCGGCGTCGACCTCGTCGTGACGCCGTACCGAGGGCGGCCGGTGGAGTCGCCGTGGTGGCGCGTCGCGCCGAACCCGACGTACCGCGAGGGCGAGTCGTACCAGGCCGTCCGGGACGTTCTCGCGCGCGTGAAGGGCGACAGCTACCTCCGGCGCGCGGAGTCGAGCCCCGAGGAGTCGAGGCTCGACAAGCTCACGCGCGAGACGATCGCGCGCTGGGTGACGCCACGCTGGAAGCGTCATCTCGAGCGTCTCGTCGAGGAGGAGCGGCCCGACGCGGTCATCGTCTTCACCGTCCCGATGGCGCATCTGCGCGGGATCCCGGACGCGCTGCGCGCGCGGTTCTCCGTTCCCGTCGTCTTCTACGACGGCGACGTCCCCATGAGCCTCCCCGAGTTCGGCGGCATGGACACCGGCTTCAACCCGTACCACGGCGCCGATCCGTGGGAGTACGACCTCGTGCTCTCCAACTCCGAGGGCGGCGTCCCGCGGCTCCTGGAGCTCGGTGCCCGTCGGGCCGAGGCGCTGTACTGGGGCGCCGACCCGGAGTTCTTCGCGCCGCAGGCGGTCGAGAAGGAGGTCGACGTCTTCTTCTACGGCTACGGCGACAAGTTCCGCCGGGACTGGATGCGGACGCTGGTCGGCGATCCCTCCCGCGACGCGCCCGAGCTCGACTTCGCGCTCGGCGGGCCTCGACTTCCAGGGCGATACGGGCGCGCGCGCGCCTGCTCGGCGACATTCCGTTCAACGTCTTCGCTCGCGCGATCTCGGCCGCGCGCGTGAACCTCAACATGACGAGACGCCCGCACGCGACGGTCGCCGGCTCCTCCACCGCCCGCCCGTTCGAGCTCGCGTCCTCCGGCGCGGCGATCGTCTCCAACCCGCACGAGGGGATCGAGCGCTGGTTCGAGCCGGGTCGCGAGCTGATCGTCGTCGAGAGTGCGGCGGCCGCGCTCGCGGCGTACCGCGAGCTCGTCGCGGATCCCGCTCAGGCGGAGGAGATGGGACGCCAGGCGCGCGAGCGCGTCCTCGACGAGCACACCTACGCGCATCGGGCTCGGACGTTGCTCGCACTCATCGGTCTCGAGGCCGGAGTCCCCGTTTGACGGCGAGACGACTGGTCGCGATCGTGCCCGCCTGGAACGAAGCAGATGCGATCGGTGGCGTGATCGACGAGATCCGGAGCGTGGATCCGGCCATCGACGTCGTCGTGGTGGACGACGCGTCGTCGGACGACACCGCGGCCGTCGCCGAGTCGCACGGCGCGATCGTGCTGCGGCTGCTGTTCAACGTCGGGATCGGCGGCGCGGTGCAGACGGGGTTCCGATACGCCCGCGACGGGGGCTACGCGATCGCAGTCCGGCTCGACGGAGACGGGCAGCACGTCGCGTCGGAGCTCCCGAAGCTGCTCGCGCCGATCGAGTCGGGGGAGGCGGACCTCGTCATCGGGTCGCGCTTCGTCGAGCCGGATCCGAACTACCGGCCGCCGTTCGCGCGACGGATGGGCATCCGCGTCTTCGCCCGCCTCGTCTCTCTTCTCGGAAGGCAGCGCGTGACGGACACGACGTCGGGGTTCGTCGCCCTGAACCGCCGGGGAATCGAGCTCTTCGCGGTCCAGTACCCGCACGACTACCCGGAGGTCGAGGCGACGCTGGTCGCGTTGCGAAGCGGCCTCCGACTCGAGCAGGTGCAGGTGGACATGCGCGAGCGGCAGGCGGGCTCCTCGTCCATCACCTTCGTCCGCTCGCTGTACTACATCGTCAAGGTCACGCTCGCGCTGCTCGTCGCGAGCCTGCGGCGGTATCCGCGCCTCGAGGGCGCCCGCTCGTGACACCGATCCGCGTCTCGCTCATCGGTGCGGTCGCGGCGATCCTGCTCATCCTCGTCGTCCTCGAGCTCGTCCGCGGGCGGCGGCTGAAGGAGCGCTACGCGCTGCTGTGGCTCGCGACGGGCGGCGTCCTGCTCGTGCTGTCGCTCTGGCGCGACGCGCTGAACACGATCGCCGGCTGGCTCGGCGTGACCGGCTATCCGCCCGCGGTGCTGTTCGCGGTCGCGACGCTCTTCATCCTGCTCGTGCTCCTGCACTACTCGACCGTGATCTCGCGCTGACGGACGAGAACGTCGACCTCGCCCAGCGGATCGCTCTGCTCGAGGAGCGCGTCAGCCGTTCGCGAGAGCCGGCGGACTGAACGCGAACACGTCGCCCTGCTGCGGGATCGTCGAGCCAGTTCGTGGCGACGCCGATCCGGTAGGTCGCGCCCGCCTGCCGGAGGCGCGGTGTCGACGAACGTCGTCTCGCGCGTGGTCGCGATCGGGCTCCGGAGCTGAGGAAGCAGTACTCCGACGTCGCGCCGTCCGTGTTCTCGCACTCGACGTCGTCGAGGGCCCGTCGGTGCGGTAGACGCGGTAGAAGACGTCGGCGCGCCACGGGCCCTCCCGACGTCCAGCTGCACCTCGCGACCGTCGTCGGTCGCGCTCGACCGTCGACCTCGACGTCCTCGTCGACCGGCGTGAGGATGAAGTTCCCAGCGTCGTCCTGGAAGACCGCTAGCTCCGGCCCCTTCGTCGGTGACGAGGCGGCGATCGCGGTGGCGGGCACGACGACGGTGAGCACGGCGGCGACCGCGATCCACCGCCAGGCGACCGGCAGCGAGGGGGGAGTGCGGAGCCGGTCTCCGAGGCGCCGTGCGAACGTCGGGACGAGGAGCGGGATCGAGGCGAACAGGAGCAGGTAGGCCGGCCAGGCAGGTAGGAGCAGGCGCCAGAAGGAGTGGGAGTCGATCGTCGCACGGGTCGAGAAGCCCTTGACCAGGAGAAACGCCCCGAGCCACCCTCCGAGGAGCGCCGCGATCGCGCCGCGGCGGACGCGGATCACCGCGAGCAGGCCCGCGAACGGCGCCCACTGCGCGAGGCGGGCGCTCCAGAAGTACTCGCGCAGCTGATCCATCTGCGTGCGGAAGTGGTCCCAATCGAGCTCGATGTACTTGTCGAGGTCGACGCTCAGCGCGACGACACCGGCGTGTGCGGCGAGACGGGTCTCCTCGAGGCTGAGCACCGGGAGCTGGCCGAGCCCTCGTTCCTTCCAGAGAGCGATGACGAGCACCGACGGGACGACGGCGGCGCCGAACGACGAGCCCGGCTCGCCAGTGCCGTGCGACGAGGTAGGCGAGTGCGGCACCGACGCCCATGAGCAGGTTCGGTGGCTTCATCCCACCCGCTGCCCCGAGCAGGAGTCCGGCCAGCACGGCATCGGGGAGACGACCACCTTCGAGCGAGCGCACGAGGAAGAGCGCGGAGGCGAGCACGAGCACGAGCGACGGGAAGTCGGCCATCGCGGTCAGCCCGAGCGCCTGCGGGAGGAAGTGCTCCGCCCAGCGCTCCTGGTAGCGATCGACGAAGAGCGGAATGGAGGCGAACGGGGCGATCACCCACAGGAATGCGGCCCAGTACCCGAGCAGCCGCCCCCCGATGTGCGCCGCCAGCCCGTAGAAGCAGAGGAGCGCCACCGGCCCGAGAACGAGCACCTGGAAGAGCACGAGTGGAGGCAGCGCCTGCACGAACGTGCCGCCCGTGACCCACGTGATCGGGCGCGACGACGTACGACCACAGGTAGCCGATCTCGGTGGGCGGCAGCTCGAGCTGGCCGAGCAGCCAGCCCTGCGTCGACGAGCCAGATCTGGTCGCCGCCCTGGAACCACACCCAGCCGTTGTGCGGGACCGAGAGTGCCAGCGCGATCGTCCCGACGACCTGCGCACCGACCAGGACGCCGAGCACCTCACGAGGATGCGCGAGGAGCCGATCGACGGTGCGGCTGAGGCCGCCCGCTACCGCGACCGAAGTGCTAGCGACCGACACCGGCGACGGCCGAGCGGTACCAGGCGACGGTGCGCTCGATCCCGTCGCGCAGCGGCGTCCGCGCCTCGAACCCGAACAGCTCGCGCGCGCGCGTCGCGTCGACGCTCCGTCGCGGCTGTCCGTTCGGCTTCTCCGAGTCCCAGACGATGGTCCCCTCGTAGCCCGTCACGTCGGCGATCAGCTCCGCGAGCTCGCGGATGGAGATCTCCTTGCCCGCGCCGAGGTTCACCGGATCGGGCCCGTCGTAGCGCTCGGCGGCGAGGACGAGACCCTCGACGCAGTCGTCCACGTACAGGAACTCCCGAGTCGGCGAGCCGTCGCCCCAGAGGACGACCTCGTCGTCCGCCTCGACCATCTTCCGGATGAGCGCCGGGATCACGTGGGACGACTCGAGGTCGAAGTTGTCGCGCGGCCCGTACAGGTTCGTGGGGAGGAGGAAGATCGAGTTGACCCCGTACTGCTCGCGATACGCCTGCGAGCCGACGAGGATCGCCTTCTTCGCCACGCCGTACGGCGCGTTCGTCTCCTCGGGATAGCCGTCCCAGAGCTCGTCCTCCGAGAACGGGATCGACGCGAACTTGGGATACGCGCAGACCGTGCCGACGACGACCAGCTTCGACGTCGAGTGCAGGCGTGCCTGCTCGAGCATGTGCGCGCCCATCGTGAGGTTCGCGTACCAGTAGCGCCCGGGATTGGCCCGGTTCGCCCCGATGCCGCCGACCTCGGCGGCGAGATGGAAGACCAGGTCCGCGCGCGCGTCTCCGAAGAGCCGCTCGGTGTCGTCCATCGACGTGAGGTCGTAGTCGGCGCTCCGTGCGACGAAGACGTCGTGGCCGTCGCGCTCGAGCCGCTCCACGAGGTGCGAGCCGAGGAAGCCGCCGCCGCCGGTGACCAAGACGCGCATGACGAACAGGCTACAAGCAGCACAGGGCGCCGACGAGTGCGACCGCGGCTGCGCACTCTAGGCTTCCGCCCGTGGCGGATTCCGCCGAGCCCGAGGGCGGCGGCACGAGGGTGAGTCCTCGCGTCGCGGTTCTCGGCTCGACCGGAATCCTCCTCGTGCTGGCGGTCGTCGCGGTGCGCAACGCATTCTCGTACCCGTCGATCGGCGGCTATGACGCGCAGGAGTACATCACCTATGCCCGCGACCTCGTCGAACGCGGCGAGCTCCCGCCAGACGGCGTCGGCGCGTATTACACGCCTCCGGGCTACATGGCACTCGCGGGCCTCGCGGGAAAGCTCGGTCGTGCTCTCGATCTGCACGATCCCGACCACCTCGGGCAATTCGTGAACGCCCTCGCGGTGCTCGGAACCGGAGTGATCGTGCTTCTGCTCGCCCGCACTCTGTGGCCCTCGCGTCCGGTGGTCTGGCTCGCCGCGGTCGGATTCTTCTCGTTCTTCCCGACGGTCCTCAAGACCGGTGCGATGTTCCATCCCGAACCGCTCGCGATGCTCGTCACGGCCGGGGCTTTGCTCGTTCTCGCTCAGATGGTGCGTCGGGGGGCGTACTCGTGGAAGCTCGCCGTGCCGCTCGGAGTCCTGCTCGGGCTCGGCCAACTCGTACGGGCTTGGTCGCTGTGGATGGTCGCCGTGGTCGCCATCGTCCTGTGCGTCATCGCTCTCACCGATCGCTCGGTCCGGCGGTCCGCGCTTCTCGCGCTCGCCGTCGCGATCACCGCAGCCGTCGTCGTGCCGGCACCGTGGTACGCGCACCAGGCGAGCCGGTACTCGAACCCCGTCTTCGATCGCCCGCAGGAGGATCGATTCGTGCTCGCTCGGCGACCACTCGAGTTCTACGTCGACGCCCGGTTTCCCGACATCGTCCTCAGTCCGTGGGCGGGCCGGTTCAACGACCGCTTCATTCCCGTCTTCTACGCAGAGAGCTGGGGCGACTACTTCGGGATCTGGTCGTGGGGTCCTGGCCGTAGCGACCGCTCGGACGCCATCGACTCGGCGCTCGCGCGTCAGAGTGCACTGGGCCTGATTCCGACCACTCTCGCACTCGCGGGCCTCTTCGCGCTCCTCGGGCTCTCGGTGACGCGACCCCGTGAAGACGCCGGAAGGCTCATCGCGGCTCTCCCGCCGGTCGCCGCGCTTGCTTCTGTCCTCTACCTGGCAGTGGCATACCCGACGAGTGACGGTGACACCATCAAGGGCACCTACGCACTCGCGGCCGTCCCTGCGTTCGCGCTCTGCTTCGGCTTTGCCGTCGATTGGCTGGCGCGGCGTCGCCTCGTCGGCATCGTCCTCGGAGTTGTGCTCGTCGCGTCAGCCCTCGCGCTGCTCCCGTTTCTCGTCTGGTGAGCTCGTTCGATGCACCGGAGGCCCGAGCAGGCTGAGCGGCGCTGGGTGACGATCGGCGTGGTCATCGCCGCCGCCCTGCTGCTGACCCAGTTCGTCGGTGGTCTCGTCCGGGAGGCGTTGACTGACGAGCCGTCGCACCTCGAGCTGGTTCAGACCTGCCTCACCGAGCGGGCTACGCCGTTCGAGCCGGTCGTCGGGGACCCCGTCGCGCTCAGCGCCGAGCGCGGTGCCCTTCGGACGGCCGTCGAGGGCAACCCGGTCACGGTTGCGCTTGGCAGCTCGGAGAAGGACGCGGAGAGGGTCTACGAGGCCTACTCGTCGGTGGCACCGGCCGATGTCGGCACGCGTCTGGAACAGCGACGCAAGGTCGTGCTCCTGTGGGATCGCGAGCCCACGACCACCGAACGCGAGTTCCTTTACCTCTGCACCCTCGATGCACAGGAATGAGCATGACGCGACTCGTCGCCGGCGGCGACGCGGTCGTTCTCAGCCCGGCAGGACGGGAGCGCCGGTCGGGAGCCAGTCGACGCGACCGATCCACCGATCGCGGTTCTCCGCGTACCAGCGGATGGTCTCGAGGACGCCGTCCTCCCAGGAGACCTGAGGCATCCACCCCGTCTCGCGCGTGAGCTTCTCGTGACCGACGCGGAGCGCGAGGACGTCGCTGCCCCCTGGCCGGAACCGCCCCGCGGTCGAGACGATCTGCCGGTCGGCGGGCCAGAAGCCGTTCTCGACGCCGAGACGCAGGATGAGCTCGGCCCAGTCCTGCATCGAGATGTTCTCGCCCTGTCCGTAGACGTAGACGTCTCCCGGTGACCCGTGCGCCGCGACTGTCAGGTGTCCGCGCACGCCGTCCAGGCAGAAGCAGAAGTCGCGTAGCGGCTCGAGGTTCCCGAGCTCGATCGTGTCGCGCGCGAGGGCCTGCGTGATGATCGTGCCCGTGACGTAGCGGGGGTTCTGGCGGGGGCCGTAGTTGTTGAACATCCGTGTGACCACGCCGGGCACGCCGAAGGCGTCGAAGTAGTTCATGGTCAGGAAGTCGGCCGCGACCTTCGAGGTCGCGTAGATCGACTTCGGGTTGATGGGCGAGCGCTCGTGGAGGATGAGCCCACCGGCTTCGTCGAAGTCGTGGTGCTCGGCAACGTCGGCATGCACGTTTCCGTACTCCTCGGAGGTGCCCGCGGTGTCGAACTTCTCGAGCTCGAGCTCCCAGTCGACGACCGCCTGCAGGAGGTTGAGCGTCCCGAACGTGTTGGCCATAACCGTCTCGTAGGGCCGGTGCCAGGACTCGCCGACGTGCGCCTGGGCGCCGAGATGGAAGACGAACGGCTTGTCCGGAGCATCGCGCAGCTCGCGGACGAGGTAGTCGACCGAGGTGCGGTCCGTGAGGTCGGCGAAGTGCACCTTCAACCGGTTCCGTAGGTGCGAGATGTTGTTCAGCGCGCCGCTCGAGGTCGCTCGCACGAACGCGTGGACGGTCGCGCCGAGCTCGACCAGCCCTTCCGTCAGGTGTGAGCCCATGAAGCCGTCGGCGCCCGTGACGAGCACGGTGCGGCCGTCGTAGATCTCGCCGAACTCACGGCGGAGTCCTTCGAGCGTGCTGCCTGTCCAGAGAGTGTCGTTCGGCATGGTCCGTACGCTTCCGCGTCGGTGAGCAAGCGTACAGACTCGCCCGGTGCAGGCTCGCTTCGGGCGGGCGTCTTCACGTCCGCGTCACTCCTGGTCGTGGCGGCAGTCGCTGCGGTCGTCGGCATCGTCATCGCCCGCGAGTTCGGCCGCAGCGAGGAGACCGACGGGCTGCTCGCCGCCTACGGCGTCTTCATCGCCATCGCCATCGCGGCCCAGGCCATCCGCGTCGCGGTCCTGCCGCAGCTGGCGCGCGCCTGGGACGAGGGCCGCCTCGCGGGCGAGCTGGCCGGAGATGCGCTCGCGCTCGCGCTCTTCGCGTTTCCACTCGTGCTGTTCGCGGAGCTCGGTGCGCATCAGCTCGCAGACGTCCTGACGGGATCCGAGGGCGCTGCGGAAACCGCGGCAGAGGTGCTGCGCTGGATCGTCCCGGCGGCGACCGCGCAGTTGTTCGCCGGTCTGGCGGCGAGCGGGCTTGCCGCACGGAACGACTACGGCGCGGCAGCGCTGGGGTACGCCGCCGGGAGCGCGGCTGCGCTGACGTTGATCCTCCTGCGCGTCGACGACGACGGCGTGATCGCAATCGCCTGGGGAATGGCGCTCAACGGCGCGATCTCGCTTCTCGTGCCAAGTGCCGCACTCGTTGCGCATTCACTCCACCAGCGGATGCCGTCGCGAGCCTTGCGTCCGCAGAGCGCCGCGATCGGCATTCGGCTGCGCAAGTTCGCGACGGGCGCGGCATTGCCGCTCGGCCTGCAGCTGCTCTACGTCGTCTCGCTCCCGTTCGCCGGCGAGCTCGGCGAGGGCGCCGCGACGAGCTTCGTGTACGCGTATCTCGCCGGAGCCTCGCTCGTGACCATCACCGCGGGTTCGCTGGGGCTCGTGACGTCGGTGCCTCTCTCGCGCGTGGGTCTCGATGCGGCCGCGTCCGCGCGCCACGTCATCGCGACTTCGTGGCTCGCGCTCACGCTTGTCGGAGCCGCGGCTGGTGTTTTCGCGATCGCCGGAGGCGACCTGGTCGAAACGGTTCTCGGCGGGGCCTACGGAGGGGAGATCGGGGCCGAGGTCGGCCGGCTGGTCGTCCTCCTCGCACCCTGGATGGCTTTCTCCGTCGGCATCGGGGTCGCGTTCCCGCTCGCGTTCGTCGCCGCACGCACCGCACCGCTCCCGTGGATCGCCCTGGCGGCGCTCGCCATCCAGATCCCACTCGCGTGGCTCGGATCATCGTTGTTCGAGCTCGATGGCCTGGCCGTGGCGCTGACGATCTCGACGGCTGTCGTGCTCTGCGGGCTCCTCGCCGCCCTCCACGCTCTTCGCGAGACGCTTCCCGGGCTCGCGGTCGCCGCAGCCGTGATCGCCTCGATCGCACTCGTCGCGTTCGGACTGCCTTCGCTCGTGCTCGACTCCGCTCCGGCGGCGATGCTCGGACTAGCCGTCTATGCGGTCGCCTTGGCCGTGCTTCGGCCCCACGGCCTGCGTGTCAGCTGGCGCTACCTGCACGGCCTCTAGCTAGATGGTTGATGCCACGATCTCGCGCGTCCGGATGCGCGACCTGCCGTGTCCGGGCCGCTTCCGCCCCGGCAGAGCCCGCTTCACGGCCTCTGCCAGGGCGTGCGCTTCGCGACGGGAGAGCGGCGTCGAGGCGTCGAGCCTCACCACCGCTCTCCCGTCGCGCCCCGGAGCGGCCAGCTCGCGCCCCGGAGATGGCGATCTCGTGGCGTCAACCATCTAGCGCTCTCGAAACAGGAACGACGCGTGCTTGCGCGTCGCGCGCACGACCGCGAGCCCGGCACGCGTCGAGAAGACGCGGTGTCGCGTCGACGCGACGACTCGGCGGTGCGGCGGCAGGTAGGCGAACGAGACCGAGCCGACGCCCTCCTCGCCGAGCGAGTCGAACGGAGGACGTTCGTCGGCGAGCTTGCGGACGACGACGGTTCGAAAGCCGAGCGCATCCTCCACGCGCCAGGTCGGGCGAGAGCGAAGGTAGTCGAGGAGGGCGGAGACCCCGCTCATGTACGCATCGTCGAGCACGAGCAGGCCGCCCGGCTTCAGGTGGGGCGCGACGTACCACCAGTCGAGCGTCGGGTAGGGGAAGCCGTGGGCGCCGTCGAGGAGCACGAGGTCGAGCGGCCGTGGCTCCCAGCTCGGCAAGACCTCGTCCGAGCTGCCGACGTGGAAGCGAACGCTGGTCGGAGGAGATCTCGCGTCGCCGAAGCTCGGCCAGGATCCGCTCGGTCTCGTCGCGCGCGGGCGTGATGGACTCGTGCTCGGCGCCGCTCGCGGCGAAGACCAGGGTGCTCAGCCCGGCGCCCGTCTCGAGCGTCGCCCAGCCGGACTGGACCGTCCGTTCGATCCACTCGAGGGCGGGCCAGTGCAGACCGGCGCAGGAGGCGCCGCTCTCGTGGAGTGCGGGCGGATCGGCCCGCAGGCTCGCCGTGAGCGACCCGGTCATCGCGCGGAAGCTAGTCGATCAGCGCCCGAGCTCGCGGTACACGGCATCGTGCTCGCGGGCGCAGCGCTCCCAGCTGAACTCCGCGGCGCGGCGGAGCCCACGCTCGCGGTATGGCTCAGGGTCGTCGAGGACGCGCTCTACCGCGGCGACCATCGACTCGACCGAACGCGGATCGAAGAGCTCGGCGGCGTCGCCGCACACCTCGGGCAGCGAGGTCGCGTTCGAGGCTGCGACGGGACAGCCGCATGCCATCGCCTCGAGCGGAGGCTGACCGAACCCCTCGTACAGGCTCGGAAACACGAGCGCCGACGAACGCCGGTACAGGTCCGCAAGCCCGTCCGTGGTCAGCCGGCCGGGCGCCTCCACACCCTCCGGCGCGCTGCCCTCGTAGCCGGGGAGCACGAGGCGGAGGCCGGTCCGCCGCTCACGCAGGACCTCGAACGCCTCGAACAGCCGCGCATGGTTCTTGTGCGGCCAGGGCCGAGCCGGGTACACGAGGAGCTCCTCGCGCGTCGCATGGCCTGGCCGGAAGCGCTCGTGCTCGACGCCGAGGTGGATCACGCGAACCTTCTCCTCTGGAATCCCGAGCCGCTCGACGAGCGACGCCGCCGCATGGTGGGAGATCGCGACGACGAGATCGCTCAAGCGCGCGGTCAGCCCGTAGGCAGCCTTGCGATAGAGGCGCTCCGCCCGCGAGAAGAACTCGGGTATCTCCTCGTGCTGGACGTCGAGGATGCTCGCAGCCGCAGGTGGGTGCCGGATCGGCGGCACCATCACCGTCAGAGGGAAGTGCACGGCGTCGAACGCGCGCAGCTTGCCCGCGAACGTGGCGGCCCAGGCTCGCCCCGGCCATCGCGCGCAGCCGGCCGGGCGTCGAGCGTGATGCCCGGTACTCGTCGATCACCCGCGCGCCCGGGCCTTCGACGTCCGCGGCGATCGACGGGAGCAAGACCTCGTATTCGAGCTCTCCCACGTCCGCGAGCGCCCGGCAGAGCGCTCGGGCGTACGTCTCCGACCCGCCGCTGATCCCCGGGACGAGCGTGAGCAGCGAGATGCCGACGCGCACGCCGCCCGCGCTAACGCGGATTGGCGAGGGCTTCGCGGTATACGGCTTCGTGGCCGCGAGCCGTCTCGTCCCAGGTGAACTCGGCCGCCCGTGCGAGACCGCGCTCCTGGAGCTCCTCCCGGCGCTCGTCCGTCTCGAGCACGGCTGCGACGATCGACTCCACGTCGTTCGGGTCGAAGAGCGCCGCCGCATCGCCGCACACCTCCGGGATCGCGCCCGCGTTCGAGGCGGCGACAGGGCAACCACATGCCATCGCCTCGAGCGGCGGCAGCCCGAAGCCCTCGTACAGGCTCGGATACACGAGGCACGCCGCCTGCCTGTACAGAGACACGAGCTCGTCGGTCGAGACGTCTCCGAGGCTCTCGACGCCCTCCGGAAGTGGCTCGAGCCGGTCGAGGCCGCCCCCGGTCAGAACGAGCCGAAGGCGCGGCCGTGTCTCCCGCAGCGCGGCGAACGCTTCGAACAGGCGCAAGTGGTTCTTGTGTGGCCACGGGCGCGCGGGGTAGAGCAGGAAAGGCTCTCGCTCGACCTCGTCGTCGGGCTTGAAGACCTCGTGGTCGATCGCGTGCGGGACGACGTGGATGCGCCCGGGATCGAGCTCGAGGTGCTCGACGGCGCGTCCACGGACGAACTCGCTCGTGACCAGCACGGCGGCTGCCCCGCGAGCGGCACGGTCGTACGCCACGCGTCGGAACGACCTGCGCGCCGCGCCGAAGAACTCCGGCAGGTCGCGGTGCTGGATGTCGTGCAGCGTCACGACCGTCGCAGCGTCAGTGCCGGGCACGGGGACGGTCAGCGCGTAGTGGACGACGTCGAACGTCGTGAGCGCCGTCGTCACCCCTCGCGTGCGCCTCGCGGCGAGCGCCATCGCTGCGATCCGCGACGGCCCGCGCTTGCCGACCGGGGGATCGTGCACCTCGATCGCAGGCAACCCGTCCGCCACGTCCTTGGCCCGGGCGGGCACGAGAACCGAGTACTCGGCGGCCCCGACACGAGCCAGTGCGCGCACGAGTTGGCGGGCGTAGGTCTCGGAACCACCGAGATCGCCGGGGGCGAGAGTGAGCAACGAGATGCCGACGCGCACCGTCTCAGCCTACTGAGCCGATCCTACGGCGCGGCTACAATCCTGCGATGCCCGCTGACGAAGCCAAAAATGGCGATTCTGCAGGGCTTTCTTCCGCCGAGACTCCGGTCGACGTCGAAGAGTTGTTCGCCGCGCTGCGCGAGGAGGTGCGGCGATCGGGCGCAGACCCGGGCGCGCCGAGCGGCAGCGACGAGGAGCGACGCGCCGCGCGGGACGAGGCGGAACGGCTCTGGCCCGTCTCGGCCGACCGCTCGCTGCGGCTGCGTCCCGGAGTGCGAGGCGGTCTCGGCACTCCGGTCAAGGCCGTCCTTCGCAAGCTCATGCGATGGTACGTCGAGCCGCTCGCCTACGACCAGCGTTCGTTCAACGCTGCAGCGCTCCGACTGATCGACGACCTGCAGGCCCAGGTCGACCGGCTCGAGGCGGAGCTCGAAACCGCACGTAGCGAACGCACGTGAACGTCGCGGTGCTCAGGCCGCAGGTGCCGTTCGCTCGCGGCGGCGCCGAGATCTTCACGGACCGGCTGGTGGAGGAGCTGCGCGCGCGGGGCCACGAGGCCGATCTCGTCTCGGTGCCGTTCAAGTGGTATCCGGGAGCACGGGTGCTGACGCAGGCGTTCCTCTGGCGCCTGCTCGACCTCGACGAAGCTGACGGGAAGCGGATCGACCTCGTCGTCGCGACGAAGTTTCCGTCGTACCTCGTACGCCACTCGAACAAGCGCGTGTGGCTCGTGCACCAGTTCCGGCAGGCGTACGAGCTCGACGGGACTCCGCTCGGCCAGTTCGGCGACTCGCCCGAGGATCGTGCGCTCCGCCGGAAGATCCAGGACCTCGACCGCATCGCGCTGGGCGAGGCCGAGCGCCTCTTCGCGACGTCCCGCAACGTCGCCCAGCGGCTCGAGGACTCCACCGGCCTCAGCGCCGAGATCCTCCCGCACCCGCCGCAGGATCTCGCCTACCGCTGCGACGGCTACGGCGACTTCGTGCTCTCCGTCAACCGCCTCGACCGTGCGAAGCGGATCGATCTCCTGCTCGAGGCGGCGGCGCTCGACTCCGGCCTCGAGGTGGTGATCGCCGGCGACGGCCCGGATCGCGATCGGCTCGAGCGGCTCGCACGCGATCGCGGGCTCGACGGGCGGGCGCGGTTCGCCGGTCGCGTCACCGAAGCCGAGCTGGCCGAACTCTACGGCGGCTGCCTCGCGGTCTACTACGCGCCCGTGGACGAGGACTTCGGAATGGTCCCGTTCGAGGCGTTCCTTGCGGAGAAGCCCGTGCTCACCACGACCGACGCGGGCGGGCCGCTCGAGGTCGTCGCCGACGGGAAGACCGGGGTCGTCGTCGCGCCGGAGGCAGCCGACGTCGCGAGAGCGACGACCTGGCTGCGCGATCATCGCTCGGAGGCGGCGTCGCTCGGTCGCGCCGGCAAGGTGCTTGCCGCGGAGGTCACCTGGGAGCGCGCGATCGCGAGACTGCTGGCATGAGGGTCGCCTACTTCTCGCCGATGCCGCCCGAGCAGAGCGGCATCGCCGACTACAGCGCCCTCCTCGTGCCCGCGCTGCAGGAGCGGGTCGACCTAGCGGTCGTGCGTCGGGGGCGCAAGAATCCTCCGCGAGGCACCGATCTCGCCCTCTACCACGTCGGGAACAACCCGGACGCGCACGGCTGGATCGTCGACGCGCTCCGGCGCAACCCCGGGGTCGTCGTCCTGCACGATTTCGTGCTGCACCATCTCGTCGCTGGCATGACCGTGGGACGGGGCGACGGACACGCTTACCTCGACGTGATGGAGCGCGAGCACGGTGTCGTCGGACGGCTGCTCGCCCACGGGGTCCTCGACAAGCGCATCCCGCCCCTGTGGGAGTCGCGGCCGGCGGATTTTCCACTGGCCTCCTTCGTGCTGGAGAATGCGACGGGCCTGATCGCTCATTCGCGCACCGTTGCCGAGTCGGCACGGTCGGCGGGCTACGCCGGTCCCGTGAGCATCGTCCCGCACCCGTCCTGGCCGGTCCCGGCGGCTGTACCAGCGCGCGTCGCGGACGGGTTCGTGATCGGGTGCTTTGGCAACGTGAACTCGAGCAAGCGGATCCCGGAGCTGCTGGACGCGGTCGCGACGGTACGCAAGGACCATCCGGAGGTCACGCTGCTCCTCGTCGGCCCGACCTCGCCGGGCTTCGACCTCGACCGGCGGCTCCAGCGCCTTGGGCTCGCGGAGGACGCGCTCATGCGGGAGGGCTGGGTGGACGAGGCGAAGTTGTGGTCGCTCATGTCCGGCGTCGATGTCTGCGTGAGCCTCCGTCATCCCACCATGGGTGAGACGTCCGGCAGCGCGATCCGCGCCCTGTCGCTCGGGAAGCCCCTGGTCGTGAGCGACGTCGGCTGGTTCAGCGAGCTTCCCGGTGACGCGGCGCTGAAGGTCCCGGTCGGAGACGACGAGCGCGCGACTCTGACGGCTGCACTCGAGTTGCTCGTGACGCGGCCGGACGTGCGTCGGGCGATGGGGAAGGCCGCCTCGGAGCTTGCGCGCTCGGAGCACGATCTCGACAGGGTCGCCGATCGGTACGTCGCCGCGCTCGAGGAGGTCGCGGGCGGGGGCGCTGTGGGCGACGCGGTCCTGCACGAGGTCAGCCGGGCTGCGGCCGAGGTCGGCATCTCGGCGGACACGGCCGAGGCGAGAGAGATCGCCCGCCGCCTCGCCGAGGTCGAGCTTGGGTAGAGCGGTTCGCCGGATTCCGGCGTGGGCCTGGCTCACCGCGATCGTCGTCGGCTCGACGGTCTTCAGGGCCCTCTTGGCACGCGATCTCGTCGCTCCGTTCATCATGGTCGACGAGCTCATCTGGTCGGAGCTCGCGCGAGGGATCGCCGACGACGGCGAGGCGACGATCCGGGGCGAGCCGAACCCCGACTACAGCATCGTCTACTCGCTGCTGCTGAGCCCTGCCTACGCGCTCTTCGACGGTCTGCCGGCCTCGTACGCGGCGGTGAAGACGATCAACGCCTTCGTCATGTCGCTCGCCGCGGTCCCGGCGTACTTCCTCGCCCGGCGCCTCGTGACGCAGTGGCTCGCGCTCCTCGGCGCGTTGCTCGCGGTCGCGGTCCCGTCGCTCGCCTACACGGGCACCGTGATGACGGAGAACCTGTTCTACCCGCTGTTCCTCACGTTCACGCTCGTGCTCGTGCTCGTGCTCGAGCGCCCGACGGTGCTCAGGGTCGTCCTGCTGCTCGTGCTCCTCGGTCTCGCATTCGCGACCCGGGTCCAGGCGGCGGCGCTCGCGCCGGCGATCGTGCTCGCCCCCGTCGTCCTCGCGCTCTTCGAGGGACGTGGCGTGCGGTCGACCGCGTCGCGCTATCGCGCGTTGTACGGAATCGTCCTCGGTGCGGGAGTGGCGCTGCTGGTCGTCCAGCTCGCCGCCGGCCGGTCGCTCCAGGACCTGCTGGGCGCGTACTCCCCTGTCGGCGATGCGGGATACGAGCTCGGCGACACGCTCCGCTACCTCTGGTGGCACGTCGCCGAGTTCTCGCTGTACGTGCTCGTGATTCCGCTCGCGGCGACGATCGTGCTCGTCGGGTTGGCTCGCTCGCTCGACGCGCGCCTCCAGGCCTTCCTCGCTGCGACGGTCGCTCTGGCCATCTGCGTCGTTCCGGTCGTCGCCGCCTTCGCCTCGGTGTTCTCCGACCGGATCCAGGAGCGGAACATGTTCTACCTCGCGCCGCTCTTCTGCATCGCCCTGCTCGCCTGGATCGAGCGTGGCGCGCCGCGCCCGCGAGCGCTCGTCGTCGGCGCCGCAGCCGCGAGCGCGCTCCTCGTCGCCGCGATCCCGTACGACCGCTTCATCACCACCTCCGCCCTCACCGACACGCTCATGCTGCTCCCCCTCTGGTCGGTTCAGGACCGCATCGGCAGCGACTGGATCAGGCTTGCAGCCTTTGCCCTCGCGGTGGGCCTGGCGGCGGCGTACGTCCTCGTGCCACGGCGGTACGCGCTCGCCCTGCCGCTCGCGGTCCTCGGTCTCTGGATCCTCGCCATCCGCCCGATCTGGTGGGGTGCCCACGGCTTCGAGCGCGCATCGCTGGGCGCTCTCTTCCAGGGGATCCGCACCGCGGATCGGGACTGGGTGGACCAGGCCCTCCCCGCCGGCACCGAGGCTGCGTTCATCTGGTCGGGACGCACCGACCGCCTGACCGTGAACCAGAACGAGTTCTTCAACCGCGGCGTCGGTCCGGTCTACTACATCGCCGGCCCGACCCCTGGAGGGCTTCCGGAGTCGGAGATCCGCATCGATCCCGACACCGGCCTCGTGACGTTCCCCGACGGGACCGCGGTATCCGACGAGTTCGTCATCGCCGACTCGTCGTTCGAGCCCGACGGTGACGCGATGGCGTCGGACAAGGGTTGGGGGATCACGCTCTGGCGCGTGAACCCCCCGCTCGTCTCCGCCGTGCGGGTCGACGGCCTCTACCCGAACGACACCTGGTCGGGACGGACGGTGACGTACACGAGACGGCGCTGCGAGCCGGGTCGGCTCGCGGTCGACGTGGCAAGCGACCCGAGCCTGTTCTCGGGGCCGTCGACAATCGTCGCGCGCTCGAACGGATCGGTCGTCGGGCGGCTTCGCTTCGGCCCACTCGGGCCGGCGCGGCTCAGCGTGCCCGTCGAGCCGGAACCGGGGACGACCGAGTGCCGCGTCGTCTTCACCGTATCGCCGACCGCGATTCCGGAGGAGGTCACGGGAGGCGAGAACCCGGACGACCGCGAGCTCGGCGCGCACTTCAACCGGTTCGTGTACAAGCCCCGCGCGTGAGGATCGCGTTCGACGTGAGCCCGTTGTCCCATCCGCTGCTGGGGATCGGCAACTACATCCAGGGATCGCTCGGCGGTCTCGCGGAGGCGGCCGCCGGCGAGCACGAGATCGTCGCGTTCGCGCCGACGAGCATCCGCGGCCCCGACAGGATTCGCACCGCGCTCGACGGCATCGACGTCGAGCTGCGGACGTGGCGCATCCCGTTCTCCCATGCGGCACGGACCGCATGGAGCGCCATTGCCTGGCCCGGAGCCGAGCGACTTCTCGGCCCGTTCGACGTGCTCCACTTCTCGGACTGGATGTATCCATCGCAGGGCGCCGGCGTTCGAGCGACGACGGTCCACGACCTCGTCCCGCTCCATCACCCCGAGTGGACGACCTCGCGCACCCGCTCGATGCACGGGCGCAAGTACCGGAACGCCGCCCGCACCTGCGACGTCGTGTTCGTGAACTCGGCATACACGGGGCAGGACGTCGAGCGGATGCTGGGCGTGCCGGACGAGCGGATCCGGGTAGCCCACCCGGCTCCGAAAGCCGTGTTTCGCGCAGAGGGAGACGCCGCCGACCTGGGAGCGCCGTACGTGCTCACCGTCGCGACACTCGAGCCGCGCAAGAACCTGCAGACGCTGATCGAGGCGCACCGCCTGCTCTCCGCAGACCTTCTGCTCGCGGTCGTCGGTGCGGAGGGCTGGGGCGAGCAGCCGCTACTGGACGATCCCCGGATCCGTCGCCTCGGCTACGTCTCGGACGAGGAGCTCGCGCGCCTGTATCGCGGGGCGGGCGTCGTTGCGTATCCGTCGAGGTTCGAGGGCTTCGGAATCCCCGTGATCGAGGCGATGGCGTGCGGAGTCCCCGTGGTCGTCTCCTCGCACGAGTCCCTCGACGAGGCGAGCGGCTCGGCGGCGCTCCGTGCGGATCCCGACGACGCCGCCGCCTTCGCAGCGGCGATCGAGCGCGCACTCGCGGATCGGGATCCCCACGTGCGTGCAGGGCTCGAGCACGTCCGCCGGTTCTCCTGGCGCGCGGTGGGCGAGATCTTCCTCCGCGGCTACGAGGAAGCAGCACGGTGATGCGGCCGGAGGAGGTGATGCTCGTCGTGTACCGGCCGGGACCGGAGTTCCTCGTCGCGCTCAGGACTCCCGAGAGACATGGCTACTGGAACCTCGTCGCCGGCGGCGTCGAGGAGGGCGAGGCTCCGGCCGCGGCCGCGCGGCGGGAGCTGGTGGAGGAGTCCGGCCTGTCCGATCCCGTCGCGTTCGAGCAGCTGCCGCTCGAGCTCGGCTACCTGCGTCCCGGAGGGCCCTTCGTTGCGCTGCACGCCTACAGCGCCGCGGCGCCAGATGGCTGGGAGCCGGTGCTCAACGAGGAGCACGTGGAATATCGCTGGTGCTCGGCACGGGAGGCCGAGGCGCTGCTCGCCTACCCGGAGCCACGTGAAGCGGTGCACTACGTCGCCAGCGCACTCGAGGCCACGGGAATGAAGGTCGCCGTCGACATCTCGCCGCTGATCCAGACACGCGCGGGGACGCACCGGCACGTCCGTGGCCTCCTCGGGGCTCTCCGCGGGCGACCCGGCATCGAGCTCGATCTTCGCTCACTTCGGTGGGCCGGGACGCATGTCGAGCGTTCGTGCGCGACACGCTCTGGTACCCGTTCGGCCTCGGGCCGGAAGGCGGGCGACCTCGACGTGCTCCACTGCACGACATTCCGCGGTCCGCGCCGTGCGCGCGTGCCGACGGTGCTCACCGTCCACGACCTCGCGATCCTGCGCTCGCCCGACGCGTTCCCGCGCTGGCATCGCCTCTACGGGTCTCGGCTTCCGCGAGTGCTCCGCTCGGCCGACGCGATCGTCGCGGTCTCGGAGTTCACCAAGGCCGAGACGGTCGACCTGGCCGGAGTCCCGCCAGAGAGGATCCGCGTCGTCCCGAACGGCGTCGATGCAGTCTTCGACGCCGAAGGCAGGCGCGCCGACGGCGACTACGTGCTCGCGGTCGCGACGCTCGAGCCCCGGAAGAACCTCGGCCGGGCCGTCGAAGCGGCCCGTGCCGCAGGAGTCGAGCTGCGCGTGGTCGGCGCTCGCGGCTGGGGCGGCGTCGACGTTCAGGGCTGGGTGGGCGAGATCCCGGACTCGGAGCTGGCGGCGCTCTACCGCGGCGCCCGCTGTGTCGTGTATCCGTCGCTGCACGAGGGCTTCGGCTTGCCCGTGCTCGAGGCGATGGCGTGTGGGACACCGGTCGTGACGTCGCGCGGTACGGCGACCGAGGAGATCGCCGGTGGCGCCGCGGTCCTCGTCGATCCGCACGACGTCGGCTCCATTGCAGCAGGAATCCGAGCTGCGGAGACACGCCGCGACGAGCTCGTGCCGCTCGGGCGCGCCCGTGCCCGCGAGTTCACCTGGGAGCGTTCGGCGGAGTCGGTGGTCGCGCTGTGGAGCGAGCTCGCGTGACGGTCGTCTTCGACGCCGACGTCCTCGGGCGCCAACGGACCGGCGACGAGACGTACGCGTCGAATCTCTTGCGCGAGCTCGGCCCGCTCGCGGCCGGCGCGGGAGTCCGGCTCGTCGCCGTGACGCGCCGACCCGAGCTCGTCCCGGCCGGAGTGGAGTCGTACGAGCTGCCTGCCCACTCGCAGGAAGCGCGGATGGCGTGGTCGCTTCCACGCGCGCTGCGCCGGCTCGGCGCGCGGCTGTGTCACACGCAGCACGCGCTGCCGCTCGCCGCGCCCTGCCCGTGCGTGGTCACGATTCACGATCTCTCGTTCGTCCGCGAGCCCGATCTCATGAGCCGCTGGGATCGAACGGTCTTCCGCGTCGTCGTGCCACGGGCAGTGCGCGGAGCCGCCCGCGTGCTCGCCGTCTCGGAGCGGACGAAGCGCGACCTGATCGAGCTCTACGGCGTGGACGCGGAGAGGATCGTCGTCACGCCGAACGGCGTCGACCCGGCGTTCTCGCCCGGCGTCGAAGGCGCGCGTGACTATGTCCTGTCCGTCGGAGCGATCCAGCGGCGCAAGAACCAGCTCGCGGCGCTCGCGGCTGCGACGGAGGCCGGCCTGCCTCTCGTCGTCGCCGGGCCGGCCAAGGATGCGGCGCTCGCCGACGAGCTCCGGCGCGGAGGAGCGCGTCTCGAGGGGTACGTCGAGGCGGACCGGCTCGTCGAGCTCTACCGAGGCGCGGCGTGCCTCGTCCAGCCCTCTCGCTACGAGGGGTTCGGGCTTCCCGTGCTCGAAGCCATGGCCTGCGGGACCCCCGTGGTCGCGGTCCCGGACGCTGCGCTCCGCGAGGTGGCGGGGGACGCTGCGGTCGTCGTGGAGGAGAGCAGCCTCGCCGAGGGCATTCGCCGGGCCATCGCCGACCGCGACGCGCTCGTCGCTGCCGGGCTCGAGCGCGCGCGGGCTTTCAGCTGGCGAACGACCGCCGAGAAGACGCTGGCCGTGTACCGGGAGATACTCGACGCATGAAGGTGTCGGCGGTCGTGGTCTCGCACGGCCACGCGAAGGAGCTCGAGCGCTCGTTGTCCGCGCTCCGCCCGCAGGTGGACGAAGTGGTCGTCGTCGCGAACGTCCCGGGCTCCGTCGACGCCGTCCCAGAAGGCGTCCGCGTGCTCGAGAATCCGCAGCCGCTCTCGCTCTCCGCGAACGTGAATCTCGGGATCGCGGCAGACATCGGGCGAGTACGTCCTCAACGTCAATCCGGACGCGATCGCCGAGCCCGACGCCGTCGCGACGCTCGTCGCGTTCGCCGAAGGTCGGCCGCGCTGCGGTATCGCCGGACCCCAGCTGCGCTGGCCCGACGGAACGTGGCAGCCGTCGCGCCGGCGCTTCCCGACCGTTCGCGGCACGCTCGTGCGGCGAACACCCATCCGGAGGTTCCGGCCGCCGTACGAGACGCAGCGCGAGCACTACTCCCTCGACGAGCACCCGACCGAGCCCGTGCCCGCCGAGTGGATGCTCGGCGCGTTCCTGCTCATGCGGCGGACGATGCTCGACGAGATCGGAGGCTGGGATGCGGGCTTCCGCCACTACTGCGAGGACATCGACCTCTGCTACCGCGCGATGCAGGCGGGCTGGGAGCGCTGGTACGTGCCCGACGCGGTCGTCACGCACGCCTACGCGGCGGTGATCGACCAGCGGTTCCTCTCCCGACACACGCTTTGGCACGCGCGCGGGATGGCGCGCTTCGTGCGGAAGCACCCCGAACGCCTGCTCGCGCTGTGAGCTCCAAGGAGGAGCAGTACCGGCGGCAGGCGGAGGAGTGGACGGAGCGCGCGTACGCCGATCCGGGCGCGTACCTCGCGCACCGAGCCGAGCTGATCGCCTCGCTCGGCACGCCGCTCGAGCGGGGAGACACGGTGCTCGATCTCGCCTGCGGCGACGCGGGGCTCGGGGAGGCGTTGCTTGCGCGCGGGCTCGCGTATCGCGGCGTCGACTCGACCGCGGAGATGGTGGAGCAGGCTCGACGTCGACTCGGGGAGCGCGCGGTCGTCGACCTCGGCGACCTGAACGACTACGTGCCGCCCGAGCCGCGTGGCGGCGACCACGGTCTTCCGCGCGATCTACTACGCCCGCGACCGACGACGCCTTCTTCGCGCACGTCGCGGCGTTCACGGAGAAGAAGCTCGTCTTCGACCTCAACCCGCGCCAGTACCGCGTGCGAGGACGTGCTCGACGATCTCGCTGCCGCCGGCTTCGCGCCGGTCGAGCTGCGTCCGTTCTTCGTCCCCCAGACCGTCTCACCTGCCCGCCCATGGCTATCCGCGGCCGCGGAGGCACTCGAAGCGGTCCGGCCCGCTCGCCCGGCTCGCGCTGCGGTTCCGGTTCACGTACGTCGTCGCCGCGCACGCGGCGGTCGGCGCTAGCCGTCCTCGAACAGCGGCTGGTAGCCGACGAAGACGCACGCCACCGAGCTCGCGGCGGTCGCTGTGCGAGGGGTCGACCTCGTTCGGGACGAACGTCGGAGCGACCTCGACCTCGATCCGCCAGGGCTCGCTCGGTGCGGCGAGCGTGACCCCGTCTGCGCTGCAGTCGTTCAGCCGGAAGGTGCTGGTCCCGGTTACGCGCTCGAGCGCGGGCTGGTTGTCGGGGCCGATCCCGACCGGGCCGATCCGCACCGTCACCGTCCCGGGCGTGCGCTTGCCCGGGCTCGGGCACCAGCCCTCGCGAGAGAGCTTCACGAGCGCCAGTCCCGGCCCGTCGCCCGCGACGTCGTAGCGGTCGTACGTGCGGCCGTCTCGCGCCCATCCAGCCGTCGCTGTAGATCGCCGGTCGCATCCTGACGCGAGCTTCAGGGGCTGCCCGTCGATGCGATACAGGACGTCGTGCCCGCGCCGTGCGACGACCGGCGCCTGCAGCTCGATCCCGTTCAGGGCGAGGGCGTACTCGGTCTCCGGCGACGGCGTCAGCGTGCCGTCGGCCGAGGCGAGGTCGGGAGTGAGGATCGGGCCGCCCACGTACTGGGCGCTGCCGTCCGTGCTCCACATCTTCCGGATCGACGGATTGAAGAACTCGGTCAGCCAGACGCCGGTCGGGTCCGAGATCTGCTGCCCGATGACGACGACGGACGCTCCGTTCGTCTCGCGCTCGACCCAGTCGAGAGGCTGCGGCAGGTTGTTCTCGATCCGCTCGGAGAAGAGTCGCTCGCCCTCGGCTGCGTACACCTGCGCGGTCATGCTCCAGGCGACGACGACGACCGCCGCCGCCCCCGCGACCGCCGCGTAGCCGACCGAGCTGCGCCGCAGCAGCTTCGAGCGCGAGCACGACGAGGAGCGCGGCGACGCAGGCGCCGATCAGCACCGCCTCGATCGTGCCCTCGGCCCACCCGAGCTCCCGGTTCGCGAACGCCGCGATCGAGAGCCCGTGCGCCTCGTAGTACGGGTACTGGTCGAGGCGCAGCGGCACGGCGGTGACGACGTAGACCGTGAACACCGCGGCACCGGCGATTGCCCAGCCGCGACCGACGCCGCGCGCGAAGGCGAGCGCCGTCGCTGCGAAGAGAACGGGGCAGAGGTAGATCAGGTTCCGCTCGACGATGAGCGTCGAGAAGACCGTCGAGTTGTACGCGCCCTTGATGCCCGCATAGGCGATGAAGACGATCAGCGCCGCGACGCTCGTCACGACGAAGCCGCGCGTGCGCGGGTCGTGCTCCTCCGACCTGGGTCGCGCAAGCGCCGCGATCCCTGCCAGGACGGGAAGGACGCCGATGCCGATCGCGAGCGCGCCCATCGCCCAGCTCGCATGCTCGAAGATGCGGTCCTTGTAGATGAACGTCGTCTCGCGCCAGGCGGTCGACGCATGGCCCATGGCGGCGGAGAACGCGAGCGCGGCTCCGACGACGAGGATCACTCCTCCCGCCCAGTCCCACCGGCTCCAGCCCGACCGCCAGCGCCGGACAGGTTCGGACTGCCAGCCGATCCAGAGCAGCCCGAGCGCGAAGACCGCGAACAGGACGGAGAGCTGCGTGCGTGCGAAGGTCGCCGCCAGGGCGGCCGCTGCAGCGGCTGCGAGCCGTCCCCAGGTCGGAGAGACGAGCGAGCGCGCGATCAGCAGGAGCGCGAGCGTCGAGAGCGGGTACGCGAGTGGCTCCTCGACGAGAAACGGCGAGTACGCGAGCGCCGGGACCGCGACTGCGGCCGCGGCCGCCCCGAGCGCGTACCAGCGCGGTACGACGAGTCGCGCGAGGCCGTAGGCCGGAAAGACGGTCGCGGTCATGGCGAGGACGAGGATCAGCTTCGCCGCCGCCCAGGAGGCCGTCGACGAGCCGAGCCACCAGACGGGAGCCAGGACGTATGCGGCCAGCGACCCGAGGCCGTACGCCTCGCCGCGTCGAGCCGGCTCGCCCGTCTCAGCGATCGCCCGCGCGAGCTGGGTCAGCTCGAGCTCGTCGGTGAAGATCGTCGGAACGGGTCTTCGTGACGCCTGCCACGCGTACAACGCCGCCAGCCCGAAGTAGACGACGAGAAGCGGGATCGCCGACTGGAAGCGCGCGAAGAAGTCGGGGCGCTCCGCCCCCGGAGCCTGACCGCTCGAGCTCACGTCTGCGCGACCTCGACGGGCTCCGGCGCAGCCACCTCCACGTGACGCCGCACGATACGACACGGGATGCCCGCGACCTCGGCTGCGACGAGGACGAGCTCGAGGCGTTCTCGTGGAGCCTCGGGGATCGAGACGAGCACCTCGTCCGCCCGTGCTCCCGCTATCGCGCGCTCTGCGTCGTCGAGACTGCCGAGGACGCTGATCCCGGCGATTCTCCGCCGCCTGATCCGCGGGTTGTCGTCGAGGAACCCGACGACGCGCGCATCGTGGCCTTCGCGCAGCTCGCGGGCGAGGCCTCGGCCGGAGCGTCCGGCGCCGACGATGAGCATGCGCCGGCGATGTCCGCGGTGGGCGAGGGTCTCGGGCAGGAGCCGGAGCGTCAGCCGGGACGCGCCGACGAGCACGGTGCAGAGAACGGCGTCGATGACGAAGATCTGGAGCGCCGGGAACGACCCGATCGGCCGCAGCGCGACGAGGATTCCTGCCGCCGCAACCGCCGAGACTGCGCAGCCGAGCGCGATCGGCAGCACGTCCCTCGCGGTCGCGTAGCGCCAGACCCGGCGATACACGCCCAGCGCGACGAAGAGCACGTAGCGCGAGGCGAGGAGGATCGGGAGCGCCGAGAGGTAGACGGAGCGCTCGAACTCCGTTCCCATGCCTCCGACCGCCAGGAGGTACGCGGCGAGGAACGACGCGCAGATGAGGACGAAGTCCACGAACACCTCGAGCAGGCGGCGCGGCTCGAAGACGAGTGCGCGCCAGAGCGACGGCTCAGGCCCCTCGATCCCGCGCCGCGAGCGCTCCTCGAGGTCGCCCAGGAAGCTCCCGAACTGGACGAGGAGCACGAACGTGACGAGCACGCCGACCGCAGTGAGCCGGCCGTTGTCGAGGACGTTGTACGCCAGCGCGGTCGCGCCGATCGCCGTCGCGACGATCGCGAGCAGGAGGACGGCTTTCCCTTCCGAGAGCCCGTAGTAGACGAGCCGGTGCGACGTGTGGTCGCGGCCTCCCTGCGTGACCGGCCGCTTCTCGACGAGCCGCGCGATCGTCACGAGGATCGTGTCGAGGATCGGAATTGCGAGGACGAGGAGCGGGAGCAGGATCGTCGCGAGCGTCGTTCCGGCGACGGTCCAGCTCGCGGCGAGCGCGAGCGACGCGAGTCCGAAGCCGATGACGAGGCTGCCCGAGTCGCCCATGAACACGACGGCTCCGCGGCGGGGTCGCAGGTTGAAGGGCAGGAAGCCGCCGCAGGCGAGCCCGAGCGCCAGCGCGAGGACGAGCACGGTCTCGTTCTCGTGCTCGGTGAGGGCGTCGATCGCGAAGTAGCCGCAGGAGACGACCGCGAGCGTGGCCGCGAGGCCGTCCATGTTGTCGAGGAGGTTGAACGCGTTCGTGATCCCGACGAGCCAGAGCAGCCCGATCGCCCAGGCGAGGACGTCGTTGCCGACGATCTCGACGTTCAGCCCGCTCGCCAGCACGACGACCGCGGCCGTGATCTGCGCCGCGAGCTTTGCGATCGGGCTCAGGTGGCGCAGGTCGTCGACGAGGCCCGCGACGAAGACGATCGTGATGCCCGCGAGGATCCCCGCGAGCTCGCCGCTCCACTCGACCGCGCCGACCGCGAGCGAGAGCAGGATCCCTCCGACGAAGCCGAGGAAGATCCCGACGCCGCCGAACGTCGGCGTGGCCTGAGCGTGCCAGCGCTCGTCCGACGGGACGGCGACGAGTCGCGCACCGGCCGGCGAGCGGAGTAGGAGCCAGAGAACCGCGGCCGTTACGGGGAACGCCGCGATCGCGACGATCGCATCCACAGGCACGAAAGGGTAATCGAGCGCCCTGTCGCCCTAGACTCCTCGCGATGTCCGTTTACGCCGACGTAATTCGCTATCGGGAGCTGTTCGGAAGCCTCTTCCGGCGCGATCTGAGGGCGAAGTACCGCGGCTCCTTCCTCGGCCTCGGCTGGTCGCTCCTGCACCCGATCGTGCTCATGCTCGTCTACCTGCTCGTGTTCTCGGTGCTGTGGCGGGTCGCGGAGGTCGGGAGTGACGACTACTGGCTGTTCCTGCTCTGCGGGCTGCCCGCATGGGTCTTCTTCGCGACGGCTGCCCAGGGCGCGTCGCGAAGCCTGCTCGAGAACGCGAACCTCATCCGGAAGGTGCGCTTCCCGCGCCAACTCGTCCCGCTCTCGATCGTCGGGACGAA
Source organism: uncultured Gaiellaceae bacterium (assembly GCA_963802865.1). Taxonomy (GTDB): domain Bacteria; phylum Actinomycetota; class Thermoleophilia; order Gaiellales; family Gaiellaceae; genus GMQP-bins7. The sequence goes on from CAWDKB010000013.1 coordinate 227,676, forward strand.
TCTCGTCGCCTTCGCGGTGATGCTCGGGGTCGTCGTCGCGCTCAGCCTGTGGCAGATCCCGGAAGCGCGCGGAACCGTGTGGCTCGTGTTCCCGCTGGGAGCGCTCTTCGCGTGCATCGTCGCCGGGTTCGCGCTCGCGCTCGCGTCGCTCAACGCGCTGTATCGGGACGTCGAGCACCTGCTCGCAGCCCTCCTCCTGCCGTGGTTCTTCCTCACGCCGATCCTGTACAGCCTCGAGCAGCTCCCCGGCGTGGACGACTACCCGCTCGCGGCATTTGCCCTGCACTGGCTGAACTTCCTGACGCCGCCGATCGAGGCGATGCGGGCCGTCCTCTTCTTCGGCGACGCGCCCGCTGCCGGGGACACCGTCTACACGATCGTCGCCGCGGTCGTTGCTCTCGGGGTCGGCGCGTACGTCTTCAGTCGCTCGGACGACCGGATCGCGACCGAAGTCTGACCACGGCTCGGCCTTCGAAGAGCGAATCGCTTCCGCGGTAGGCGGGAAGGCCCTCGTGGGTCTCGGGCTCGAGCTCCTCGAGGAGCGACGGCAGGAGCAGGGGCGCGCCGAATCTCGGGTTGCGTCCGCCACCCGGGCTCCACGCTTCCAGGCGACGTCGATCCGCGCGCGTCTCCGGCTCGATCGCACCGGCGACCGCGCCGTATCCCTCCACGTGCGCGTCAAGGATGCGCCGGGACCAGTCGGGCGCCGGGATCGCCCCCGGGACGAGGTGTGCGATCGCGACGGCGTCCTCGGTCACGAGCGGCTCCTCCTGCGCCACGAGTGCGGCGTCCGTCTCGGTGTCGCTCCCGCCGTGCATCTCGACGCCGAGCCGGCGCTCGGCGATTCGCGGCTCGACGATCACGGCGAATGTCGAGCGGCGCGGAGCCGACCTCCTCGAACCAGAAGCGGAACTCCTCCACGAGGTCGAAGGCGAGCCGATACTGCCCGGGCGGGCGTGGCGACGCGACCGTCGCCTCGACCTCGATCGTCTCGCCCGGGTCGACCGCACGGGGAAACGACGTGCGTGGCCCGTCCCACACGATCGCGTTGCCGAGCGGGTCGAGCCAGTGGTACGAGAGCTGCACACCCTCGCCGTCGCGCGAGCGCCACGACGCCGAGCCGGCGTTCTCGAGCCGAAGGCGAGCCGTGCCGGAGACTCCAGCGCGCGGCTCGTGCAGCGAGTAGGCGAGCCAGCGAACCGCGAGCGGCCCCACCGGGACGGGGTGCTCGCCGACACGCTCCATCGTGCGCTCTAGTCTAGGTTGCATGCAGACCGGCGAGATCAGTGTCGAGGGTGTCTCGCGTCTGTTCCGCATTCGCGAGCGCGAGGCGCGCACGCTGAAGGACCTCTTCGTCCAACGCGGCCGGGCCGAGGCGACCGACGTCTGGGCGCTTCACGACGTGTCGGTCGAGGTCGCACGTGGGGAGGCGGTCGGCCTGATCGGGCGGAACGGCTCCGGGAAGACGACGTTGCTGCGCCTGATCGCCGGAATCATCAAGCCGACGACCGGCACCGTTCGAGCCGAGGGACGAATCGGCTCGCTGCTCGAGCTCGGGGCGGGATTCCACCTCGACTTCACCGGGCGCGAGAACGTCTTCCTGAACGGCGCCATCCAGGGTCTCAGGCGCGCGGACATCAAGGAGCGGTTCGACGAGATCGTCGCGTTCGCCGAGCTCGAGCATGCGATCGACCGCCCGGTGCGCACGTACTCGTCGGGGATGACGATGCGCCTCGGGTTCGCCATCGCCGCGTTCCTCGACGCGGACATCCTGCTGCTCGACGAGGTCTTCGCCGTCGGCGACGAGGCCTTCCAGCGGAAGTGCTTCGGCCGCATCTTCTCGTTCAAGGAGCAGGGCGGCACGATCGTCTTCGTCTCGCACGACGCGAGCCGCGGTCGAGCGGCTGTGCGAGCGCTCGGTCTTCCTGGACGCGGGCGAGGTCGCGTTCGACGGCCCGACACGTGAGGCGGTCACCCGCTATCGGCGTGCGCTCGCCGACGACGCGAACCCGGCCGAGCGCGGGGTGGGCCTGCGCGAGTGGGGGTCGGGCGAGGCGACGATCGCCGCGGCCGTGCTCGTCGGCCAGGAGGGCGCCGAGCGACTCCAGTTCCTCTCGGGCGAGCCGTTCGAGCTTCAGGTGACGGTCGCCGCCGACGGCGTACCGCCGCCTCGACTCCAGCTCGAGCTCCGCGACGACGCCGGCTCGCTCGTCGCCGGACATGCGGTCGACCTGAGGGAGCTCGGCTGGGCAGGCGGCACGCGCGGCGTTCGCTTCGCGATCGGCTCCTTGCCACTGGCGGACGGGCGTTTCCACCTCCGGCTCGGGCTCACCGACGCGTCCGGCGACCACGTCTACCACTGGCTCGACGATGCGCTCGCGTTCGTCGTCTATCCGGGTGACGACGTGCGCGGGGTCGTGCGCTTTGAAGGGACGTGGATGCTCGAGGAGAACACAACGACGCGATGACAGCGCGCACGTGTCCCAACTGGCCCGAGCTGATGGAGCTCGCCTCCGATCTCCAGTTCAAGCACTACACCGTCGCAGAGGCGCAGCTCCCTGCGGACGCGCTGGCGCAGATCTCCCACTTCTCGCTCGGCGAGGTCGAGATCTGCTGCGACCTCGAGCACCACGTCTTCAACGCGGGCCACACCGATGCGGAGGTCTGCGACGCGCTGCGCACCTCGCACTGGTACGACCTTGCGGAGTGGGCGTCGTCAGGCCCCGGCGCCGACACCTCGTCGAACGCCGCCTGAGTACGCTTCGCCGCGTGCCGGCGATCGTGATCCCGTATCGCGGCGACGCCAAGCGGCGACTGCCGGTCTCGATTCGCGCCGGCGCGGCCGTGGCCATGCTCGGGGACGTGATCGAGGCGGCTGCCGAGGTCGGACGCGTGCTCGTGGTGACCGACGACGAGGTCGTCGTTCCACGCGGAGTCGAGATCGTCGGCGATCCCGGTGAGGGACTCGGTGCAGCCGTCGGAGCTGGCCTGGCTCGCGTCGAAGGACACGCGCTCGTCGTGAACGCGGACCTCCCCTGCGCTACGCCGGAGGCCGTGCGGAGGCTCGCGGGCGCGGGTCTCGCCCTCGTCGAGGCCCACGACGGCACGACCAACGCGCTGTCGCTGCCGGACCCGAGGAGCTTCACGCCGTTGTATGGGCCCGGTAGCGCCAAGCGGTTCAGATCGCACGCCCCGTTCGCGACGATCCGCATCCCCGAGCTCGAGCACGACGTCGACGGCGCGGAGGACCTCGAACGCGTCGCCCTGCCGCTCGGTCCGAGAACACGCGCGCTCCTCGCCGTCCCCGTGTGAGGATCGTCCTGCTCTCCGGCGGGGGCGGCGGCGCTCGCTTCGCGCGGGGTCTCGTCTCCGTTCTCGCTCCCGGCGAGCTCACCGTCATCGGCAACGTCGGCGACGACGTCGAGATTCTCGGGCTGCACGTCTCGCCCGACCTCGACAGCCTGCTCTACACCCTCGCGGGGTTGATCGACGGCGAACGAGGCTGGGGTCGCGCCGACGAGACGTGGAACGCTCTCGCGTCTGCGGCCAGCTGGGGTGGAGAGGACTGGTTCCGGCTGGGAGACCGCGACCTCGGCGTCCACCTCGTCCGCACGCAGGCACTCGGACAGGGCGAGGCACTGTCGGCGATCACTCGGGCTCTCGCGAAGCGCGCCGGCGTCTCCGCGCAGCTCGTCCCCGCGACGGACGATCGTCTGCGAACGCACGTCGTCACGCCCGCAGGCACGTTCCCGTTCCAGGAGTGGTTCGTTGGGCGTGGCCATCGAGACGACGTGCACGCAGTCGAGTACGAAGGAGCCGACGAGTCCGCACCGGCCGTCGGAGCTCTCGAGGCGCTCGCGGGAGCCGACGCGATCGTGCTTGCTCCGAGCAATCCGTATCTCTCGATCGGGCCGATCCTGGCGGTCGATGCGATTCGCGACGCGATCGCCGGTCGCCGCGTGCGCTGCGTCGCCGTGAGCCCGCTCGTCGCGGGCGGAGCTGTTACGGGACCGGCCGGCCGTATGCTCTCGCGCATGGCGGGCGGCACGACCCCGAGTCACGTCGCGAGCTGCTACGAGGGGCTCGTCGATGCCCTCGTGATCGACGAGGCAGATGCGCCCGCCGATGCGCCCGTCGAGCTCGTCGTGACCAAGACGCTCATGCGCGACGGCGAGTCCGAGCGGCGCCTCGCGGAGGTCGTGCTGGAGGCTGCGTGCGGGTAGCGCTCGTGGGTGGCACCGGTCCGTTCGGCCGCGCGCTCGCGACGCGGCTCGCGGGCGCGGGCATCGACGTCGTCGTCGGGTCACGCGATCGCGAACGGGCGGCGGCCGCAGCCGCCGAGCTCGGGGTCGATGCTGCCACCAACGCCGAGGCAGTCGCGGACGCGGCTCTCGTCGTTCTCGCCGTGAACGCGGACGCCGCCCTCGAAACGGCACGGGAGCTGCGCACGGCGATCGGTTCCACCCCGGTTCTCTCGGTCGCTTCCGAGCTCGACTTCACGAAGGCGGGCGTGCTTCCTTCGGCAGATGCGACTTCGCTGGCCCAGCGCATTCAGGCCGAGCTCGACGCACCGGTGCTCGCCGGCCTGCACTCGCTCGCCGCGGCGAGCCTGGGCGGGCAGGATGCGCCCGACGAAGACGCCCTGGTCTGCGGGGACGACGCCGACGCGAAGGCGCTGGCGCTCGAGCTGGCAGAGCATCTGACGACGGGGCGCGCGCTCGACGCCGGCCCGCTCGCCAGCGCGCGTGCGCTCGAAGGTCTCACGGCCGTGATCGTCAACCTGAACAAGCGCTACCGCGCGCACGCAGGGATTCGGGTCACGGGCATCACTTGACGGGCGAGCTGCGCGTCGTCCCGCTCGTCGGGATCCCTGAGCTCGAGGAGGGCGACGACCTCGGCGGGTTGATCGTCGATGCCGCTGCCCGAGCGGGTGGGCTCGAGCCGGACGACGTGCTCGTCGTCGCCCAGAAGGGCGTCTCGAAGGTGGAGGGACGCGTCGTCGACCTGTCCGGAATCGAGCCCTCGGCTCGCGCTCGCGAGCTCGCGGGAGACGGTGACCCGCGGAGAGTCGAGGTGATCCTGCGAGAGAGCCGCACCATCCTCCGTGCACGTCCGCCGCTCGTCATCACCGAGACGCAGCACGGATTCGTGTGTGCCTCCGCGGGTGTCGACGCCTCGAATGCGAAGGGCCCGGACACGCTCGTCCTGCTCCCGCTGGACCCCGACGCATCTGCGAGCCGTCTTCGCGAGCGCATCGCAGAGCTGACCGCGCTCGAAGTGGGAATTGTCATCTCGGACTCCTTCGGCCGCGCCTGGAGGCGCGGCACGACGGACGTCGCGCTCGGAGTCGCGGGCGTCGTCGCGCTGCTCGACCTGACGGGCGTGCGGGACTCCGCCGGCTACGAGCTCCACGCGACCGAGATTGCGATCGCGGACGAGGTGGCGGGCGCGGCGCAGCTCGTCATGGGCAAGACGAGCGGAATCCCTGCGGCGATCGTCCGCGGGCTTTCGCTCGAGGGTGACGGTCGTGGCAGCGAGCTGGTCATGCCGCGCGAGCGCGACCTGTTTCGCTGACGCGGTTAGACTCGTGCCCGTGCGCACCTATGCGATCTGGGGCACTGCGACGTCCCCCGAGCACGAGGCGTGGGTGCGGGCGGTGGGCCAGGAGTTCGAGAAGGCCGACTTCAGGGCCGTCGACGACGTCGCCGAGGCCGACTTCGTACTCAACATGTTCGATCCGGACGATCCGAAGGCGTTCCGGCGGGCCTCACGCGGCACGTACTCCGCCGCATTCTACGAGCTTCCGGAGGCGCCCGACGACGCGCTCAAGGCCAGCTACCCGATGCTCGTTCGCACTCTCTCGAACGTCGTGCTGCTCCGCGTGCCCGAAAAGGGTGTCTGGTTCACCACGATGGAGCAAGGGACGTATCACGTGTCCGAGGACGCGGCCGCGATCTACGAGCGGCTCGAGCCGCTCGCGACGTCGCGCCTGGTGATCGACAACGAGTGGATTCCCGACCTCGAGCCGGAGCTGTGGGACGGCGACGAGGTCACCGCGGACATCTCCGAGTCCGGCCGGCGGCTCGACGAGCTCGACCTGCTCCCCTCGCCGTTCCCGGTCGAGGAGTACCTCTCGGGCCGCGACCTACGCCACGTCATGCGCCTCTACAGCGTCGGCGGGCTCTCCTACGGGAACCTCTCGGCGCGCAAGGACGAGACGCGCTTCTGGATGAGCGCGAGCGGCGTCGACAAGTCGAAGCTCGAGTCGGTCGGGCGCGACATCCTCATGGTCAAGGACTTCGACGACGACCGCGGCGTCATCGTGCTCAGCGTCCCACCCGGGATCGAGCCGCGCCGCGTCTCCGTCGACGCGATCGAGCACTGGATGATCTATCAGGCGCACCCGGACGTCGGCGCGATCCTCCACATCCACGCGTGGATGGAGGGGATCGCCGCGACCGATGTGAACTACCCGTGCGGCACCCAGGAGCTGGCAGTCGCGGTTGCCGATCTCGTCGCTCTGGAGGAGGATCCGGCACACGCCGTCATCGGCCTGCGGAACCACGGGCTGACGTGCACGGGCGACAGCCTTGCGGAGATCCTCGATCGCGTCGCGCCCAAGGTCCTGCGGCAAGTTCCTATGACCTGAGCCGCAGCGCCGTGAGCGCCGCGAGCAGGGGCGCGACGACAACGTCGTTCACGACGCACCAGACGCAGATCGCGTCGATGACGAAGAGCTGCAGCGCGAGCAGGTAGAGCGAGAAGAGCAGGCCGACGAACGCGAGCGTCGCTCCCGCGAGACGGGCTCCCTCGGTGTCCCAGGCAATCAGCCCGAGCAGCACGACGTAGGCGATCAGGCCCAGTAGCGCGACCGGCACGCCGGCGATCTCGGCGTACTCGGACTCCTGCACCGTCTCGCAGCCACCGCCGACGACACACGCGACCTGCGACCCCGCGTAGTGAGCCCAGGTCAAGTAGCCGGCGACGCCGACTCCGGCGAGCGCGACGAGCGCGGTCGCGAGGCGTAGAGTGCGGCCGCTCAACCGGCGAGTGCGTCGTCCAGTGCCGCGCGCATCTGGTCGACGTCGCCCACCTGGATGAGGTACGGCTCGGCGTCTCCGATCTGCACGAGAAACGTCGGCGTTCCCGGAATACCGGCGTCCTGGGCTTCGCCCGCAGCGCTCTCCGCAGCCTCGACGACGGCCGCGCTCTCGGCGTCCGTGAAGAGCCTGTCTACGTCGAGCCCCTCGATCTCGCTCGCGAGCTGGCGGATCAGATCCTCCGTGACCCAGCCGGAGTTCTCGGCGTCCTGGTTGCGGTACAGCGCCTCTTGCAAATCCCACAGGCGGTCCTGCTCGCCGGCCGCGAGGAGGAACCGATACGCCTTGAGCGAGTCGTCTCCGATGAACGGGAACCCGCGGAACTCGGTGTTGACCGTTCCCGGCCGGACGAACTCGTCGACGATCGTCGGGAACACCTGCTCCGTGTACGCGCGGCAGCCGGGACACTGCGGATCCGCGTACTCGATCAGCGTCACTCCCGCATCGGGAGCGCCGAGCACACGACCGTCCTGAGAAATGCCGGCGAGATCGACGACAGGCGTCGGCGTCGGCGGAGGGGCTTCATTCTGGTCGCGGAAGAGCAGGGCGACGACGACGAGCGCCGCGGCTGCGGCGATCGCGATGCCGAACGCGAGGACGACCGAGCGGCCGGACGGGCGCCCGTTCGATCGCGGGTTGATGGTCGCCACGCGCGCCATCTTGCCTCGCGTGGGGGTTACACCGGTCTATACACCCACGGACCAATGGCTGTCCCTCGATCGAGGGAGTAGGTTCGTCGCCATGATCGAGCTCCTCACCGAGACCAAGAAGACGCCGATAACGCCGCGTCAGCGTGAGGTCGTCGCGTTGATCGCCGCAGGATGCTCGAATGACGAGGTCGGTGCGCGCCTCGGCATCTCGCCCAGGACGGCCAAGGCGCACTGCGACGTCCTCCGTCAGAAGCTCGGCGTGCGCCGGCGCCGCCAGATCCCGATGGCGTTCCGCCTCCTCACGGGAGAGGATCCGCTGTCTGCAGCGCGTCGCTGGTCGATCGCTGCCTACGTCCCTCGCTGACTCGGAGCGCCCGCGGCCCTCCCAGTGGGCTGCGGGCGTCCTCTGGCCGCGAGGCTGTTAGGTTCAGCGCGTCGAGGCGGGCTTGCGTTGCGTCAGGGGGATGGCAATCACTGAGACGGTCTCGGAAGTTCGCGTTCTCAAGCGCCGGATCATCGAGCGTCCGCGCCTCTTCGCGCTCCTCGACGACTCGAAGGCGCGCGTCCGGACGCTGATCGCACCCGCCGGCTACGGGAAGTCGACCTTGGCCGAGCAGTGGGTCCACCGCAGCGGCCGGCGCGGCGCTTGGTTCACGGCGAGATCCTCGTCGACCGACGTGGCCGCGCTCGCGCTCGGTCTGGCGCGGAGTGCCGCGACGATCGTTCCGGGCTGTGACGCGCGGCTGCGCGAATACCTCCGCGCGGTGCCTGCTCCGGCGGACAACGTCGGTGTTCTGGCCGAGATCCTCGGCGAGGACATCGCCTCGTGGCCGACCGATGCGTGGCTCGTCATCGACGACTACCACGAGGTCGCTCAGGAACCGAAGTCCGAGGAGTTCGTCGACACATTGATCGACGCAGCGCCGATCCAGTGCCTGATCGCGAGCCGGCAACGTCCGAGCTGGGTCTCGACGAAGCGCATCCTGTATGGAGGACTCCTGGAGTTGAGCAAGACCGCGCTGGCGATGGACAACCACGAGGCGGCCGAGGTCCTGCTGGCACGAACCGAGGCGTCGGCATCCGGGCTCGTCGCGCTCGCGAACGGCTGGCCCGCCGTCATCGGTCTCGCGAGTGTGTCCTCCGCCGAGATCGAGAGCGACGTCGAGCAGCTGCCGGAGTCGCTGTACCGCTTCTTCGCGGAGGAGGTGTTCTCGTCCCTCGGGGACGAGGTTCAACAGGGCCTGACGACGCTCTCCGTCGCGCCGGTCCTCGACCGCGATCTCGTCCACGAGCTGCTGGGCCCGGACTCGGCCGAGCGCATTGCCGCGGCTGCCCTCGACGTCGGGATCCTGGTCGAGCGCGGCGCCCAGCTCGAGCTCCATCCGCTAGCGCGGGCGTTTCTAGCTGATCGAAACCACCAGCTTGCGATCCGCCCGACAGCCGCCGCACGCAGTGCGTGCCTTGCGTATTACAGGACGAATGCTGAGTGGGACGCGGCGTTTGAGATCACGGTCCGGGACGGTGACCCTGAAGAGTTCGCGAGCTTGATGCACGACGCCCTCGATGAGCTACTCGAAGCGGGACGTCTTTCGACGCTACAGAGCTGGACTGAGACCGCTGCACAGCTCCGCTATGCCGCGCCGATCCTCGCGGTAGCTCGTGGCGAGGTCATGCTTCGGACCGGGCGACACCTCGAGGCGATCGCACACGGTCAGGCGGCAGCGAGTCAGGATCCTGCCCTCGCCTATAGAGGACTCTCCGTCGCCGGGCGTGCCGCGCATCTCGCGTCACGCGAAGAGGAGGCATTGGAGCTCTATCAGCGCGCGCACGACGCGGCGTTGAGTGACAGCGATCGTCGCGACGCGTTGTGGGGTGAGTTGCGGAGCTTGATTGATCTCGAGGATCCGACTGCCGAGCGCACGTTGGAGCAACTCTCCGCCGGTGTCTCGCTCGGACAGCCGCGTGACTTCGTGCGAACTGCGGCACATCGCCTCTTCCTTGGGATCAGGCTCGGACGTTTGGACCTAGAGCAGGCCGACCTCGCGAACGATGTCTTGCCAGCCCTCAACGACCCGCTCGTAGAGTCATCGTTCCTCAGCGGCTACACCTCTGCACTTGCTCTCTCAGCGAGGTATCAGGACGCCCAGGACGTCTCGACGAGGCTCTCGGATGTAGCGCAACGGTATCGGCTGCAATTCGCGATCCCCTACGCACTCTGCGGCTCTGCGATGGCGCATTCAGGCTTGCGTGAATGGAGCAAGGCTGAGGCGCGCGCACGCGAGGCACTCGATCTCGCGCGTCACAGCCGTGATAGCCACGTTGAACAACTCAGCAACGCCATCTTGCTTCGCACCCTCGCGCAGCAGGGTCGCCTGGGCGCCGCACTCGACCTCGGGGTGTCCGAGCCTCGCGGTGCAATCAAGGCCTCACGCTCAGAACTTCTCTGCTCGCAAGCGCTCGTCTTCGCCTGCGCGGGCCGGCTGTCGGAGGCGCTTGAACTGGCGGGACGAGGTCGGAGTCTCACCAAGGCACTTGAGTCGGTCGTCCTGGCGAGGGCTGTTGAAGCGATCTGTTCGCTTAAGTCAGGCGCACCTGAAGCGATGGAGCAGGTTGCGGACCTCGCCAGTTGCGCGTTCGGAACGGGTGCTCTAGACCCTCTCGTGGTCTCGTATCGAGCGTGTCCTGAGCTTCTTGTCGTCCTCGTTCGGACCGGCGACGCCGATCGGGTGGGGAGTCTGCTACGTAGCGTCGGGGACGCCGATCTTGCAGCAGCGGCGGGCCATCCTATCGACGGTGGGTCCGATGGTCGTCAGCTGCTCTCACCTCGCGAGAGAGAGGTCTACGAGCTCGTTTGCGGCGGTCTCACGAATCGCGAAATAGCAAGACTGCTCTACATCGAGGAGTCGACAGTCAAAGTGCACGTCCATCACATCTACGACAAGCTCGGTGTTCGATCGCGCATGGCGCTGACGGTTCAAGCAATGCTCCAGAGATCGGATCAGGCAACCTCGGCGACCGGATCAGTTGACGCCGAGGAGCGGTCACCGTAGGTGCTCTGTGCAAATTCGCCGAAGTCTCGCCGCTGGGCGAGCCTGTAGTCCTCAGTCGAGCCAGCCAGAATGGCTTCGAACGCTGCAACGACGGACGTGTCGAACTGGCTGTCGACGGCTTGAGCCAACCGAAGCCGCGCCACTCGACTCGGCATGGCATCCCGGTAGGGCCGGTCCGAAGTCATCGCGTTGTACGCGTCCGCCACCGCGATGATCCTCGAAACGAGAGGAATCGTTCCGTCGGCTAGGCCATCCGGATACCCCTGGCCGTCGATCCGCTCGTGATGGTGTCGAACAATCGTCGAGATCTCGGAGTAGTCGTCAACATGGGCGAGGATGCGCTCGCCGATTGCGGAGTGCTCCTGCATCTGCCGGCGCTCATCGAGTGTCAGCGCGCCGGGCTTCTCGAGCAGACCGGATGGAAGCCCGATCTTCCCGATGTCGTGGACGAGTCCGCACAGGTAGGCCTGTTCGCACACTTCAGCGGACAGGCCCATGCGCTTTGCAATGTCGCGCGAGTAGATCGCCACTGCAGCCGAATGGCCAGCCGTGTAGCGGTCCCGCGCATCGAGCGTTGCGATCAACGCGGCGGCGAACTGGAGGTTCGCGCGCTCGAGTGTCTCGTTGACGGTGGAAAGCTCGTCCGCGAGCTGTCGCTGCTCTTGATAGAGGCCGTACAGCCGTTGAGCAGCGACAGCCGGCACAAGGAAGAGCGCGAGTGTCCAGGGCGAGACCTCTGTGTACGCGTAGGCGAGCAGTGACACAACGGGCGCGTAGATTGGTGCCGAGAGCAGCACGAGAGGCGTGAAGATCTTCGTTATCTCGCGCGTTGGATACCCACGAACAGCTGCCGTGGTCGCGATGAAGGTGAGATCGAGCAACTCTCCCACGGCAGCTCCAATAAGCGATGCTGCTACGAGGCCACCAAACTCGGACGACACGATCTCGAGCGTTGCCACCGCTGCAAGTCCTGTTACGGCGCCGCCGATGAACCTCGTGCATGTGTATGTGGCCCACTTGAGACGCGGTGCACGAGCAGGGTCGCGCGGGGAGTAGAGCTCGGGATCGCCGAGCATCGAGGCCGCTCCGACGACAGCAGCCGCGAGAGGGCCGAACAATACGGCTGCGACGAGTGTCGGTAGCAGTGAAATTGACTGCTCCGTGGTCTTGGACAGGCGGACATTCCCACGTTCTGCCACCGCCCCAGCAGCGCCCAACGCCAACACGGCGAACGGTTCGACGAGAGTGAAACCGCTGGCCACCAGTCCAAGCGCCGTGAGCGCGCCGACGATGGCAAGCCCGATCACGTAGGCGGTCATTAAACGCCCCGGACCCACGGTGTAGGGCTTGATGGCTTGCACTATCCCTCGAATGGGGTATACGATTCTGCTGCCGTCAGTTCCCAATTGAGGAGTCATTGCATGCGAAGGGGCGGAAAGGTCTGGTAGCCCGTCGCATCCTCGGTTCTCCACCGGGGGTGGGCATCCCTCTTTCGGGGGTACCCGAAGAGGAACGGCTCGATGGAGGAAGGATGCAGACGGAAGTGACTACGCAATGAGCCCACGCCGGAAGCCAACCGCTACGGCGTGGGCTCTGCTGCGCGCTTGAAGCTTCGCGAGCAGATGGCGGACATGCGACTTGACGGTCTCTTCTGAGAGGAAGAGCCGCTCGCCGATCTCGCGGTTCACGAGCCCGTCCGCCACGAGCTGGAGCACTTCGATCTCTCTCGCTGTCGGGTCTTGACCGACTTCGCGCGTGGCCGGCGGCGTGAACGGGATGACGGCCCCACGCCGACGAGAGCTACGGCGTGCCGCAGCCGCCTCGAAGCGGCGACTGTGGTCTCGGTAGCGATCGAGGATCTCTCTACGCTCGGCGGCGTCCACGTTTCCGGTATCGGCGTGCGCACTCGGGCGCTTTAGGTCATCCTTCCGGCGATGGCTCGATCGAGGGATGGCGCACCACCCGACTTTTCGTCTGAGGTAGCGTCGTACTAGTGGACTCTGATCGTCCCGACTCATGGAGCGGGAGAAAGGGGAGTACATGAGACGAAGGCCAACGAGCCGGCGCGTTGTCGCGCTCGGCTCTCTAGTCGCTCTCGTGGTTGTCGCACTCGGTGCGGGAGCGGGGCAGTCCGCCCTTGGCGGAGCGAGCCAATCGGGCGTTCTGGTCAGCGGCACGACTGACGCAATCACGAACATCGACCCAGCGGGTAACTACGACTACGGTACCTTCACCCTCGGGGCCAATATCTTCGAGCGCCTCTATTTCCCAAGCAACGGGGCCAAGGTCGTGCCCGCGCTCGCGACGGGCTGCAGCCCTCGCGGGACGACGAGGGTCTGGCGGTGCAACCTCCGCCGAGGCGTCACGTTCCATGACGGCTCCGAGTTCGACTCCGCCGACGTCGAGTTCTCGTTCGAGCGTGTGCTCAACGCGCAAATCGTGAGGCAGGCGGCAGCCAACAGCCCGTCGTCGCTGCTCTCCAACCTCCGGAGCGTGACGAGGAACGGCAAGTACGCGGTGACGTTCAACCTCAAGACCCCCGCGTCGACCTGGCCGTTCATTCTCGCTACGGGCGCTGGCGGCATTGTTCCCAGCGACTCGTACCAGCGCAACCGGTTGCAGGGGAACACGCAGCCGCAGATCGGGACCGGCCCCTATCGCCTGACCCGATACACGGCAGGGCAGCAGGCCGTGTTCGAGCGCTACGACGACTACTGGGGACCTCAGGCAAGAACGGAGGGTCTGATCCTTCGGACTTACACGCGATCCTCGACGATGAAGCTCGCCGTCGAACGCGGTGAGATCGACATGGCGTTCCAGCTCTTCACGCCGCAGGAGCTCGCCGCGCTCGGCCGGAACCGGCAGGTCCGCGTCCACCAGGGACAGGGCGCGGTGATCCGGTACCTCGTCTTCAACGTCGAGCGGCCCCCGTTCAACAACGCCGGGGTGCGGAGAGCGGCGGCCTACCTGATGCCGCGTGCTTCGATCGCCGCCAGGGTCTATCGAGGCACTGTCAAGCCGCTGTACTCGATGCCGCCCGCAGGATTGCCCGGCCACATCGACGCCTTCGCGGCGCGGTATGGGCGCGCCCCCAACGTCGCGGCAGCGAGAAGGGAGCTGCAGCGTGCAGGGCAGCAAATGCCGCTCCCGGTCGAGATCTGGTACACGCCTACCCGCTACGGCGCCGCGTCGGCAGACGAGTACGCGGAGATCAAGCGCAGCTTCGAGCGTGGCGGGGTGTTCAGCGTCACGCTGAAGTCCTCGGAATGGGCGCAGTACTCGAGCGTCCTCGGCAACCAGTACAACGCGTTCCAGCTCGGCTGGTTCCCGGACTACCCCGATCCCGAGAACTACGTCCTGTCCTTCTACCAGGCAGGCAATTTCACGGAGAACGGGTACTCGAACCCGAGGATGACCAAGCTCCTCGCGCAGGAGCAGGCGGCCGCGAGCCTCGCACAGCGGGTCCGGATCATCAGGCAGATCCAGGTCCTGGCTGCGCAGGACGTCCCGATCATCCCCGTCTGGCAGGGCGACATGATCGCGGTGGGCCGAACGAACGTGCGAGGAATCCCGAGCACGCTCGACGCCGCATACATCATGCGGTTCTGGAAGATCTCGAAGTCCTAGTGCCCGAGCGAGGGGCGTCGGTCCGCCGGCGCCCCTCGCTCTTTCCGCGCTTGTCGCCCTCCCCGCGGCGCCGGGGTACGGTTCTCGACTAACCGCTCATGGCCGCACGAGGAACATCACTCAGGCAATACCTGCTGACGCGGCTACTGCTCGTCATCCCCATGGTGTTCATCCTGCTGACCCTCGTCTTCCTGCTCATGCGGGTCGCTCCAGGCGATCCCGTCTCGGCAGCGCTCGGCGGGCGTGTGCCGCAAGAGGAGCTGGAACGGATTCGCGAGGAACTGGGCTACGACCGGCCCATCCTGGTGCAGTACTTCGACTACCTCGGTGACATCCTCACCGGGGACTTCGGCGTGGCGACCACCGACAGCCGCGCGATCGGCGACATCATCGTGGAGAACGGAGCGGCAACGCTCGAGCTGACGTTCTTCGCGATGATCATCGCGGTCGTCGTCGGCGTGACCTTCGGGCTGCTCGCAGGCCGCTTCCGCGACACCTGGATCGATGGCGGCGGGCGTCTGTTCGGGATCGTCATCTACGCGATGCCCGTGTTCTTCCTCGGTCTCATGGCGCAACTCTTCTTCGGCTCGTATCTCGGTTGGCTGCCGACTTCCGACCGCGCGAGCCCTCTCGTGGACGCGACCCTCGAGACGCACACCCACCTGTACACGGTCGACACGCTCATCGCGGGCGACTGGGACGCCTTCGTCGACGTGATCAAGCATCTGATCCTGCCTGCGGTCACGCTCGGCCTGGTCACGGCCGGCGTGTTCATCCGGCTCGTGCGGGTCAACGTCATCCGGACGATGAAGGACGACTACATCGAGGCCGCCCGAGCTCGCGGGATCGACGAGCACACGGTCGTGTACCAGCACGCGTTTCGCAACGCGCTCGTCCCCGTCATCACAGTCGTCGGGTTGACGGTCGCCCTGCTCCTGTCGGGAGCCGTGCTCACCGAGAGCACGTTCAACTGGCCCGGCATCGGCTTGACCCTGCTCAACTACCTCGGCAATCGCGACTACACGGCCGTGCAGGGAATCGTCATCGTGTTCGCGCTCGTCGTCGTGATCGCGAGTCTGATCATCGACGTCGTGAACGCGTACATCGACCCGAGGATCCGGTACTGATGGCCGTCGCCGAGCCGACACGGAGCGGCCAGGTGCCCAGCACGGGTCGGCTGACGGGTGTGCGCCGCGCGTTCGCCCCCGTCTTCGAGGCGCGGGGCATGACGCGGGTGATGCTGTGGCTCGGGGCGGGCATCACTGTCGGCTTCGTCCTCATCGCGCTCTTCGCGCCCGTGATCGCTCCCTACGACTTCGACACGTTCCGCGCCGACGGTCAGCGCTTCCCGCAGCTCGAAGCACCCTCCAGGGATCACCTCATGGGCACGAACGTGCAATCGACCGATGTCCTATCGAGGATCATCTGGGGCACACAGACCGAGCTGAAGGTGGTCTTCCTCTCGCTCTTCGTCTCGATCTCGGTCGGCGTCCCGCTCGGTCTCTTCTCCGGCTACTTCGGCGGCAAGCTCGACCGTGTCCTCGTTCTTTTCATGGACGCGCTCCTCGTCGTTCCCTTCCTGCTGCTTGCGATCGTCATTGCGTTCCTGCTCGCGGACAAGGTGGGGCAGGGCATCTTCACCGCCGCGATTGCGATCACGGTCGTCTACGTACCGCTCTACTTCCGCGTGGTCCGGAACCACACGATCAGCATCCGCGAGGAGCCATTCGTGGAGGCAGCGCGTGCGCTCGGAGCGAAGCCGTTCACGATCATCCGAAAGTACGTCTTCTTCAACGTCGTGCAGAACGTGCCGCCGCTCGCAACGCTGAACGCCGCGGACGCGATCCTCACCCTCGCCGCGCTCGGCTTCCTCGGTTACGGAATCCAGCCGACGGACGGAGCGGAGTGGGGCTACGACATCCAGCGTGCCGTGTCCGACGCGGCCTCGGGCATCTGGTGGACGGGTCTCTTTCCGGGGCTCGCCATCGTCCTGCTCGTCACCGGCCTGACGCTGCTCGGCGAGGGTCTGAACGAGACGATCAACCCGGTGCTGCGGAAGCGCCCGAAGGTCGACGTCGACCTCGATGCCCCGCCGGCCCAGGACACCGAGGTCCGCTGATGTCGGCGCCGGTCGTCTCGGTGCGCGATCTGCGCGTCTACTACGGCACGCTTCGCGGCACCGTCCGTGCGGTCGATCGCGTGTCGCTCGACATCGAAGCGGGCGAGGTGCTCGGCCTCGTCGGCGAGTCGGGCTGCGGGAAGTCGACGCTCGGGCGCGGCATCCTCGGGCTCCTTCCGGAAGGCGCGCGCTCGGACGGGGAGGTCGTATACGGAGGTAAGAACCTGGTCGGGCTTCCGGCGAAGGAGCTACGACGCCTGCGAGGGCCGGACCTCGGACTCATCTTCCAGGAGCCGATGACGCGGCTGAACCCGCTCATGCGGATCGAGGATCACTTCAAGGAAACGCTCGAGCAGCACGACACAGGTCTCAGCCACCGCGAGATACGCAAGCGCTCGCTGGAGACCCTCGGAAGGATGGGGATCCCGCCGACGCGCTTTCGCCAGTACCCGCACGAGTTCTCCGGGGGGATGCGTCAGCGAATCATGATCGCACTCGCGCTCGTGCTCCGGCCGAAGCTTCTCGTCGCCGACGAGCCGACGACCTCGCTCGACGTGATCGTCGAGGCTCAGATCCTCAGCATCCTCGCCGACCTACGCCAGAACTTCGGCACAGCGCTCCTGCTCATCACCCACAACCTCGGGATCGTGGCCGAGGCGTGCGACCACGTTGCTGTCATGTACGCCGGCCGGATCGTGGAAGAGGGAGCCGCGCGAATCGTGTTCTCCGATCCTGCGCACCCGTACACCCGCGAGCTCCTGCGCTCGACGATCTCGCTGGACACGACCGAGCTGCACTCGATTCCGGGTGCGCCGCCCGACCTGATCGATCCACCGCCGGCATGCCGCTTTCACCCCCGCTGCCCGGACGCGATGGTGGTGTGCGCGTCGAGGGATCCGGTCGAGCAGCGTCTCGACGGCGACCGTCGTGCGCTCTGTTGGCTGCACGGCCCCGAGGAGCTGATTCCGGCCGGCGGGACATCGCCACTCGAGCGGGAGGAGATCGCCGTTGCAGACGAGGCCTGAAGAGGCGCGGAACGGCCAGGCCCTCGTCTCGATCAAGGGCCTGAAGACGTACTACCCGATCCGCGGAAGCTTCGTGCAGCGGCTCCTCGGCCGCGAGGCGGGGTACGTGAAGGCCGTGGACGACGTCTCGCTCGAGCTACGCAAGGGCGAGGTGCTCGGCCTCGTCGGCGAGTCGGGGAGCGGCAAGACCACGCTCGGCCGCACGCTGCTCGGGCTGGTCCACGCGACCGAGGGGAGCATCGAGTTCGACGGACGGGAGATCACGCGCATGTCCGAGCGCGAGCTTCGCGCGGTGCGGCGGGAGATGCAGATCGTCTTTCAGGACCCGCACGCATCGCTCAACCCGGCGATGACGATCGAGCAGTCGGTCGGTCATCCGCTCCAGATTCACGGGATCGGGAGCGCTCAGGAGCGCCGCCGCAGGATCGTCGAGACGCTCGAGACCGTAGGGCTCGCCCCGGCGGCGCAGTTCATGGCGAAGTACCCCTCCGATCTCTCCGGCGGGCAGAAGCAGAGAGCCGTGATCGCGAGGGCGATCATCCTCAACCCGGTGCTGCTCGTCGCCGACGAGCCCGTCTCGATGCTCGACATGAGCGTGCGGGCGAAGATCCTCGAGCTCATGCTCGAGCTCAAGCGGGAGCTCGACCTGACCTACCTGTACATCACGCACGACCTGGCGACCGCGAAGTTTTTCTGCGATCGAATCGCGATCCTCTACCTGGGTCGAATCGTCGAGATCGGTCCCGCGGCGGCGATCTACGCGAATCCGAAGCATCCGTACACACAGGCTCTGCTGCGGGCGATTCCGGAGCCGGACCCGCTTCGGACCGTGCCGCGCGACCTCCCTCGAGGCGAGGTTCCGGACGCGGCCCAGCCACCGCTCGGTTGCTCCTTCCACCCGCGCTGCCCGAGGGCGTTCGAGGTCTGCGGGTGGGAGACGCGCGACCTGCGGGACCTGCTCGAGACGAGGTGGGCGCACCAGTCCGAGGAGCAGTACGAGGCCGAGCAGGCCGCCATCGGGGACCTCTCCGTGCTCGATGCACCGAGGGACAGCGCACGACTGAAGCCGGGGTCCGGCCGAACCGCGTCCGATGTGACGACACTGCTCGAGCTCGTCCGTGCGGAGGATGCGGACGAGCCGTTCTGGACGGGCGTGAAACGCATCCACGCCGAGAACGCTCACGTCGACGTGCAGTGGCACGAGCCGAGGGCGCCCCGGCCCGTCGTCGAGGGCGACGTCACCGTCGAGTGCCACCTCTTCGACGAGAGCGCGCTCGCGGAGGCGGAAAGACGCCGTTCGGAAGGAGTCGAGGTCTGACCCCAGGGAAGGGCCAGACCTCGAGTCGTACTTAGGCCGCTAACCCGGCGAGATCTCGGAGAGCCTCGAGGCGCTTGAGCGCCTGGCCCTCGAGCTGACGCACCCGCTCGCGGGTGAGATCGAGCTCGTGACCGATCGCCTCGAGCGTCCACGGCTCGCCTTCGAACCCGAAGCGAAGCTCGAGGATGCGCCGCTCGCGCTCCGGGAGCGCGTCGAGTGCGCGCCGGATGCTCTGGCGGCGGAGCGACTCCTCCGCCTCGTCGAACGGGTCGGCGGCCTCGCGATCGGCGAAGAGGTCTCCGAGCTCGCCCTCGTCGTCCGCGCCGACGGTCTGGTTCAGCGAGACCGAGGCGTGAGCGGCGCCGAGCGCCTCTTCGACGTGCTGGAGCGGGAGGCCCGTGGCCTCCGCGAGCTCCTCCTTCGTCGCTTCACGACCGAGCTCCACCTCGAGCCGGCGTGCGGCGCGCGACAGCTTCTGCTGACGCTCGACGACGTGAACCGGCACGCGGATCGTCCGCGCGTGATTCGCCACGGCGCGCTGCACCGACTGGCGGATCCACCAGGTCGCGTAGGTCGAGAACTTGAATCCGCGCCGCCAGTCGAACTTCTCGACCGCGCGGTTCAGACCGAGGGTGCCCTCCTGGATGAGATCGAGGAAAGGAACTCCGAGGCCGCGATAGCCCTTCGCGATCGAGACGACGAGCCGTAGGTTGGACTCGATCATCACGCGCTTGGCGACGGGGTCGCCACGCTCGATGCGCTTGGCGAGCGCGACTTCCTCGGCCGCCGTGAGCAGCTTGTGCCGACCCACGTCCGCGAGGAAGAGCTGCAGGCTGTCGGCCGCACCCGAGACGGGGCCGGCCTCGTACCGCTTCTCGGCGGCGGCCTCCTCCTTCTCGGCGTCGAGATCCGGCTGAGTGATCTCGATGTTGTGCGCCTCGAGCTCGCGCTGAAGGAGCTCGGCGTCTTCCTCGCCGATGTCGTGCTCGAGCACGAACGCCTCGAGCTCGGGGGCTTCGAGCTGGCCTCCGTGCTCCTCGGCGCGCTCCATGAGCGCCTTTACGTGCTCCGATTCGAAGAGTTCGATGAGCTGGTTCTGCGTCAACGTGGTGTTTCAGTCCTTTCGATCCGTGAGAGATGCGACAAACCTGCTGAGTCTACGGCGTGTTTTTGGCTATTTCCAGGTCGATCGAGGTATTCCCGTGTGTTACAAGCTCGAAACGAAAGCCCCCCTGACTGCTATTCCGTCACCGACGGGCCTGCGGTTCACGGCGCGAACGAAATGAGCCTGTCGGCTCACGCTTCCCCTGAGACGCTCTGGCCTCCGGGTAGTTAGATCATGAACCCTTCGACGGACGCCGAAAACCCCCCAACGGTGACCTTTACTCGCTCTTAGCGCGTCTTTCCGCGAGTAGCTCCGTCGCCCGCTCCAGGGTGATGCCCTCGGGCGTGTCGCCGCGCCTCAAGCTCGCGTTCGTCTCTCCGTCGGAGACGTACGGCCCGAAGCGCCCGTCGCGAAGCACGATCGGACGGCCGTTGGAAGCGTCGGTGCCGAGCTCCTTGAGTGGTCCGCGCGCGGCACGACGGCCGCGACGCCGTGGCGGCTCTGCGAGGAGCGCACTTGCCTGTTCGAGCGTCACTGTGAAGAGCTGCTCCTCGCTCTCCAGCGAGCGCGACTCGGATCCACGCTTGACGTAAGGCCCGTACCGCCCGTTCTGCGCCGTGACCGACTCGCCGTCGATCTCCCCCACAACGCGCGGGAGCGTGAGCAACTTCAACGCGTCGTCGAGTGAGACCTCATCAGGCGACATCGAGGAGAAGAGCGATGCCGTTCGTGGCTTTTCCTCGGCACCCTCCGGAAGGACCTCGGTCACGTACGGCCCGTAGCGTCCGGTACGCACGACGATCTCGTTCCCGCTCTCCGGGTCTGTGCCGAGCGGCTTGTTGTCGGGCTGGGCGAGCAGCTCGGTGATCTTCGCCGGGCTGAGCTCGTCCGGGGCAAGGTCCTGAGGAAGGCTCGTGCGTTGCTCTCCATGCTGCAGGTACGGCCCGTAGCGACCCACGCGGACGACCGCGTCGCTTCCCGGAATCTCGATCGAGTTGACGGCCCGCGCGTCGATCGCATCCAGGTTCTCGGTCACGAGGTGATGGAGGCCCGGGTCCGTCCCGTCCCCGAAGTAGAACCGAGTCAGCCAGTCCACGCGTTCCCGCTCGCCTGAGGCGATGCGATCGAGGTCGTTCTCCATGCGTGCCGTGAAGTCGAAGTCGACGAGCTGCTCGAAGTGGCGTTCGAGGAGGTTGACCACGGCGAAGGCGACGAAGGTCGGAACGAGCGCCGTGCCCTTCTTGAACACGTACCCGCGGTCGACGATCGTCGAGAGGATCGCTGCGTAGGTCGACGGCCGGCCGATGCCACGCTCCTCGAGCGCTCGCACGAGTGTGGGCTCGGTGTACCTGGAAGGCGGGACCGTCGCGTGCCCGTCGGGCTCGAGCTCCGCCAGCGAGACCTCCTGCCCGACCTCGAGCGGCGGCAGGACGCGCTCTTCGTCGTCCTCCGCGGGATCGTCTCGTCCCGGCTCGTACGCTGCCAGGAATCCGCGGAACGTGATGACCGTGCCCGACGCCCCGAACTCGACGTTCTCCCCGGACGAGCTGGTCGCCGCGATGCGCAGCGAGACGGTCTGGCCGCGCGCGTCCTCCATCTGCGAGGCGAGGGTTCGCTTCCAGACGAGGTCGTAGAGCGCGACCTCGTCGCGGCCGAGCTCGTTGCGGAGCTCCTGGGGCGTGCGGAAGGTGTCGCCCGCGGGCCGGATGGCCTCGTGCGCCTCTTGCGCATTCGCCACCGCCCGCCCGTAGCGCCGCGGCTTCTCGGGGACGTGGTCGTCGCCGAAGAGCTGTCTGGCCTGAGCACGTGCTGCGTCGAGCGCGGACTCCGACAGCGTCGTCGAGTCCGTGCGCATGTACGTGATGTAGCCCGACTCGTAGAGGCGCTGGGCGACGCGCATCGTCGTCTGCGCCGAGAACCGAAGCTTGCGGCTCGCTTCCTGCTGCAGGGTTGCGGTGCGAAAGGGGGCGGCGGGCTTGCGCCGGTACGGCTTCTCGTCGACCGAGCCGACCCGGAAGGATGCACCCTCGAGACCGGCCGCCAGCGACCGTGCCGCGTCCTCGTCGAGCCGGACGAGCGACTCGCCGCGGAGGTTTCCTGTCGAGTCGAAGTCCCTGCCATGCGCGACGCGTGCCCCTGCGACCGAGACGAGTCGCGCCTGGAACGCGCCGGGATCGAACGTCGCCAGCAGGTCCCAGTACTCGGCCGAGGTGAACGCCATGCGCTCGCGCTCACGCTCGACGACGAGCCGCGTCGCGACGGATTGCACGCGTCCGGCCGAGAGGCCGCGCGTTACCTTCTTCCACAGGACGGGGGAGACCTCGTATCCGTACAGCCGATCGAGGATGCGTCGCGTCTCCTGTGCGTCGACGAGCCGCGCGTCGATGCTCCGCGTCTCGTCGAGCGCACGGGCGATCGCGTCCTTTGTTATCTCGTGGAAGACCATGCGCCGAACCGGAATCTTGGGCTTGAGCAGCTCGACGAGGTGCCAGGCGATCGCCTCGCCTTCGCGGTCCTCGTCGGTCGCGAGCAGGAGCTCGTCGGCGCTCGCGAGCTTCTTCTTCAGCTCAGTGACGACCTTCTTCTTCTTCGGGTCGACGACGTAGTAGGGCTCGAAGCCCTTCGAGACGTCGACACCGAGCGCCCCAAAACGCTTTCGCTGTGCCTCGGGGACGTCCGAGGCGCGGTTGGGGAGGTCGCGGACGTGCCCGATGCTCGACTCGACCGCGTAGTCGTTCCCGAGGTAGCCGGCGATCGTTCGCGCCTTCGCAGGGGACTCCACTATGACCAGGCTCTTGCCCATCGGCGCGACACCTTAGCGCTGCGGAATACGGTCACCGGCGCGCGATACTGCTTCGCGTGTCCCGGCCGCCCCGTCCGAGCTGGCTCTACCTCCTCGTCGGGGGGTTGAGCTGGCCGATCGTGAAGGTCGCGTTTCGGCATCGTGCGACGGGCACTGTCAACGTGCCGCGAGACGGGGGTTTCGTGCTCGCCGCGAACCACTGGTCGAACTTCGATCCGTGGCCGCTCGCGATCCCCTTCTACCCCAAGAGGTTCTTCCGGTTCATGGCGAAGTCGGAGCTGTTCTGGTTTCCCCTAGGCGTGATCGTCACCGCAGGTGGCGGGTTCCGGGTCCGGCGAGGCGAGCGCGACGAGGAGGCGCTCGAGACGGCGGTCGCCCTTGCGCGGGAAGGCAATGCTGTCGTCATGTTCCCCGAGGGGACGCGCAGGCGGAAAGGCATCGTGAAGCGGCACGAGGCGCGCTGGCATTCGGGTGCCGCGCGCATCGCGCTCGAAGCCGAGGTGCCGCTCGTCCCCGCCGGGATCGCGGGAACGGACCGGCTGTCTCGCCTCGGGCCGCTCCGCGTCTCGTACGGGCCGCCGATCGAGCTCGAGGATCTTCGCTCGCTGCCGCGTGACGAGGCGGCACGGGCTGCGACGGAGCGGCTCCGCGATGCGATCGGCGGTCTGGAGCGTTCGCTGTCGTGAGGCCGCTGCTCGCAGTCGACGGCGACTCGTTCGCACATCGCGCGTACCACGCCCTCCCGAAGTCGATGCGGAGGCAGGACGGAGGACCGGGGAACGCGATCGTCGGGTTCACGAACATGCTCCTTCGCCTGTGGCAGGACGAGCGACCACGCACGGTGCTCGTGGCCTGGGACACACTCGAGGTGCCCACGTACCGTCACACCGCGCTCGAGGCGTACCAGAGCGGACGCGAGTTCGATGACGAGCTGCTGGAGCAGCTCGCACTCCTTCCGCTCGTCGTCGCCTCGACGGGCCTCGGAGTGGCGAAGGCACCCGGGTACGAGGCCGACGACTTCCTTGCGGCCGCGGCCGCTCGGGAAGAGGCGGCCGGTGGGAAAGCACTCGTGGCCACCTCCGACCGGGACGCATTCCAGCTCGCGAGTGGTGCGACGACGATTCTTCAACCCGTCCGGGGCGAGGCTCCAGCTCGAATCGGCCCTGCGGAAGTGCGCGAGCGCTACGGCGTGGATCCCGGCCAGGTGACCGACTTCATCGCCCTGCGTGGCGATCCGTCGGATCGCATCCCTGGCGCGAGAGGAATCGGGCAGAAGCGTGCTGCCGACCTGCTCGCGCAATACGGGACGCTCGATGCGATGCTCGCGGAAGGGCGGTTCGCGAACGAGGCTGAGGCGCTGCGCCTGTACCGCTCGATTGCGACGATGGATCGGGCTGCGCCACTTCCACCGCTGCCAGACGCCTCGCCCGATTGGGACGCGGCTGCGGCATACGCGAGCGAGCTCGGGCTCCCAGGTGTCGCGAGGAAGTTCACGGAGGCGCGCACGTGGACGTGATCAGCCACGAGGCGCTCGCGGAGCTCCATCCCTGTCAGCCGGCGCATCCGGAGAGCCGGGCTCGGCTCACGTTGTTGCACGAGCGATTCCCGGACTTCGTCGTCGGATCGCCTGCCGCCCGTGAGGCCATCGAGCGCGTCCACGATCCCGGCTACCTCGACTCGATCGAAGGGATCGACGAGAACGTCATGCTCGATCCGGACACGCCCGCGAGCGCCACGACGTGGGAGGCGGCATGCCTGGCCGCCGGGTGCTGCGTGTCCGCGGTCGAGACCGGCGGTTTTGCTCTCGTGCGTCCTCCCGGGCATCACGCATTGCGGGCGACGGCAATGGGCTTCTGCATCGTCAACAACGTCGCCATCGCAGCGCGCCACGCGCAGGCCGCGCTCGGGCTCGAGCGGGTGGCGATCGTCGACTTCGACGTCCACCACGGAAACGGGACGGAGGCGCTGTTTCGCGGCGACCCGTCGGTTCTGGTGGTCTCGCTGCACCAGTGGCCCTTCTGGCCGGGCTCCGGCGGGCCGGGCACGAGCGACGAGGACACTCTGAACGTCCCACTGGAGGCCGGGTCGGGCGACTTGGGGTACGCCGCCGCATTCGACGAGCTCGTCGAGCCGACCGTCCGGGCGTTCGAGCCGGACCTCGTCCTCGTGTCCGCGGGCTTCGATGCGCACCGCGACGACCCGCTCGCAGACATGCGGATGACCGCGGACGGTTACCGCGATCTCGCTCGTCGTTGCGGGGCGATGGCACCGCAGGTCGCGGCTGTGCTCGAGGGCGGCTACAACCTCGACACGCTCCCCGATCTCGTCGAAGCGGCGCTCGAGGGGTTCGCCTCGGCGGCGGGTCAGGCCTGAGGCAGTGCGACTCCGATCATGGAGTCGCGGGTAACGAGGCGAGCCAGGTCATCCTCTGAGGATGACTCGGTTCCCGTGGGACGGCGCGGGATGACCAGATAGCGGATGTCTGCGGTCGAGTCGACGACGCGGACTTCCGTGTCGTCGTCGAGCTCCACCCCGAACTCGTGGAGCACGCCGCGTGGATCGGATACTGCTCGGGAACGGTAGGACAGGCTCTTGTACCACTCGGGCGGCGGGCCGAGCAGCGCCTTCGGGTAGCACGAGCAAAGCGTGCAGACGACGACGTGATGGACGTCGGCCGTGTTCTCGAGCGCAACCACGACGGGCGACGGCCCCGGATCCAGCCCGAGCTCGAGCGTTGCTGCGCGGGCGTCGGCGAGGAGCCGTGCCTTGAAGTCGTCGTCGACCCAGGCGCGCGCCACGAGGCGCGCTCCGTCGGCGGGTGATCGCGAGACGAGCCAGTCCATCCTCCTACGCAGATCGGAGCGGTCGACGACGGCTTTCTCGACGAGGAGCTCCTCGAGCACACGCACCCGCGTCGCGACTGGCGACTCGTCGCCAGTGGTGATCGGGTCGTGGTCGTGGTCATGATTGTGGTCGTGCGTCATGCCGTGTCCTCCAGCCAGTGCTCGAAGACGTCCACGAGGAGCCGGTCGCCCGGCGGCCCCGGATAACCGGGCCAGACATTGCGTTGCTCGAACTCGACGAGATAGACATGCTGCTCGGGCAGCCCGTCCGCTCCGTAGGCGCGCGTCTCGGGATTGGTGAACGGCGCGTGGGCACGCTCGATCGTCCCGTACTTGCCCTTGAGGTAGGCGGGAGTGCGATGGTGTCCGTCGTGCGAGCGAGCGGCGACGCGCACGCGTTGGCCCGGTGCGAATCTCATCGTGCGACGCGTTCGTCGAGTTCGCCCGGGGTGAGCACGCCTTTCTCGGCCAGGATCGTTTCGACCGAGTAGAGCCAGCGCTCGTAGTAGGACGCCTCCTCGTACTCGCGCGGAGGCATGCTCTCGATGCCGCGCCTGAGCTCGTCGACGTTCATCACGCCACTGCCCGAAAGCGCCCCGACGATCGCGTCCATCAGGATCTCCCAGTCCGCGAGCTCGTGCTCGCTCCGGTCGATCGGCGCGTCCGTCGGCCGCCCACCGCGGTCGTGAACGGCGTGTTCCACGACTCGATCGTAACGGGACTGTGAGTGAAGGCCTCGGGCGTTCAGGGCTCGATGTTCTGGTTGAGCCTGAAGAAGTTGGTCGGGTCGTAGGCGCGCTTGAGCTCGACCAGCCGCTCGTAGTTTCGCGGGCCATAGGCCTGGCGGACACGGTCGCCGCCCTCTTCGCCGAGGAAGTTCACATAAACACGCCCGCCGGCGTGCGGGTGCAACGCGTCGTAGAAGTCCCGCGCCCAGGCGATGTGGCGTTCTGCGTCCGGATCCTCCGCGGTCCAGACCGCGTTGATGGCGACGTTGTGGGCTGTATCGCGCTGGCTGAAGGCCGTCTCGTCCTCACCCACGCGGGCCAGCGCCCCGCCGAGCTGGAGGACGATGCAGTAGGACTTGGGCGAGGTTTGCACTGATGCGTGCTCGACGAGCGCCTCGATCGCATCATCGGTAAGCGGCGGTAGCTCGACCGACTTCCAGTAGCGGTGCCAGCCGTGCGGCACAAAGGGGTCGAACATCGACTGCAAGGCCGTGTAGGGCTTCGGCTCGAGCAGGTCGGCGATCGGGCGGCCGAACTGCTTGAGCGGGCGGACGACCTCGGCGCCCTCGTCCGGAGACCCCGCGTAACAGGCGCCCACCATCAGGATCGGCTTGCCATGCACCTCCTCCGGCAGGAACGGGACCGGCGGCGCCACCTCCAGCTCGAAGATCGTGGTCAGCTCGTCCGGGGCCGCGGCGATGAACTCGCGGTAGAAGCGCAGGACATCCGGGGCGTCCTCCATGAGGTGGAAGACCGGTCCCGCGAGGACGATCGGGCCGACCGGGTGTAGTCGGTACTCGAACGAGGTGACGATGCCGAAGTTGCCGCCGCCGCCGCGGATCGCCCAGAAGAGATCGGGGTTTTCCTCCTCGCTCGCGGTGACGATCTCGCCCTGCGCGGTCACCACGTCCGCGGAGAGAAGGTTGTCGACCGTGGCGCCGTACTTTCGCATCAGCCAGCCGATGCCCCCGCCGAGCGTCAGGCCCGCGATCCCGGTGTGGGTGACGATCCCGCCGACCGTCGCCAGCCCGAAGACCTGCGTCTCGCGGTCGAGCTCGCCCCAGAGCACGCCGGCCTCAGCGCGCGCGGTGCGCGTCGCAGGATTGACTCGGATTCCCTTCATCGGCGAGAGGTCGATCACGAGCCCTCCGTCACAGAGCGCATGTCCGCCGACGCCGTGGCCACCGGAGCGCACGGCAACCGGCAGAGCGCGCTCACGGGCGAACCGGACCGCGGCGACGACGTCGGCGACGCCGGTGCAGCGGGCGATGCAGGCTGGGCGGCGGTCGATGGCGCCGTTCCAGATCGAGCGGGCTTCGTCGTAGTCTTCGTCATCGGGGCCGATCACCGGGCCCTGGAGGGAGTTTCGTAGCCGCTCGTCGTCGGTGGCCGTCGCCACACTTACCGTTTTCGTAGCCATGCGGCCACGGTATGCGGATGCGTCGCGATCGAACTAGACCGAGTTTCGAACCAAGTGGTTCGAATTCCGAACTTAGCGCGAATCCGGGGCTAGCATTCCCGGAGCATGCGGAGCTACGCACAGTACTGTCCGATCGCCAAGGCGAGCGAGGTCCTCGGCGACCGGTGGACGTTGCTGATCGTGCGTGAGCTGCTGGGCGGCGCGAGCGGCTTCAATGAGCTCCAACGTGGCTTGCCGGGGATCTCGCGCTCGGTCCTCACGGACCGCCTGCGCTCGCTCGAGCGGGCCGAGATCATCGAGCGTCGTACAGGTCCGAAGGGCAGGACGCTCGAGTATCGTCTGACGCTTGCCGGCCGCGATCTGGAGGCGGTCGTGCAGGCGCTCGGGGAGTGGGGGGTTACCTGGTCGTTCACCGATCCCCGGCCCGAGGAGCTCGACCCCGACCTCCTGATCGTCTGGATGGCCCGCCACGTCGATCGCGAGCAGCTTCCCCCGGATCGCACCGTCGTCCAGTTCGACTTTCGCGATCCTGCGAAGCGCTACTGGATGGTGCTCGAGCGCTCGGAGGTCTCCGTTTGTCTCCAGCATCCCGGGTTCGACGTCGACCTCAAGGTCGGGGTCGACACCGCCACCCTCTACCGCGTCTACCTCGGGCGCGCCGAGCTGGGTGGCGCGATGCGGGCGCGCGAGCTGACGCTGAGCGGTCCGAGGGTGCTCCAGCGCGCCTTCGGGCGCTGGTTTGCCTGGAGCGCGTTCGCCCCGGCTAGCCGCCAGGCCGACGAACGCCGGCGGGCGGCGTCGCGGCTCGCGGACCCCGAGAGGGTGCGGGTCCTTCAGCCGCCGCAGGCGTGATGCACCTGTGATCCACCGACTCTGGCCGCTTCGCGCGGTCGACGCCGGCGCCGGACGATTGCATGTCGTCTAGCGTTTGCGCGGGTGGCACCGAGCCGAACGCCCGGGTTCCCGCGCGACCCGGCGGACTAGGGTGGTATCGATGATCGCTGAAGCAACGGAGCACGCCATGGATCTCGACGAGCTGGTCTTTCATCCGTGGACGGTGCAAGGGCCGCGCGACGTGCTGAACTTCGTTGGCGGCTCCGGTAGCTACGTCATCGACGTCGACGGCCGCCGCTACCTGGACTTCAGCTCGCAACTGGTCTTCACCAACCTCGGGCACCAGCATCCGCGCATCGTCGCCGCTATCAAGCAACAAGCCGACCAGCTTTGCACGCTCGCACCCGGCCATGCATCCGATGTCCGTGGGGAAGCGGCGCGCCTGATCGTCGAGGTCGCCCCGGAGGGCCTCGGGCACGTGCTCTTCACCACGGGCGGCACGGAGGCCGTCGAGCATGCGGTGCGTATGGCTCGCGTACACACCGGGCGACCGAAGGTGCTCGCGGCCTACCGCTCGTACCACGGCTCGACGACGACCTCGATCCACCTCACCGGTGACCCGCGCCGCTGGGCCTCGGACACCGGCGCGGCAGGCGCGGTCCACTTCTTCGGCCCGTTCCTGTACCGCTCGGCGTTCGGATCGACCACACCCGAGGAAGAGTGCGAGCAGGCCCTCGCACATCTCGAGCAGGTGATCCTTCTCGAGGGCCCGTCGACGATCTCCGCGCTCATCCTGGAACCGGTGACCGGCAGCTCGGGAGTCATCGTGCCGCCCGTCGGATATCTACGCGGCGTCCGAGATCTCTGCACCCGTCATGGCATCGTCTTCATCGCCGACGAGGTGCTCGTCGGCTTCGGCCGCACGGGTGCCTGGTTCGGCATGGACCACGGCGGCGTCGCCCCCGACCTCATGGTTTTCGCGAAAGGCGTCAACTCCGGGTACGTGCCACTCGGCGGCGTGCTGGTCGGCGATGCGATCTACGAGACGTTCACCCAGCGCCCCTATCCAGTGGGGCTCACCTACAGTGGACACCCGCTCGCGTGTGCAGCTGCGGTTGGCGCCATCGGAGCCATGCACGACGAGGGTACTGTCGCGGCAGCTTCGCGCCTCGGCGCCGACATCCTTGGGCCCGGGCTCGAGAAGCTTGCAGAGACTCACCCCTCCGTGGGCGACGTTCGTGGGATCGGCGCACTGTGGACCGTCGAGCTCGTCCGCGACCGGGAGACCAAGGAGCCGCTCGTTGCGGTCGGCGCCACCGGCGAGGCGAACGCTCCGATGACCGCCGTTGCCAAGGTGTGCCTCGGCCGAGGGTTGCTACCACTGATCCTCGGCAACCGCGTCCATGTCGCGCCACCGCTTAACGTGAGCGACCGCGACGCCGTGACCGGTCTGGCAGTCCTGGACGAGGCGTTGGCTGCAGCCGACACATTCCTGGGCTGAGTGTGCGCCTGGCGTCGGGGCCACTAATAGGAAAGCCCCGCAGATACAGGGCTTTCCCGTAGCAGGCCTGTAAGCCGGATTCTGTCGAGGGTGACCATCTCTCTGTGCGGTGCACCCGGCTCCTCGGCGGGCCGCGTCAACGGAGCCTGCTTCACCTTGCACCGGACGGGGTTTGGCGAGCCGGCCGTGTCGCCACGACCGCTGGTGGGCTCTTACCCCACCGTTTCACCCTTACCGGCCCCGGTTGCCCGAGGCAGGCGGTCTCCTTTCTGTTCCACTTTCCGTCGGCTTTCGCCGCCTGGGTCTCCCCAGCGTCCTTGCCCTGCGGTGTCCGGACTTTCCTCGAGCCTCCCGGAGGAGGCCCGCGGTCACCCGGCCTGCATCGCCGATGGTAGCTCGATCGTCGGGATCTGTTGCTCGCTCTCGGCGAGTATCGTCCGGCACTCCGGACAGGCGAGCGCGCCGCGGACGTGGAGGACGAACTCGCCGCAGACGAGGCACTCGAGACTGACGCCGCGCACGAGCGCGGTCAGCTCCTGGTCGAGCGTGCGGTTGAGAGGTGCGACCGTCATCCGAGGCTCCTGAAGACTCCCGTGACCCTCCCCAGGATTCGGACGTTGCTCGGATAGAGCGGCTCGAGCGAGCTGTTCTCCGGCTGCAGGCGAATGCGTCCGTCCTTCTCGCGGTAGAAGGTCTTGACGGTCGCCTCGTCCGCGGACTCGTCGTCGCCGACGAGCGCGACGACGACCTCGCCGGGGCGGGCATCGTCCTGCTTGCGGACGACGACGATGTCGCCGTCGAGGATCCCGGCTTCGATCATGGACTCGCCCTGGACGCGGAGCAGGAAGTCGGCATTGCGGCCGAGAGGCTCGGGAACGGCGATCTCGTCCTCGATCGCCTCCTCTGCAAGCAGAGGGCCGCCGGCTGCGATCCGCCCGACGAGCGGGAGGAGAGGAGTAGCGGCATCGCGAGTGCCGGTTGTCGCGGTCCGCGTGCGCCCCACGAGCTCGATCGCCCGCGGCTTCGTCGGATCGCGGCGCAGGAGGCCGGCACGCTCGAGGTTCGCGAGATGCGCGTGGACGGTCGAAGGGGACGCCAGGCCGACGGCGTCGCCGATCTCACGCACGGTCGGTGGATAGCCGTGATCGTCGACGTAGTCGGCGAGGAACTGCCAGATCTCCTGTTGACGTGTCGTCAGCATCGGGCTCTCCAATGTTTGGGGACGAACGTATGTTCGCCGTGGAGAGTAGAGGTCCTCCCGGACGACGTCAAGGAGGACGGCGGGCTGCGAACGCGGCCTGCTCGAGCTCGAACGGGTTCTCGACGGTCGTGTCCACGAGCTCGAGGCCGGCGTCGGCGAGAAGGCGCTTCCAGGTCGCCTCTGGAAAGACACCGAGCGTGTGCCGGTCGTGGACGATGCGGAGAGGCTCGCCCTCCGACCGCACTGCGATCACGTAGTCGACGTCGTATGTCGAAGCGTGAGGCGACTCGAGAGGGTGCGTCCACTCGAGGTAGCGGAGGCTCCGTCCGTCGTCACCGTCGTGGCCGCCGTGATCGGTGCCGGGCTTGAAGATCTCCGTCGTCGCGTCGGGCGTGAGGATGACGACACCGCCGGGGCGCACATGGATCGCTGCGGTCTCGATCGCGCTGTGCAGGTCGTCCTCAGTGGTCAGGTACGAGACGGCGTCGTGGATGAAGACGACGTCGAACGTACGCCCGAGCCGCAGGGTGCGCATGTCGCCCTGGACGTGCTCGCACTCGGGATTCAGCGTCTCTGAGAGCGCGAGCATCTCGGGCGAGAGATCCGTCAGCGTGCACTCGAACCTCGCCTTCAGGTGCGACGCGTTGTTGCCGCCGCCCGAGCCCAGCTCGAGGAGCGTTCGCGCGTCCCCCTCGACGACCTCGTCGACGACGCGCGTGACGAACTCCGCCTCGTCCGTGTAGTCGGACGGGTGCGTCAGGAGATGGAACCAGGGCGCGAGGTCCGAGTACATGTGCATGGCCCGACAATGCACGAAGGCGGCTCGCCGCCGCCTTCGTGACTCATGCGCTGGAGAGGACTTGAACCTCCACGGCCTAAGTGGCCACTAGGCCCTCAACCTAGCGCGTCTACCAATTCCGCCACCAGCGCGCGCGTGGGGAAATTCTAGAGGAGGTGGAACAGCAGGACGGTGTTCAGGGTGAACACCGTCGCGACGACGACCGTCAGGCGAGTGAGGTTCTGCTCGACGATGTGCGTGCCTCCCTGCGAGTGCGGCGTGAAGCCGAGCCCGCCCATGCCCGCCTCGCGGCCCGAGTGCATGAGCACGAGCGTGATGACAGCCGCGCTCAGGATCACCTGAACCACGGCCGAGATCTGGAGCCAGACTGCGATCACCATGGACGCGCGAGGATAGCAGCGGGGCTACGCTCCTCCGATGGACGACGACGCTCGCGAGCGGATCCAGAAGCTCCTCGTCACCGGGGACAACCGACTCAAGCAGGGCGTCGCCCCGGAGAAGGTGCGCGCGAGCTACGAGGAGGCGCTCGCCGTGGCGCGCGAGGCTGGTCTGGAGGAGACGGTGCGGCCGCTCGTCGAGCTCAGGCTCGCCGACCTCGAGCGGCTCGCTCCAGAATCGCCTCCACCCGTTCCGCCTGCAGCCTGACGTCGTGCTCCGCCGACGCTTCGCGGCCTGCGAGGTTCGGCCGAGCGAGCGCGGCCGCGGAGTCGAGAGCAGCGACGAGCGCGTCCTCGTCGGTCGGGTCGACGAGCACACCGGCCTCGGGCGTCACGAACTCGGGCGGGCCGCCGAGCTTCGTCGCGACTACCGAGCGCCCCGACGCCATCGCCTCGAGCGTCGCGAGCCCGAATGGCTCCTCGAGGCTCGGTTGGCAGACGACATCGGATGCGGCGATCCAGGCGGGGACGTCGTCGTGGGGGACGCGCCCGACGAGGCGCACCCCAGGGCGCCCTTCGAGTGCGGATCGCAATGGGCCGTCGCCGACGAAGGCCAGTGCGCCCTCACCGTGGCGCGCGAACGCCCGGGCGAGCCGGAGGACGTTCTTGCGCTCGGTGAGGCCTCCGAGGCAGAGGAACGCCGTGCCGTCCGGATTCCAGCCCAATCGGTCGCGTGCCGCAGCCTGATCGGACGGCGCGAAGCGCTCGCGGTCGACGCCGCAGTCGATCACCTCGGTCTTCCCTACAGCTGACGGGATGGCGGCCGACAGACGCGCTCGCAGCCACTCCGAGACGGCGACGACCGTCGCGGCGCGATCGACGACGAAACGAGTGGCTGCACCCGTTCCGGGCAGCGTCCCGATGTTGGCGACGTCCTGTCCGTGCGCCGTCACGACCAATGGGGCGCGCGAGGTCAGCGCCGCGACGAGGCCCGCCGGGACGAGGAAGTGCGCATACACGACGTCGGGCCGAAAGCGACGCGCGGCGCGAAGCGAGTCCCATGCGAGAGCGAGGTGACGCCGTCGCCCTCCGCGCCGGCGGTCGACGACGGCACGCTCGAGCTCGTGGCCGCGGGCGGCGAGCTCACGCTCGAGGTTGGCGACGAACACGCCGAGGTCCGGATCGGCTGGCCCCGGGTACATCTGCGAGACGAGGAGAATGCGCAGGGCGTTACCCGCGCGTCACCTGGAGGATTCCGAGGCACATCTCGTCCGTCGTGCCCTCGCCCCAGAGGACGTAGCGCGGCGTCGACGGAACGCCGTGGCCGCCGTGCATCCGCTTGTGCACGTCGTGGCGGCACGTGACCCGCACGACGTCTCCCGGCGCGGCCTGCACGGGGCGGGCGAGCGCGTACGCGTTCTGCCAGTGGAAGTCCCAGCGCGGGATGTCGAGGAGCACGCGAGCGCGAGGCGTCCCGGGGTTCAACTCGATCCTGATGGCCGCGCCGAGCAGGTGCATGTGGCCGGCCGCGATACGGATCGTCGTCGGAGAGGAGAGGCGCCGATCACAGGTCGAGACCGGAGTAGCCTTGGGGCTCGCCGCGCTTCCACGGCAGAGGATGAGCAGGCCCGCCGGCACGAAGGCCGCGCCGGCGCCGTACTTCCGTGTGAGCTCGAAGAGCGCCTCGTTCCGGCTGCAGAGCTTGCCGCGCTCGCCTCGCGCACATGCGAGCTCGACCGGGCCCGGTAGGAGCATGGTTTGCAGCGGCTCGATGCCCGCCGACGAGGGTGCGACGGTGAGGAGCGCGCGCGAGCGATCCGGCGCGCGTCCGTTCAACAGGTTGTAGTGCACCTGCATCACGATCTGGCTCCCGGCGGGCAGCGAGACGCCCGTCCCCTCCGGCAACCGATTCCCGCCCCAGCCGGGTGCCCAAGCCGAGACCCAGTTCGCATTGTTCAACGAGTCGGCGATTCCCGCCCCGTCCCCGGCCGGAAGACCCGTTCCTCCGAAGCAGGACCAGCCGGAGCCCGCCGAGTCGGAGTCGAGGCGTCGCGCGGCCGCGACCTGCGTTTGAGCGACGCGGAACAGGATCACGTGGTGCACGACTTTCGCCTGGCCAGGCTCGATCCGGGCCGAGGTGACGAACCCGTCTGCGGAGCGGCTCGGGTCGAGAAGGAAGCAGCGGTAGTCGTCGGTGACGCCCTTCGGCGCAGAGGGCCGATACGCGGCCGGCATCCGCAGGTCGAGCAGCGTCTCGCCGGGGCGCACCTCGGGGGGTTTCTGCTTCGGCGGCCGGCGCGCGGGGCCGTCGATCTTTCCCCCCGCCCTCGCCCAGGCGAGGATCGCCGCGCGCTGAGGGGCGCTCAGTCTCCGGTCGCTCTGACCGACGTAGGCAGGTGAGCTCCTGCCCGGCGGCCACGGAGGCATGACACCCGCCTGCACCGCGGCTGCGATCGCGTCCGAGCGAGCCGAGATCTGCTTCGCCGTCGTCAGCGGGAAGGGCGCGATCCCGCCGATGCGATGACAACCGGCGCACTTCTCGGCGATGACCGGCGCGACGTCGCGGGTGAAGCTCGGCGCGGCGCTCGTCTCGGAGCCACCTCGAGCCGTTGCGAGTGCGGCGAGCGGCAGGGCGAGAGCGAGGAACGCGGCTGCGGCGATGGCGATACGGGTGCCGCTACGCATGCTGGGCGTCATATGTACCCCAAAGCTCGCGCAGCTCGCCGCAGATCTCGCCGACCGTGCAGTGCGCGCGCAGGGCCTCTCGTATCGGCGGGAGGAGGTTCGCGTCGCCCTCTGCCGCCTGCCGAACCTCGACGAGCGCGCGCGAGGCGGCTCTCGGCGTCGCGCTCCGCGCGGATCAGCGCCGTCCGCTCCCGTTGCCGCCGTTCGATCTCCGGATCGACCTGGAGGAGCTCCACCTCCTCGCCGCCGCCGTCGGTGAATCGGTTCACGCCAACGACGACCCGCTCGCCCGACTCGACCTCCGCCTGGTGACGGAACGCAGACCCCTCGATCTCGCCCTGGACGAAGCCCTGCTCGATTGCTGCCACCGCGCCGCCCAGCTCGTCGACGCGCGCGATCAGCTCGCGGGCGCGCTCTTCCAGCTCGGCGGTGAGCGTCTCGATGAAGTACGAGCCGCCGAGCGGGTCCGCGGTGTCGGTCGTGCCGGCCTCCGTGGCGAGGATCTGCTGTGTCCTGAGCGCGATCGTCGCCGCGCGCTCGGTCGGGAGCGCGAGCGCCTCGTCGAACGAGTTCGTGTGCAGGGACTGCGCTCCGCCGCAGACGGCCGACAGCGCCTGGATGGCGACGCGCACGACGTTGTTCTCGGGCTGCTGCGCGGTCAGCGTCGAGCCGCCGGTCTGCGCGTGGAAGCGAAGCGCGAGCGCGCGTGGGTTGGTCGCGTGAAAGCGGTCGCGCATGATCTCGGCCCAGAGTCGTCGCGCCGCGCGGAACTTCGCGACCTCCTGGAAGAAGTGGTTGTGCGCGTTGAAGAAGAAGGAGAGCCGCTCGCCGAACGCGTCCGGAGAGAGGCCGGCCGCGACCGCCGCCTCGCAGTACGCGATCCCGTTCGCGAGCGTGAACGCGAGCTCCTGCGCAGCGCTCGCTCCGGCCTCGCGGATGTGGTACCCCGAGATCGAGATCGTGTTCCAGTTGGGGACGCGATCGGCGCAGTACGCGAAGAGATCCGTCGCGAGCCGCATGGACGGGCGCGGGGGAAAGATGTAGTTGCCCCGGGCGACGTACTCCTTGAGGACGTCGTTCTGGACCGTCCCGCGCAGCTTGTCGCCCGACACGCCCTGGCCCTCGGCCACGAGCTCGTACAGGAGGAGGAGAAGCGCCGCCGGCGCGTTGATCGTCATCGACGTCGAGGCCTCGCCGAGCGGGATCCCGTCGAGGAGCACTTCCATGTCCGCGAGCGAGTCGATCGCGACCCCCGTGCGCCCGACCTCGCCGTCGGCGAGCGGGTCGTCCGAGTCGTAGCCGAGCTGCGTCGGCAGGTCGAAAGCGACTGAGAGGCCGGTCTGGCCCCGCGCGAGGAGGTAGCGGAAGCGTGCGTTCGTCTCCTCTGCCGAGCCGTAGCCCGCGTACTGGCGGATCGTCCACGGGCGCCCGCGGTACATCGTCTCGTACGGGCCCCGGGTGAACGGGAACTCGCCGGGGGGCTCGAGCGCCGCGGGCGGGAGGTCGCCTGCCGTATAGACGGCCTTGACCTCGATGCCGGAGTCGGTCAGCCGGCGATCCTCGGCGGTCGGCATGCGCGGATCGTACGGGGTCGATGCGGCGGGGAGTGTCGGCGCTAGACGCCGGCTACGAACGTGAGCATCGCATCGACTGCCTGCTTACGGGTCAAGCCCTGCCGGCGTGTCAGCGAGCGCCACGTCTCGAAGTCGAATGCGTGACCGATCGCAGCACGGACTGCCTTGCGTCGCGGCCAGCCGTCCGCGAGCTCGTCCTGCGCCCCGCGGACGACGCCCTCGCGCCGGCCGACGAGCTCCGCCGTGATCGCGTGGACGGCTGCATCGCGGTTGAAGATCGCGATGTCGTTCTCGACCTCCTCGTACCAGCCGTACACGTCGTCGAGGGCGCGGCGCAGGCGGTCAGCCGGGTCGGCCGCCGTCCACGCGTCGGTGTCCGGGAAGGGATGGCGCTCGCGCCAGTGCGCCGAGCACGCTGCGTGGAGCCGATGCTCGTCCGGGAAGTGGGCGTACACCGTGTGGCGCTCGACGCCGGCTCGCTCCGCGATGGCCGAGATCGTCGTCCTCGCGGGACCGACGCTCGTGTGCAGGGCGACCGTGGCCTCGACGATCCGGCGTCGTGTGTCGGCCTGGCGCTCGGCGCGCCGCTTGAGCTCGTACTTCCTACTCATTGCACAACAGTGTACTCCGAAACTTGACGGCGAGCGCGAGATCGGCTATGAATCGTTGCACATAATTGTGCAACCAAAGGAGGAACGATGACCACCTTCGATCTCGACGATTTCGAGCTCATCCCCGCCGGCCCCGGCCTGCGCGTGAGCTTTCCGCTGAGCAGCGCCACCGGAACGGCGAGCACTGCCACCGTGCTGTTCGAGCTCGATCCCGGCTGTGAGCTTCCGCTGCATACGGACAGCGCCGAGGAGCTCCTCGTCGTCGTGCAGGGCACGGCAGAAGCTCGGGTCGGAGAAGAGGTCGGGCAGCTCGGGACGCATCAGGTGGCGCTGGTCCCCCCGATGGCCCCTCACGGGGCGCGAAACATCGGTGACGACGTCCTTCGCATCTTCGGGACGTTCTCGAGCTCGACGGTCGTGTCGACGTTCGAGCGCCCGTTCGAGGAGGGCGGCCCGCAGCTCTTCGTCATCGGTGCGCCGATGCCGCTCGCGTTGCCGCTGCCCGAGCCGGCTCTGGTCTAGAGGCTCACAGCTCGCCGCCGGCGCGCTCGATCGCCTCGAGCGCGATCCGGCGGCCCGTGTCGATATGACCGCGAATGGCCGCCTCTGCGGCGTCGAGCTCGCCCGATCCGAAGGCGTCGACGATGCGGCGGTGCTCGGTGACGAGGTTCGCGTGGCCCTCGACGCGGCCGCCGCGGAGCACCTGCATCATCAGGTTCACGGACAGGTCGCGGTAGAAACGGGAGAGGAGCGCGTTTCCGGCAAGGTCGATCTGGTACTCGTGGAACGCGGCGTTCGCGGAGTCCCACTCCTCGTGCGAGATCGCATCCTCGGTCGCGTCCGAGAGCGAGGCGAGCGCTTCGACCTCCGACTGCTCGAGCCGTCCCACCGAACGCTCCGCCGCCAGCAGCTCCAGTGCGAGCCGCACGTCGTAGCCCTCTGCCAGCGCCTCGGCGGTGACGGGCGTGACGAAGTAGCCGCGCCGGGGCTTCACGGTGAGCAGGCCCTCCGAGACGAGGCGCGTCAGCGCGTGGTGCACCGGACTGCGCGAGACGCCGAGCTCGTCCGCGAGGGCGTGCAGGCTGATCTTGCCTCCGGGCGGGTTTTCCCGCGCGAGGACGCGCCGGCGCAGCTCGTCGTACACCTGCTCGTTGAGGTTCACGCCGGTGAGGGCGGTTGCCACCCACGGGACCTAACATGTCACGGGCAGCGAGGCAACCGCTGGCTACGCTCCTCTCGTGCAGATCCAGGTGCGGTTGTTCGCGGCGCTTCGCGAGCGGGCAGGATCGGGACGCCTCGACGTCGAGGTCGACTCGGGCTGCGACCGTGGCCGACGTCTGGCCGGCGCTCGGGCTCGGAGAGGAGCCGACCGGGCTCCTCTACGCCCTCAATCGCGAGTACGTCGAGCCGCGCGCGGTGCTCTCGGCCGGAGACGAGGTTGCGGTCATCCCACCCGTCTCGGGCGGCGACTTTCGGCTCTCCGACACGCCCCTCTCGCTCGACGCGGCCGTCGCCGAGGTCCGTGACGACGGCGCGGGTGCCATCGCGACCTTCGTCGGCACCACGCGCGCGCACTCTCGCGGGCGCGACGTGCTCCACCTCGAGTACGAGGCCTACGAGGGCATGGCGGAGCAGGTCATGGCGACGCTGGCCGAGGAGCTCAAGGGGCGCCACGAGCTCTCGAAGGTCGCGATCCACCATCGGATCGGGCGGGTCGACATCGGCGAGACGAGCGTCGTCATCGCGGTCTCGGCCCCGCACCGGCAGGCAGCGCTGGCGGCCTGCAGCGAGGCGATCGACGAGCTGAAGGTCACCGTCCCGCTCTGGAAGAAGGAGACGTACCTCGGAGGTGAAGAGTGGATCGGCCAGGGGTCGTAGACCGCGATTCGGACGCGCAGTACGAGCCGGTCGACGCACCGGAGGCGCGGAGCTTCCCCGTACCCGAGCCCTCGGAGGATGGCGAGCGTGGGTACGAGCCGATGCGGCCGAGGTCGGGGCTCGGCGACCTCCTCAGGAAGCTCGTCGCCCCGCTGATCGCGCTCGGCTTCCTGATCGTCAAGTTCGGCGGGCTCATCCTCAAGCTGAAGGTCTTCACGACGGGGATCTCGATGCTCGTGTCCGTCGCCGCCTATGCCTGGCTGTGGGGTCTCCCGTTCGCCGTCGGGTTCGTGCTGCTGATCTTCGTGCACGAGCTCGGGCACGTCCTCGAGCTGCGGCGGCAAGGGGTTCCCGCGAGCGCGCCGCTGTTCATCCCGTTCCTCGGCGCGGTGATCGGGATGAAGGAGCTCCCCGACGACGCCTGGAAGGAGGCGCGCGTCGCGCTCGCGGGCCCGATTCTCGGCTCCGTGGGAGCGGCGGTCTGCTGGGTCGCGGCGGAAGCGGCCGGCTCCGAGATCCTCATGGGGCTGGCGTTCGTCGGCTTCTTCCTCAACCTCTTCAACCTGATCCCGATCGTTCCGCTGGACGGCGGGCGCGCTGCAGGTGCCTTGCATCCCGCCTTCTGGTTCCTGGGGCTGCTGCTGATGGTCGGGCTGGTCGTCGTCGCGCCGAACCCGATTCTGATCCTGATCGTCGTTCTCGGCGGGCTCGACCTCTGGCGGCGCTGGCGCGAGCGCGGCCAGGCCGGCGACTACTACCGCCTGACCGTCGGTCAACGGGCGACGGTGGCCGTCGTCTACCTGGGCCTCGTGGTCGTGCTCGCACTCGCGATGTCGGCGACCTACGTCGAACGAGACTTCTGAGTCGACATGGGAGAGCAGCAGCTCGATCGCAGGCTCCTGCGGCGGACGCACGAGACCCTTGCGAGCGACGTCTCGCTCATAGCCGCCGAGTTCCTCGCCGGGTTCCAGGAGATACAGAAGATCGACCGCCCGGCCGTCTCGATCTTCGGCTCGGCACGGGTGCTCGAGGGGACTCCGACCTACGAGCGGGCACGGGCGACGGGGCGTGCCTTCGCCGAGGCCGGCTTCGCCGTGGTGACGGGCGGCGGTCCGGGCGTGATGGAAGCGGCGAACCGCGGTTGCAAGGAGGGCGACGGTCTGTCGGTCGGCTTCAACATCGTGCTGCCGCACGAGCAGGGCGTGAACGCGTGGTGCGACATCGCGATGACCTTCGACCACTTCTACGCCCGGAAGGTCATGTTCGTGAAGGCGGCGGAGGGCTTCGTGATCTTCCCGGGCGGGTTCGGGACACAGGACGAGCTGTGGGAGGCGCTCACGCTCGTCCAGACGGGCAAGATCGGCGACTTCCCGATCGTCCTCTTCGACAGCGACTACTGGGACGAGCTCCTCGACTGGGTGCGCGACGAGATGCTGGACGACGCGCTCATCTCGCTGGAGGATCTCGAGCGTCTGTACGTCACTGACGACTCGGCCGACGCGGTGGAGATGATCGTGTCTCGGTACGACGCGCGCCGCGCCGAGGGCTATACGTGAGCGCCGGTCAGGGCGTCGAGGACGCGGTTGCCCGCATCCGAGAGGAGACCCGAGTCGAGCCGCGCGTCGGCATCGTCCTCGGGAGCGGGCTCGGTGGGCTCGCCGACGAGCTGACGGACGCGGTCGCGATCCCCTACGCGGAGATCCCCGGCTGGCCCGTCTCGACGGCAGTCGGGCATTCGGGCGTGCTGGTGCTCGGGACGCTCGAAGACGGCCCTGTCGTCGTGATGCAGGGCCGGGCGCACCTGTACGAAGGAATCGGCGCCGATCGCGTCGTCTTCGGCGTGCGCGTGCTGGGTGCGCTCGGCATCCGCTCGCTCGTCGTGACGAATGCCGCGGGCGGCATCGCCGCCGACTTCCGGCCCGGGCAGATCGTCGCCATCTCCGACCACGTCAACCTGCAGGGGGCGTCGGCGCTCGTCGGCCCGAACGACGACGCTCTCGGCCCGCGCTTCCCGGACATGAGCGACGCCTACGACCCGGAGCTTCGGGCTCGTGCGCGCGAGGTGGCCGCCGGCCTCGGCTTCGACCTCGCCGAGGGCGTGTACGGCGCCTGGTTGGGCCCCCAGTTCGAGACACCGGCGGAGATCCGCTTCATGCGCGCGATCGGCGCCGACCTCGTCGGCATGTCGACCGTGCAGGAGGTGATCGCTGCGCGGCACCTCGGCATCCGCTGCCTGGGGCTCTCGGTGGTCACGAACATGGCCGCGGGTGTCCTGCCCGAGAAGGTCGACCACGAGGTCGTGCTCGAGGTCGGGCGGCAGGCCGCTCCGACGCTGACGGCACTCCTGCGCGGGCTCGTTCCTACACTCTCTGCGTGAGACTCCGCGACCTCCCGTCCGTCGACGACGTGCTCCGCGACGAGCGGATCTCGACGTTCCCGCACGAGCTCGCGGTCGCGGCGGCTCGCACCGTCCTCGAGCAGGCGCGAGAGGAGATCAGGGACGGGCGTGAGCCCGGGTCCTTGCCCGACCGAGTCGTGGACGAGCTGCAGCGCGCTCGCCGGCCGTCGCTCCGGCGTGTCCTGAACGCGACCGGAGTTCTCGTCCACACGAATCTCGGCCGCGCACCGCTGGCGGACGCCGCGCTCGCTCGGGTGGCGGAGGTCGGCAGCGGCTACTCCAATCTCGAGTACGACCTCGAGTCCGGTGCGCGCGGCTCGCGCCAGGATCACCTCGCGGGTCTTCTCCAACGCTTGACGGGTGCAGAGGCGGCGCTGGTGGTCAACAACAACGCAGCCGCAGTCCTCCTCGCGCTCGCCGCTCTCGCGGAAGGGCGCGAAGTCGTCGTCTCGCGCGGCGAGCTGATCGAGATCGGCGACGGCTTCCGCATTCCGGACGTGCTGGCGCGGTCGGGTGCGCGTCTCGTCGAGGTCGGGACGACGAACCGCACGCACGCGTCCGACTACGAGCGGGCGATCGGCTCGGACACAGCGCTCCTGCTCCGCGTGCACCAGTCGAACTTCCGGGTCGTCGGCTTCTCCGAGCGCCCTTCGCTGGGAGAGATTGCCGAGATCGCGCGCCGCCACGAGGTGCCTCTCGTCGACGACCTCGGCTCCGGCGCGCTCGCTCCGGTCGGAGACGAGCCGACTCCCGCGGAGAGCCTTCGCGCGGGCGCCGATCTCGTCTGCTTCTCGGGAGACAAGCTGCTCGGCGGGCCGCAGGCGGGAATCGTCGTAGGAGGTGCCGATCTCGTCGAGCGGCTGCGGCGTCACCCGCTGCAACGCGCGCTCCGAGCCGACAAGCTCACGCTCGCGGCGCTCGAGGGAACGCTCGCGCTCGCTCTCGATCCCGCGACGCGCAACGACGTTCCCGTCCTGCGGATGCTGCACGAGCCGCTCGAGGCGGTGCAAGCGCGGGCAGAGCGGCTGGCGGACATCGTCGGAGGCGAGGTCGAGGAGACGGTCGCGCGCGTCGGAGGTGGCGCGCTTCCGCTCGCGGAACTGCCGAGCGTCGCGTGCGCCGTCGAAGAGGGACTTGCGGAGCGGCTTCGGCTCGGTGAGCCGCCGGTGATCGCCGTCGTACGCGACGGCCGCACGCTTCTCGACTGCCGCACGCTGACCGACGCGGACGTCGATCTGGTCGCAGCCGCCGTGCACGCCGCGCGGACGTGAGCTTCGCCCCGGGCGAGACCGTGCTCGTGCAGGAGGTCTGGCAGGACCGCGTCTGGGCGGCCAGGCCCGTGACCTTCGTGAGCGACCAGGACGACCTCGTCGTGTTGTGGTTTCCGCAGGGCACGGTGTGGAAGCGTCCGACCTCGCCTCCCGAACGCTCGGGCCTGAAGACGCGCGGCGAGCGGCTTGCGAGCAGCCTCGCGCTCGGCGACTGGGTCTTCGAGGACGCAGCGTGGGAGGTGTCCACGCTCATGCTCTTGCGGCCGGGGGAGTGGCACGCGCAATGGGTGTCGTGGCTCGAGGACGGGAGCCACCTGGGCTGGTACGTGAACCTGCAAGAGCCGTTCCGGCGGACGGCGAAGGGAATCGAGACCATGGATCTGGCGCTGGATGTCGTCATCGACGTCGACCGAACCTGGCGCTGGAAGGACGAGGACGAGCTCGAGACGTTCGTCGCGCAGCGGCGTCTTCGACGAGGACCTCGCGGAGCGCCTGAGAGCCGAGGGCCTGCGCGTGGCGGGCCGAGCCGAGCGGAACGAGGCTCCCTTCGACGAGCCGTGGCCCTCGTGGCGCCCCGATCCTGCCTGGGTATCGCCGCCGTCGCTCCCCGTCGACTGGAACGTCCTGTGCCGTTGACGGTCGGGACCGCCGGTCACATCGACCACGGAAAGACGTGGCTCGTGCGGGCGCTGACCGGGAAGGACACGGATCGGTTGCCGGAGGAGCAGCGCCGCGGGATCTCGATCGAGCTCGGGTACGCGCCTCTCGAGCTCGGCGACGGGCAAGTGCTCTCGGTGGTCGACGTTCCCGGCCACGAGCGGTTCGTGCGGACGATGGTCGCCGGCGCCACCGGCATCGATCTCTTCCTGCTCGTGATCGACGCCGGCGAAGGTGCCCGGCCGCAGACGCACGAGCATCTCGCGATCCTGCGCTTGCTGGGCATCGAGCGAGGAGTCGTCGCGCTCACGAAGGTCGACACGGTCGACGACGAGACAGCGGCCCTCGTCGAGGAGGAGGCACGCGAGCTCGTGCCCGGCGCCGAGGTCGTGCGCGTGAGTGCGAAGACCGGCACAGGGCTCGACGATCTTCGCCGCGCTCTCGGCCGCGTCGCGGATCGCGTCGACCGAGCTCGCACGGTGTGGCCTACGCGGCTCTACGTCGACCGCTCCTTTTCCCTGCGCGGGTTCGGGACGATCGTCACCGGCACGCTGTGGTCAGGGTCGATCGGCGAGGGGGACGAGCTGCGGCTCGAGCCGACCGGACGACCCGTGCGCGTACGAAGCGTCCAGGTGCACGACCGCGACGTCGAGCGGGCGGAGGCGGGCCAGCGCGTCGCGGTCAGCCTGCCCGGGGTC
The DNA here is from genome assembly GCA_963802865.1 of uncultured Gaiellaceae bacterium. Lineage (GTDB taxonomy): Bacteria > Actinomycetota > Thermoleophilia > Gaiellales > Gaiellaceae > GMQP-bins7. The sequence continues at coordinate 271,948 of CAWDKB010000013.1, forward strand.
GAACGCGGGGAGGTGGGACGAGGCGAAGCGCTCGTCGCGCCGGACGGCTATCCGGTCTCCTACCGGCTCGACGTCGTGCTCGAGGAGCTCGAGCCGATCGCCGACGGAGCGCGCGTCCAGGCCCACCTGGGCACGGTGCACGCGGACGCGAGGGTCGTCCGCGTCGGAGATCGCTTCGCTCAGCTGAGGCTCGCTGCCCCGGTGGTCGCTGCTCGCGGCGATCACGTGATCCTGCGCGGCGAGACGACGCTCGGCGGAGGGCTGGTGCTCGACCCGGCTCCGCCGCGGCATCGCGACTCGTCGCGCATGGAGCTCCTGGAGAGGGGCGAGATCGCGGCCACGATCCACGCACCCGTGCGCGTCGACTCGCTGCGGCACCTACTCGACGGCGAGCTCGAGGGTGTCGAGCGGGCAGGGCCGTGGGCGTTCTCGGCAGCGTGGCTCGAGGAGCTCGCCGCCTCGCTGCACGAGCGCCTCGAGGCCGCCGACCCGCTCGATCCCGGTGTCGCGCCGCCAAGCGAGCAGTGGGCGGACGACGTCGTGCCGCTCCTTCCGTTCGAGCGGCGCGGGGCGAAGCTCTACGAGCCGGGTGCGGCGCCGAGGCTCGAAGGACGAGCCGAGGAGGCAGCGGCGCTCGAGCGCGAGCTGGCAGCCGCGGGCGTTCGCGCGACGAAGGTGCCTGACGACGAGCTCGTGCGCTTCCTCGATGCGAACAGGCGACTCGTGCGTCTCGGCGACGGCTATGCGGTCGGCGCAGACGCCTACGACGTGGCGAAGGACGTCCTGCTCGCGGAGTGCCGGGAAACCGGCGAGATCTCGCTCGCGCGTTTCCGCGACCTCGTCGGCACGGGCAGGCGAGACGCGCAGCTCCTGCTCGAGCGCTTCGACGCGGACGGGCTCACGCGGCGCGTCGGCGACCGGCGGGTGTTGCGGCGAGACGCCGCACGGGCACACTGAGACGATGCGCTACGCGATCGCGACGATTCTCACCGCAGGACTGCTGGCGGTTCCGGCCTCTGCCGCGGACCTCGATCCCCGCATGTTGGTGCTTCGCTCGACGGACGTCCCGGCCGGGTTCGTCCTCGACCGCGAAGACACGGGCGTGCGGACGAACGAGAAGGAGGCGGGCGCGAACCGCCAGACCCGCGCGCTGATCGCGCGCCTCGGCCGGGTCACCGGGTACGAGGCCGAATGGGATCGAGATCGCGACCTGGAGGTGATCCTCTCCAGGGCGGACGTCTTCCGGACGAGGGCCGGAGCGCGCATGCTGCTGAACGAGTACGCGACGGGGTTCCGAACCTCCGGAATCAAGGGCCTCCGGCGCACCGCGGTTCGGATCGGCGACGAGGGCCAGGTCTACCACGGAGGGGCCGACAGCAGGTTGACGTGGGTCAGCTGGCGGTCGGGCCGCGTCAGCGCGATCGTGGCCGGCTGGGGCATCGCTCGGAGCGCCACGATCGCGCTCGCACGTGCGCAGCAGCGCCGAATCGCCGCCGCGCTCGGATGACGGCGCGCCTCGCGATCGTGGCCTCGCTCGCGGCCGCCCTCCTCGTAGCGCCTGCTCTCGCGTCGGAGGTGGATCCGAAGGCGCTCGTGCTCGGCGACCGCGACGTCCCGAAGGGCTTTCGCGTCGACCCGAGTGAGTCGGGCGTGAGAACGAACGCACTCGAGGCGAGGGAGCATCCCGAGAGCCGCGAGCCGTTCGAGCGCATGCGGCGAGTCATCGGTTACCAGGCGCTGTACGCGCGCGGCGAGTCGAGGATCGAAGCGCGTTCGGATCTCTTTCGCGACGCGCAAGGCGCGCGCGACTTCCTCCTCCTCACCGAGCGGGAGTGGCGGAAGTCCGGGGCGAAAGGACTCAAGCGCGCCCCGGCCGGAGTCGGGGCCGAGGGCTGGGTCTACTGGAACTCGCTCTACGCGGTCGTCTACTGGCGTTATTCGAAGGTGTGGTCCGGTGTGTCCGGCATCGGCCTTGGCAAAGCGCGCACGCTTGCACTGGCTCGGGACCAACAGCGAAAGATCGCCGCCGCCCTCCGCTAGGCCGACGTCCACTCCGGCTCGCCCTCGATTCCGACCCCGTCGGCCACGCGGGTCACGTAGTTGAAGTAGCCGACGACCTGGATCGCGTCCGAGATCGTCGCGTCGTCGAGGCCGTGCTCCCGGAGTGCGTCGATGTCCGCCTCGTCGACCTCCGCCGCGAGATGGGTCAGCTTGACCGCGAACTCGCACAGGGCGCGCTCCCGCTGCGAGAGCTCGGCCTGGCGCCAGTCGTGCGCGGCGTGTCGTGCTAGCTCGGCTGTGGCGCCCTCGGCACGGAGGTCGTCGGCGTGTGCCTGCGTTCAGTAGTGGCAGTTCTGCTCGGCGGATGCGACCGTCGCGAGGAGCTCGCGCTCCTGGCGGGAGAGCCCCGACTCGCCGAACATGATCTCGCGGTAGAGCTCCATCGAAGCCCGCAGCACGCCGGGCCGCAGGCTCATCGCCTTCACGATGTTGAAGACCTTGCCTGCGCGGTCGAGGGCGGCGTCGTACTCCTCGCGGAGGATCCCCTCGGCTTCGTCCTCCGGGATCAGGCGGATGTGGGGCACTACCGCGTCTGCGGGAAGCCGAGATCGACCTTGCTCGTCGCCGGGTCGGGCCAGCGGCTCGTGACCGCCTTCGTGCGGGTGTAGAAGTCGATGCCCTCGGGCCCGTAGATGTGGCGGTCGCCGAAGAGCGAGTTCTTCCACCCGCCGAACGAGTAGTAGGCCACCGGCACCGGGATCGGCACGTTGATCCCGACCATGCCCACGTTCACGTCGAACTGGAACTGGCGTGCCACTCCTCCGTCCCGCGTGAAGAGCGCGACGCCGTTCCCGTACGGGTTTTCGTTCACGAGGCGCAGCGCCTCGTCGTAGCTCCCCACGCGGACGACGGAGAGAACGGGCCCGAAGATCTCGTCCTGGTAGGCGTCCATCTCGGGCGTCACGTCGTCGAGGAGCGACACGCCGAGGAAGAAGCCACCGTTGTCGGGCGCCGTCTCGCGGCCGTCGGCGACGAGCGTCGCCCCCTGAGCCGGGCCCGAGTCGAGGTACGAGGCGACCTTGTCGCGGTGCTCGCGGGTGACGAGCGGTCCCATCTCCGAGGAGGGATCGAGGCCGTCGCCGACCTTGACTGCGGGGAGGCGATTCTTGATCGCTCCGACGAGCTGGTCGCCTGCCTCGCCGACCGCGACGACCACCGAGACTGCCATGCAGCGCTCGCCTGCCGAGCCGTAGCCGGCGCTGACCGCCGCGTCCGCCGCCATGTCGATGTCGGCGTCCGGGAGGACGACCATGTGGTTCTTGGCGCCGCCGAGCGCCTGCACGCGCTTCCCGGCCTTCGTTCCCGGTCTCGTAGACGTAGCGGGCGATCGGCGTCGAGCCGACGAAGCTGACGGCCGCGATGCCGGGGTGCTCGAGGATGGCGTCGACCGCGACCTTGTCTCCGTGGACGACGTTGAACACACCGTCCGGAAGGCCGGCTTCCTTCAGGAGCTCGGCCACGAGGATCGATGCAGACGGGTCCTTCTCGGACGGCTTGAGGATGAACGCGTTTCCGCAGGCGATCGCGGGGGCCCACATCCACATGGGCACCATCGCGGGGAAGTTGAACGGGGTGATCCCGGCGACGACCCCGAGCGGCTGTCGGATCGAATAGACGTCGATCCCGGTCGAGACCTGCTCTGAGTAGCCGCCCTTCAGGAGCTCGGGGATCCCGCAGACGTACTCGATCACCTCGATGCCGCGCTGCACCTCACCGTGGGCGTCGGAGAGCACCTTGCCGTGCTCTGCCGTCAGGAGGCGCGCGAGGTCGTCGCGATGCTCGTCGACGAGCTGGTAGATGCGGAAGAAGAGCTCCGCGCGCTTCGAGAGCGACCAGTGGCGCCACGTCGCGTACGCCTCCGTTGCGACGCCGACCGCGCGATCCAGCTCCTCGACCGACGCGAAGTCGACCTCGCCGGACTGCTCACCCGTCGCCGGATTGTAAACCGGGCCCTTGCGACCCGACTCGCCCCGCACGCTCTCTCCGCCGATCCAGTGGCCGATCAGCTTGAGCTCCGTCGTCACTGCTGCGTTCATCTCGACCCTCCTAACGCCCGCATGCTCGTCGTCCTAGCGTAGCGCCCCCGCTCGTGGCGGAAGCCCGCCGAGCTCACACGCTCGTCAGCGCCTGGGAGCGCTCGAGCCGCGCCGTCGCGATTCGCTCGGCGACGGTCGAGGCGTCGAAGCCGGCGACCGCATCGAGAAAGTCGGACGATTCGATGCTGTAGCCGGCGACGGTGGTACGCGCGACGACCGTTGCCGTTCGGTGCACGCGGTGCAGAAGCGCGATCTCGCCGACACCGTCCCCCGGGCCGCAGGTCGCGAGCAGAGCGCCGTCGTCGGACACAACTACCTCGCCGGCGGCAATAAGGACGTATTCGTCGCCCGAATCGCCCTTGTGCATGAGGGCTTCGCCCTCCTCGTAGCGAACCGGAGTCATGGTCTCGGCCAGCTGATCGAGCGCCGTCAGCGGGAGCGGCGCGAACAGCGGATTCCGTCGCAGCAGCGCCAGGCGCGCTTCCGCGTCCGGGTTCCGGACGGTTCCGCGCTCGACTCTTCGGTAGGTGGCGAGCGCGAGCACGGGCAGGAGCGCGCCGGCGAGCACGAACGAGAGCCGTCCGCCCGCGAGTGCGACCAGGCCGGGGGCGACGATACTTCCGGCAAGGAGCCCGACTCCGAGCGCTGCCTCGAACAAGCCGAAGACGAGCACGCGGTCCTCGGTTCGGACGCCGCGCTGGATGAGCGTGAAGCCGGAGACGTCCAGCATCGAGTTGCTCACTCCCGTTACGAACAAGGCCACGAGGGCGATCGCCGCTTCCGGCCATGCTCCGATCAGGACGAGCGGCAGGCCCCACGTCGTCAGTGCGATCGCGACCACGGCAGGCAGTCGTCTCCCGCTCGCAAGGCCGAGCGCCCCGAATGCACCGACCAGTCCACCCAGGCCGATCGCGGCGTTCAGCAGCCCGACTCCCGTTTCGCCCATGTCCAGGAACCCGATCGACGCCACGACGATGAGCGTGATGAGCAGGCCGCGCACGAAGACCTGTGCGACGAAGGTCGACATGAGGAGCGTCGTCGTCGGATATCGCTTCAGCAGACGCGCGGCCTCCGCGACGCGAAAGGGAGATGGGCCGTCCTCCCCGGCTCCCGGCCTGGCGTCCGCTGCCCGCTCGAACCGAATCCCTGTTACGACGGCCGCCGCACCGGCGAACGCTGCGGCAACCAGGAGAGCAGCCGCGGCCGACCCGGTGGTGGCGACGACGATGCTGGCGAGCAGCGGCCCGAGGAACGTGCCCATGCCCTCGCCGAGGCTCGAGGCCACGTTCCCAGCCACGAGCTCGCCCGGGCTTCGCGCGAACGCCGGCAAGAGCGCGGTCTGGATGGGGCGTACGAGAGCCCCGGCGCCGGCGACGAACGCAACGAGCACGAACGTCGAGGCAAGTGGCAGCTCCATCGCGACCACCAGCGCCGTCAGCACGGCGCCGAGGCAGCGAGCGAGGTTGACGACCGTCAGGACACGACTGCCGCCGAAGCGCTCGACGAGCACGGGAGCGAACGGCGCCGCGACGATCGCGGGCAGAACACGGACCGCGCCGAGGACCCCGACACCGAGGGCACCCGCCGCGTCGTACGCGACGACGAGCATGAGGACGAGGAAGGCCCAGTCTGCGGCGACACCGGCCGTCCACGAGATCTCGAGGCGGCGGATCGACGGATTCGCGAGCGCCTCGCGCAGCACTGCCGTCGACGCCCACCGCCCGAGAACGTTCCCCATCGGGCGATCCTCGCAGGTGGGGGATCGAGTCGGTGCCTCGAGAACCAGCCGAGGCGGGCGCTAGATTCGGCGCGTGAACCTGCGGATCGCGCTCGTTGTCGTGGTCGTGCTGGGCATCGTGATCTTCGTCTCCAGCGTCGTGCAGAACGAGGGCTGCATGCCCTGGCAGGAGCCCGTGGGAACGCAGGGAAGCCCGTTCTCGGGAACGGAGGACAACATCAGGTGCCGGTAGGCGCCTGCATCTGACAACGGAGCGGCGCCGGAGTCGAACCGACCGAGCCGTGGGCTGCACGACCGCACGAGTTTTGAAGACCCGCTGGGCCACCGGGCCCATGCCGCTCCAGCGCGCAGCGTAGTGAAGCTCGCCGTCCGCTCGGGAGCTGCCGCGCGCGAAGATGCCCCGATGCGGTTCTCGCTTCGACGCGAGCTGGCGCTCGGGCTCGCTGTGTACGCGCTCTACCTCGTCGTGCGCCGACTCGTCCTCGCCGCGGACGGCCGCGCGCGAGCACGCCGCAACGCCGAGGCCCTCGTCGACGTCGAGGAGCGGCTCGGGCTCGCGGTCGAACCGGGCATCCAGCGGGTGCTGCTCCGCCACCCTCGCGTCGTGCACGGGCTCAACGTGGGCTACGCGGTGGCGAACGTCGGCCTCTCGGTCGGCTGGCTCGTCGCGCTGTACCGGCGTCGCGATCCGGGATACCACCGGTTCCGGCGTTCGTGCCTGCTCGCCCACGTCGCCGCCCAGCCGGTCTTCCTGGGCTTTCCGACCGCGCCGCCGCGCGTCCTCGCAGGGTACGTCGACACCCTGTCCGAGGTCAGCAGGCTCGATCTCGAGCACCGCGTGCTCGTTCGCCTCTACAACCCTGTGGCCGCGATGCCGAGCCTGCACCTCGCGTTCGCGGTCCTCACCGGCGCCGAGCTGGCAGCGCGCGCGGAGTCGCGAGCCGTGAAGGCCGCGGGCTACGCGTACCCGCCGCTCGTCGCACTCGTCGTCTGCGGCACCGGTAACCACTACGTGCTCGACGCGGTCGCCGGTGCCGCTCTGGGCGCGGCGGCACGGCGTTTCGCATGAGAGAGGAGCTCTCCGGCGGTCGGTGGCGGCCGGCTGGGTGGCAGCTCGTGGCGGGGCTCGCTGCGGCGGTCCTGCTCGCGCTCGGCGTCGGGCTGCTCATCGCGCGTGCCGCCGGGTTCTCGGAGGTGCGCGACGCGATCGAGCGGGCCGACGCGAAATGGTTCGGCATCTGCCTCGCCGCGCAGGTCGCCGCACTCGTGGCCTACGCCGAGGTGATTCGAGGCGCGCTCCGCTGGCGCCGCACGACGGATCCAGGGCTTCGGCTCGGCACGCACGTGATGCTCGCCGGTATCGGTGCCGCGAGGGTCTTCGCTCCCGGAGGCGCGGGCGCGCTCGCCGCGACGTACTGGTGCTTTCGGCGCGCCGGGTTCGTTGCGACGGCCGCTGTCGTTGCGGTGTTCGGCTCGAGCGTGTTGTTCTACGTCTCGTTCGGGGCCGGCGCCTGGTTGGCCGCCCTGGTAGCTGGCGGCGGAGGGCGACACATCGCGCTGGCTCGTGCTCCCCTGGCTCGTCGCCGTCCCGCTGTGCGCTGCAGCTGCACTGGTCGTGACTCGGCGGGCGCGCCGCGACGAGCTCGAGGAGGAGGCTTCCCTCCTCGGTCGCGGAATCGGGATCGCCGTTGCCACGCTGCGGTGGGCGCGCGACGCGCTCGGGGACGCGGCCGCCAGGCGCATGCTCGCGGCATCCGCGCTCTTCTGGATCGGCAACCTCGTATGCCTCTGGGCTGCCCTGCGCTCGGTGGGGATCGCGCTCCCGCTGGCCGAGCTCGTCCTCGCCTACGCGACCGGTCACGTCGCCGCGATCGCTCCGCTTCCGTTCGGCGGCGTCGGCGGCGTCGACGCCGCGCTGACCTATGCGCTGACCGTCGTCGGCGTCTCGCTCGCGCCCGCACTGGTCGGGGTCGCGGTCTACCGCCTGTTCTCGTTCTGGCTGCCCACCGTTCCGGGGATCGCCGCGCTCGTCCTGCTGCCGCGAGCGGGACGCCGGCTCGAGGCGGCGTCCGGCCTCCCGGCCTAAGAACTCGATTCAGAATGAGCAGCCATGTCGCCGAGCTGCGCTGGGCGGCGCGATGCTGCGTCCTCGGTCGCGCCCATATCGGCTTGATATGGGCGCTCCCTGCGTCCTTGCCTCGCACCACCCAGCGCACCCCGTCGACGGGTGATCATTCTGAACCGAGTTCTAGTCAGTCCGTGGCGCGGAGCCCCGGAACCGCGTAGCGGGCCGCGATCAGCCGAAGCGCCTTCTCCGCGATGAGGTCTCCCGCGGCGCGCTCGAAGTGCACGCCGTCGTCCGCCCGCATCTTCACGAGCCTTCCCGTCTCGTCCTCGACGTACTGGGCGTAGCCACCGTCCTCGCCCGCGAAGAAGAAGTACGTGTCGAGATAGGCGGCACGCCCGGGCCGCTTGGCGGCCTCCGACTGGACGATCGCGTTGATGAGATCGAAGCGCTGCGTCTGGTCGGCGTCGCGCGTGACTGGCAGCCCGATCCAGACTAGGAACCCGCGCCGCGTCGTCACCGTGTCCATGATCGAGGCCACGCGGCGCCGGTACTCGGCGCGCCAGCTCGGGCTCCCGAACGAGCCGACCGTCTTCCCCTCCGGAAGACCGGACATGTAGTCGTGCGTGTCGTTGGCGCCGAACATGACGACGACGGTGCGCGGCTTCGGCTTCCGTGTGCGCATCACGTCGTCGACGTGCGTGAACCAGTTGAAGACGTCCGGACGCCCGAGGCCGGTCGAGATCCGGCCGTCGATCGGCATCGCGGCCACGGCCGGGTTTCCCGCCACTGCGCGTTCCACCGACTGGCCCGGGAATGACCACGAGCGAGTCGCCGGCGATCCAGAGAGGGAGGGGGCGCCTCGCCGAGAACCGCTCGCGCCTCGGCGGCTTCGCCGGATCGACGGGGAGTTGCCCGGTGGGCGCTCCCTCCGGCCCCGTCACAACGGTGTCGATCTCGTCGTCGTCCTCCCGGCCGATGGCAGCCTTGAGCGCTCGTCGGGGCTGGTCGAGTCGGAGCGTCGCGCTCACGCTCTCGAGCGGTCCCGTGACGGCGAGAGCGGCATCGCGTTTCCACCCTTCGGGCTGAATGGTCGCGGACTTGTGCAGTCCGGGAGCGTTCAGCAACAGCGCGAGCCCGAGCCCCGCGAGCGAGACGACGATCGCGGAGCCGGCCGAGTGCAGGCGCCGCCCGCCGTCGCCCAAGCGACGCCGCGGGTGCCGTCGTCTGCGTTCGCGCGTGCTCATCTCAGAACTGGAAGTAGATGAACGGAGCCACTCCCTGGGGCCCCATCGAGTGCGTGACCACGAGGGCGAGCGAGAGCACGGCGGCCTGCGCCGGGACCGAGAGGCGCGAGAAGCGGGCCATGATCGCGAGCGGGAGCCGGCGCGGCAGATACTGCGAGCCGATCCCGACGGCGATCGCCGCGAGCACGCCTCCGGTGACGAGCGGTGACGGCTCGCCCCACGCCGTGAACAGGCGGACGATCAGGTCCCAGGCGTCTGCGAACGAGTCCGAGCGGAAGAAGATCCACGCGAAGCACACGACCTGGAACGTCGCGAAGCGGTGCCATGCACGCCGCCCTCGCGAGACCGGTCGCTCGACGAAGCCGGGTCGGGCCCGCCACCAGCGCTCCGCGACCAGCGCGGACCCGTGGATGCCGCCCCACGCGACGAAGGTCCAGCCGGCGCCGTGCCAGAGGCCGCCGATCAGCATCGTGAGCATCAGGTTCCGATAGGTGAGGAGCTGCCCGCCGCGGTTCCCGCCGAAGGGGATGTAGACGTAGTCCCTGAGCCAGCGCGAGAGCGTCATGTGCCAGCGCCGCCAGAAGTCCGTGATCGAGACGGCGGAGTACGGCGCGTCGAAGTTCTGCGGGAACTGGAAGCCGAGCAGGAGCGCGAGCCCGATGGCCATGTTCGTGTACCCGAAGAAGTCCGCGTAGATCTGCACCGAGTACGCGTAGACGCCGACGAGCACCTCGAGCGACGAGTGCTGGTTCGGCGCGCCGAAGACCTCGTCGACGATGTTGCTCGCGAGGTGGTTCGCGATCACGACCTTCATGAAGAGACCGGTGCCGATGAGGAAGAACGCCCGCGACGTGTCGACGTAGCGCGGATCGCGCGGTGACTGGAGCTGGGGGATGAGCTCGTTCGGGCGCACGATCGGCCCGGCGACGAGGTGCGGGAAGAACGAGAGGTAGGCCGCGAACGGGCCGATGCCCACCGGCTCGAAGTCGCCGCGGTAGACGTCCACCACGTAGCTGATGGCCATGAAGGTGAAGAACGAGATGCCCACCGGCAGCACGATCGACCGCGCCTCGACCGGGAGGTCGACGCCCACGAACGCGAAGAGGTTGTTCGTCGACGTGACGAAGAAGTCGTAGTACTTGAAGTAACCGAGCAGCCCCACGTTTCCGGCGAGCGCGAGGACGAGGAGCAACTTCCGCGTGCTCGCGTCGCGACGGGCGTGGATCGCCGCCGCGAACGCGTAGTTCCAGACGATGGAGAAGGCGAGGAGGAAGCAGAAGCGCCAGTCCCAGCCTGCGTAGAAGACGAAGCTGGCGGCGATGATGAAGGCGCGCCAGCGCTCCCCCCGCGGCATGAGGAGCCACGAGAGCGGAAGCACGACCATGAAGAAGATCGCGAACGTCGCCGTCGGAAAGAGCACGTCGCCGACCTTCTAGCAGGGTCTGCCGCAGGCCAATGGCTCGGCGGCAGGCGGCAGCCGAGCCGAGGTCAGTCGACGGCCGGCGGCGGAAGCTGGCTCGCAGGTCGCGTCGTCGAGGTGACTTCGAGGGTCGTGTCGTCGGGCGGTCCCTCGAACCACATCGGGTCGTCCGGCAGGGTCTTCGTGGGCGGGGCAGGGCCGTATGCGATCTCGTACGCGCGCCGGTCCGCCCGCGCGACGAACCACTCCGCGGCGGCTACGAGCAGCCACGCGACCACCATCACGCCCACGACGACCGGTGCGTCCAGGCCGGCGACCGCGGCGAGCACCGCAACGGCGACCAGGAACAGGATCTCGAGCAAGAGCCACGGGACGGCGATCCGGCGCGAGCCCGGCGTGTCGACGGTGCGCACCCACGCGGCGCCGTCGCTCGGCCCGGGCTGACCCTCCTCCCATCCCGGTCGATCGAGGTCGCCGGAGGGGAGCGAGCGAGAGCGCTCGCGGAGAAGCTGGAGCTCGGACTGCAGGCTCTCGACCTCGGCCGTCAGCGTCCGCACGGCCCCGAGGAGGTCTTGCGCCTCGGGCTCGGCCGGGTAGCGGGAGACCTGCGTCGTCTCGGACGGGTCCGCCATCGGAGCCGGCTCAGTCCTCGCTGGAGGAGGTCATCTCGTCGACGGCCGTGCGGCCGTGCTCGTGGATCGCAGAGCGCCGCTCCTCGACGGTGGCCGTGGGCGCGGCGCCGGGTGCTTCCGCCTCGTCCTCGGTTCGCGAGTCTGCGAGCTTGCGACGCAGCTCGTCGGCCGGGTCCTCGACCTCGGCGGCGGCGTCCGGCGAGTCCGACTTGCGGCTCCGGAGCCAGCGCGTGAAGGCTGCGATGCCGACCGTGACCACGACCCACTTCACGAGCTTGCGCACGCGCCGATGGTACCGCCATCGTCAGAGCGCTACGAGCACACGGCACGATCGCGACCGCGGAGCGGGCGCCTTCAGGATGTTGCGCGACCGCTATCAGCGCGAGCGGAATGCGGTCTTGCGCAGTCGGCACGCCTGCTACCCTTCCGCGGCTTCCTGCCTCGCTCGGGGCCCGCCCGTTCCCGGCGGCGTCACGAACGGCGAGGCCGATTCAGACCGAGGGAAGGAGAACCGGGAACGTGAACGAGTACGAGATTCTGCTGTTGCTCGACCCCGATCTGGACGACGACCGTCAGTCCGAGATCGTCACGCGTGCGCGCGAGCTCGTCACCAAGGGCGGCGGCACGTGGGACCTCCACGACGTCTGGGGTCGGCGCAAGCTGGCGTACGAGATCGACCACAAGGGCGACGGGAGCTACCACCTGCTCCAGTTCACCTGCGACGCCGGGACGCTGGACGAGGTCTCGCGTGTGCTCCGGATCGACGACGGCGTCATGCGTCACATGGCGACACGTCGGATCCAGGGGAGTCCCGCGCAGCCGGTAGCGGTCGGCGCGCCGACGCGCGAGGATGCAGCGACCGCATCCGACGTCGAGGAAGAGGAGGAATAGAGATGGCGGCCAGCATCAACCGGGTCGTCCTCGTCGGGAACCTGACGAGAGACCCCGAGCTCAGGCACACGCCGTCGGGCACGCCCGTGTGCTCGCTGCGGCTCGCCGTGAACACGCGGCGCAAGGACGAGTCCGGCCAGTGGACGGACAAGCCGAACTACTTCGACATCACGGTGTGGGGACAGCAGGGCGAGAACTGCGCCCAGTACCTCGCCAAGGGCCGCCCCGTCGCGATCGACGGGCGCCTCGAGTGGCGCGAGTGGGAGGCGCAGGACGGCGCCAAGCGGCAGGCCGTCGAGGTCGTCGCGGAGAGCGTGCAGTTCCTCGGCGGGCGCCAGGACTCGGAGGCTGCGTACGTGCCTGCGGGGGCGGCAGCAGCCGGCGACGACTTCCCCACCTCACCGGCCGACGACGACATTCCGTTCTAGGAGCACGATGGCATCCAAGAAACAGCAACCACGCAGGCGCACCGGCCCGTCCACAGCGCCGGGCAAGCGGAAGAGCTGTCACTTCTGTCGCGACAAGGTGGCCGAGATCGACTACAAGAACATCGCCCAGCTCAGGCGCTACATCTCCGAGAAGGGCAAGATCCGGTCGCGCCGGATCACGGGCGCGTGCCGGCGGCATCAGATCCAGGTGGCGTCGGCCGTGAAGCGCGCGCGCGAGATGGCACTCCTCCCGTTACGTGGGCTAGGCGATGCGAAGTCATTCTCCTGCAGGACGTCGAGAAGCTCGGTCTGCGGGGTGACGTCGTCGACGTCGCCCGGGGCTACGCGCGCAACTTCCTCCTCCCGCGCCGGCTCGCCGAGGCCGCAACCGCCGCGCGCGTGAAGGAGATGCAGCGCGTCGACGCCGAGCGCGCGAGGCACGAGGCGAGGACTGCGGAGCAGGCAGGCGAGATCGCGGAGCTCCTCGGCAAGACCGTCCTTCGCTTCGAGGTGAAGTCGGGGCCGACCGGGTCGCTGTTCGGGTCCGTGACGCCATCCGACATCGCGGACGAGATCTGGCGCGCGCGCAAGGTCCGTGTCGATCGCCGGAAGATCGCGGTCGACCCGATCAAGCGCATCGGGCGCTACGCGATCCCGATCGAGCTCTTCCAGGACGTCAGCGTCGAGGTGAAGACGCTCGTCGTCCCCGAGGGTGGCGAGCTGCCACCGGAGGAGGAGCTCGCAGCGCTCGAGGCGGCGGAGGCCGAGGCCGAGGCAAGCGCCGCAGCCGAGGCCGAGTCCGAGCACGATGCCGCCGAGACGGCGATCGCCGAGGTGATCTCGGAGGAGGAGCCCGAGGAGGTCGAGCCCGAAGCCGAGCCCGAAGCCGAGCCCGAGGACGTCCGCGAAGCAGAGCCCGAGGATGCCGACGCGCCGGCGGCCGACGAGGAGCCCGAGACGCCTCCGGACGCCGCGTAGTCGCTTTCCACGCGGCTCTCCACAGGCCTGTCGACAAACGCGCGAACTTCCCGCTGCGAGCGGATGTTTCCGGCTGGACAACTCCGGTCGGGCTGTCGACAGGCTGTCCTCCGGCGGGGATAAGCTACGAACATATGTTCCAATCTGCCTGCACGCCGGCCATGGTCGCCTCGCGGTGGACGCGCAGCCGCGGAGCGGCTTGACTCCCGCGCTCATGTCGAGCCAGGTCGCAGCCTCCTCCGTGCCCTCCGAGCGGCTGTCGGCGATCGTCCCCCCGCAGAACCTCGAGGCCGAGGAGTCGGTGCTCGGCGCGATGCTGCTCTCGCCGACGGCCGTCGGGACGGTCAGCGAGATCCTCGACGCGTCCGACTTCTACCGCGAGAGCCACGCCAAGATGTACCGCGCCGCGCTCGGGCTCTGGTCGAAGGGCGAGCCGGTCGACGCGATCACGCTGGCGAACGAGCTCGACGAGCGCGGTGAGCTCGAGGCCGCCGGCGGGCAGTCGCGCGTCGCGGAGCTCGCCGCCCTCGTCCCGTCGACGTCCAACGTCGAGCACTACGCACGCATCGTCAAGGAGATGTCCACGCTGCGCGGGCTCATCCGCTCGGGTCAGGAGATCGTGCGCCTCGGCCAGGAGCGGCCGGGCGAGGTGGCGGATCTCGTCGACCGCGCCGAGCAGATCGTCTTCGAGCTCGGGCAGCAGCGCACGACGAGCGACTTCGCGCACATCGAGGTCCTCCTCAAGGAGAGCTTCGAGCGCATCACGCAGCTCTACGAGGCAGGAGTCGAGATCACCGGTGTGCCGGCGGGGTTCCGGGAGCTCGACCTCCTCACCTCGGGGTTCCAGCCCGGGAACCTCGTCATCCTCGCCGCCCGCCCGTCGATGGGGAAGTCCGCGCTCGGGCTCTGCATCGCTGCGAATCTGGGCGTGCGGCACACGACTCCCGTCGCGCTCTTCACCCTCGAGATGTCGAAGTCCGAGGTGACGCAGCGCATGATGTGCAGCGAGGCCAAGGTCGAGTCGCAGCGGCTTCGCACCGGCAGGCTGGCACCCGACGACTGGCCCCGCCTGACGGCGGCGTGCGACCGGCTCATGAAGGCGCCCATCTTCGTCGACGACTCCGGGGCGACGACGATCATGGAGCTCCGCTCCAAGGCCCGGCGACTGAAGTCGCGCGAGCCGAACCTCGGCCTGATCGTCGTGGACTATCTGCAGCTCATGACCTCCGGGTCGAGCGCCGAGAACCGGGTCCAGGAGGTCTCCCAGATCTCGCGGGCGCTCAAGGTGCTCGCGCGCGAGCTCGAGGTGCCGATCCTCGCCATGTCGCAGCTGTCCCGTGCCGTCGAGCAGCGCCACGACAAGCGGCCGTTGCTGTCGGATCTCAGGGAGTCGGGCTCGCTCGAGCAGGACTCCGACCTCGTCTTCTTCGTCTATCGCGACGAGTACTACCTCGGCGAGGAGTCCGACCAGCAGGGCGTGGCGGAGATCATCCTCGCCAAGCACCGAAACGGCCCGACCGGCATGGTCAAGCTCTCGTTCCTGCGTCGGTACGCGAAATTCGCCGATCTGGCGGCGGCGTAGTCGCTCGCTGCCGCGTGTGTTCGCTGACTTCGCAGCGGCCTAGTCCGATTCGCAGGCCGGGATTGCCCGGCGCCCGCTCGTCGTTGCGCTGCGCGTGAGCATCGCGGCCGAGAGCCCGGTGCCCGAGAGCCGCCGAATTCTCGCCGGGTACTTCACGCTGGCCGCGCTGTACACGCTCTCGGCCGCGCTCATCTGGGGCGTCAACACGCTGTTCCTGCTCGACGCCGGCCTGAGCTTCTTCGAGGTGTTCGTCGCGAACGCCGCCTTCTCCGCAGGGATGGTCCTGTTCGAGGTACCGACGGGTGTCGTCGCGGACACGCTCGGCCGGAGGATCTCGTTCCTGCTCTCGGTCTCCGTGCTGGCGACGACGACGCTGCTGTACGTGGCGCTGGCGGAGGTGGGCGCTGGCGTCGTCGCGTTCTCGCTCGTCTCCGTCGGGATGGGCCTCGGCTTCACCTTCTACTCGGGCGCGATGGAGGCGTGGCTCGTGGACGCGCTCGCCGTCACCGGCTATCGCGGGGTGCTCGACCGCGTGTTCGCGCGCGGCCAGCAGGTAACCGGCGCGGCGATGCTCGTCGGCACCATCGGCGGCGGGCTGCTCGGGCAGATCGATCTCTCGCTGCCGTACCTCGTGCGCGCGGTGCTCCTCGCCGCGGTCTTCACGGTCGCGTACGTCGTCATGCACGACCTGGGCTTCACCCCTCGCCGCGTCGCGGCCGCTGCGTTGCCCGGCGAGGTCGCGCGCAACGCACGCGCAGGCGTCGAGTTCGGCTGGCGCCAGCGGGGCCTTCGGCTGCTCATGCTCGCGGGGCTCGTCCAGGTGGGGTTCGTCATGTGGGCGTTCTACGCCGCGCAGCCGTACTTGCTCGAGTTGCTCTCGAGCGATGCGATCTGGATCGCAGGCCTCGTCGCGGCGGGAGTCGCAGCGTCGACCATGGCCGGGAACCAGGTGGTCGCCTTCGCGTCTCGATACTGCGGACGCCGCACCACGCTGCTCCTCGGCGCGGCCGCGCTGCAGACAGCCGCTGCAATTGCGCTCGGCCTGGCCGGACTCGTTCTGGATCGCGCTGCCCGCGCTTCTGCTCGTCACGGCGTCCCTCGGCGTGACGAGCCCAGTGCGCTCCGCGTACCTGCACCAGGTCGTCCCCAGCGAGCAGCGGGCGACGGTCGTCTCGTTCGACTCGATGGTCTCGAACGTCGGCGGAATCGGTGGCCAGGTCGGGCTCGGCGCGATCGGCGAAGCGCGGTCCGTCGGTGCTGCCTTCGTGGTCGGCGGCGTCGCCACGGCGGCGGCGCTTCCACTGCTCGCGCGACTGCGTCAGCTCGGCGGGACGCCCGACGTCATCGTCGGAACGCGCGCAGGCGCCGACAGCCCGTGCGCCGGCGCCGGGATTCCCGCCGTATCGGCGGTCGAGACGACTCCGCTCCAGCGACCGGAGGAGCTGACGCCGGCCTGACGCAGCTAGAGAGGCCGCGTGCAAGACTGGCGCGCGTGCCCGCGACCGTGATCGTCGGCGCGCAGTGGGGAGACGAGGGCAAGGGCAAGATCGTCGACCTGCTCGCGCAGGAGTCCGACCTCGTCTGCCGCTATCAGGGCGGGCCGAACGCGGGCCACACGATCGTCGTCGGAGACGAGACGTACAAGATCCGGCAGATCCCCACCGGGATCATCGCGGGCAAGCGCTGCGCGATCGGAGCAGGGTGCGTCGTCGACCCGGGTGTCCTGACCGCCGAGCTCGACGAGCTTCAGGCCCGGGGTCACGCGACCGAGGGGCTCGTCTTCGTCTCCGGGAACGCGCACCTCGTGATGCCGTGGCACGTGGCGCTCGACGGCGCACGCGAGCGGCGGCTCGGCAGCCTGCAGATCGGCACCACCCGCCGCGGCATCGGCCCCGCTTACGCGGACAAGGCCACGCGCATCGGCATCCGCGTGCAGGACCTGCTCGACCCCAAGATCCTCCGGCAGAAGCTCGAGCTTGCCGTGGCCGAGAAGAACGTCTGGCTGCAACGGGTCTACGACCTCGAGCCGTTCGCGGTCGACGAGCTCGTCGAGTCGCAACTCGCGTTCGCGGCGCAGCTCGCGCCGTACGTCACGGACACGTCCCTCCTCGTCCACGAGGCCCTGCGCGCGGGCGAGCGCGTCCTGTTCGAGGGTGCCCAGGGAACGTTGCTCGATCTCGACCACGGCACGTACCCGTTCGTCACCTCGTCGAGTCCCATCGCCGCCGGAGCCGCCGTCAGCTTCGGGATCGGCCCGAACCGGATCGACCAGGTGCTCGGCGTCGCCAAGGCGTACGTCACCCGTGTCGGCGAGGGGCCGTTCCCGAGCGAGATCGTCGGTCCCGAGCACGATCGCGTCCAGGCGGTCGGCCACGAGTTCGGGACCGTCACGGGCCGCGAGCGCAGGTGCGGGTGGCTCGATCTCGTCGCGCTCCGCTTTGCCGTGCGCGTGAACGGGATCACGTCACTCGCTCTGACCAAGCTCGACGTGCTCTCCGAGTTCGCCGAGATTCCCGTATGTGTGCGCTATCGGCTGCCCGATGGCAACGAGACCGAGGAGTTCCCGGCGCACCAGAGCGACTTCCACCACTGCCGGCCGGTGTTCGAGACCTTGCCCGGGTGGGAGGCTGCGATCGAGGACGTTCTCCCGGGCGCCGCACGCTCGTACGTCTCGTTCGTCGAGGACGAGCTCGAGGTCGCGGTCAGCCTGGTCGGCACGGGCGCGGCGCGCGAGCACGTGCTCGCGCTCGAGTCGTCCTGAGTCGTCTCAGTCGCGTCGCTGCAGGAACAGCTCGGTGAACTCGCGGCAACGGTCCTCGGCGTCGAAGCGGCAGAGGAAGACGTTGTGGTACTCGCGCTCGACCGTGCGTCCGTCGGCGGCGAAGTAGCGCGACACGCCCACCGCGACTGCACGGTCGCCGTCGATCGCCCACGGCTGGTACTCCGCCGACCAGGAGCCGGGCTCGTCGCGATCGCCGAGCCAGGCGGAGACGATCGCGTCCCGGCCCTTCACGACCTCGTCGCCCGTCGTCCCACGGGTGATACCGGTACTCGGCGTCGGCGCTGAAGAGTGCGCCGATCGCGTCCTCGTCGTAGCTCCGCCAGGCCTGGACGTACCGGTTCAGCCACTCCTGGAATCTCGACTCGTCCACGCGTGCAGCCTAGGGCACCGCCGGTGGGCGGCGCCGGAGGCACCACTAGACTCGGCTGGTGCGGGTTCTCCTGGTCGGTTCAGGCGGTCGAGAGCACGCGCTGGCCTGGAAGCTGGCCCAGTCTCCGGAGCTGACCGAGCTCCATGCCGCGCCCGGAAACCCGGGAATCGCGCGACACGCATCGTGTCATCCCATCCGCGCGGACGACGCCGAGGCGCTCCTCGCGCTCGCCCGCTCGCTCGACATCGAGCTCGTCGTCGTCGGGCCGGAGGTACCGCTCGTCCTCGGCGTCGCGGATGCGTTGCGACGCTTCGGCATCGCGGTGTTCGGGCCGAGTCGCGCGGCTGCGGCGATCGAGGGCTCGAAGGCATTCGCGAAGGACGTGATGTCCGCGGCGGGCGTCCCCACCGCTGCGCGGCTCGCGATCGCGCGTCCCCCGTGCGTCGTCAAGGTCGACGGGCTGGCGGCCGGCAAGGGCGTCCACGTCTGTCGAACGCAGGAGGAGCTCGACGCGGCTCTGCGTGCGGTGTCCGCATTCGGAAGCGACGTGCTGGTGGAGGAGCTCCTCGAAGGTCCCGAGGTGTCGCTCTTCGCCGTGTGCGACGGTCGCCAGGCGGTGCCGCTGGTGCCGGCGCAGGACTTCAAGCGCGCGTTCGACGGCGACGCCGGGCCGAACACCGGCGGCATGGGCGCATACGCGCCGGTGCCCGGGCTGAGCGGCGCCGATGCGCTCGAGCTCGTCGCGCGGGTTCACACGCCGGTGCTCGAGGAGCTCGAGCGACGTGGCGCGGGATTCGTCGGTCTGCTCTATGCCGGCCTGATGCTCACCGCGGACGGCCCGCGCGTGCTCGAGTTCAACTGCCGGTTCGGCGATCCCGAGACACAGGCCATCGTGCCCCTCCTCGACCGGCGACCTGCTGGCTGCGCTCGCCGCGGCGGCAGCGGGAGACGTTGCCGGTGTGAGTCTCGGCGAGGCATCGGGGTCGGCGGTGACCGTCGTGCTCGCCGCCGGCGGCTATCCGGCCGACGGCGATCGCGGAACTCCGATCACGGGAGTCGACCAGGCAGAGGCGTCGGGCGCGCTCGTGTTTCACGCGGGCACGGCAGTGCAGGGAGAGCAGCTCGTGACGAACGGCGGTCGCATCGTGGGAGTGACGGGTCTCGGCGCCACGATCGGCGACGCGCGCGCCGCGGCGTATTCAGCGAGCTCGCTGATCCGGTTCGAGGGGATGCGGCAGCGGTCGGATATCGCCCTGGCGGCAGCGGCCGGCGCGACTTTCGACCTCACGGGAGTCGCTCGTTGAGCCATGGCTCGAGGAGCTCGCCCTGGGGCCACCCCGCGCCTCCTCCCGCTATCGAGCGTATCGGGCGATCGCTCGCAGGTGGTACGCGACTTCGCGCCGACTCTGCAACGACCGCTCCGCAGCGCCCACTAGAATCGAGCTCGTGATCTCCCGCTACTCGAGGCCGGCGATGGCTCGGGTCTGGTCGGAGGAGGCGAAGCTCGAGCGGTGGCTCGCAGTGGAGCTGGCCGCCCTCGACGCCTGGGTGCACGTCGGCGTGGTGCCGTCTGCTTCGGCGCAAGCCGTCCGCGAACGTGCGCGCGTTCCGAGCCCGGACAAGGTCGCCGAGCTCGAACGGCAGACGAACCACGACGTCGCGGCGTTCGTCGATGTCGTCTCGGCCGATCTCGGGTCCGACGGGCGCTGGTTCCACTACGGGCTCACGTCCTCGGACGTGCTCGACACCGCGCTCGCGCTCGCAGTGCAGGATGCCGGCCGGCTCGTTCTCGATGGCCTCGAACGCTGCACCCGCTCCGTGGTCGCGCGCGCCGAGGAGCACCGCAATACGCTCGTCATGGGTCGGACGCACGGCGTGCATGCGGAGCCGACCACCTTCGGGCTGAAGCTCGCGAGCTGGGCGTTCCAGCTCGGACGCGACCGTACGCGCATCGAGCAGGCACTCGACGACATGCGGGTTGGCAAGTTCTCGGGCGCCGTGGGCGCGTACGCGACGACGACTCCCGAGCTCGAGCGAGTTGCGTGCGAAGCGCTGGGACTCGAGCCCGCTCCGAGCTCGACGCAGATCCTGCAGCGAGATCGCCACGCCGCATTGCTGTCCGCGCTCGCCCTGGTCGCCTCCTCGCTCGATCGCTTCGCACTGGAGATCCGCCACCTGGCTCGTACCGAGGTGCGCGAGGTCGAGGAGCCGTTCGGGAAGGGCCAGAAGGGCTCCTCTGCGATGCCCCACAAGCGCAACCCGATCGTGTCCGAGCGGCTCTGCGGGCTTGCGCGCGTCGTCCGCGGGTACGCGCTGGTCGGTCTGGAGAACGTCGCGCTCTGGCACGAGCGCGACATCTCGCACTCCTCGGCGGAGCGCGTCGTGCTCCCCGACGCATTTCTCCTCGTCGACTACATGCTCGATCGTTTCGCCTGGCTCGTCGACGGGCTCGTCGTCCGGCCGGAGCGGATGCGGGCGAACCTCGAGGCGACGGGCGGTCTCTTCTTCAGCCAGAAGCTGCTCCTCGCCCTCGTCGAGTCGGGGCTCGAACGTGACGCTGCCTACCGGCTCGTGCAGCGTCATGCGATGCGCGCGTGGGACGAAGGGCTCGACCTGCGCGACCTCGTACGAGGCGATCCCGAGATCACCGCCAGGGCGGACGTGAGCGAGGTCTTCGATCTCGGCGCGTACACCCGCCACGTCGACGTCGTGTTCACGCGCCTGCGGGCGCTCTCTCAACCAGAGGAGGTGACGGCGTGACCACCACTTGCGCAGCGCCCTTCGCCGCTCTCGCGAAAGAGGATCGCTCGTGAGCAGCGAGGCAATCCACGTCGGTAGCGGGAAGGTTCGCGAGATCTACTCGCTGGACGAGGAGACGCTCGCGCTCGTCGCGAGCGATCGCATATCGACCTTCGACGTCGTGCTGGGGACGCCGATTCCGGACAAGGGACGCGTCCTCACCGGGCTCTCGGCGTTCTGGTTCGCGCGCACCCGCGACATCGTGGCGAACCACCTCCGCAACCTGCGCGAGGACGGCCGGACGATGGTGTGCACGAGGCTCGAGATGCTCCCGATCGAGTGCGTGGTCCGCGGATACCTCGCCGGGTCGGGGTGGAAGGACTACCGCGAGACCGGAATGGTCTGCGGACACCGCCTCGCGCACGGGCTCGAGGAGTCCGCGCGCCTGCCCGAACCGATCTTCACGCCGGCGACGAAGGCGACCTCCGGCCACGACGAGAACATCGACGAGGAACGCGCGGCGGCTTTGTGCGGCGAGGACGTGTACGCGGCGGCGAAGGAGGCCTCGCTCGCGCTCTATCGCACACGGCTCGGAGTACGCGGAGGCCCGCGGGATCATCCTCGCGGACACGAAGTTCGAGTTCGGCGTGGCTCCCGACGGGAACGTGGTACTGGGCGACGAGGCGTTGACGCCGGACTCGTCCCGGTTCTGGCCCGTCGACGGCTACTCACCCGGAAGTGCCCAACCGTCGTTCGACAAGCAGTTCGTGCGCGACTGGGCCGAGGAGTCGGGCTGGAACAAGGAGCCACCGGGGCCAGAGCTTCCGTCGGACGTCGTCGCCGGTACGCGAGCGCGCTACATCGAGGCGTTCGAACGGCTCGCCGAGATCTCGTTCACGGACTACGTCGCGAATCCCGAGGTGGTCCTCTGAGGGCGACCGTGCTCGTCCGGCCGAAGCAGGGCATCCTGGATCCGCAGGGAGAGGCGGTACAACGCTCCTTGCGCAAGCTCGGGTTCGACGTGTCGGGGGCACGGGTGGGCCGGCTCATCGACCTCGAGCTCGACTCCGAGGACGCGGCCGACGCACGGGTTGCGCTCGAGCGAATGTGCAGCGAGTTACTCGCCAACCCCCTCATCGAGAGCTTCGAGATCCAGCTGCATGAGCCGGTGGTTCCGGCCGCGCCGTCGTGAACGGCCCGAAGGTCGCCGTTGTCGCGTTTCCCGGCTCGTGTGACGACCACGATGCTGCCTGGGCGCTCGCGGCCGTCGGCGCCGAGCCGGTCCTCGTCCGTCACGACGAGCCGCTCCCCGCCGACGTCGGTGCCGTCGTCCTGCCGGGCGGCTTCTCGTACGGCGACTACCTGCGCACGGGAGCGATCGCCAGCGTGGCACCCGTGATGGGCTCCGTGCACGCGTTCGCGCGCGACGGCGGTCCGATCCTCGGCATTTGCAACGGATTCCAGATCCTCTGCGAGGCGCGGCTCCTACCGGGCGTCCTGCGACCGAATCGGCAGCTCGAGTTCGTCTGCCGCGACGCGACCGTGCGGGTCGAGGACGTCGAATCGCTTTTCACGCGGCGCTGCACGGCCGGGCAGGAGCTCGTGCTCCCCGTGAAGCACGGCGAGGGCGCGTGGTACGTGGACGAGGGCACCTTCGTCCAGCTGGCGGCGCGCGGACAGATCCTGCTCCGCTATGCGGAGGACGTGAACGGCTCCCTCGGCAACGTCGCCGGCGTTGCGAACGCGGAGGGCAACGTGATGGGCCTCATGCCGCACCCCGAGCATGCGGTCGATCCGCTGCTCGGCTCGGCGGACGGAGGGCTTCTGCTCGCGGCATTGGTGGATGCGGCTGGCACGCACGCTCTTGCGGCCGCGTAGGCCGCGCAACCCACGACCGCAGAACGGGGGAGCCGCGGCTAGAGGGCGAGGAGCTCCTTGAGAACGGGCGCGCGTTCGAGCGCCGCCCGCAGTCGCTCGAGGTCGCGCGCCCGCATCGTGACGGGGCCGCGTCGCGCCGACCCCTCCGTCGTGTACGCGAAGCGGACGAGGCGCTCGCCGCTCTGCGCTTCGAGGAGCTGGACGACGACGGCGAAGCGTCTCTCGCCGGCACGCTGGGGAATGGCGGCCTCCTCGAGGATCGCGGCGGCTCCCCACGGGGTCGCAGCCGTCGCCCGTTTCGGGGCCTGCTTCGTCGTCGTCGCCATGCGGCGAGCCTAGAGCCGAAGTCGTCACGGGTGGGACGCGGCTTCGTGTAGGGAGTGTCACGTCCTATCCTCGGGCCGTGCACGACGTCGTCATCGTCGGCGCGGGGACGGCGGGCTGCGTGCTCGCGTCGCGGCTGACCGAGCGCGAGGACGTCTCCGTGCTCCTCATCGAGGCAGGCCCGAAGTCCCGGAAGCTCGAGATCTCGATTCCGGCGGCGTTCTCGAAGCTCTACCGCTCGAACGTCGAGTGGGGCGACTCGACCACGCCCCAGGCCCAGCTCGACGGGCGGGAGGTCGTGTTCCCGCGGGGCCGCATGCTCGGCGGGACGGCGGCCATGAACGCGATGATGGTGCTTCGCGGCCACCGCGCGGACTACGACGGCTGGGCGGCGGCCGGATGTCCGGGCTGGTCGTGGCGGGACGTCGAGCCGCTGTTCGCCAGGAGTAGGGCGTGCTTTCCGCTGGCCGACGTTCCGGATCGGCACGTGCTCGCGGAGGCGTTCGCGCACGCCGCACAGGCGATCGGCATCCCTCTCGCGGCCGACCTCAACGACGGGGAGGCGAACGGTGTCGGCTTCGTCCCCGTTTCGCAGCGGCGCGGCCGCAGGTTCAGCGTGAACCATGGCTACCTCCGCCCTGCCCGCGGCCGTCCCAACCTCACGGTGGTCACCAGCGCCCTCGTCACGCGCGTCCTCATCGAGAACGGCCGCGCGACCGGGGTCGCCTACCGTCCGGCCCGAGGTGACTCCCCGGACGAGGACGTCGCACTCGCAGGCAGTGAGGTCGTCCTCAGCGCAGGCGCCGTCGGCACGCCTCAGCTCCTGCAGCTCTCGGGCGTCGGGCCAGGATCCGTGCTCGACGAGGTCGGCATCGAGGTCGTTCACGAGCTCGCGGGGGTGGGCGCGAATCTCCTCGATCATCTCGCGAACGGACTACTCGTGCGCACGCGAGGCGTCGAGACGCTCGCCTCCGCCGAGTCGCTTCGGAATCTCGTGACCTGGGCGGTCCGCGGTCGAGGGCCGCTGACGTCGAACCTCGGAGAGGCCATCGCCTACGTGAGGTCACATCCGCAACTGGCGGCGCCGGACCTCGAGCTTCTCCTCGCTCCCGTGCTGTTCGAGGACGAGGGGCTCAAGACGCCGACGGAGCACGGGCTCACCCTCGCCGTCATCGTTCTCGATCCCAGGAGCGTCGGCGCCGTCAAGCTGCGCTCGGCCGATCCGCGGGATCTGCCCGCGATCGATCCCTGCTACCTCACCGACCCGGACGGGCACGACGCCGCGCTGCTCCTCTACGGGCTGCGACTCGCGCGCCGGATCCTCGCGCAGGAGCCGCTCGCCCAGTTCGTCGACGGTGAGATCGAGCCCGGAGAAACGGCTACCTCCGACGAGGCGCTCCTCGCCCACGTGCGCCGGCTGTCGCAGACCCTGTACCACCCGGTGGGCACGTGCCGGATGGGATCGGACGAGCTTGCGGTCGTCGATCCGTCGCTTCGCGTGCGAGGGATTGCCGGGCTGCGGGTCGCGGACGCGTCGGTCATGCCGAGGCCACCGCGCGGCCATACGAACTGGCCGACGGTCATGATCGCCGAGCGGGCAGCGGACCTCGTGTCGGCGTCACTCGTCGCGTCGGGCGAAGCGGACGCGCGGTAGCGTCTGCCGATGCGGACGGAGCGCGAGAAGAAGGCCGCCGCCGAGGCGGCCGCAGAACTCGTGGAGGACGGCATGTCGGTCGGCCTCGGGTCCGGATCCACGGTCGCGTACCTCCTCCCGGCGCTCGCTGCGCGACGTGTCGGAGTGCGCTGTGTCGCCACGTCCCCGGCCACCGAGAAGGCCGCGCGCGCCCTCGGGCTCTCGGTCGAGGCTTTCTCGGGGTCGGAGGCGCTGCCGCGGCTCGACATCGCGATCGACGGAGCGGATCAGGTCGATCCGACCGGCTGGCTGGTCAAGGGCGGCGGAGGCGCACACACGCGCGAGAAGGCGGTCGCCGCTGCAGCCGAGCGGTTCGTGGTCATCGTGTCCTCGGACAAGCTCGTCGAGCGCATCGCGCCGCCCATACCGCTGGAGCTCCTCGAATTCGGTCTGGCCGCGACGCTCGAGCGGCTCGGCTCCGTCACGCTGCGCGCAGCCCCTCGGAGCCCGGACGGGGGAGTCATCGCGGACTACACCGGCGACGTGGACGCCGCCGACGAGCTGGCGGCGCGACTCTCGGCGACCGTCGGCGTCGTCGACCACGGCCTGTTCCCGCCGGCGCTCGTCTCGGACGTGCTCGTCGCGCGCGGCAACGAGGTCGAGGTTCGGCAGTTGCCCACTAACGCTCGATGAGCTCGATGCGGTAGTCGTCCGGGTCGCGGACGAAACAGATCCGAGATCCGCCCTCGCGCACCTGGTACGGCGGTCGCTCCGGCTCGATCCCGTGCCCGTCCTTCAAGGCGGCGAGCGTGCCGTCGAGGTCGTCCACGCCGATCGCGACGTGGCCGTACCCGGTTCCGAGCTCGTACGAGCGGCCGTCGTGGTTGTACGTCAGCTCGAGCACGTTCTCCTGATCGCCGATCGAGAAGAAGTAGTTGGTCGCCTCGAGCTCGCCGTTCCGGACGATGTCCATGTCGCGCGAGAAGCGAAAGCCGAGCGCCTCGTAGAAGCCGCGGCTCCGCTCGGGGTCGGTGATGCGAACCATGGTGTGGAGAAAGTTGGCCATGGCGTCATCCTACGGAGTGCCCATCACCCCGAAGTCGGGAAGGGTGTTCGCAACCAATCGCGTCGGGCACGGAGCGGACGAGGTGCACGAGAACGAGTCGCACGGCTGAATCGTGACCGTTGCGAACGAGGGGAGGGCTGGTGTGGGAGTGGTGAATCCTCTTGTGCCGGGCGCCCGCGGTGTGCGATTCGTGTCGACATGCGATTCGCCATCGTGGCGCACCAGCCCACGCCGACCAACCTCGAGCTGCGTCCGGCGTGGGAGCTCATGCGGCCGAATCAGGCGCTGCGAGCCCTGCGCTCGGGAGACGTCGCTCTCGGACGCCTCGACGTTCGACCCACGCTCGACGGCGTCGAGGACGGGCTCTGGGCTCTCGGAGCGTTGGCCGCCCGAGGCGTCGTCGTTCTCAACGACGCGTCGGCGCTACTGGCGACACACGACAAGTTGCTGACCGCCCGCTTGCTCGAGCGCGCCGGAGTCACGCACCCGACGACCTTGCATGTCCGCTGCGGGCAGCCGTTCCCCGCCGTCCGCCTTCCCGTCGTCGTCAAGCCGCGGTTCGGGAGCGGGGGAGCCGGAGTCACGCGGTGCACCGACCAGCGCTCGCTCGACGAGACGTTGAGCCGGCTCGACCGCACGCCTTGGTTCAAGCGGCACGGAGCACTCCTTCAGGAGTACCTCCCGGCGCAGGGCTACGACCTTCGCCTCGTGGTCGTCGGGCGCGCGATCGCGGGGGCGGTGTTCCGGATCGCCGCCCGGGGAGAGTGGCGGACCAACGTTGCGCTCGGAGGGATTCGTCGGCCGGTTTCCGACCCGCCACTCGAAGCCTGCAAGCTCGCCATCTGGGCAGCCCGCGCGGTCGGGTCGGCACTGGTGGGTGTCGATCTCATGCTGGATTCGTTGGGCCGCTGGACGGTGATCGAAGTGAACGGTGCCGTCGAGTTCGGTCGCGAGTACCGGGTTACCGGGGATGTCTTCGCGACCGTCTCGGCCGAGCTCCTCTCGATTTCCGAGGAAATCATCGCCGCGGACGCGCGCCCGACGGCTGCGGCGTAGCGAGGGACCGTCCAGCTCAGCGAGACCCGAGTGTGCCGGCAGCGAGCCGAGCTCCGGCCCATTCGAGCCACTCGAGGTGCGTCTCGATCGAGCGGATCCCGCCTTCGAGAGCGATCCCGTAGACGAGCTCCTTCCGGCTGTCGCCTCGTGGCTCCTCCCGGATTCGCTCGAGCTCGGCGAGCTGGGCGCGCCAGTGCTCCCGCTCGCGCTCGATGTGCGCGGCGGCTTCGTCGGCCTCGAGCAGCCAGAGGAAGAACGTGCGTAGCGCCGCGTCGTTGCGGACACGGCGGTCGGGCGCGGTCTGGCGCAGCCAGCTGCGAACCTCGGCGAGGCCATCGTCGGTGAGCGAGTACGTCTTGGAGTTGCGCGCGCCCGAGCCTGTCTGCTCGATCAGGCCGTCGTCGAGAAGGCGCGCGAGCTCCGGGTAGATCTGACTGTGGCTCGCCGGCCAGGCGTACGCGAGCGACTGCTGGAAATGCTTCAGCAACGCGTAGCCGGTTCGAGGGCGGTCGGCGAGAGCACCGAGGAGAGCGTGGCGGAGCGACATCAATATGTAAGTATTGACATGTCAAGCACGGTAGGACATCATCCCACCGCATGCGGTCGACTCTCTTCCTCGCCCTCGTCGCAGTGGTGGTGGTCGTCTCGGGGGCGGATGCCCGCTCATCCGCCTCCGCCGACGCTGCGGCGGACGTGCGGCTCCTCGCCGCAAAGATCGAGGAGCTCCATCCCGCGCCGTTTCGAAGTGTGTCGCGGGAGCGCTTCCAGTCGGAGGTGAACACCCTCGTGCGCACGGCACCCGAGCTCTCTCGGAACGAGCTCCTGGTCGGGATCCTCCGGGTCCTCGCGCTCCTCGGCCCGCGCAACGGTCACACGGGCCTCTTCCCGGCGGATCCGGGCCACGAGAGCGACCTGCACCTGTATCCCCTGCGCCTGTACCAGTTCAGCGACGGGCTCCATGTCGTCGACGCCGTGGACGAGGTGCTGATCGGCTCGCGCGTCGTGGCCGTCGAGGGCACGCCGATCGAGCAGGTCCTCCGGCGTGTCGAACCGCTCGTGCCGCGGGACAACGACTCGAACCTGCGTGGGCTCGCTCCGCACTTCGCGCTCGTCGCCGAGGTGCTCGACGGACTCGGCGTGATCGAGGGCGCCGGTCCGGCCGAGTTCACGCTCGAGAGCCGCAGCGGAGAACGCACCGAGCGCACCCTGACTCCCCTCGCCGGCCCGAGGTACGGATCCCAGTTCGCGGACTCGCATTTCGGCCACTACCCGTCCGCTCTGCCGCGCGCGCCCCGGCCCCTCTACCTGGCCGGAAGTGCCAAGCCCATGTGGGTGCGGACGCTCGCGCGGGGTCGCGCCGTGTACGTGGGCTACAACTCGGTGCGCTCGCCGACGCCGGCGTTCCTGCGCGCGCTCGACCGCCTTCGCCGGGGCAAGAAGGTGGGCCGCGTCGTCGTGGACGTGCGACTCAACGGCGGCGGCGACAACACGACGTACGGCGCGCTCCTGACCGCCTTCCAGTCGAAGGCGGTGAACCGGCCCGGGCGGCTGTACCTCCTGATCGGACGCGCGACGTTCTCCGCCGCGGGCAACTTCTCGGCCGAGCTCGAGCGCTCCACCCGGGCGATCGTGGTTGGCGAGCCGACCGGTGGCGGTGTCGAGACGTACGGCGACACCGTGCCCGTGCTGCTCGTGGAGCCGGGTTGGCTGGTCCACATCGCGGGCCGGTACCACGAGCGCAAGCGCGGCCCGGGGGATCGCCGGCTCGCGGTCGAGCCGGACGTGCGTATCGACCTGACCTCCGCGCAGTACTTCGCGGGCCGCGACCCCGTGCTCGAGCGCGCGCTGAAGGGCCTCTAGACCGCCACGGCACTCCGCACGGCCGGCGGCGCGGCGCGATGGTCGTCGATCAGCTCGAACGTCTCGCCGAAGATGAGCCCGCGCACGTGCTCGGACTCGAGGAACTCGCGTGGGAAGCCGAGCCGGAACCCCGTCGCCTCCGAGAGCCGTTCGACGTGCTCCGGCTCCAGCTCGACGTCGAGCGCCGCGAGGTTCTCGCGTAGCTGGGCCTCCGAGCGCGCGCCGACGATCGGCACGAGTCGCCAGGGCTGGGCACGGACCCAGGCGATGGCGACCTGAGCCGGGGGTGCGCCCAGCTCGTCGGCGACCGCGACGACCTCCTGCGCCAGCGCCGTCGTCTTCGGCCCGATGCTCTCGTAGCGGCGTGCATCAGTCGAGTCCCTCAGGTACTTCCCCGTGAGCGCGCCACCTTCGAGCATCCCCCACGGCGTGAACGCGAGGTCGAGGGAGCGGGCCATGGGGAGGAGCTCGCGCTCGACGCCCCGATCCGCGAGCGAGTACGGCCCCTGCAGGGCGACGAAGCGAGACCAGCCGCGGAGATCGGCGAGCGTCACGGCCTGGGACACGACCCAGGCGGGCGTGTCCGAGATACCGACGTAGAGCACCTTGCCGGAGGACACGAGGTCATCGAGCGCGCGCACGACCTCGTCGACGGGCGTCGTCCCGTCCCACATGTGCAGCCAGAGCAGGTCGACGTAGTCCGTGCGCAGCCGGCGAAGGCTCGCCTCGAGCGTTTGCACCATGTTCTTGCGGTGGTTCCCACCGGCGTTCGGATCGTCGCCGCGTCCGGTCAGGGTGTACTTGGTGGCGACGACGAAGCGCTCGCGGTCGGGCTCGACGAACTCGCCGACGAGCGTCTCGCTCTCGCCGTCCGTGTAGTTGCATGCGGTGTCGACGAAGTTCCCGCCCGCCTCGACGTACGCGTCGAAGATCCGGCGGCTCTCGTCCTTCGAGGCGCCCCAGCCCCAGACCTCTCCGAAGGTCATGGTGCCGAGCGCGACCTCGGAGACCCTGAGCCCGCTGCGTCCGAGCAGCTTGAATCGCATCATTCCTCCTCGTTTCGTCCGATGACGTCGTCGATGAGCTCCGCCGCAGCGGCCGCCGCGTCCTGGCGCGCGACGTACCTGTAGGCGCGAGCGTTGCCCTCGAGGCCGACGAGGCCGGCCTCGCGGAGCTGAGTCAGGTGGTAGTGGACGGTCGACCGGGAGAGCCCGCTCGAGGCGACGAGCTCCGAGACGCGGTCCGTGCCGTGCGCGACCAGAGCAAGCAGCTCGATCCGCTTCGGGTCGGCGAGAGCACGGCCGAGCGCGAGCAGTCGGGCCTCGCCCCCCGGCTCCGGCCGCGCCCGGTAGACGATGAGCCTCGCGCTCCGGTGCTGTGCGAGGACGAGCGACACGTGCCGATCGAGGTGAGGGACGAGCACGACCCGCTCGGCCTCCGGCTCGGGCACGTAGCGGTACCCCGTCGTGAGGCGTTCGATCGCCGCCAGCGGAGTCTCCTCGTCGAGGTGCGCACGCGCGGCGCGCTCGGTCGCCTTGAGCGAGAGGTCGGTCCCGCCACCGACGAGCACGCCGCGTGCCTCCTCGACCGCGCGCACGATGCGGGATCGCGTCTCCGCCGGAGCGAGCGGGAGCAGCGTTCCCAGCGACTCGGCTGCACGTCCGGCGTAGTAGCGCGGGTGCTCGAGCAGCCGAGCGGCGGCATGGCCGTCGCCTACGGCGGCGGCCTCGATGTCCGCCACACCCACGAGGGCGCACCACGACCAGGCGTAGCGGCCGAGGAGGTGCCGACGAAGCTCGACCGGATCGATGTCCTCGAGCGTCTCGAGCAAATGCTCCGCCGTGTACGGCAGGCCTGCGTCGAGCGCGACGCCCAGCAGGTTGAGCCAGGTCTCGCCTGCGCGGTCGCCGATCTCGTCGAGCGATCGACGCGAGCGCGTCAGGAAGCTCGTCGCGGGGCTCCGCGGTCGTGCTCGCCAGCGCGACGAGGAGCGCGAAGGCGGTCCCCGCGACGACGTCCACCGTGATCTGCTGTTGTCCGATCAATCTAGGACATAGACTATCATATTCGGAAATAATATCGGCGATCACTCGTTCGAGGGATTGCACGTCCCCCTTTTGCGCATAGCGTCAAGTGAGTACTGCTGACGCTCACCTGGGAGAGGTAGCCGACGACGTGACCACCGAAGCGAGCTATTCGGTTCGGGTCGAGATCCTCGCGCGCGAGGACTGCCCGAACCGCGGGATGGCGATAACCGTCGTCGAGCGCGCCGTCGACGACACGGGCATACCTGCGGAGATCGAGGTGATCGACGTGACCTCGAACGAGGAGGCGCAGGAGCATCGGCTGCTGGGGTCGCCGACCGTACTCGTCGACGGCCGCGACGTGGATCCCGATGCGAAACCGGACGTCGAGTTCACGTACGACGATCGCGTCTACCGCACCGGCCGTGGCCTTGCCGGCTGGCCCGACCCGGAGTGGATTCGAGATGCGTTGCTCCGCGCCGTCGCGAGAACGACGTCGAACGGAACTCACACGTCGTCGAGCAGATCCTCGACGACGAGCCCGTAGAGCACGCCGTCGACCCACGCGTCGTTGCGCCAGTAGGCCTTCCGGCGCGCGCCCTCTCGCGTGAAACCCGCGCGCTCCGCGTGCCGCATGGCGCGCTCGTTGAACCCGTAGATCTCGAGCTGCAGCCGGTGGAACCCGAGGTCGTCGAGCAGGTGCCGCTGGAAGAGGCGGGCGGCTTCGTCCGCGACCTTGCCGCCGCGGAACTGCGGATGAACCGCAAGCCCGCCCAGGTTTGCGATCCGGCTGCGCGCGTTCGCGAGCTCGAAGCGCATGGTGCCGGCACGGGCGCCGTCGACTTCGATGACGAAGACGCCGAATGCGTCGGGGTCGGAGGCCGACCGGTCGACCTCCGCACTGATCTCGTCGCGATCCTTCGCGCGGACGGCGGCGAGGAACGGCTCCACGTCCTCGTGCGACACGAGCTCGGCCAGGAAGTCGACGTCGTCCTCGCGCGCCCGCCGGATCGTCACGCTCAAGCGGGTTCCTCCTGGACGCGTGCGCCGATCAGGCGCTGACCCGAAGCGAGCATGACCCCGAGGAGGATGAGGGCGAGCCCCCCGAGCGCGATCGCGGTGATCGACTCGTCGAGGAGCACGGCGCCGTACACGACCGCGAAGCCGGGCATGAGGTACGTCACCATCGAGAGCTTCCGCGAGCCGTGGAGCCGCAGGATTCGGAAGAGCAGGAGTTGGCCGATCACGGTCGGCAGGAGGATGAGCGCGGCGAGGCCCGCGATCGCAGTAGTCCCCGGGACGGCGGTCGGCGGATCGGCGACGGTGAACGGGACGAGCATTGCAGCGGCGACGAGCATCGAGCCCGTCGCGAGCACCGGGCCGGCAGTCCCGTGCACGCGCAGCTGGCCGTAGACACCGCCACCGGCGTACGAGAGCGACGAGAGCACGACGGCGAGCGTTCCGGCGACTGCCCACCAACCGCCATCCGGGTGCACGCCCGTGAGCAGGGCGACGCCGGCGATCCCGACTGCGAGCCCGGCGATCTGTGTCGTCCGGAGCGGCTCGTGCGGGAGGAAGCGGAGGCCGAGCAGGGCGACGAAGATCGGGACCGAGGCTTGCGCGATTCCCGCGACGCTCGAGTCGATGTGCGTCTCTCCCCACGCGACGAGCGTCATCGGAATCGCCGCGTTGATCGCTCCCAGGACGAGGCACGGACGCCATGCCTCGCGGAGCTCGCCGAGCGCTCGTCCGAGTCCCATTCGGTATGCGAGGTAGCCGAGCAAGAGGATGCCCGCGAAGAGCACGCGCGCCTCGGTCATGGCGGCCGGCGGGATGTCCTCGACGGCGACCTTGATGAACAGGTACGACGCACCCCACATCGCCGCGAGGATCAGCAGCAACGGCCAGTAGCGCGTCATGGATCGAGGCTACCGGCGTGCCGCTCCGCTCGACCATTCGACGTCGGAGGGCGTCGATAAGCTCGTGCCCTGGTGAGGGTGACGGAACCGGCGCTCCATCGCGCACTCGGCCTCACCGACGGGGAGCTCGAGCGAATCCGCTCACTGCTTTCGCGCGACCCGAACGACTTCGAGCTCGCGGTCTTCTCGCTCCTCTGGTCGGAGCACTGCGGCTACAAGCACTCGGCGCTCCTGCTGAAGCGGCTCCCGAGCTCGGGGGACCGTGTGCTGCAGGGCCCGGGCGAGAACGCGGGCGTGCTCGATCTCGGAGACGGGATCGCCGTCGCGTTCAAGGTCGAGAGCCACAACCACCCCTCGGCGGTAGAACCGTTCCAGGGCGCGGCCACCGGTGTCGGCGGGATCCTCCGCGACATCATCGCCATGGGAGCGCGGCCGATCGCGCTGCTCGACGGCCTGCGCTTCGGCGAGCCCGACTGGAGCTTCTCGCGCGCCGTCGGCGGGATCGGGCACTACGGGAACGCCGTCGGCGTCCCGAACGTCGGCGGCGAGGTGGTCTTCGACGAGGCGTACCGCGACAACTGCCTCGTGAATGCGATGTGCGTCGGGCTGCTCCCGGTCGAGCGCCTCATGCGGGCGAAGGCGACCGGCGCCGGCCAGCTCGTCGTCCTCTACGGCGCGACGACCGGGCGCGACGGGATCGGCGGCGCGTCCGTGCTCGCGAGCCAGGAGCTCGACGAGGATGCCGCGGACAAGCGGCCGTCCGTGCAGGTCGGCGACCCGTTCACCGGGAAGAAGCTGATCGAGGCGTCCGTCGAGCTCGTCTCGTCCGGGCTCGTCGAGTCGCTGCAGGACTGCGGCGCCGCCGGTCTCGCATCGTCGCTCTCGGAGATGGCCGCCGAGTTCGGAATCGACGTCCACCTCGACCGCGTGCCGCAACGTGAGGAGGGGATGGAGCCCTGGGAGGTGATGATCTCCGAGAGCCAGGAGCGCATGGTCGCGATCGTCAGGCCGAGCATGCTCGAGGCCGTGGAGACCGCCCTCGGTCGCTGGGAGCTCGAGCACGCCGTGATCGGCGAGGTCACGACGAGTGGAAGCCTGCGGGCGCACTGGGAGGGGGAGCTCGTTGGCGACATCCCTGCGCGCTTCCTGACCGACGAGTGTCCGCGCTACGAGGTGGAGCAACGCCCACGTCCTCCGGCTCCCGCGCCGCCCATTGCCGACGCACCGCCGATCGCCGAGGCGCTCGTGGAGCTCCTCGGCTCGCCCGCGCTGCGCAGTCGCGCGTTCGTGTTTCGCCGCTACGACCAGCTCGTCGGGTCGAGGACGGTTCGGCGCCCGGGACTCGATGCTGCCGTGCTCCGCCTGCGACCGTCGATGCGCGGAGTGGCCGTGTCGCTCGACGGGCAGGGCCGCATCGCGCGGTTGGACCCGCACACGGGAGGCGCGCTCGCCGTGCTCGAGGCCGCGCGGAACGTCGCCTGCGTCGGCGGCGAGCCTCTCGGATTCACGGACTGCCTCAACTTCGGGAACCCGGAGAAGCCCGAGGTCGGCTGGGAGCTCGCCGCAGCGGTCGACGGCATCGCGGCTGCGTGCGAGGCGCTGTCGCTGCCGGTGGTATCCGGCAACGTCTCTCTCTACAACGAGACGAACGGGCGCGCGATCCATCCGACTCCGGTCCTCGGCGCGATCGGGCTCGTCGAGGACGTCAGGCGTGTTCCGGCCGGCTGGCGCGAGGGAGACGCGATCTTCGTCGCTTCGGCTTCGTGGGTCGCACTCGCGGGCTCCGAGTACCAGGCTCGGTACGGCGAGCTAGGAGGAACTCCGCCGCCGCTCGATCTCGACGCCGAGGCACGCCTCGTCTCGTTCCTCTGGCAGGCGGCGCCGCTCGCGACGCTCGTCCACGACGCCTCGGAAGGCGGGCTCGCGATCTGCCTGGTCGAAGCCGCGCTGTACTCCGGGCACGGAGCGGAGGTCGATCTCGGCGACGATCCGATCGCCGCGTTCGGCGAGGTCGGAGGACGCGCGGTCGTCGCGTGCTCGCCCGAGTCGGCGGACGAGATCGCGCGCATTGCGGACCGGTTGAGCGTCCCGCTCGAGGAGGTGGGAGCTGCCGGCGGGGGTACCCTGGCCGGAGTGGAGCTCGCGCAGCTGCGAAGCGCCTGGGAGCGAGACGACTGATGTGCGGAGTCTTCGGCATTCGCTCCGACGAGCGAGACGTCTCGCGTCTCGCGTACTTCGGCCTGTTCGCGCTCCAGCACCGTGGTCAGGAGTCGGCGGGCATCGCGGTCTCCGACGAGGGGCGGCTGACCGTCGTGCGCGACATGGGCCTCGTCGCGCAGGTCTTCGACGAGCAGCAGCTGCAGGCGCTCCCGGGCGAGGTCGCGATCGGGCACACGCGCTACTCGACGACCGGCGCGAACCGCTGGGCGAACGCGCAGCCGCTCATCCACCACGGCCGCGCGCGCACCATCGCGCTCGGGCACAACGGCAACCTCGTCAACGTCGAGGAGTTGCGAACGGCGCTCCTCGCGGACGACGTCAAGCTCGACTCCGGCTCGGACTCGGAGCTCATCGCCGCGCTCATCGCGCGCGACCCGGCTTCGCTCGCGGAGGCCGTTGCGAACGCGATGCGCAAGCTCGAGGGCGCGTACTCCGTGACCGCGCTCTCCGAAGGGACGCTCGTCGCGTTCCGCGATCCACTCGGCTTCCGGCCGCTCACGCTCGGGCGGATCGGAGACGACTGGGTCGTCGCGTCCGAGTCGTGCGCCCTCGACCTCATCGGCGCAGAGGTCGTCCGCGACGTACGGCCGGGCGAGGTCGTCTGGATCGACGAGAACGGCCTACACGCCGCGCAGGCCGTGCCCGCTGGCCGGAACGCACTGTGCATCTTCGAGCACGTCTACCTTGCGCGGCCGGACTCGCGACTCGCCGGCGTCGAGGTGCACGGCGCACGCGTCCGCATGGGGGAGACGCTCGCGCGCGAGGCTCCGGCCGACGCGGACCTCGTCATCGGCATTCCGGACTCGGGCACGCCTGCGGCGATCGGCTTCTCGAAGGCCTCCGGCATCCCGTTCAACGAGGCGCTGATCAAGAACCGCTACGTCGCGCGGACGTTCATCCAGCCGGACCAGGCGATGCGCGAGCAGGGGATCCGCATGAAGTTCAACCCGCTCGACGAGGTCGACGGGAAGCGCATCGTCGTCGTCGACGACACGATCGTCCGCGCGAACACGACGCGCCAGCTCGTCGCGATGCTCTTCGACTCGGGGGCGGCCGAGGTGCACGTGCGCATCTCGTCGCCACCCGTCGTCTCGCCGTGCTTCTACGGGATCGACTTCCCGGACGAGGATGAGCTCGCGGCCGCCCGCCGAACCGTCGATGAGGTGCGTCAGCTGATTGGCGCGACGTCGCTCCACTACCTCTCGGTCGACGGCATGCAGGCCGCGACGCAGCTCCCGGAGGACTCGGTCTGCCGCGCCTGCTTCACGCGCGACTACCCGACGCGCGTCCCGCCGAAAGCCGAGAAGCTCCGCTTCGAGCCGGCGACCGCGTAGGCGCGCCGGTCAGACCAGCTCCTGCCAGCGGCGGTAGCGGACTGCCCGCTTCACGACGCGCGGGTCGTGCCCCTGTTCGATCAGCTCCTGGCGCACCTCCCCCTCCTGCGCCATGCGCAGGAAGAGCCACGCGATCGCGACGACGGTGACGATCGAGCCCTCGAGCATCATCAGCGAGCCCGCGAGGCTCTGGTCCGCTGAGGGCGACAGGCCGAGGAAGTCCTCGCCGGTGTCATAGATGTCGTAGTACGGCGAGCCACCCCAGACGAACACGTTCGCGATCACCGTCCCGACGAGGCGCACGCCGACGATGTAGGCGAGCTTCCAGCCGGTTCCGAACCACTCGGGAGCCGGGAGGCGCTCGAGGACAGGCAGCCAGAGGACGATCCCAGCCGTGAAGAACGAGACGTGCTCGAGCGCGTGGAGGAAGCTCGAGTCGAGCGCGCCCTCGTACATGGCAGGCACGTGCCAGAGGACGAGGTTCGCGGTCCAGATCGGGAAGGCGACGAGTGGGTTGGCGAGGACTCGCAGGCGCATGACGCCGGGTAGCGCGAGGATCGGACGCAGGATCGGCCCGGTGACGCCGGCGAGCAGGCAGAGCGGTGCGAGATCGCCCAGCAGGAGATGCTGGCCCATGTGGAACGAGAAGAGCTCCGTCTCGCCGATCTCCGCAATCGGGGACGCGACGGCGACGACGAGCAGTGCGAGGCCGAGCGCGAAAAGGCCGATCCGCCACGCGGGCACGCGCTGTCCGCGGCGCGCGAGCGTGCGAACGCGCACGGCGTAGGCGACCCCGACGAGGACGATCGGCAGGAGCTGGAGCGGGTCCAGCGTCCAGCTCGTCAGGAGGGACGTGGCCACTAGAGCCACTGTAGGCGCCGTAGACTCGAGACGTGGAGGCCGGGGAGCAGACCTACGAGGCTGCCGGCGTCTCGATCGCGAAGGCCGAGGAGGTCGTCGAGCGGCTCCGTGCGGCCGCCGAGTCCACGGGTGCGACCGGGTTCGGCGCCTTCGCCGGCCTGTATCCGCTCGACGGCGATCGGCTGCTGGCCGCCACGACCGACTCCGTCGGCACGAAGCTGATCCTCGCGCGACAACGCGGGCAGCTCCGCGCGTGCGGCGCCGACCTCGCGGCCCACTGCATCAACGACGTCGCGACGTGCGGCGCCGACCCTCTCTTCTTCCTCGACTACGTGGCCGCCAACCGCATCGACCTCGAGCTCGTTGCGGAGCTGGTGGAGGGCGCGGCGGAGGTCTGTCGCGCCGCAGGGTGCGCGCTCGTCGGCGGCGAGACCGCGGAGCTGCCGGGCATCTACCGCGAGGACGAGCTCGACTTCGCGGGGACGTGCGTCGGTCTCGTCGAACGGGAGCGGCTGATCGATGGCTCGCGCATCGAGGAAGGCGACGCGGTGGTCGGCTTCGCGTCCGCAGGCGTGCACGCGAACGGGTTCACCCTCGTCCGCAAGGTGCTCGAGGCGGAGGACTACCGCGGAGACGACCTCCTCGCGCCGACGCGCCTCTATCTCGACGAGGTGCGCGGGCTGCGTGAGCGTGCAGACGTGCGCGGGCTGGCCCATGTCACGGGCGGCGGCATCGTCGGGAACGTCGCGCGTGTCCTGCCCGAAGGGCTGCACGCGGAGCTCGAGTGGGACTCGTGGGAGCGGCCGCCGGTCTTCGGCTGGCTCGCCCGCCACGTCGGCGAGGACGAGCTGCGGCGTGTGTTCAACCTCGGGATCGGCTACGTCGCGGTGGTCCCGGATCCGGGCGACGAGCTCGTGATCGGGCGCATCGTCCGGACGTGATCGGCGTCCTGGTCTCGGGCGAGGGGACGAACCTGCAGGCGCTGCTCGACGAGGGCCTGCCGGTCGCGGCGGTCGCGTCCAACGTGGCCGGCGCACGAGCGCTCGAGCGTGCGTCGGCAGCCGGGGTCATGAGCGCCGTGTTCGCGCTCGACGAGTTCGAGGATCGAGACGCGCGCGACGCGGCGCTCGCGGACTGGCTCGAGGCGCACGGAGTCGAGCTCGTCGTGTGCGCGGGCTACATGCACCTCCTCACGCCGGGGTTCCTCGAGCGATTCCCGCGTCGGGTCGTGAATGTGCATCCCGCGCCGCTGCCCGCGTTCCCGGGCGCGCACCCGCTCGAGGACGTGCTCGCGGCGGGTATCTCCGACAGCGCCGCAACCGTCCACTACGTCGATGGCGGTATCGACACGGGCGAGGTCATCGCGAGCATGCCCGTGAAGGTGCTCGCGGGCGACTCGGTGGAGACCCTGCGCGAGCGCGTGCAGGAGGCCGAGCACCGATTGCTGCCGAGAGTGGTGCGAGAGCTGTGCGCGCGCTGATCTCCGTCTACGACAAGTCTGGCCTCGAGCCCTTCGCCCGCGGCCTGGCCGAGGTCGGGTTCGAGCTCGTCGCGAGCGGCGGCACGGCGGAGGCCCTCGAGGGGGCGGGACTGGCCGTGACCCGTGTCGAGGACGTGACCGGCTTTCCGGAGCTGCTCGGAGGGCGAGTGAAGACGCTCCACCCGAAGATCCACGGCGGCATCCTCGCCCGGCGCGACGTGCCCGACGACCTGGCTGCGCTCACGGAGCACGGGATCGCTCCGTTCGAGCTCGTATGCGTGAACCTCTATCCCTTCGAGCGTGCCGCGCAGTCGCCGGACGCGACGTACGGAGAAGTGGTCGAGATGATCGACGTCGGCGGCCCTGCGCTGCTGCGCGCGGCGGCGAAGAACCACGCGGACGTGACCGCGGTCTGCCGCCCGCAGGACTACGACGCCGTGCTCGCCGAACTGCGGGAGAGCGGCCAGGTCGCGCCGATGACGCGATTGCGCCTGTCCGGAACCGCGTTCGCGACGACGGCCGCCTACGACGCCGCCATCGCACGTTGGCTCCACGACGAGGAGACGTTCCCGGAGACGGTCACGCTCGCCTTCGACGAGGTGTTGCCCCTCACCTACGGGGAGAACCCGCACCAGCGGGCCTCGTACTACGCCGAGCGCGGCGCGCGCACCCACCTTCTCTCACGGGTCGAGCAGCACCAGGGCAAGCCGCTCTCGTTCAACAACCTGAACGACCTCTCGGCGGCTCGGCTGCTCCTGCGCGAGCTCGAACAGCCGGCCTGCGTGATCGTCAAGCACACGAATCCCTGCGGCGTCGCCGTCGCCGAGACGATCGAGCGGGCGTACGAGCTCGCGCTCGCCGCGGATCCCGTGTCGGCGTATGGAGGCGTCGTCGTCCTGAATCGCGCCGTCTCGGCGGAGCTCGGCCAGTTGCTCGCGGAGCAGTTCGTCGAGGTCCTGTTCGCCCCTGGCTACGACGAGCAGGCGCGGTCGGCGCTCGAGCGCAAGGCCGCGACGCGCGTCCTGGAGGGCACGGAACGGCGCGCGGACGTCTCGACCGAGCACGACTATCGCCGTGTTCTCGGCGGGCTCCTCGTCCAGGAGCGAGACTGGGAAGTCGCGGCTCGCGAGGAATTGGAGGTCGTCTGCGGCGAGGTCGGCGACGAAGCCTGGGGGGACCTCCTCTTCGCGTGGCGCGTCGTGAAGCACGTGACGTCGAACGCGATCGTGCTCGCGAGCGGCGGGCGGACGGTCGGGATCGGCGCCGGGCAGATGAGCCGCGTGGACGCGGTGCGGATCGCGCTCGACAAGGCGCGGGAGCTCGGCCATGCCACGGCAGGCGCGGTGCTCGCGTCGGACGCGTTCTTCCCGTTCGCGGATGGCCCGCAGCTCGCGCTCGACGCAGGCGTCACGGCGCTCGTCCAGCCGGGCGGATCGAAGCGCGACGGCGAGGTGATCGACGCCGTGCGCGGTGCGGGCGCGGCGATGGTCTTCACCCACCGCCGGCACTTCAGGCACTAGGCGTTAGAGCTTGCGGATCGAGTCGCCGGGGCGAACCGTTCCGGGCTCGACGATGCGCGCATTCATGCCCCGCAGGCGGAGCGCTCGCCCGGCCTTCGAGTTCACGAATCGAGTCGCCGCGGAGCCGAAGCGCTCCGTGAACTTCGCGCAGCCGGTGTGCGGTATCGCGGTCACCTCGAGGACGGCCGAGCCGACCTGCAGGCGCGCTCCCGGCGGCAGGTTCTCGGGCCGGAGGTCGAGGTCGACGTAGAGCTGGTCGCCCGCGAGCGGCCAGCGCTCGCGGGAGCCGGCGACGAGAGAGATCACTCTCGCGTTCATGAGCGTGATCTGGGTGTTCGGGTCGATGTCTCTGCCGCGCCGTCCGTTGCGGGCGTGCCAGTCGTCGCCGACGAGGCCGTGCTCGAGGTCGAGTACTCCCTCCTCCAGCACCTCGCGCTCGCCCTCCGCGGGCCGGCGAACGACGAGCTCGACCGTGCCTTCGGCCGCTGGCGACTCGAGTATCCCGGGGAGTCCGGCTTCGAGATCCTCGGCTACAGAGTGCGTCAGCACCGTTTCAGGCTAGCCGCTGAACGGGCTAGCCGTGCCGGCGAATCCGCGCTCGCGGATTCCGATCTGCGCCGAAAAGTAGTCTTCCGCGCGATGGCGCGCCGCGAGTACCCGACCGTCCTCGAGCTCGTCGGCGACACCCCGATCGTGCGGCTCGACCGGCTCGGCCGGGAGGTTCCCGGCGAGCTGCTCGCAAAGCTCGAGTACCTGAATCCCGGCGGCTCCGTGAAGGACCGCATCGGCCTCGCGATGATCGAGGCCGCAGAGCAGGAGGGCAAGCTCCGGCCGGGAGGCACCATCGTCGAGCCGACGTCCGGCAACACCGGTGTCGGCCTCGCGATCGCGGCCGCGCTCCGCGGCTATCGCTGCATCTTCGTCATGCCCGACAAGATGAGCCAGGAGAAGATCTCGACGCTCCGCGCGTACGGGGCGGAGGTCGTCATCACACCGACGGCCGTCGACGCGTGCTCGCCCGAGAGCTACTACTCGGTGTCGGACCGCCTGGCGGAGGAGATCCCCGGCGGCTTCAAACCGGATCAGTACTCGAACGAGGCCAATCCCGAAGCGCATTACGCGACCACCGGCCCCGAGCTCTGGGCGCAAACGGACGAGGGCGACGTCGACGCACTCGTCATCTCGGTCGGCACCGGCGGAACGATCACGGGCGTCGGTCGCTACTTCAAGGAGCGGAAGCCGGAGGTCAGGATCGTCGCGGTGGATCCCGAGGGCTCCGTCTTCACCGCAGACGAGCAGCATCCCGAGGGTCCGTACCTCGTCGAGGGGATCGGCAAGGAGAAGTGGCCCTCGACCCTCGATGCGGAGGTCGTGGACGAATGGATCCGGGTTTCGGACCGCGACTCCTTCGTGATCGCGCGCCGGCTCGCGCGGGAGGAGGGACTGCTCGTCGGCGGCTCGACCGGCACGACGGCATGGGCCGGGATCCAGGTCGCGAAGCGGCTCGGCCCAGAGTCCCGTGTCCTGATGATGTTCCCGGACAGCGGACGCTCGTACCTGTCGAAGTTCTACGACGACAACTGGATGATCCAGTACGGCTTCCAGGAGCGCCGTCTGGCGCCCGCGATCGAGGAGGTGCTGCGCTTCCGCCGCGCGGACCACGACGTTCCCGAGCTCGTCACGATCGGTTCCCACGAGAAGGTCGGCGCGGCAATCGACGTCATGCAGCGCTACGGCATCTCGCAGCTCCCCGTCGTCCGCAACGAGCCCGTGGACTCCCTCGCGGACGTGGTGGGATCGCTCCACGAGCGAACGTTGCTCGAGCGCGTGTTCCGGAATCCCGACGCGTTGAACGAGGACGTGGCCGTCGCGATGCAGCCACCGCTGCCCGCGGTCGACGCGGATGCCTCTCTGAACGAGGTCTACGCGGGACTGTCGGGGTCGAGCGGAGCGGTCGTGGTCGCGAGCGGCGGAAAGCCCGCCGGGGTCCTCACGCGGTCTGATCTGCTGGAGTTCCTTTCCGCGCAGCGCTCGCAGGTCGACGGGTCCTAGGGAACTCCGCCCGGATCGCGACGTACACCGCGCCGATCACGAGCGCGGAGCCGCCCAGTGCCCACGGGCTCGGCCGCTCGCCGAGGAAGAGCATGCCGAGGGCGATCGCGACGAGCGGGTTCACGTACTGGTGCGTGACGACGAGCGAGATCGGTGCCACGCGCAGCAGCCAGGCATACGCGGTGAAGCCGACGAGCGAGCCCGCGACCACGAGGTACGCCCAGGCGAGGACCGAATCGAGTGCGAACGCATCTGCCCCGAGCTCGCTCCACTCCCCGAAGGCGGTCGCGCCGATCGCCAGGAACACTCCGCCGAAGAGCATCTCGTACGCGGTTGCGACGAACGGGTCGCGCGGAAGCGAGAGCCGATTCGAGAGGAAAGAGCCCGTCGACCACGAGAACGACGCGGCGATCATGATCGCGAGCCCGAGCGCCGTCGATCCGGCGCCGAGGCCCGGGGCGACGACGAGGCCGAGCCCGGCGAGACCGGCAAGGGTGCTCAGGCGCGTCGCCAGCGCAGGGTGCTCGCCGGCCAGCAGCCGCATGCCGATGATCTGCAGCGGCACCGTGCCGGCGATCATCGCGGCCACGCTCGAGTCGATCCGCGTCTCGGCGACGTGGACGATCCCGACCCCCAGCGTCAGGAGGAGCAGCCCGGCGAGCGCGCTCCCGACGAGCTCCGCTCCGGTGATGCGCAGGCGGTAGCCCTTGAGAGCGAGCACGAGCGCGAGCAGCACTCCTGCGA
Source organism: uncultured Gaiellaceae bacterium (assembly GCA_963802865.1). Classification (GTDB taxonomy): domain Bacteria; phylum Actinomycetota; class Thermoleophilia; order Gaiellales; family Gaiellaceae; genus GMQP-bins7. The sequence continues at coordinate 314,888 of CAWDKB010000013.1, forward strand.
CGAGGAAGCGCGATCCCGCAGACAGAAGCGGAGGAAGCGTCTCGACGACGATCTTGATCCCGAAGTACGTCGAGCCCCACACCACGTACACGACGAGGAGCGCGGCCCACACGTGCCTCGCCGAAGCCGTCACCTGGACCACGACGCGTGAGGTGCCATGCGTGTGAGAACGAGCTCGACGCCGCCGCTACTCCGCGAGACGATACGAGGCGCTACTCGGCTCGAGCGGAGCGGCTAATGACTCGTCGCGCTACATGCTGCCTTCGAGCACCGAGAGGATGTTGCCGTCGGGATCCGTGAACCAGGCGATCTTCGGCCCCTCGTCGCCGCGGGCGATGCCCTTCTCGTCCTGCTCGAAGCCGTCGTACCGCTCGAAGGTCACGCCCCTCCGGCCGAGCTCGTCGACCGCAGCGTCGACGTCGTCGACCGGGAAGTTGAGGATCGTGTAGTTCGCCGGCTCGAGGTCGGGCTTCGGATAGACGAACGTGTCCCGGCCGCCTGCGAGATGGAGGATCAGCACTCCGTCATCCTCCGACGTGTCGAGGCCGAGCGTCCCTCCGTAGAACTGCTGGGCTCTGCCGACGTCCTTGACGGCGAAGCCGCTGAATGCCTTCGCGTTCGCGAGCACGAGCTACCTCCTTCGTCGTATCGGTGGAGATAGGACCGGGTTTCCCCGGTTTTCTCATCGCCGAACGCGGCCTGTCGCGGAGCTTCCGACCGGTCGCTAGTCCCAGCGGCGCGACAGCCGGAACGCGGCGTTGATCAGCCCGACGTGGCTGTACGTCTGCGGGAAGTTGCCGCTCTGCTCGTGCGTATCCGGGAGCAGGTCCTCCGAGTAGAGGCCGAGACCGTTGTGCAGGCCGAGCAGCCGTTCGAAGAGGTCGCGCGCGTCCTCCGTCCGGCCGATGAGGGCGAGCGCCTCGACGAGCCAGAACGTGCAGACGGTGAACGCCGCCTCCATGTGGCCGAAGTCGTCCTGCACCGTGTAACGGCGGAGGAGCCCGCCGTCCACGGACAGCGCCGAACGAATGGCGTCGACGTGGGACTCCGCGCGAGGATCGTCCGGCGCGAAGTACCCGAGATGCACGGCCAGGAGCAGCGATGCGTCGAGCTGAGGCTCGCCCGCGACCTGCGTCAGCGCGCCGATCTCGTCGTTCCAGCACTGCGTGTCGAGCAGCTCGACGGCACGCTGTTCCACGCGGCGCGCATGCGCGGCGAGCTCGGGCGCCTCGAGCGCATCGGCGACCTCCGCCGCCCGGCGCGCACCGGCCCAGTGCATGAGTACCGAGAAGCTGTGCAGCCGCGTCTTGCCGCGGAACTCCCACAGGCCGGCGTCGGGCTCGTCGAGCCGCGTGTCGATCTGGTCGACGAGGCCCTGTACGAGGCTGACGGCTGTCAGCGGTGGCACCTCGCCGACGAAGCGTGCGTCGAGGAAGAGCCGGCTGACCGCGAGCACCATCTCGCCGTAGACGTCGTTCTGGACGTGCTCGAAGGCCTGGTTGCCGATTCGCACCGGGCCGTCGCCGTTGAAGCCCGAGAGGTGCTCGAGCTCGCGCTCCGCCGCGTTCGAGTCCCCGTTGATCCGGTATGCGGGCTGCAGCACGCCTCCGCCTTCCTCGTTCAGGTTGCGCAGGTACTCGAGGAAGCGCTCCATCTCCTCCGAGTGCCCGAGTCGCTCGAAGGCGTTCAGCGTGAAGTACGCGTCACGGAGCCAGCAGAAGCGGTAGTCCCAGTTCCTCCCGCTGCCCGGGTGCTCGGGGAGACTCGTGGTGGTTGCGGCGAGGAGCGCACCCGTGTCCTCGTACTGGTGCAGCTTGAGCGCCAGCGCCGAGCGCACGACCTCGGACTGGTAGTCGCGCGGGAGCCGCGTTCCCTTGACCCAGCGGCGCCAGTAGTCGAGCGTCCGCTCGAGGAAGCGCTCGGCCGTCTCCTCGAGCCCGACTTCGAGCGGCTCGCCCCAGGTGAGGACGAGATGGCGATCCTGCTCCAGGAGGAACGGTCGCTCGTCCTCGACGTACGTGAGCGGCAGGTTGGTCGTGAGTCGGACCGGTGTGGGAAAGCCGCTGTACGCGATGTGATTCGAGGCGCGCCAGTATCCGACCTTCTCCAGGCCGTACTCGTACGTGGGGCGGCACCGCACCTGGGCGCGCGGCTCTCCGGAGAGCGGCCGCAGGATCCGGACGAGCATGGAGGGCTTGAAGAAGCGGTCGTAGAGCTGGAAGCGCGGCGCGAAGTCGATGAGCTCGAAGGTTCCGCCTTCGGCGCGGAAGACGGTCCTGAGCACGTTCGTGTTCTCGACGTATGCCTGTTCGACGTCGACGGCATCGATGCCCTCGACGGTGAACGCACCGCCTTGCTCCCGGTCGAGCAGCGGCCCGAACACGAAGCTGGAGTCGGGCCGGGGCCAGCAGAGCCACTCGACGGATCCCTCCTTGAGCAGGGCGCTGTACGAGCAGTTTCCGATGATGGCGAGGGCGTTCGTCATGGTTGAAGCTATTCGCGGACGCGTAGGTTGTACCTACCTCGGCACGGAAGGAGAGTCAGCTGGCGCGGCACGGTGGGCACGATCTCGTCATCGCCAGCAATCGGCTGCCCGTCCGGCTCGGGATGTCCGACACCGAGCTCGACGTCACGCGCAGCTCGGGTGGGCTCGCCGCAGCGCTCCAGGCCGTGCGGGGCGACGCGACCTGGGTCGGCTGGCCCGGGACGGTCGTGCCCGCGTCCGGCGAGAAGCGGGTCGTCGAGCGCCTTGCGAAGGACAACCTCGCGCCGGTGTTCCTCACCGCCGACGAGGAGGAGGACTTCTACGGACGGGTCTGCAACGACACCCTGTGGCCGCTCTTCCACTACTTCTCGGACCGTCTGCGCATCACGCCCGAGGCGTGGGAGCGCTACGTCCAGGTGAACGAGCGCTACGCCGACACGATCCTCGAGCACTGCCAGCCCGATAGCCGAGTCTGGATCCACGACTTCCACCTGATGCTCGTCCCGGAGCTGCTCCGCCGCCGTGAGCCGCGACTCTCGATCGGGTTCTTCCTGCACATCCCGTTCCCGTCCTCCGAGGTGTACCGGCTACTCCCGGCGCGCGAGCAGCTCCTGCGAGGCGTGCTCGGCGCGGACTACGTGAGCTTCCAGACGGGCGACTACTCGCGTCACTTTCGATCGTCGTGCCTCCGCGTGCTCGGCATCGACTCCCAGCCGGACTGGCTCGAGATCGACGGGCGCAGGGTCGGGATCGGCGTCGATCCCATCGGCATCGACGGCGCCGGATTCCGAGCCGCGCTGGCGGACCCGGAGACGGAGCGCCTGCTCGGCGACCTCGAGCGCCAGTACGAGGGCCGGCGACTGATCCTCGGCGTCGAGCGGCTCGACTACACGAAGGGCATCCCGCAGAAGCTGCTCGCCTTCGAGCGATTCCTGGAGCGCGAGCCGGACCGTGCTCGTACGACCACGATGATCCAGGTGCTGGTGCCGTCGCGGCTCGAGAGCCCCGAGTACCGGGCACAGCGGGACGAGATCGAGCTCCTGATCTCGCGCATCAACGGGCGCTTCGGTCAGCCGGGCATGACGCCGGTGGAGTACATCCACCGCGACATCTCGAAGGCGGGGCTCGTCGCCCTGTACCGGTTCGCCGACGTGATGATGGTCACGGCGCTCCGCGACGGCATGAACCTCGTGTCGCAGGAGTTCGTGCTGTGCCAGGCCGAACCGGGCTTGCCGTACCGGTGGAAAGGGGCGCTGCTCCTGTCCGAGTTCGCCGGCTCGGCTCAGGTGCTCCCTGGGGCGCTGCTCGTCAACCCGTGGGACGTCGAAGGCGTCGTCGAGCATCTCGCGACGGCTCTCGAGCTCCCGGCGCGCGAGCGGCAGCGTCGACTCGAGACCATGTCGATGCGCGTCGAAGCGCTGGACAGCCAGCGCTGGGCCGAGGGCTTCCTCTCGCGTCTCGGCCGCTACGCGCGACCCGGCGCGGCCGTGCGCCGGCCGCGTCCGATCGACGACGAAACGCAGCAGCGGATCGAGCGCCGGTTCCTCCGCGCGCGGACGAGGACGATCCTGCTCGACTACGACGGCACGCTCCGGGAGTTCGAGCTCCACCCGGACCTCGCGCTCCCGACCCCGGAGATCCGTGGGCTGCTGCGTGCTCTCGCCGAGGTCCCGGCGACGGACGTCCACATCGTCAGCGGGCGCAGGCGGAGGAATCTCGAGCAGTGGCTCGGTCGCCTGCCGATCCATCTGTGCGCCGAGCACGGGTACCTCGCGCGCGAGCCCGGCGGCGAGTGGCGGACCCTCCTCGAGCTCGACCTGTCCTGGCTTCGCCCGATCGAGCGCCTCCTCCGCCGGGTTGCCGCCGACGTCCCGGGCGCGCACGTCGAGCGAAAGTCGTGCAGCGTCGCGTGGCACTACCGCGAGGCGGAGCCCGAGTACGGCGCGTGGCGCGCCCGCGAGCTCCTTAACGACTTGAACCAGCACCTCGCCGGGGCGCCGGCCGAGGTCCTTTCCGGCCACCAGGTGGTCGAGGTGCGCGCGCTCGGCGTGGACAAGGGCGTGTACGTGCGGAGCCTGTTCCCGAACGGGAAGGAGTCGTCGGAGTTCGTGCTCGGGCTCGGCGACGATCGGACGGACCACGACCTGCTGGACGCGTTGCCGGCCGGCTCGGTCGCGGGTCACGTCGGCGGCCTGCTCCCGAGCGCGAGGCGTCGCAACGGCAGGCGCGAGGACATCCACATCGTCGGTCCGGGCGAGGTTCGCACCTTCCTCCGCGAGCTCGCCGCCGCCGGTAGTGCGGGCCGTTAGTCGCGCTCCGTCAGGTTGCGGTACAGCGCGTGGCTCCACCAGCGCCACGCGACGAAGGCGAAGAACACGATGGCGACGACGACCGCCTCCGCGGTGCCGAACACGAACGACGAGACGAGGTAGAGGACACCGGTGAGCGCCAGCGAGCTCGCGACCGTCCCGGCGATCGCCTCGCGGTTGCCCTTCTGCAGCATGTAGTCCTTGTCGCCCTCGCGGAAGCGAAGACGGTGGTACGAGGCTGGCGCGAGGTACAGGACGAGCGCCACTGCCGTGCTGACGAGTGTGCCGTAGTAGACGTACCGCTCGACGTCGCTCAGCTGCCCGAACTGGCTCGTGAAGGTGACGGCGAGCAGGAAGCCGAAGAGCACCTCGGCGCCCGGGATGAGGGAGCGCAGCTCCTGGAGCAGCTCGTTGTGCTCGCGCTCGAGCCGCTCCTTGACGTCCTCGGCAGACTCCTCCTTCGCGACCCGCTCCTTCGTCGACGCAGGCTCCGCCACGGTTACGCGGGGACGGTGACCGGTCGGCGGAACGCGGCCGCGTGCCCGCGCGCGTTGGCCTCGCGCAGCTCCTCCTCGTCGAGCGCGCCGATGCGCGCGAGCAGCTCGAACTCGTCGCGGAGGTGCGTGCGCATCATCTCGGGGCCGTCCGTCGCGATGGTGAAGAGGACGCCGTTGTCGACGAAGCTGCGGATCGTCTCGCGCACCGCGTCCTCGTCGGGCAGCGCCTTCGTCAGCAGGTTCGAGGTGGGGCAGATCTCGAGCACGACGCCGAGGTCGCGCAGCGACCTCATCAGCTCGGGATCGCCGGCGGCGAGGATTCCGTGCCCGATCCGCTCCGGCCTCAGCGACTCCACGACCTCGCCGATCTCCTCCCGCCCGACGTCGCCGCCTTCCTCGCCGACGTGGATGGTCACGCCGAGGCCCGCCTCACGGGCCGTCTCGACCATCGGCTCGATCTGCGTGTAGTCGTAGCGGCCGCCGCCCGGCCGCGGCCCTGCGATGTCGACGCCGACGACGCCGCGTCCGGCCCAGCCGATCGCCTTCTCGACGATGATCTCGTTGAGGCGCCGGTCGAAGGTGCGATCCATCATGAGGATCAGCCCGGCGCGCATCTGCGGGTACTCGATGCTCGCCCGATCGACTCCGCGGATCGCCGCCAGGATGATGTGGTCGAGGTCGCGCTCGCCGCCGCGGTTCCTCTTCATCGGGTTGAACCGCAGCTCGAGCGTCGTGATGCGCTGCGAGCGATAGGCACCGCCGATTGCGCCGTGCACCGAGCGCTCGACCGCGAGCGGCGACGACTGGATGAGCTCGGTCCAGTGGTAGATCTCGTCGAGCTCGTCGAGGCCGTGCACGCCCGCCGGATCGGAGACGGTGACGAGCGCCTCGAACTCCCAGTAGTCCTTGACCGGGAGCGCGATTCCCTGCTCGTGCGCGATCGACCAGAGGATGTCGGAGGCCACGGAGCCGCCGAGGTGCGTGTGCAGCTCGGCGAGGCCCTCGCGCTCGAGGATCATCGCGCGAGTCTACGTTGCCGCGCGACGGAGCCTAATCTGGCCTCGTGAGCGTCAATCGACTCGCGGTGAGCGCGACGAATCACTGCCTCACGGGCTGCGGGATCGGCGAGGTGCTCGGGATGGTGCTCGCGACCTGGTGGGGCTGGGGCGACGCGGCCTCGATCGCCCTCGCGATCGCGCTCGCGTTCTTCTTCGGCTACCTGCTGTCGCTCGTCCCGCTGCTGCGAGCCGGTACGGCGCTCGGGGCCGCGCTCGGGATCGCGCTCGCGGCGGACACGCTCTCGATTCTGACCATGGAGATCGTGGACAACGCGGTCCTGCTGCTCTGGCCGGGGGCGATGGACGCGGGCCTCGGCGACCTTCTCTTCTGGGGCTCGCTCGCGATCGCGCTCGCGGTCGCGTGGGGACCGACATTCCTCGTCAATCGCGCGCTGATCTCACGCGGGAAGGGCCACGCGCACGTCCACGGAGCGCACGGCCACGCCCACTGAGGCGTCCCTGCACCGGCGCAGCGGCCGCGAAGCGGACGCCTTCAGGGATCTTTGCGCGACCGGAATCTCGCGCGAGCGAGTTCCGGTCTTGCGCACTACTTGGCCTTGCTCCACGGGCGCGGATCCGGGATCGGCGTCAGGATCGGCTCCACCTGGTCGCGCAGGTGCTCGAAGGCGGGCGGGAGGATGAGCGTCTCGCCGAGGTGTTCCGTGTCCTCGTCGAGGGAGAAGCCCGGGCCGAGCGTTGCGATCTCGAAGAGGACGCCGCTCGGCTCGCGGAAGTAGATCGACCGGAACCAGAAGCGGTCGATGATCGGCGACGGGTGCATCCCGGCTGCGACGACCCTCTCGTGCCACGCCTCGTGGTCCTCCATGGTCGACGACCAGGCGACGTGGTGCACGGTGCCCGCACCGCCCACGCCGCGCTCGGGCGGCGGCTCGTCGTACATGTAGCGGCCGCCGCGCGTCGCTCCTCGTGCCTCCCATGTCTCGTCCCCGACCGAGCGTGAATCCGAGCGTCGTCTCGAGGAGCTCGCGGCTCGCGGCCGGCTGCGAGGCGAACGCACGGACCGCGTCGAAGCCCTGCAACGCGTGCTCTGCGGGAACGTCCGGATGCTCGGCCATGAGCGGGGCGTCGTCCACCGTCGAGCTGCGCAGCACGTGTCGCAGGCCTTCCGGATCCGCGAAGGTGACACCGGTGTCGTCTCGCGACGTCGCCTCCGGCCTCGGCTGCGAGCCGGCTCTCCCAGAAGTCGAGCGCTTCCTCCGACGCGACGCGCCACTCGACCGTGTGCACCATCCCGTCGCCCGCGCGCCCGCGACGGGCGCCGGGATACTCGAAGAACGTGATGTCGCTCCCCGGCGTGCCCTCCTCGTCCGCGTAGAAGAGGTGGTAGACGGTCGGGTCGTCCTGGTTCACCGTCTTCTTCACGAGCCGGAGGCCGAGGACGCGTGTGTAGAAGTCGACGTTGCGCGGCGCATCGGCCGTGATGCACGTGACGTGATGGATGCCGTCCAACCGCATCGTGCCGGTCGTGCGTCAGACCGGAGATCCGCTAGCGCGGAGTCTCCGGTCGCGCAAGATCCCTAAAGGCGTCCGCTTCGCAGCCGCATCGCCGTTAGCCCCCATCGGCCCAGACTACCCGGCGACGGTTAGTGTCCCGCAGGTGAAGATCGGGATCGTCGTCCCGTTCTCGTGGTCGTTCTGGGGCGCGGTCGTCGAGCACGCGGAGCTGCAGGCTGCAGCACTCGAAGCGCTCGGTCACGACGTGCGTCTGATCATGGGCAACGACCCGCCGGGTCAGTTCACGCGCGCCCTGCATCCGAGGGTCGGCCGCCACGGCGACCCGCCCGCGAACGTGATCCCGGTCGGTCGCTCGGTCATCGTCCCCGCGAACGGCTCGCTTCCCAACATCGTGCTGTCACCGCGCTCGTACCTCCGGATCAAGCGCGCGCTCGAGCGCGAGCGTTTCGACGTGCTGCATCTGCACGAGCCGATGACCCCGACGATCTGCCTGACGACTCTCATTCTCGCGCGCTGCCCGCTCGTCGCGACCTTTCACGCCTCGGGCGAGCTCGGCTGGATGCGATTCGGCATCCGGGTGTGGGGCTTCATGATCGACCGCATCGACCATCGCATCGCGGTCTCGGAGCGAGCACGCGCATCGCAGGCGCGCTGGCTTCCCGGCGAGTACGAGGTGATCCCGAACGGCGTGCTCGTCCCGGAGTCGGCGTCGCCCGGCGATCGTGAGCACCGGATCGTGTTCGCCGGTCGGCAGGAGCCGCGAAAGGGTCTTCAGGTGCTCCTCAGGGCGTGGCCCGAGATCCGCCGCCGGACTGGGCTCCGGCTCACCGTCGCCGGAGCGGACCCGCTCGCCGTCCGTCTTCTCCTCACGCGGCTGCGCGTCGCCGACGACGGGATCGACGTGGTCGGCTTCCTCAGCCAGGACGAGCTGACGGCAACGCTTCTGGAGGCGAAGGCGCTGGTTGCGCCCTCGATCGGACAGGAGAGCTTCGGGATGGTGCTGACGCGCGCATTCGCGTGCGCGCTGCCCGCGGTCGCGTCCGACATCCCGGGGTATCGCGAGGTCCTGACGCCGGAGTCCGCAGTAGCCGTTCCGCCCGACGATCCTGCGGCTCTTGCCGACGCGGTGAGCGACCTCGTGGCCGACGAGCCGCGCCGCGTCGCCTTGGGGACCGCCGCCCGCGCGCTCGCCATCGAGCAGTACTCCTGGCCCGGGATCGCGAAGCGGCTGGAGGCGATCTACGCCGACGTCACCGGACTTGCACCCGCGAAGGCGCGCGCGGCGTGACATCTCTGAGCAGGGCCTGGAAGTCGGGTTGGGTACAGGCGTTCGCAGCGCTGGCGGCGCTTGTTCTCGCCTTCGTCGTCCTCTGGTGGCGCGGGCCGGAGTGGGGGAGCGTCTTCGACGCGTTCCGGTTCGTCATCTGGAGCTGGATCGTCCTGGCGTTCGCGCTGAACATCGTCTCGACGCTGTTCCGCGCGCTCTCCTGGCGGCTCACCGTCGGCCAGGCGCTCCCGCCGGAGCACCAGCCGCGCCTCGACCAGGTCCTCTCCTCGTTCGGCGTCGGTCTGCTCGCGAATGCGATCGTCCCGGGCAGGCTCGGCGAGCTCGCCCGCGTCGCGACTCTGCGCAGGCATCTTCCCGACGCGCCGCCGGGCACGAGCGCGACGCTCGTCGGGACGGTCTTCGTCCACCGGCTCTTCGACCTCGTGCCGGCCACGATCCTCGTCGTCTGGGTGCTCTTCACCGCGGAGGTGCCGCACTGGGCGGTCGTGTCGTTCGGCATTGCCGCGCTCGTCGGGTTCGCGCTCTTCACCATCGCGTGGCTCGGAGCTCGGCGTAATCAACGACCGGTTCGTCGCGAAGGGATGGGCTCCGTCCGGCAGCTCCTCGTCATGGCGCGGCAGGGCCTCTCGGTGCTGAAGGCACCGGTTCCGCTCGCCGGAGCCGTGCTCCTCCAGTGCCTCGGGTGGCTCATGCAGCTCCTCGCCGTGTACGTGACCATGCAGGCGTTCAGCATCGACGCTCCGCTGCCGGCCGCCGGGCTCGTGCTCGTGCTCATGAACGTCGCCACCATCGTCCCGCTCTGGCCGGGGAACGTCGGTCTCGTCCAGGCCGCGGTCGGGCTGCCGCTGCGCAACTACGGCGTCCCGTACGCGACCGGCTTCGCCTTCGGTCTCGCCCTACAGGCGATCGAGATGGCCTGCGGGGTCGCGCTGGGCCTGATCTCCCTCGCGCGCGAGGGGATCTCCGTCGCGATGCTCCGCCGCATGGAGGACGACCAGGAGTCCGCGGAGACAGTGCTCGAAAGCGTGGAGGAGATGGTCGAAGACCTCGACCACGAGGCCAGCCGTGAGAGCGCTGCTGTGTCCCGCTAGCCTCAAAGGAGTTCTCTCGGCCCGGGAGACCGCGGCTGCGCTGGCGAGGGGTGTCCGCGACGCGGGTGGAGAAGCAGTCGAGCTGCCGATCGCCGACGGAGGGGAGGGAACGGCCGAGGCGCTCGAATCGGCGTTCGGCGGCGAGTGGTTCGAGGCGGTCGTCTCCGATCCGCTGGGACGACCGATCTCCGCACGCTGGCTGAAGCTTCCCGACGGCCGGGCAGTGGTCGAGGCTGCCGTCGCGATCGGGCTTCCGCTTCTCTCCAGCGCGGAGCGGGATCCGCTCCGCGCCTCGAGCCGAGGGCTCGGGGAGCTCATCCTCGCCGTCGAGCGCGAGTCGCCGTCGGCGCTCGTCGTCGCGCTCGGGGGCACCGCGACGGTGGACGGCGGTACGGGTCTGCGTGAGGTCGTGCGGACGCTCGCGCTGCCGACGACCGTCCTCTGCGACGTGCGCACGACGCTCGCCGACGCTGCACGGCTCTTCGGCCCGCAGAAAGGCGCGAGCGAAGAGGACGTGCGCGAGCTCGAGCGGCGGCTGCTCGCGATGGAGGAGCTCGAGCCGTACGCAGAGCTACCCGGCGCGGGTGCCGCCGGCGGGCTCGGGGCCGCACTCGCCGCTCTCGGTGCGGAGCTCGCGCCCGGCGCGGCGACCGTGCTCGACCTGGTCAACTTCGACGAGCTGCTACCGGGCTGCGACCTCGTGGTCACGGGCGAGGGCCAGGTCGACGTGACCACCGCGGAGGGCAAGGCTCCGGGAGAGGTTGCAGCGCGCTGTGCAGCGGCTGGCGTTCGCTGCGTCGTGTTCGGCGGGCGCGTGCTCGCCGCCGTCCCGGGTGCCGAGATGATCCCGCTCTCGGGCGATCGGTCGCATGCCGAAGCGGACCTGGTCGAGCTGGGCCGGAGCCTGGTGGGCTAGCGAGACTCGGCGGAGGCGAGCCGGTCGGCCATCGACTCGAGGAGCTTCCAGGCGACCTCGGGCCGAGACTCGACGAACGGCCGGAACACGAACACCGGCAGCCCGTAGGCCTTCACGTCGCTCACCGCGGTCACCGATGCAGTGCGCGGCCGGCGGTCGATCAGCGCAATCTCGCCGAAGGCTCCACCCGCGGCGATCGTGGAGACCGGCTCTCCGTGAACCTCGACCGACAGCTCCCCGCTCTCGACGACGAAGAACATGAGCCCGCCCTCGCCCTCGAGCGCGACCTTGTCGCCTGCCGAGAAGCGCCGCTCGTTGAACTCCTCGGCGAGGCTCGCGAGATCCTTCTCGTCGAGGTCCGAGAAGAGGCGGACGTTACGGAGGAGATCCGTGGTCGGCTTGGACATGGGGCGATTCATACACGAACGAGCCGGCTCTTGTCACGTCGCGGAGTCGGGAGGAGACAGTGCCTCCAGTCGCAGCCCGGCACCCTCGAGCCGCGCGACGCACGCCTTGTACACCTCCTCGCCGCGGCGGAAGAGCGCGATCGCCTCGTCCACGGCGACATCCCCGCGCTCGAGCCGCGTCACGATCTCCTCGAGCTCGCGCTGCAGGCTCTCGAAGCTCTCCTCGTCCGTCACGGCTGCACCTCGTCGACGACGGCGCTCAGCGAGCCTGCTGCGAGCTGGACGTCGAGGCGGTCGCCCGGCGCGACGGATGCGGCCGAGCGAAGTGCCTCGGCGCCCGAGCGGACGATCGCGTACCCGCGACCGAGCGTCGCGAGAGGAGACAGCGCCTCGAGCCGCGCGCCGCTTCGGTCGATCGCGGCACGGCGACGCTCGAGGAGGAGCCGCGGAGCCGCGTGCAACCTCTCGCCGAGTCGATCGAGCCGTGTCCGGTCGCGCGCGAGGAGGCCGTGTGCGGCTCGCCCCAGCCTCCGGTGGGAGCCTTCGAGAGTGGCCAGGAGCTCGGTCACGTCCGGAACCACCAGTGCCGCAGCGGCCGTCGGCGTCGCCGCGCGCGCATCTGCGGCCAGGTCGCAGAGCGGCGTGTCCTGCTCGTGCCCGACAGCGGAGACGATCGGAACGGGCGACGCCGCCACCGCGCGCACGACGGCCTCGTCGCTGAACGGGAGCAGGTCCTCGAAGCTGCCGCCGCCGCGCGCGAGGACGACCACGTCCACCTCCGCGTGCGCCGCGAGCGCGGCGAGCGACGCCACGATCGCAGCGGGTGCGCCCTTGCCCTGGACGCGTGCCTCGCAGAGCACGACCTTCGTCGCGGGATAGCGCGCGCCGAGCGTCGCCACGAGATCGCCGCGCGCAGCCGCGTCGGCTCCCGTCAGGATCCCGACCGCCCGCGGCAGACGCGGCAGCCGGCGCTTCCGGTCGGGCGCGAAGAGGCCCTCGGCCGCGAGTCGCCGCTTCAGCTGCTCGAGCGCGAGCAGGTGCCCGCCGAGCCCGATGCGCTCGATCGTCGTCGCGCGCAGGCCGAGCTCGCCCTTGAGCTCGTAGAGCTCCGCGCGGCCGGCCACGTGGACGCTCTCGCCCTCCTCGAGCTCGAGCTCCAGGCGGTCGAAGACACGCCGGGCGATCGTCACCTTCAGTGTCGCGCCCGTCGTCGGATCCTTGAGAGTGACGAAGACATTGGCCCAGGCGTCGTGCCGCCGCAGCTCCGTCACCTCGCCCTCCACCCAGACCGCTGGCAGCCTTCCCAGGTAGCGCGAGATTCCGGTGTTGAACGCCGACACCGTGAAGACTTTGCGGTCGCCGTACAGGATCGGCTCGACCTTCGCCACGCCGGCCAGCGTAGTCGGCAGGGCTGTCTAGAGGAGGATCTCGGCCGCAGTCACGGGGTCACAGCCGCGCCTGACGATCTCGACCGCGTTGTGGAGATCGACCTCGCTGACCGCAAGCCGCTCGGCGAGGTGAACGGGATACCCCGCCTCGAGGAGGATGTGCAGGCGCCAGCTCTCGACCTTCGCCGGCTCGTTCTCGTTCCACAGCGGTGCGGTCTCGGTCGTCTCGGGCATGCGCCGTGGCATTCGCGACGCCTCCGCAGTTCCCTTCTACGAGACGTTCGCCGACGAGCGGGCTGCCTCGTACTGGCGAGCGAGCTCGACGATGCGATCGTCGAGACGCTGGGCGGCCACCGTCATGGCGTGCTGGAGCTCGGCTGCGATCAGGCCGTCCGCGCGCCGGAGAAACGACTCGGCCGTCCGGTCGAGCTCCTCGCGCAGTCGATTCGCCGCCTCCTCCCGGATCGCCCGCATCCGGTTCTCGTACTCGAGCGCTCCTGCCTCGCTGAGACGGTCGATCTCGCGGGCGGATGCGCGCTCGAACTGCTCGAGCTGGCGCCGTTCGAGCTCGGCGAAGGCGACCTCGATGCGCGTGCGCGCCTCGCTCTCGGCGCGGTCGACCTGCTCGCCGACGGCGTGCTCGTGCTGCCGCAGTCGCTCGTTCAGCTCGTCGATCGTCCTGCGTCTGTCGTCGGCCTGCATCTGCAGCTCCTCGAGCGCCTGCGCGAGCGCTTCCCGCGCGCTCGTCTCGAGCTCCTCGCGGAGCCGCGCGGCGGACGCGCGCTGCTCGGCGATCGTCGCTACCAGCTCATCCGACTCGGCGTCGACCTTGGCCTCGACCTCCGTGGTCCGCTGCCGGAGTCGCTGCTCCAGCGTGGCGACGGCTCCCTGGAGCGCGTTCTGGGCGCGCTCGAGATCGGCCTCCCACGCCCGCAACCGCTCCTCGACCCGTTGCTCGACGGACGCCACGAGCTCGGCCATGCGGTCGGAGAGCTCGCGCTCGCGAACGGCGAGCTCGCCCCGGCGTTGATCGGAGAGCCTGCGTTCCTCTGCGACGTAGGCGGACAGTGAATCGGCCTGGGCGCGTGCGATCGTCACGCGGAGCTGCTCGGCCTGAGCGGCGGACTCCTCCTCGGCGGCCGCACGCACCGCACGGCGCGCCTCCGTGACGAGCTGCTCCGTGCGCGCCGCGCGCGCTCTCGACCTCCGCAGTGACAACCCCAGCGCCACGACGAGGACGAGTGCGGCCGCGAGAGCTGCGACGAGGATCCAGGCGAGGGCCGACACGACTCGACGTCACTCTAGAGCCGGAACGCAATCATGGAGGCCGCGAGAATGACGATCGCGCCAGTCAGCAGCCGTAGCCCGAGCTCGTCTGCAGCGATCAGCCGTCGCGCGTCGAGCACCTCGCGCGAGCCGTCGCGTAGGACGAGCGCGCCCTCGACCGCGGCGACTCGGCGGCGAACGTAGCGCACGTGGTTCGAGAGCACCCGCTGCGCGAGGGAGAGCAGCACGGCGAAGGCCGCTGCCAGGACCGTCGCGAGGCGGACCTCGCCGGCGACGGCCGCGTAGCCACAGATGACCGGGAAGCCTCCCCACGCGAGGCCGAACCAGAGGTCGGAATGGAAGCGGCCACCCACGAGCTCGAGGTTGTAGGCGAGCACGAGGAACGCCCCGATCGGGACGAGCACGAGGAGCCAGGGCTCGAACAGGATCGCTCCGACGATGCCGATCCCGCACGCTGCGCCGATCGAGACGGCGGCGAGCGCGACGAGGACTCGATCGGGGATCTGGGTCTGCAGCGGCCTTCCGTTCAGCTCGTCGAGCGCGTGCGCCCCGAGCCCGATCGCCAGCGCGAACGCCGCGACGGCCGCTCCGAGCCTTCCCCACGCGACGACCGGAGCGAGACACCCACCGATCACGACGTACGACACGTGCCAAGCCGTGTACGGGAGGTGCAGGAGCGTGACGTAGTCACGCCAACCGCCGACGTCGAGTGCGTACCAGGACGGCCTCGCCGACGGCGCGCTCATCGCTTGCGGCCCCATATGACGACTCCGCCGCCCAGGCTCAGGGGCCGCGCCTCGACACCCTCGAAGCCGGCTTCGTGCCACAGCGCGAGCTGGCGGTCGAGCGGGTACTGCTCCCAGAACGAGCGAATCGAACCCCCGAGGAAGTCGCCGACCTCGCGCCAGCCGTTCCGCAGCACACGTCCCGCGAGCGGCAGCCCGGCTCGCACGTAGAGCTCCCAGGGCGGGCGGGCGAACCCAGCCGGAACGCCGAACTCGAGGCTTGCGACGACGCCCCCGGGCCGAACGACGCGGGCGAGCTCGACCAGGGTCGCCCCCGGATCGTCGACGTAGCGGAGGAGGTACGTGAACGTCAGATGGTCGAAGGAGCCACTCTCGAAGGGCAGCGACTCCGCGGAGCCCTCGAGGAGCTCGACGTCGGCGCCGGCGAAGCGACGCCGCGCGAGAGCGAGCATCTCCGCGCTCTGGTCGAGGCCCGTCACGGCGAAGCCGCGCCGCGCGAGCTCGGCGGCAACGAGGCCCGTTCCGGTCGCGACGTCGACAACGTGACCGCCGTCGCGTGGAAGCCGGGAGACGAGGAAGCGACGCCATCTCGGATCCTGGCCCAGCGAGAGCACGGCGCCGACGCGGTCGTACGACGGGCCCCAGCGGTGCGAAGAGCTTCCGGGCGTCCACCGTCGGCATGACGCCTATTCTGGCGACGTGGCCCTCGCGGACGAGCTGGCGCGCATCGAGGCCCACGCTGCAGCGCTCGTCGACGACGGCGCCGTCGTCTCGGGGATCATCGCCACCGAGCCCGCTCCGGGACGTCGGGTGTACGTGTGCTCGGTGGACGGGGCAGACGGCCTTCGCGGCTGGCTGGCGGTCGACGGAGACGGCGCGGCCGTGACGAGCCGAGCAGACCTGCGAGCCGCGGTCTCGATCGGCGCCCTGTGCGAGATCGCCTCCGAAACGGCAGGTGGAGGCGACGTCGACGCGCTCGTCGCGAGCCTGCTCGACCTCCGGGAACGGGAAGCGCCGGAAGGGATCGACGATGCAGTCTCGGCGGCGCGGGCGCTGGGAGACGTTCTCGGCGAGCCGCCGCAGCTCGCTTCTCCGGCGCGACTCGACGACATCGGCGCCGCCGCTCGTGCGCTCGAGCGCGAGCTCGATCCAGGCGGCGCCTCTCCGTTCGCGGCGGCGCTCAAGTCGGCACAGGGCGCGGTGCAGGAGCTCCAGCGCGAGGTCGAGGCCGGCTATCTGGTCGAGCTCACGTAGCCTGTGGGCATGGAAGGCTCAGGCGGCTTCTTTCCGTTCGGGGGTGGCGATCCCGAAGAGCTCCTCGGCGCGCTTCGCGAGTTCGCCGAGCGTCAGGCCGAGTCGGTGCAGGAGACGCAGCGCGAGCAGTTCGCAACGCTCACGCTCAGCACAGCGGTCGAGCTGACCGCCGCGGCCATCGGCCAAATGCAGGTCGAGGGCCCCTCCGACGCCCAGGCGCTCGCCCTCCGCGACGCGATGCGCGTGCTCTTCCCCGAGGCGGTCGCGCTCGTCTCGGCAGCCCGTCAGGGCTTTATGCGCTCGTAGGCACCACGGTGGGCAACCGGCGAGCTCTCCTCTGGCTCGTCGCGCTCGTTGCCGCTCCGCTCCTCGGGTTCCTCACTGCACTCGGGATCGACCAGTCGGGCTCGGCCGTGCTCGCCTGGACGGTGTTGCTCGGGCTGCCCGCGGTCCTGAGACTCGGACGGCAGCTTCGGATAGGTGCCGCCGAGGTGGTCCTCGCCGGGGTGGCGTCCGCCGGTGTCGCGTTCGTGTGCGTCGTGATCCTTCTCTGGTACCTGTTCGAGGTGGTCGGCATCAGCTGAGCGCTGCGAGCAGGCTCCAGCCTCCGTCCACGACGAGCGTCTGGCCGCGGATCATGTCCGCCTCCGGTGAGCAGAGGAACGTGACTGCGGCCGCGACATCCTCGGGTGAGACCAGTCGGCCGGCGGGGTTGCGCCCGCCCATCTCGAGCATCTGCTCCTTGTTCGGGAAGTGCTCCAGCGCGCCCGTCTCGACGACACCCGCCGACACGGCGTTCACGCGGATCTCGCGTGGCGCGAGCTCGACGGCGAGGTAGCGGACGAGCGCCTCGAGCGCCGCCTTCGACACGCCGACGAGCGTGTAGTTGTCGAGGACACGGACCGAGCCGAGGCTCGAGAGGCCCACGACCGAGGAACCCGCGGGCATCGCAGGCGCGGCCGCGCGCGTCAGGGAGAGCAGCGCGCGCGCGTTCGCGGACAGCGTCCAGTCCCAGTGCTTGTCCTCGGTCTCGAGCGCCGGCCGGATGACTCCGGTCGCAGCCGCGTGCACGAGGACGTCCAGCGGGCCGAGCTCGCCTACCTCCTTGGCGATTTGCGCTCCTGCGACGTTCCCCCGCACGAGGATCGGCTCGGCGCCGAGCTCGCGGAGCTCTGCGGCTGTCTCCTCTGCAGGCGTGTCGCCGCGCATGTAGCCGATCGCGACGCGCGCGGCGCCCAGCGACGCGAATCGAAGCGCGATCGCCTTGCCGATGCCGCGCGATCCTCCGGTGACGAGGATCGAGGCGTCCTCGAAGCTCATTCGGGCTTCGGCAGCGGGTCGTACGCCGGTGCTGACGAGGGAATCGTCTCCCACCCGATCCGCGTGCGGGCCTCGCGCTCGCCGCTCTCCGCGAGCGACGACGCGTGCCCGAGCCGGTCGAGGAGCTCCATCTTCTCCTCGCCGTACTTGCGCACGGGATGGTCGGCCGGCATGTCCTCGATCAGCTCACGCACCCGGGCCCGCAGCTGGTACGCGAAGTGCGGCGTCGCGGGGCCGACCAGGGCGTCGATGTCGTCGCGCGTCGGCTCGGCCATGCACGGAGCCTAACGGTGGAGCAATTGGTGCAGTCTTCTGACGTTCCAGTGTCAGACACTGGGTACGAAACTGGCGCCGAATCGTGACGAAGACGTGACGAACGCCCTCACGACCATCAGCCGCGAGCTGTCGGCGCAGGTCGACGTGCTCCGGTTCCCGTCCGTGAACGTCGTCTACAACCCACTCGCCTACGCCCGCGTGCCGCACGAGGCATACCTCGAGCGCTACGGCGCGAAGCGGCCGCGCGAGGTCCTGATGGTCGGCATGAATCCGGGGCCGTTCGGCATGGCGCAGACCGGTGTCCCGTTCGGCGACGTCTCGATGGTGCGCGACTTTCTCGGAATCCACGGGCCTGTCGGGAAGCCGCCGCACGAGCATCCGCGGCGGCCGGTCGCCGGGTTCGACTGCCACCGCTCGGAGGTGAGCGGAACGCGCTTCTGGGGATGGGCCCGCGATCGCTTCGGGACCGCGGAGCGGTTCTTCGAGCGCGTCTTCGTGGCGAACTGGTGCCCGCTCGTGTTCATGGACGAGTCGGGGCGGAACCGACCACCGGACAAGCTTCCCGCGGCCGAGCGCGCGCCGCTCTTCGAGGTCTGCAACGACGCCCTCGCACGCGTCGCCGGCGTTCTCCAGCCGTCGTTGGTGGTCGGTATCGGCGGCTTCGCCGAGCAGCGTGCTCGCGAGGCGCTCGGCCGCGATGTGACGATCGGGCGGATCCTGCACCCGAGCCCCGCCAGCCCGGCGGCGAACAACGACTGGCCGGGTCTCGTCGACGCACAGCTCCGCGCGCTCGGCTTCGAGCCCTCGTAGCCCGCCGGGTAGCGTCAGCCGATGCGCCGCCCCTCGACCGTCGAGCTCATGCTGCTCACGACGGTTCTCCTCTGGGCGCTCAACCTGAGCGTCACGAAGTACATCCTCACCGAGGGCCTGCTCCCGCTCCCGTACGCGACCGTCCGCTACGGCCTCGCCGCCGGGATCTTCGTCGGCCTCACCCTGTACGTCGAGCGCTCGCTCCGAGTCGAGCGCCGCCACCTGCCTGTCCTCGCGCTCGCTGCCGCACTGCTCTTCGTGAACCAGCTGTCGTTCGTGTTCGCCCTCGATGTGACGACCGCGTCCACGATCGGGCTCGTGCTCGGCGCGATCCCGATCTTCGCCGCGCTCTTCGGCCTCGCTCTCGGCACCGAACGACCGACCCCGCACTTCTGGCTCGCGGCGGCGATGTCGGCCGTTGGCGTCGGGCTCGTCGCGGTGGGTGCGGGCGGCGACGTCGGCAGCGATCTCGGCGGCATCCTCCTGGGCCTCGCGACGGCCGCGACGTGGGCCGCGTACTCGGTCACGGTCGGCCCGCTCATGCGGTCGTACTCGCCGTCGCGTATGAGCGCGGTCGTGCTGCCGGGAGCCTGGGTCGCGCTGCTGCTCTGCGGCCTCGGCCAGACCGCGGAGCAGGACTGGGACCTCGGCTGGACGATCTGGGCGCTGCTCGTCTTCGCGACGCTGGGACCGCTCGTGCTGACGAACATCCTCTGGTTCCGCTCCATCCACCGCATCGGCGCGAACAAGGCGACGCTCGCGGCGAATCTGCAGCCGTTCGTGGCGGCGGTGCTCGCCGTGATCCTCCTCTCCGAGCCGCTCGGGCTCGTCCAGGTCCTCGGTGGAGTGCTCATCGCCGCGGGGATCCTTGTCGCCCGGCGGCGGACGGCTCCAGCGCAGGCTGCCTAGAATCCGGCCCATGAGCGAACACGACTTCATGCCGATCGACGGCTGGGACCACCTCGAGATTTGGGTCGGGAACGCGAAGCAGTCGGCGTTCTTCTACGAGAACGCATACGGCTTCACCCGCACGGCGTACGCCGGACCCGAGACCGGCGTACGCGACCGAGCCTCGTACGTGCTCGAGCAGGGCGACATCCGCTTCGTCCTGACGAGCGGCCTCCGCGCCGACAGCGACATCTGCCGCTGGGCGCAGGCGAAGGGGGACAGCGTCCGCGACGTGTCGCTCGCTGTCCCCGATGCGACGAACGCCTACCGCCAGGCAGTGCAGCGCGGCGCGCGCGGAGTCGTCGAGCCGCACTGGGTCGAGGACGACACCGGGCGAGTCGAGCTCGCGGCGATCGCGACGTACGGCGACAACATCCACACCTTCGTCAACCGCTCCCAGTACTCGGGGCCGTACCTCCCCGGCTACGTCTCCGTATCGCCGAACGGCGCGCCCGGAGCGGGCGTCGGGCTGGTCTCGATCGATCACGTCGTCGGCAACGTCGAGCTCGGCCGGATGGACGAATGGGTCGGCTTCTACGAGCGCGTCCTCGGCTTCACGGAGCTCACGCACTTCTCGGACGAGGACATCTCGACCGAGTACTCCGCGCTCATGTCGAAGGTGATGACGGACGGCGAGGGGAAGATCAAGTTCCCGATCAACGAGCCGGCCGAGGGGAAGCGGAAGAGTCAGATCGAGGAGTACCTCGAGTTCCACGGCGGCCCCGGGGTGCAGCACGTCGCGATGCAGTCGGAGGACATCGTGAAGTCCGTCGCGGCGCTCCGCGGGGCGGGCGTCCTGTTCATCGCTACGCCCGACACGTACTACGACGTCGTCCGGGAGCGCGTCGGCGAGATCGAGCAGGACTGGGACGACCTGCGCTCGATGGGGATCCTCGTCGACCGCGACGAGGAGGGCTACCTCCTCCAGCTGTTCACGAAGATCGTGCAGGACCGCCCGACGCTCTTCTTCGAGGTGATCGAGCGCCACGGCTCGCGCGGCTTCGGGATCGGGAACTTCAAGTCGCTGTTCGAGGCGATCGAGCGCGAGCAGGCGCTACGCGGGAACCTCTGACGGCTCGTCCAGGAGCGCCTCGCCGCGTCTGACGTAGCGCGTAGCGCCGAGCGGGCGGTACGCCGCAAGCGCAGCCCGTACCCGGGATTTCCCTTCCGGGACGCGCCCTTCCGCGAGCAGGCGCTCCCCGGCCAGGAGCTGCGCGTAGGCCTCGTCGACGTGGCCCATTGCCGCCAACGCGCCAGCGGCCTGCTCGTACTCGCCGTTCAGGGCGGCAAGGACGACGGCGCGCCAGGGAAGATCGGCCTGCGCCCCGAGCACGAGACGGCGAAGCGCGTCTCCGCAGCCGACGCGATCCGCGACCCAGCATGCGTCGAAGACGCGGTGGACGTTGAGCGGTCGCCCGTCTGCGACGGCGTCGACGAGCTCGCGTGCTGCGTCCGTCGCCTCGTCCAGCCGGTCCAGCTCGGCCGCTACGAGAACGAGTGTGGACAGTGGGGGGACCATGACCTGGATGTCGCTCGCTGATCGTCCGAGCTCGACGGCACGTCGCGCGTCGTGCAGCACCAGCTGCTCCTCGGCGCCACGTGCGAGGCGAATCCGAGCGCGCACCGTGCGCGGGTGGTACTCGAAGTAGTTCGCGCTGCCGCTCTCGATCCGCTCGAGGAGGTCGTCGGCGAGCGTGAGCGCCTCGTCCCAGGCGCCCGTGAAGCACATCGCCGAGCAGAGAACGGAGCTGCTTGCGAGCCCCATCTGCCCGACTCCGAATTGCTCGCCCAGGCGGGCGGCCTCCTCGAAGTGCCTCCTGGATTGGCGGATATCGGCTCGCCACCACGCCGTCGAGCCGAGGTTGTGGGCGGCGCGCACCTCCTCGAGCGAGTTCACGGAGCGAGCGAGCTCGGCACTTCGCTCGAGGTCCTCGGTCGCGCCGTCGAAGTCGAGCAGTGCGCCCTTTGCGTTGCCGAGCGTGCAGAGGGCGCGAGACGCGAGCTCCGTCAAGCCCAGCGTGACAGCCAGCGCGTACGCCTCCTCGGCGACGGCCATCGCCCCCTCGTCCTCCTGCAGGCCGAGCAGGCGCGACGACTCGGTCAGGACCCGCGCCTTCGCAGGCGATGGGGGCGAGTCACGAACGAGCTCCAGCGCCGTGGCAATGTGGGCATGCGCCTCGTTTCCGCGTCCTCGTAGCTGCAAGGCCTCGGTGAGGAAGGCGTACGCCTCCGCCGCCCTCTCGCGATCGCCCGCTTGCAGAAGGCGCTCGGCGGCTTCCACGAGCAGCGGCGCGCCACGCTCGTCACCCGCGATAGCCAGAACGCGTCCGTACCTCAGGACGAGCTCAGGTGGTGCGTCGTCCTGCCAGAGGTCGAGCGAGCGTTCGTAGAACCGGGTTGCCGGGCGGAAGGCGTTCAGTGTCAGCGCCCGATCGCCGGCTTCGCGGAACGCATCGCGAGCGCGTGTCTCGAACGGGCCCGTGTCGAGGGCGGTCGCGCGCGCGTAGTCGAGGGCAGCACCGTGGTGGTGGGCGAGCATCTCCGCGTGGTCTTCGGTTCGGCCGAGCGACTCGAGCCACGCCGCGGTGTGACGATGCTTCTCCGCGCGCTGGGCTCTCGGAATCTGCTCGTACGCGACGTCGCGCATCAACGCGTGGCGGAAGCTGTACTCGATCTCGCCGGCGACCGAGCTCCGGCGCTCGCGTCGCACGAACTCGGCGCGCTCGAGCGCGTGCAGGTGCTGTTCGAGCGTCCACCGCTCCGCGCCGAGTGCGCCGACCCAGAACGCCTTGCCCACCACTGCGGCGTCGCACAGGAGCTCCTTCTGCTCACGGGGCAGCGTGTCCAGCCGAGCAGCGATGAGGCCCTGAACCGTCTCCGGCAGGGCGGCCTCGCTCGGCCGCTCGCTCAGCATGCGCGTGAACTCCTCCGCGTAGAGCGGATTGCCGCCTGCGTGCTCGAGCAATCGGGCCTGCAGATCAGCTTCGATCGCGGAACGGCCGAGGAGCGCGTGCACCAGTGAGGCGGTCTCCTCCTCCGTGAGCGCCGCGAGCTGGATCGTGGACGAGTTCACCTTGCCGCCGCCCCACCCCGGTCGTCGGGCAAGAAGCTCGGGGCGCGCGGTGCAGACAACGAGGAGAGGCACACCGCTCACCCACTCGACGAGGTAGTCGACGAAGTCGAGCATGGCCTCGTCGCCCCAGTGCAGGTCCTCGAAGACGAGGACGAGCGGCCGCTCCTCGGCGAGCGACTCGAAGAACCGACGCCACGCCGCGAACGCCTCGCCGCGCTGCGCTCCGGCCGTGCCCTCGGTCTCGAGCCCGGCCAGCGCACGGAGGTGACGCTCGACCCAGCCGGCCTCGGCCGCATCGTCGACGACGGACTGCGTCGCTCGGTGGAGCTTCTCCGTGGCCTGAGCCCGGTCGTCGGACTCGAGGATGCCGGCCTGCGCCTTGACCATCTCGCCGAGCGCCCAAAAGGTGACGCCTTCGCCGTACGGAAGCGAGCGGCCGTGGCGCCAGTAGACGAGCCCGAACACTCCCGTCTGGATCGTCTCGAAGAGCTCGAAGACGAGTCGGCTCTTGCCGATGCCGGGAACTCCGACGAGCGTGACCAGCTGCGGAGAGCCCTCGCCGGCAACGCGGGAGAAGGTCTCGCGGAGAAGCGTCAGCTCCCGTTCACGACCCACGAGCTCCGCGCCTCCGACGCGTTCGACGCCGACGCGAGCCCGTGCCCGCACGGCCTTCCAGGCCCGCACCGGTGAGGACTTGCCCTTGGCCTCGACCGCACTCGCCTCGTCGAACTCGATGGCTCGCTCCGTCGATCGATAGGTCGTCTCGTCGACGAGGATCTCGCCCGTCGGCGCGGCCGTCTGAAGACGCGCCGCGGTGTTGACGACATCGCCCGACGCCATGCCTTCCCCCGCGTCGGGTCGTGCGCCCAGGGCAATGAGCGCCTCGCCGGTCGTGATCCCGATCCGCACCTCGAGGTCGCCTTCCTCGGCCAGCGCTTCCCGGATAGCCAGCGCGGCGCGAACGGCTCGCTCCGGGTCGTCCTCGTGTGCCGTCGGGGCGCCGAAGACCGCCATGACGGCGTCGCCGATGAACTTCTCGACGGTCCCGCCGAAGTGCTCGAGCTCGGAGCGCACGAGAGCGTGGTAGGGCTGGAGCAGGCTCCTCACGTCCTCGGGATCCATGCGCTCCGCGCGAGCGGTAAAGCCGACGAGGTCGCAGAAGAGACACGTCACGACCTTGCGCTCCTCGCGCTGCGCATCGTGCGCGAGGGATGTCGCGCACCACGAGCAGAAGCGCGCGTCCTCGGCGTTCTCTCGCCCGCAGCTGGGGCAGATCATCACGGGCGGAGGATAGGCGCCGAGTATGCCCTCGTGGACATCCCGGAAACCCGCTACGCGCGAACGGGAGATGTCTCGATCGGCTCCCGGGTGCTCGGCGACGGCCCCTACTGGAGCTCCTTCGCCGTCGAGTCGGCGACGCCGTAGCCTTCCGCGCATGTCGCCGCAACGGCGTACCGCGCTCGTGTCGGTCGGCGCCGCCTGCCTGCTGATCGCGATCAAGCTCGTCGCCGGGCTCGCGAGCTCGAGCCTCGGGCTGCTCGCCGAGGCCGCGCACTCGGGAACGGACCTCGCGGCCGCGCTGCTGACGTTCTTCGCGGTCTCGGTGGCGGTGCGTCCGGCGGACCGCGGCCATCCCTACGGGCATGCGAAGGCGCAGAACCTCGCCGCGCTCGGCGAGGCGGGCTTCCTCGTCGCGGTCAGCATTCTCATCGCAGGTCTCGCGATCGCGCGGCTCGCGGGGCGTCGTGGAGTTCGAGGTCGAGCCGACCTGGTGGACGTTCGCGGCGATCGCGCTCGTCCTCGCGATCGACGCGTCGCGGACGGTGGTTTCGTCGCGGACCGCGCGGGCGTACGACAGCGAGGCGCTGCGCGCGAACGCGCTCCACTTCGGGAGCGACTTCGCCGGGACGCTCGCGGTGCTCGCCGGCCTCGTTGCCGCTGCGCTCGGCTTCCCCGCGGGGGACTCGCTCGCCGCGCTCTTCGTCTCCGCGCTCGTCGTTCTGGCAGCCGTCCGGCTCGGTCGGAGGAACGTCGACGTGCTCATGGACCGCTCTCCCGAGGATGCCGCTCGCATCGCGCGACAGGCGGTGACGGCCCTCGAGCCGCCGGTCGAGCTGAGACGTCTCCGGCTCCGGAGCGCCGGGGGCGAGCTCTTCGCTGACGTCGTCATCGGTGTCGCGCCGGGAGCGGCGGTCGGGCAGGGGCACGCCGCGGCCGATCGTGTCGAAGCCGCGCTCCGCGACGCGCTGCCGGGCATCGACGTCGTCGTTCACGTCGAGCCGCGCGGAGCGCACGGCGACGTTCGTGAGCGGGTTCTCGCGGCCGCAGTGACCGTCTCGCAGGTGCGAGAGGTGCACAACCTCGTCCTGCTCGAGGTCGGGGAAGGCATCGAGGTCTCCCTCCATCTCAAGCTGCCCGGCGACCTTCCGCTCGACCGCGCGCACGACATCGCCGAGCAGGTGGAGGAGGCGATCCTCGGCGAAGTGGCCGAGGTCACGTCCGTGCAGACGCACCTGGAGCCGCTCAAGGAGGCGATCGCGGGCGAGGAGATCACGTGTCGACGCGGCGGCGGTCGAAGCAGCGGTGCGGGCGGAGACCGGCGCCGACCCGCGCGAGCTTCGCTTCGTGCGCACGGACGACGGCGTCGTGGCCTTTCTCACGCTCGCTCTCGGCGGCGACGAGTCGCTTGCACAGGCGCATGCGCGGGCAAACGCGGTCGAGGAGCGCGTACGCGAGACGGTGCCCGGCGTCGCCGACGTCGTCGTGCACACCGAGCCGTAGGTCACCGCGCGACCAGGGCCAGCATGTTTGGCGATACCTGGCACGGGTAGAAATCCGCCGGGTCGTCAGACCTGAGCGAGGGCCGTCTGAACCGTCTCGCTCACACGTTTTCGTCGTACGAAGCAAGGGGGTCAGTTATGAGACCTCGACTTACGGCCTTTGCCGCAGGGGTCTTCGGAACGCTGCTCCTGGCTGTCGCCGCCTTCGTGCCGGCCGCCGGGCTCGCAGAACCGTCGCAGGACCGGACGACCGTCACCCTCGCCGGCTGGGCCTCGAGCCCCGAGGAAACCGCCGCGCTCGGTCGAACGATCGCGCAATTCGAGCGCCTCAACCGCAACATCGACGTCGACTACACGCCGATCTCGGGCGACTACGACGCGGCGATGCTTGCCCGGTTCGCAGCCAAGCGGCCGCCCGACGTCTTCTACGTCGACTCGCTCGACCTCTTCGACTACCAGCCCGCCCTGGAGCCGCTAAACGGCTACATCCAGCGGACGCGGAACTGGTCGACGTCGCCGTTCTATGCGCGGCTCCTGAACGGGTTCAGCGTGAGCGGCCGGATCTACGGGCTCCCGAAGGACTGGTCGCCGCTGGGGTTGATCGCCAACACGCAGATGCTTCAAAGGGCCGGCGTCAGGGCGCCCGCCGCTCCGATCACATGGGGCCAGCTCACGCAGATGATGCAGCGGCTCCGTTCGACGAATGCGGTCCCGGGCGGCGCTCCAGCGTGCCTGAGCCTCGACTGGGCGCGCATTCTCCCGCACATCTACCAGAACGGCGGGGCGTGGGTGAACCCCGCGAGAACACGGTCGGTGATCAACTCGCCGCAGAACCGCGTCACGCTCAACACGTACCTCGGGTGGCTCCGGAGCGGCCTCGGCCAGACGCCGGCCCAGCTCGGGGTCGGCTGGTGCGGCGAGGCGATCGGGAAGGAGAAGGCCGCGATCGTCTTCGAGGGCAACTGGATCTACGGCTACCTGCAGAAGGACTTCCCGAGCGTGCGATTCGCCGTCCACCCCATGGTCCGCACGGCGAAGGGGCGGGGCAACCTCGGGTTCACGGTGTCCTACTCCATGGGCAAGGACTCGCAGAACAAGAAGGCCGCGTGGCAGCTGCTCCGTTTCCTGGTCGGCAAGCAGGGACAGTCCGTCTGGGTGAAGAACTCGGGCTACCTGCCGGGCCGCAACGACGTCACGGCACCGCCGGGTAGGGCGAACTTCCTCCGCGAGGCGCCCTTCTCGCAGCCATGGCAGTTCGTAAAGGGCTTCCAGCGCGTGCTCGACTTCGCCGGGAAGGAGCTCGAGGCGACCTTCAACGGCGACCAGTCGGTCGCACAGATGCTGGCGGACATCAACCGCGAGACGCAGGACGCGATCGACAGAAGCCGATAGGAGGACGCGTTTCCGGCGGCCCCGGGCGCAGCGCTCGGGGCCGCCGTACGTCGGGCTCGAGTAGGAGGGCGAGATGGCGGTCGAGGCGGCACGCTCGAAGCGACTCCCGAGCCTCGGGGGCGAGAGGCTCCGCGAGGCGGGAGTCGGGTACGCCTTCGTGCTCGTTCCTCTGGGCGTGTTCGTGCTCCTCCAGCTCTACCCGATGGCGTACGCGTTCTACGTCAGCGCCCACGAGTGGGGCGGGATCGAGGGCAACCTCGGCTATGTGGGCTTCGACAACTACCGCGAGCTCTGGCACGACCAGGCCTTCTGGACCTGGCCGCCCGAGCGAGCGACGGCCCTCTGGAACACGGTCTACTACGCGCTCCTCGTCGTCCCCCTGCAGATGACGCTCGGGCTGACGATGGCCCTCCTCGTCAACCAGGCGATCCGCGGACGAACTTTCTTCCGGTCGGCGTACTACTTCCCGGCGCTCGTCTCCTCGGCGGCGGCCTCGGCGATCGCGCTCTACCTCCTGAGCGCCGACGGGCTCGTGAACGCCGTGATCAGCGCGATCCTCGGGCGGGACTTCATCCACCCATGGTTCGGTGACGCCGACACGGCGCTCGAGTCGATCATCGTGCTCGACGCGTGGACGACCTCGGGGACGATGATGCTCTTCTACCTCGCCGCGCTGCAGTCGGTCCCGATGGACGTGTACGAGGCGGCGGCGATCGACAAGGCCGGGACCTGGCGGACGTTCTGGAAGATCACGTTCCCGCTGCTCAAGCCCGCGCACTTCTTCGTCGCGGTCGTGTCCGTCATCGGCGCCCTCAAGTTCTTCGACCAGGCGTTCATCATCTCGTCCGGGTCAGGCGGGCCGGCCGGCTCGACGATGACGGCGGTCATGTACGTCTACACGGTCACGATCAAGGAGTTCAACTACGGCTACGGCGCGACTGTCGGCGCCGTCCTCTTCCTGATCATCTTCACCATCACGCTTGCCCAGCGACTCCTCTTCGGGCGCTCGGAGATCGGCTACTGATGTCGGGGCGCGAAGAGGTCGCTCCCCCCGTCGCAGCCGTGCGCGAGCTCGCGCTCGAGGGTGAGGCCGCCGTCGGGACGCCGGTGGCGATCCCCCCGCGGACGGTCGGGGAGCGGGCGCGTCGCGCGGTCCTCTACGCCGTCATGATCGCGGTCGCGCTCCTGTATCTCGTCCCCTTCGTCTACACGGTGTCGACGTCGTTGAAGACGCAGGCCGAGGCGGCCGCCGGCTTCGACCTCTGGCCCGACCAGGCCAGCCTTGCCGCCTATCGGGAGATCTGGTCGCGAGAGGACCTCTCCTTCGTCACGTTCTTCAGGAACAGCCTCATCCTCGCGAGCTCGATCACCGTGATAACACTCTTCCTCGCGACGCTCGGCGGATACGCGTTCGCCCGTCTGCGATTCCCCTTCCGCGAACCGCTCTTCCTCCTCGTACTCGGGACACTCATGATCCCGGACCAGCTGCGCCTCGTTCCCGTCTACCTGATGATGATCGACTTCCCGATCACGGGCTGGAACCTCACGCAGACGCTGCACGGATATGTCTTCTTCGGGAGCAGCATCGCGCTCGCCACGAGCCTCTTCCTCATGCGCCAGTACTTCCTGACGATCCCCAAGGACTACGAGGAGGCGGCGAAGCTCGATGGTGCGGGCTACTTCAAGACGTACTGGCGAATCATGCTGCCGCTTGCGGCGCCCGCCGTGGCGGCCGTCGCGATTCTCACCTTCCAGGGCATCTGGAACGAGTTCTTCTGGGCGAACCTGCTGCTCACGGGGGACAGCTCCAACTACACCGTCCAGATGGGCCTCGTTCAGTTCCGCTTCCAGTACCAGACGCTCTGGCCGCAGCTGATGGCGGCAACGACGATCGCGATCATCCCCGTCCTGGTCGTCTACGTTTTCTTCCAGCGCTACTTCGTGGCCGGCGTCGCCGCAGCCGGGGTGAAGGGATGACGACGGCGGTCTCGGCTGTCCGCGAGCCCGGCGTAGGCGAGGTGCTCCGACGAGCTGCGCGCGACTTCTACGAGGAGTCCTGGCGGCTCGTGCTCCTCAACTCGCTGCTCTCCGCCTACGTCCTCGTCGTGCTCGCCGCGGCCACGTTCGCTCCGCTCGCCCCCGTCCTCCTGCTCGGAGCCGGTTGGCCACTGGCGGCGCTCGCCTCCGCTTCCGTGATCGTCGTCGAGACCGGGTCGCTCACGTTCCAGGAGGTGGCCGACAGCCTGCGGCGCTGCTGGCGCCGCGGCCTCGTACTCGCAGCAGCGTTCGCCGCCGCTGCAATCGCGACCGTGGTCTCCTTCCGCTTCTACGGCGACGCAGGGACGCTCACGTGGCCGCTCGCGGTCGTCGTCCTCTACCTGGCCGCGATCTTCCTGCTCTACCAGCTGCTGCTCTGGCCGCTCGCCGTGCGCGACCACGAGAGACCGCTCGGCGACGTCGCCGTCGAGGCCGCGATCGTGCTCCTTCGCCGGCCGCTCGCCGTGCTCGGGCTCGGTCTCGCACTGCTCGTCGTCAACGTGGCGGGCCTCGTGCTCGCGGTGCTTCCGTTCCTGACCATGACGATCGCGTACTCGATGCTTGCGGCCGCGCGCTTCACGCTCGCGCCCGTGCGTCCCGGGGAGGTGTGAGCCGATGGCCGGAGTCACGTTCGAGGACGTCTGGAAGCGCTACGACGGGACGCTGGCCGTGCGCGAGCTCTCGCTCGACGTCGAAGACGGCGAGTTCATCGTGCTCGTCGGCCCGTCCGGCTGCGGGAAGAGCACCGTCCTGCGCATGCTCGCGGGGCTCGAGCGCATCACCGAGGGGCGCATCCTGATCGGTGACGACGTCGTGAACAACCTCGCGCCGGCCGCCCGCGACGTCGCGATGGTCTTCCAGTCGTACGCGCTCTACCCGCACATGACGGTGTACGACAACCTCGCCTTCGCGCTCCGCAACCAACGGCTGCCGCGCCAGGAGATCGACGAGCGTGTGCGCCGGGCCGCGGACATCCTCCAGCTCGACGAGCTTCTGAAGCGCAAGCCGAAGCAGCTTTCGGGCGGCCAGCGCCAGCGGGTGGCGCTCGGCCGCGCGATCGTGCGCGAGCCGGCGGTGTTCCTCATGGACGAGCCGCTGTCGAACCTGGACGCAGCGCTCCGCGTCGCGACTCGCGCGGAGATCCTCAAGCTCCAGCGGCGGCTCGAGACGACGACGATCTACGTGACGCACGACCAGGTCGAGGCGATGACCATGGGCGACCGGATCGCGGTCATGGACCACGGCGTGCTGCAGCAGGTCGGGACCCCGCAGGAGCTGTATACGCGTCCCGAGAACGTCTTCGTCGCACGCTTCATCGGGTCGCCGGCGATGAACGTCGTCCCGGTGGGCGTGATCGAGGGCGTCGGGGGCGCAGGCCGCCTGGCCGGCTTCCGCCCCGAGCACGTCGAGCTCGGCGACGGCCGTGGCGACGCCGCCCGCTTCTCGGCCAGCGTCGAGGTCGTCGAGTACCTCGGCGACGAGCAGCTCGTGCACCTGCGCGTCGGGGAGAGGTCGCTGCTCGCCACGATTCCCGTCGAGGAGCCACTCGTCGTGGGCGAAGAGCGGATCTTCGCGGTCCACCACGAGAAGCTCCACCTCTTCGACGAGGGGAGCGGGCGCGCTTTGACCGGCGCGGCTGCGTAGTCGCTGCCGGCCCCCTTGCAACTACCCTCCCGCTGCCGCTGCTGCGGGCGCGGCGCCCTTCCTGCGATGAGACTCTGCATGTTCCATCCCGTCGATCATCCGCTGGAGCGCGGCTGGGTGGGTCGAGTCGACGGCGACCGGGTCGTCCAGCTCGCGGCGCAGACGTTGCAGTCGTTCTTCACGGGCGGAGGGTCGGCGCGGGAGCACGCGGTGTACCGCCTGGAGGACATTCGCTTCCTCGCTCCCGTGTTGCACCCGCCGTCCGTGCGCGTGTTCGACGACCAGCGCACCTTCGCGTTCGCGAATCCCGCCGCGATCGTCGGGCCGGGCGCACCCGTGGCCGCGCCGGCGCCGACTCTGTCCGTCCTCAAGCGGGTCGCAGCCGTCATCGGTGCCGGCGGCGCGGTCGGCGGCTTCACGGTGCTCGCGGATTGGCGCGCGCCTGACGTCGAGCCGCCGAAGGACCGCGACTTCGCGCTCGGCCTCGGGCCTGTCGTCGTTACCCCCGACGAGGCCGACGACCGCGTGCACGGAGCTCTGCCCGACTTCGTCTGGGCCGCGGCGATCGAGCTCGCTGCCGCCGGGACGGTCCTCCTCCCCGGCGACCTCGTCGCCGGCCCGGCCATCGAGAGCCTCGTCGACATCCGGCCAGGGAGGCACCTCGAGATCGAGGTCGACGGAATCGGCACTCTCGAGCAGGCAGTGGAGGGCGCCTAGCTTGCAGGTGGTCGTCGACTGGGACGGGACCGTGACCGAGGTCGACGGCCTCCACCTCGTCCTGCTCGAGTTCGGCGACGAGCGCGTCTTCGAGGAGCACGAAGCGCGCCTCGGTCGCGAGCTGACGTTGCAAGAGGTCATCTCCAGCGAGTTCGAGACCGTCCGTGCGCCGCTCGACGCGGTCGCAGCGTGGTTGCGCGAGCACGCGCGGCTGCGTCCCGGGTTCGTGGAGTTCGCCCGCGAGCATCGGCCGCTCGTCGTGTCGAGCGGTTTCCACGAGCTCATCGAGCCCGTGCTCGAGCGCGAGGGGCTGGAGCTCGACGTATGCGCCAACCGGCTCGAT
Organism: uncultured Gaiellaceae bacterium; assembly: GCA_963802865.1. Taxonomy (GTDB): domain Bacteria; phylum Actinomycetota; class Thermoleophilia; order Gaiellales; family Gaiellaceae; genus GMQP-bins7. Next base: position 346,430 of record CAWDKB010000013.1, read on the forward strand.
CCTCGGGCCGACGGGTGGCGCGTGGTCTTCCGGAACGACGAGCCGTGTCCCGTGTGCGGCGAGCCCTGCAAGCGTGCGGACGTGGCCGAGGTCGGAGATTTCGTCTACGTCGGGGACGGCTACTCCGATCGCTGCGTCGCCGAGGCGGCCACGCGCGTGTTCGCGAGGGACGGGCTCGCGGACTACCTCTCGCGGCGGGGCCTCGCGTTCGAGCCGTTCACGGAGTTTCATGCGCTCGCGCGTGCTCTCTGACGAGACGTGCGCCTCGCATTTCCACAGCCGTACGACTTCGAGCTCTCGACGAGGCGATTTCGGGACTTCGGCTCCGACGGCGCGACGGTTCTCCTCGAGGACGGCCTCCATCGGGTCGTCGCGGGACAGGAGGTACGGATCGCGACAGCGCCCGGCGGCGTCGAGATCGACCCGCCGAGCGATGAGGCTGCGCACGAGATCGGGCGCCTCCTCGGCCTGCCGTTCGACCTCGAGCCGTTCCGCGCCTGGGCGGCGAACGACGCCGTTCTCGGGGAGATCGTCGAGGCCCTGCCCGGCTTCCGGCCGACGCTGAACCCCCAGCCGTTCGAGGCGCTCGTCGTCGCGATCACCACGCAGCAGATCTCGCTGCGCGCTGCAGCTGCGATCCGTGGGAACTTCGTGCGGCGTTTCGGCGTGCAGCACGAGCGCGCCTGGGAGTTCCCGACGCGCGAGCGCATCCGCCTCGCTCGGCCGCACGAGTTCACCGTGCTCGGCTTCTCCCGCGCGAAGACGGAGTACGTCCTCGAGCTCGCACACTCCGATCTCGACTTCGAGGCGCTCGCCGACCTGACGGACGAGGAGGTCGTCGCCTCGCTCACGGCCGTGCGCGGGCTCGGGCGGTGGACGGCCGACTGGTTCCTCGCGCGCCATCTCGCCCGGCCCCATGCGTGGCCGGCGGGTGACCTCGGCCTGCGCAAGGCAGTCTCGACGTTCTACGCTGCGGGTCGCCCGCTGTCGATCCTGGAGGTACGTGGTATGGCCGAGCGCTTCGCGCCGTTCGAGAACCTGTCCGCTCAGTTCCTGCTGGCCGGCGCCAGGATGATGGGCTGAGCCGATGGACGTCCGCAAAGCGACACCGGACGACTTCGACGCGATCGCCGCGATGTGGCGCGACTTCGACCACGAGATTCCCCCTCCGACGCACGAGGGTCCGGCGGACGTCGAGAAGGAGCTCGGCGAGGTCGCGGAGATCATCGAGTCCGAGACTGCGTTCGTCGCCGAGGACGACGACGGCATGCCCATCGGGTTTGCGCTCGCCCGTCTGAGGGCTCCGGGATTCGGGACGCTGACCGATCTCTACGTCGTGCGGGACGCGAGGCGTAGTGGGATCGGCACCGACCTCATGCGGGCGGTGCTCACGGAGCTGCGAGCACGCGGCATGGATCACCTCGACCTCGAGGTCGTCGCTTCGAACAGCATGGCGCGCTCGCTCTACGCGCGCTGGGGCATGAAGGACGAGGTCGTGATCATGGCCGCCTCCATCTCGGAGCTGGAGGAGAAGCTCGGGCGCCAGGAGGCCGGCTCATTCGGCTCGATCCACATCCAGTCCGACGACCTCAACGCGGTGGAGCAGGCCGTGCGCCAGTTCGTCCCGCGGTTGCCCGGCGGATCGCACGGATCGCTCGTCGCGCCGCCTCGTAACGGCTGGATCGCGGTCTACGACGACGTCTGCGACCGCAATCCCGAGATGCTAAGACGGCTCGCCCGCGAGCTCTCGGACAGGATGGGATCCGTCACCCTGCTGCTCGGTGTCGAGCGCGAGGAGCTCGTGCGGATGGTTCTCTTCGAGCGCGGCAGGATCGTCGACGAGTACCTCTCCGTGCCGGAGTTCTACGGCCCGCTCCCACCCGGCGACGTCGTCGGGCTCGCAGCCAATCCGACGGTGATCTCGCGTCTCACGGGCGCAAAGCCGGAGGAGGTACGGCGCGTCGCACGGACCGCGAGCGCACCCGCGGACCTCCCACCCGCGCGCGACCATCTCGCCGAGCTGGCGGAGCTTCTCCGCATCGAGGGCGCCGTGCACGGCTGGTCGGATGCCCCGCAGCTCGAAGGCACGATCGAGATCTCCCGCGCATGAGGGTGCTCCTGCTGCATGCCTGGCCGTTCTCGGAGCGGATGTGGGCCTCGCAGGTCGATGCGCTGCGAGACGCGGGCTTCCAGGTGGATACCCCGCATCTCTACGGGCTCGGGCCGTCGATCGACGACTGGGCCGCGAAGCTGCTCCGTGACTACGACGGGCCGCTCGCCGTCGTGGGTGCGTCGATGGGCGGCTACTGCGCGCTGGCGCTCGCCCGCCGCGCTCCGGAGCGCATCGTCGGCATGGTGCTCGTGGGGACACGGGCAACCGCCGACTCGTTCCAGCGGCGTCGCGAGCGCGACGAGCAGATCGGACTGCTCCGGTCCGGGCGTCTGCCGCAGGACGCGGACCCCGAGGTCGGGGGCGAGGACCTGGCCGTCGCACAGGAGGCGATGCGGGACCGCCTCGATCTCAGCGGCGTCGTCGCGTCGTTCGGCGGTCCCATCCTCGTCTGCGCCGGCGAGGAGGACGAGGCCGTGCCCATGAGCGAGTCCCTCGAGCTGGCCGAGTCGGCGATCGACGGCAGGCTCGAGCCTTTCCCCGGTGCGGGGCTCTTCGTCAACCTCGATGAGCCCGGGCGCTTCAACGCGGTGCTCCTCGACTTCCTGAGCCGATGGCGGACGTGACGCTCGACGAGCTCGAGCGCCGGCTCGGGGAGGCCGACCTCGTCGTCGTCGACGTACGCACTCCGCTCGAGTTCGAGGGCGTCGCGGGCGCGCACTGCGATCCGCGGCAGGGACACATCCCGGGTGCGATCAACCTTCCTCTCGATCGGATTCTCGAATGCCGGAGCCCCGGCGACGTGCGTGAGCTCGTCGGCGCTCCCGAAGGAAGCGAGCTCGTCGCCTACTGCCACAGCGGGAGCCGCTCCGCGTTCGCGTGCCAGATTCTTGGGGGCGCGGGCTACGAGGCCCGCAACTACGTCGGTTCCTGGCACGAGTGGTCGCGCGCGGTCGACGAGGCCTAGCGGTCGCCTGTCGCGGCCTCGCGGAGGAACGCCGCCGCGAGCGCTCGACCCTGGGCGTTGGACGGGCCGATGCGCGACGCACTCTCCTCGAGCAGCTCCTGCGCCGGGACGGGCAGCTCGTCGGAGTCCTCGGTCGCCCACGTTTCGAGCATCGGCAGCGTGACCTCGGCGTGGAACTGGATTCCCCACGCGGGGAGTCTGCCGAGGCGGAACGCCTGCGTGCACACCGCGCTGCGCGCGAGCTCGGTGGCTCCCCCAGGGACGTCGTACGTGTAGTGGTGCCACTGGAAGACGGTGGCGGTGTCGGAGAGCGTGGAGAGCACGGGATCGCTCGTCCCCGCCGACGTCAACTCGATCTCGAGCCACCCGATCTCTGCGGCTTCAGCCGGACGTACCCTGGCGCCCGCCGCCCGCGCGAGCATCTGGGCGCCGAGGCAGACGCCGAACACGGGAACGCGTTCGGCGAGCGCTTCCCGAAGGAACTCCTCCTCCCGGGCGAGCCAGTCGAAGCGCTCGTCCTCGTCGGGGTGCGTCGAACCGCCGAATGCCATGACCGCGTCGTACGCTCGGGCGGGGTCGGGTGCCGCGCCGTCGGGCACCGACCAGCGCACGAGGGTGTGGCCCGCCGTCTCGACGGCCTCGTCGAAGACGCCGCCGGGGACGGTGGGGCCGTGCGTGATCGAGAGGACTCTCACCGCGTGAATGTATCCCTGTGGTTTACGCGCGGCCCCCATACGGGTACCGTCGTTTCATGCCGATCGTCTCGGAGTGCACGCAACCCGGTTGCGAGACCCTCACGATGGGGCCGTACTGCATGGAGCACGAGATGCAGGTCGAGCGGAGAACGAGAGCCCCGCTGGGCTCGCGCGTCTACCGGAGCCCAGTCGACGCCGGCCCACACGCGCCGACGACGCTACCCGCGGTGACGCTCAGAAGAGCGTCGGAGCAACGGGCGGCGGCTCAACACCTCCCGCGGCGCTGACGCCGGCCTCGTCGAGCAGTCCGCGCAGGAGCAGCGCGCTCCGCGGCGCGAAGTCGTCACGGTTGTTGTTGAACATGGCGTAGACCTCGTCGGCCTCGGTCGCCAGGTGCCCGAGCTTCTCGACCCACTCGTCGAGCTCGGCGGCCTCGTACATCCAGTTGAAGCGCTCGGACGACTTCTCGGCCTTGATGTTCCACGTCTTCACGTTGCGGCCGTGGAAGCGGACGTACGCGAGGGAGTGCGTGGCCGCGGCGACGGCCGGGAGGACGTTCGATGCGCGCGTCGGCGGAGCGTCGACGGAGACGTAGGCCAGGCGATTGCGCTCGAGGAACGCGAAGGTGTCGGCACGCTCGTCCTCCTCGAGCCACGAGCGGTGACGGAACTCGACGAGCGGAACGAGCGGGTCGAGCAGCGCGGCGACCGTCTCGAGCTCGCGTTTCGCCTCGTCGGACTTCACGAACCGCGGGTGGTACTGCATGAGGATCCCGCGGAGCTTTCCGGACAGCTCGAGCGGCTCCAGCGACGCGCGGAACTCCGCGAACGCCTGCGCCTGGTCGGCGGGCTCGTGCCCGGTCATGGACGCGTGCGCCTTCACGTGGAACACGAACTCCGGCGGCGTGCGCTGCGCCCAGCGCCCCGTGACGGCCGGGTCGGGCAGGTGGTAGTACGGCGAGTCGACCTCCACCGTGTCGAACCGCTCCGAGTAGTACGCGAGCCGTGCCGTCGGCGTCGAAACACCGCGCGGGTACCAGGCCTTCAGCAGTCCTTCGTCGGCGAAGCTGCACGTCCCGAGGCGGATCGTCGCGGGCATGCGGTGAAGCGTAGGGGCCGAGCCTGCGCGGCCCGGCCCTTACGACGTGCCTAGCGCTTGCGGACGACCCGACTCTGCGCCCTGAACCCGTTGACCGTGGCGTTCACGCACGGGACCGGCGCGACCATAGGCCCGACTTGCGAGCAGACCTGCGTGCTCGCTCCAGGCGCCGCGACAGCCGTCGCCCGGAAGAACGTGCCCGCGTTCGCCCTGAACGTGAAGACGCCGTTCGCCGCGACCCGCGCCCTGCCGAGCGACCGCAGCCTGCCGGCGGCTCGGCCGCCGACGATGGTGACGGTCGCGGCTCGTCCCGCGCCGCCTTGCGTCACGCGACCAGCCAGGGTCGCGCCGACGCCCCTCCTCCCGGCCCTGCGCGCCGTGAGGCTCACCGCACCCGGCGCGATCGACGCCGGCGAGGCGACGGTGGCCGCGGCGTTCACAGCCCCTACACCCGGCGTATACGGCGTCCAGAAGCCGATCCACGCACCGACGGGCACCGAGCCGAAGACACCGTTGATCGCGAGCTCGGCGCTGTACACCTTCGCGCCGAAGGTCGCCCGCCCGGGTGTCCCGACCGGGACGTCCGGCGGGGGAAGGCAGATCTGGATGTACGCCGGCCCGAGGGCTGCCTGCGTCCCCGAGGTCGCGACGAGATAGGTCGGGACCTGCAGGGTCTGGCCCGCTGCGGAGAGCACCATGACCCAGGTCGCGAGCGGCGTCGCGCCCTGCGTGCACGCGGTCACCGTCGCAGCGGGGATCTGCCCGGGAGCCGCAACGAGCAACTGGCCCTCGAGCGGAAGATCGGCGCCGGCGAGGTCGAGCGCGCTCACGGTCGCCCTCACCGGTCCGAGGACCGCGCCCGGCGCCTGGTTCGTCGTCAGCATCGCTCCTGACGGGGCGAAGATCCGAACGCTCGCGGTCGGATCGTCGCTCGAGCTGAGCGACGCTTTGACGGTGGTGATCGCGCCGGCCTGCGTCACCTCGAGCTTCGGGGACGTGTACGCGGCGTACGCGGCCGGTACCGCGACGAGCGCCGCGACCGAGGCGATCCCGGCAATGACTGTCCAGAGTCTCTTCATCTGTCCTCCTGGTCGGCTTGGCGTCATCCGCGGGCGAGCAGGAGCCCGCTCGATCGCACCCACTGCTCGTTGTCGTAGCGGTACAGGTAGACCTGTTCCATCGGGCGATAGTCCGTGCGCGAGGTTTTCAGACGGATCCCGGGGAGCAGGAACGGATTCCTCGGCGTGTCGAGGCTCTGCGCGGCCTTCAGAAGCCCGGCCCGCGTCGGGCTGGAGCCCGCCCTGCGGAGCGTGTCGACCATCGTCCACGCAACGGTCATGCCGTACCAGTTGTAGACGTCCGTCGGCTTTCCGGTCGGGTGGTAGCGCCTCATGATCGCGCGATAGAGCGCGACAGCGGGGTCCTTCGCCCAGATCGGGTCGTTCGGGTTCTTCACGAACGCGATCGAGAGCGCCCCCTTCGTGAGCTCGGGCGCGTTGAACCTCGCGATCCGCATGATCGTCGGCTCGATGGAGACGGAGGCGATGTACAGGCGGGGCTTCCAGCCGAGCTTGTGCGTGGCCGTCACCGCCTGGATGAAGAACTTCGGCGTCGCGAACAGCATCAGCGTGTCGGCGCCGGATGCCTTCAGCAGGCCGATCTGTGAGGAGACGTCCGCTCCTGTGAACTCGTACGCCTGCTTCGCGACGACCCGCGGCCCCTTGCCGGCGATCGCGCGCGTGAGACCGGTGAGCATGTCCCGGCCGAGCTCGGTGTTCTCGTAGAGCACGGCGATCCGCGCCCGAGGGCGCGTCTTCACGAGCGTCTTGCCGTAGACGTCGCCCTCACCGCGATAGCTCATGAGGAAGCCCATCGTCCAGGGATAGCGCGCGAAGCTCCGGCCGATCGACTGCGAGCCGTCGCCGACGAAGAGCTGCGGCACCTTCTGGCCGTTCAGGTAGTCGCGAATCGCGAGGTTGTTGGCGGTGCCGATGCTCCCGAAGACCGCGAACACCCGGTCCTCCTCGACGAGGCGTCTCGTGAGCTGCACGGTCTGGGCGGGGTTGTACGCGTCGTCGTAGTAGCGGTACTCGATTCGTCGGCCGTTGACGCCGCCCTTGCCGTTCACGTAGTCGAAGTACGCCTTCGCGCCAGGTCCCACCGCGCCGAAGGCGGCGGCTTCACCGGTCAGCGGGACTGTTCCTCCGAGGAGCACGCTCGTCGGTGTGAGACCTGGCTCCGCGGCGGGGCTCGCACCGACAGTACCGACGGCGACCAGGCTCACGATCGCGGCCGCGGCGCGGATCGTCACTTCGTGACCGGTGTGCGGAGCCCGGGCAGCTTGAGGACGGCGGTGCCGACGCGCGCACGCGCCGTTGGGGGCATCGGCAGATCGAGATACAGGAGGTTGGAGCCCGACTGCGCCGTCGACGACGACGCAAGGGTGAGGGTCAGTCTCGACCCTCTGGGGACGAGCGACGCCTGGCTCACCAGCCGGATCGTGACCTTCTGCGCGCCGGGCTTCGTCGGCACCCCGCCCGCGCTGACGACGATCTCCTGGCCGTTGGGCTTACGCGCCGTGAGCACGGCGACCAGTCTCGACCAGCCACCGCTCGCGGCGACGCTCACCTGCACGGTCGGCGCTCCGAAGATCTCGATGGACGTGCGCAGTCGCGGGCTCGTCCGGCTGGCCTTCCCGCCGCGGGCGAACGTGCTCACGCCGGGGAAGGCGACGAAGGACGGCGACACGGGCGGAAGCGTCCCTCGCGTAACGGCCGGTGCGCCGACCTTCTCGGACGCGACGACGACCGTAGGGCGCACGTCGCAGCCGGCGTTGACCACGAAGCAGCCGAACCAGCGAATGCGCCTGGCTCATCAGAAACGGTGTGTCGGCGGCAGGGAAGGTCGACGGAGCGTGGCCGTGGAGTCCGACGTACAGGGTCTTCGGTCCGCGTAGTCGCTGGAAGGCCAGCGAGCCCTGGTCGATCCCGAACAGGAAGTCTCGTCTCCCCTGGGCCATGTAGACCGGTGTCCTCACCGAGCTCAGCTTCGAGAGGCTCGAGCGCTCGCGCGCCCACGGCCTGACCACGGCCGTGTTCCCGGCGAAGGCGGCGGCTGTCACGGCCTCGAGCGACGGATCACGCCGCTCGGGCGGGATCGAGCCCGCGAGGCCGGCCGCGAGCCCCGACTTCACGAGGCCCTGCGGCATGAGTGCCGAATACAGGTCGGTCCACGTCTCCACCGTGAACACGGCCGCCCAGGGCACCCCTGCGACGAGCGAGTTGAGCACGCCGCCGCCTCCGTAGGAGATGCCCCACGCGCCGATCTTCGCGTCGGCGACGTCGGGCCTGGCAGCCAGCCAGGCGTGGACGGCGCGGATGTCCGCGACCTCGCGGGGGCCGTCGATTCCGACGAGCCCACCCGACTGGCCGTGGCCGCGGGCGTCGAAGGTGAGGACGGCGTACTGCTGGCCGACGAAGCCCGAGCTCTCCGCGAGGAGGTTCATCGACTGGCGGTCCCCCGACAGCCCGTGCAGGAACACGATCGCCGGCCACCCGCCGGCGGGTGGCGTTCCGTCGGGGAGATAGAGCGTGCCTGCGATCGAGACGCCGTCGTCCATCGCGATCGAGACGTCCTGCCTCGCCAGGGTGGAACCGGGCGCGTTCCCGACGACCAGGAGAACCAGGAGGAGCACGGCCGCCATCGCGACTACCCGGCCTAGCGTCACGGCCGCCAAGGGTAGTCGACGCCCGTGTTCGGCCCGACCTGTGCCAACTCCGAAACCAGTGTCTGACCCTGGATCGTGTCGACCCGGCGCCAACGTGTCCACATGGACATGTCCCGTCGGGAGACGGCCCATCCTGGTCGCCTCCCTAGAATCCCGCCGATGGACTCGCGGCCGATCGGCGTGTTCGACTCCGGGATGGGCGGCCTGACCGTCCTCCACGAGTGTCTGGTCACGCTCCCGCACGAGGACTTCGTCTACCTCGGGGACGGCGCGCGTCTCCCGTACGGGCCACGGCCGCTGGACGAGATCCGACGGTTCGCAGGCGAGATCGCAGGCTACCTCGAGCGGCAGGGGGTCAAGCTCGTCGTCGCGGCGTGCAACTCGGCGACGGCGGCCGCTCTGCCCGAGCTACAGCGCAGCCTCTCCGTCCCCGTGCTCGGCGTGCTCGCTCCCGAGGCGCATGCGGCCGTGCTCGCTACCCGCAACCGGCGAATCGGGTTGCTCGCGACCGAGGCGACCGTCGCGAGCGGCAGGTACACGGAACTGGTCGGCGCGCTCGACGCCGGTGCCGAGGTCGTCTCGGTCGCGTGCCCGCGTCTGGTGCCCCTGATCGAGGGTGACGATCCTTTCGGAGAGGAGACCACCGAGGCCGTGCGCCAGTACGCGGCGCCGCTCAAGCAGGCGGGCGTCGACACGGTCATCCTCGGCTGCACCCACTACCCGCTCATCCGACCGATCCTGCAGCGCGTCTTCGGTCGCGGCGTGACGCTCGTGTTCTCCGCGGAGGAGACCGCACGCGAGGTTGCGGAGACCCTCGAGCGCAAGGACATCGAGAATGCAGATGCCCGCGACGGCGCTTGCCGCTTCCTCACGACCGGAGACACGGCGCTGTTCCGGGAGATGGGGCGTCGCTTCCTCCAGCTCCCGATCGACGAAGCCGAGCACGTCGAGGTCGCTGCACTCGAGTCGGCCGCCGCGGCATGACCAGGCACGACGGCAGGCGCCCGGACGAGCTCCGCCCGCTCGAGGTCGACCCCGACTACCTCGAACAGCCGCACGGTTCCGTCCTCTATGGCCAGGGGAAGACGATCGTGCTCTGCACGGCGACGGTCGAGGAGGGCGTGCCGCGCTGGCTGTACAAGAGCGGCCGGGGTTGGATGACGGCGGAGTACGCAATGCTCCCCGCCTCGACCGGAGAGCGCACGCAGCGCGCCGTGTCGCGTGGGCGACCGGATGGCCGCACCGTCGAGATCCAACGGCTCGTCGGTCGCGCGCTTCGCTCCGTGTGCGACTTCGAGGCACTCGGCGAGCGCACGCTCTGGCTCGACTGCGACGTTCTCCAGGCCGACGGGGGTACACGCTGCGCCTCGATCACGGGCGCCTGGATCGCGGCGAGCCGCGCGCTCGAGAAGTTCGGTCTCTCGAAGGGGCTAAGGGGCTCGGTGGCCGCCGTCTCGGTCGGCATCGTCGGCGGCGAGCCGGTGCTCGACCTCGACTACGAGGAGGATTCGAGCGCGGAGACGGACATGAACGTCGTCATGACCGGAGCGGGCGAGCTCGTCGAGGTGCAGGCGACCGCCGAGCGCGAGCCGTTCTCCCGTGAGCTCCTGGACGCGCTGCTCGACCTCGCCGCCGGCGGAGTCGAGACGCTCACCGCCGCGCAGGGCGACGCTGCGGCGGCGCCCCGTCCTTGAGGCTGCTCCTCGCCTCTCGCAACCCGAACAAGCTCCGCGAGCTGCGCGCGGCGCTTCCCGGCTGGGAGGTCGAGCTCGTCGTCACTCAGGACGAGCCGGTCGAGGACGGCGCCACCTTCGTCGAGAACGCACGGATCAAGGCCGCGCACGGGCGACTACACGCTCCCGCCGACGCGTGGGTTGCGGGCGAGGACGCGGGGATCGAAGTCGAGGCGCTCGGGGGCCGGCCCGGGATCCACTCGGCACGCTGGGCCACGGACGGCGTCGCACGACTGCTCGAGGAGCTCGACGGCGTCGACGATCGCCGCGCGAGCTACGTGTCCGAGCTCGTCGCGCTCGCTCCGGACGGCAGCGAGGTTCGCGGCTCGGGCACGCTCGAGGGTGAGATCGCGGACGCGCGCCGCGGCGACGAGGGGTTCGGCTACGACCCGATCTTCGTCCCGAGCGGCGAGTCGCGCACGGTGGCCGAGCTGGGAGACACGTGGAAGGCGGAGCACTCGCATCGTGCGCAGGCAGCGCGAGAGCTCGCAAAGGCGCTCGGCCGACGCCTGCTGGACACGCCGACGTAGCCGCCGCGGAGCGGCGGCCTTCAGGGATTGGCGCGACCGGAAGCCGCGTGTCAGCGGATTCCGGTCTTGCGCACCACCTGAGCCTGGTAGCGTCGCACGCCGATGGATGCGGCGCAGGCACTCGAGGAGCTCATGCAGCTCTCGTCGCAGGTGTCCTCCGCGGTCGTGCTCGGTGCGGACGGTGCCGTACTCGCGTCGTCCCCGGGCGACTCCGCCGCCGCCGATGCGCTCGCCCGGACGACGGCGGATCTCGTTACCGCGGCGTCCGAGCTCGGCGCGCAGAAACAGGACGTGACCCGAGTGGAGGTCGAGCTCGACGAAGGCGGCCTGTTCGTCGTCACCGAAGCCGGTCTCACCGTTGCCGCCGTGACGGGGCCGCATCCCACCTCGGGACTCGTCGTCTACGACCTCCGCACGTGCCTGCGCTCGATCGCGGAGCCCGAGCCGAAGAAGACACGCGCCGCGCGAAAACCCAAGGAGTCGTCCGCATGAGCAAGCTCGTGCGGCTCGCGATCCTGGTGGGCCTGGCGATCTGGGCCTGGCGTCGGTTCGCGGGACGTTCAGAGCCTCCTGCGCGGGCGGGAGTCTCGTACGCCGACGGATCGTCGCTCGTGCTCGAGCCGGGGTCGCCGGGTTTCGAACGCCTCGCCTCGATAGCCCGTTCAGTCATCCGGTCGTGACCCGCGACGAGCTCGGCGCGCTGCTCGTCGAGCGCGCGCTGCTCGAGGGAGACTTCGTCCTTCGGTCCGGTAGGCGCTCGTCCTGGTACCTGGACAAGTACCGCTTCGAGACCGAGCCGGAGATCCTGCGGGCGCTCGGGGAGCGACTCGCCGAGGAAGTGGGCGAGCACGAGCCGGAGGCAATCCGGCTCGCAGGCCCTGCCCTCGGCGCCGTCGCGTTGGCAGCCTCGGCAGCAATGGCGTCCGGGCTCCCCTTCATCATCGTGCGCGGTGAGACCAAGGAATACGGCACGGCGAAACGGATCGAGGGTCCGTTCGAGCGGGACGAGCTGGTGTGCCTCGTCGAGGACGTCGTCACCTCGGGTGGCGCGCTCGCCGAGGCGGTGTCGGCTCTTCGAGACGAGGGTCTCGTCGTCCGGAACGCCGTCTGTGTCGTCGATCGCGAGGAGGGCGGATCGGACGCTCTCGCTCGGCTCGGCGTGCGCCTTCGCCCGCTCTTTCGGGCCGGTGAGCTGCTGGAGATGCGAAAAACCCCCGGAAAGCAGCATGGTTGAGCCAAATCCGAAGGGCTGTTAGGCTCCTTCGGTTCCCCGAGACCCGAATCCCACGTCAGGAGGAGACAAGTGACCAAGCAGGATTTCGTGGACGCCGTAGCCGATCGCTCCGGCATGTCCAAGCGTGATGCCGGCACGGCAGTGGACGCGATGCTCGACTGCATCACGTCGGCGCTCAAGAGCGGCGACTCGATCACGTTTACGGGCTTCGGCAAGTTCTCGACCTCGGCGCGCGCGGCGCGCATGGGCGTCAATCCTCGGACGGGCGAGAAGGTTGCAATCGCCGCGACCACGGTTCCCAAGTTCACGGCAGGCAGCCAACTGAAGGCGGCGGTCAAGGGCGGCTAGACACCCAGTAACTCTTGGGGGAAGGGGCCGCTCACGGGCGGCCCTTTCTGTCGCTTGAGATACGAACATATGTTCGATACGGTTGCAGGAGATGCAGCTGTCCTTCGACGCCGCCGACCGGCTCGTCGAGCTCGTTCAAGCTCGGCGAGGCGCGGTCTCGAGTGAGGAGGCGGCTCGAGTCCTCTTCGCGCTCGAACGGGCGCCGGCGTCGCTCGCGCATTCGCTCCTCGCGGACGTCGTCGAGGGCGACGCACGGCTGACGTGGCTCGGACCGCGGGTCGGGCTCGCCGGGGACGCAGGTGTCGGGACGCTCATCGAGGACGCGGAGCTCGTCGTCTTCGACGTCGAGACGACGGGCCTCTCGCCGGCAAGGGACCGGTTGTGCGAGATCGGCGCCGTGCGCGTCGCGAAGCTCGAGATCGCCGAGACCTTCGAGACGCTCGTCGCTCCGGGCGTCGCGCTGCCACCGGCGATCACGGCCCTCACCGGACTGAGCAACGCCGAGCTCCGCCATGCGCCGCGCCCGGAGCTCGCGGTTCGCCGCTTCCTCGCCTTCGTCGGCGACGCGCCGCTAGCCGCACACAACGCGCGCTTCGACGTCGGCTTCCTCGACCGTGCCGTCGAGCGCCTCACCGGGAAGCGTGTTTCCGCTCCTGTCGTCGACACCGTGTGGCTCGCGCGCCGGCTCCTCCAGCGCAGGAGCGAGCGCTTCTCGCTGGCTCAGCTGGCGCACTTCTTCGGCACGGCGACGCAGCCGTGCCATCGGGCGCTACCGGACGCGCTCGCGACCGCGGAGATCCTCGTCGCGCTGCTCGGACTCGCCCAGGAGCGAGGAGCCGCAACTCTCGCCGATGTCGTCGAGCTCGCGGCGCCGCGTGCGCGCAAGCTGCATGCGAAGCGTGCGCTCGTCGCCGGCGCGCCGACGACCCCTGGTATCTACCTCTTTCGCGACCGCAACGAGACCGTGCTGTACGTCGGGAAGGCGCGCGACCTCCGTGCGCGCCTGCGCTCGTACTTCGCCGGAGACCGCCAGCGGCCCGCGGTCGAGGCTGCTCTGGGCGCGCTCGAGCGGGTGGAGTGGCGCGAGCTCGGGTCGGAGCTCGAGGCCGCGCTCGAGGAGCTGCGCCTCATCAGGGAGCTCCGCCCTCCCGCGAATGCCCGAGCGGGTCACCCGGAGCGCAGCGTCTATCTCGAGCGACGGGCCGAGCGCTGGGCGGTCGTCTCGAAGCCCGGTCGCTACGGGCCGCTTGACGAGCAAGCGGCGCGCCCAGCTTGCAGCGCGCGCGCTCGAAGGCTTCGTCGGCGACGACCTCGGTGCGGCACTGGCACCGCTTCGGTCGAGGCTGCGGAAGCTCGCAGGCGACCTCCGGTTCGAGGACGCTGCCCGCGTTCGAGACCGGATCGCCGCACTCGAAGCGGTTGCCGCGCGGGTCGGTGAGCTCGAACGGCTTCGTGCGTCCCGCATCTGCATCCTCGCTCCGGCGCGCGAGCGCGGCTTCTCGAGGGCGTTCATCGTCGTGGGCGGGCGAGTGATCCAGCGCACGATTCCCGACGGCTCGGCGGGCAGGGTCGAGATCGACGCGGGCCTTGCTGCGGCCGAGCTCGCTGCGCCGTCACACGAGTCCGGGGAAGCCGAGGCGCTCCTCGTCGTCGCGGGCTTCCTTCGCCGCCCTTCGCCCGAGCTCCGCATCGTCGCGCTCGACGCCGCCAAGATCCTCGCGGCGTGAGGCTACGAGCGCGGCAGCCAGGAAGGGCTAGCGTCGCCCTTCTTCGTGCTCGGGATCCGAGTGAGCCCGGCGCCGTCGGGGCCGACGACGTACAGCCCGTTCGCTCCGGTGAACGCGATCGCTGCGCCGTCCGGCGACCACTCGGGGTCACCGGTATCGAACGCCCACCGCGTGATTCGACGCAGTGCCGATCCGTCGCGGTTGACGACATGGACGGCGGACCGCCCGGACCCGTCCACGTCCTCGACCACGAACGCGATTCGCTTGCCATCCGGCGACCAGGTCGGCTCGATCTGAATGCCCGGTGTTCGCCCGAGCTTGCGGAGATCGCGGGTAGTGCGGCCGGCGGTGTCGACGACCGCGAGGTCTGCGCCGAAGCCCGGCTGGCAGTCGCCCGAGCTGATCGCGATTCGCCGCCCATCCGGCGAGACGGCTGGGTCGGTGTCGAGCGAGCCCTTCACCACTCCGGCAGTTACGCGCTTCAGGCCTCCGCCCTGGGCTCCGATCCGGAAGATCGAGCCGCAGATCTCGTTCGGTGTCTGACTGACACGATGGAGGTAGAGGGTCCGACCGCCAGGCGACCAGGTCGGCGAGCCGCTCCAGGCATAGGGCACCGACGGTGGCCTTCGAGCGAGCAATCGCCGCTGAGCGCTGGCGGCATCCATGATCCACAACTCGTCGTCGCCGCGGATGAACGCGACTTGGAGTCGGTCGGGCGACACGGCCGGGCTGTGCTCCTTCGCCTTCGTCGCGGTGAGCCGAACGGTCTCGGAGCCGTCGAGCGTGATGCGATGGAGGTCGCCGTTGCGCACGAAGACGAGCGAGGGTGGAACCTGCTCCACGAGAGCCGTCGCCGCCGGAGCGGACACGAGCCCGAGCGAGAGGACGACGAGCACAGCGAAGCGACCGCGCATCTCACCATTGTCCAGACTCGCCGCGGGCGCGTCTAGCCTTGACGCGTGGACAACGAGAACTTCGCGGACCGCCTGACGGACGCCGTCGGCCGAAAGCACAGCCAGCTCGTGGTCGGCCTCGACCCCGTGCTCGACCTCCTACCGATGGAGCTTCGCGGGGAGGCCGTTCTCGGACGGACCGGTTCGGCCTCGGCTGTCGCCCGGTTCTGCAAGGGGATCGTCGACGCGGTGGGACCGTATGTCGTGGCGGTGAAGCCGCAGTCGGCGTTCTTCGAGGCGCTCGGATCGGATGGCTTCAAGGCGCTCGAGGAGGTTTGCGACTACGCGCGCTCGGCCGGGCTCCTCGTCGTGCTCGACGCGAAGCGCGGCGACATCGGGTCGACCTCGCGCGCGTACGCGACCGCATTTCTCGAGCCCCGCGGCGACGGCGCTCCGCTGGCGGACGCCATGACCGCGAGTCCGTACCTCGGTCACGACTCGGTCGAGCCCTTCCTCGCGGCGTGCCGGCGGCACGGGGCGGGCGTCTTCTTCCTCGTGCGCACGTCGAATGCCGGCGCGGCCGATGTGCAGGACCTGGCTCTGTCGGACGGTCGGCCGCTCTGGCACTACGTCGCCGAGCTCGTCCGCGAGTGGGGAGTGCCGCTCAAGGGGGAGCAGGGGATGTCCAGCGTCGGCGCGGTCGTCGGCGCGACACATCCGCGGGCGGTGTCCGAAGCTCGGCGGCTGCTTCCGGAGACACCACTGCTCCTTCCCGGCGTCGGTGCCCAGGGCGCGACGCCGGCGGACGTGGCCCGTGCCTTCACCACGGGCTCGGCGAGCGCGCTCGTCACGGCCTCGCGGTCGGTGATCTTCGCGTACCGCGAGAGCGAGGCGGACTGGCGCTCGGCGGCGGCCGCGGAAGCACAACGGCTCGCGGGTCAGGTGTGGGCCGCGTCGGGCTGGTAGCTCAGATCACTACACTCCCTGCCCGGTGATGCGCAGAGCCTTGCTCGCCGTCGTCGCTCTCACCGTCGCAATCGCGTCAGCCGGCACTGCTTCTCGTGCCTGGGCCTCGAGCGCCGACCCGACCACGACCGCGGACGCCCCGCGCGTCGCGGCCGCTGCGTGGTACCTCGTCGGCGAGGACGGAGACGTGCTCGCCGCGCAGAGCCCCGGTCAAGCGCGCGCGATCGCAAGCATCACGAAGCTGATGACGTCGATCGTGGCGCTCGAGCACGCGAACGTCGGCGACGTCGTCCTCGTCGATTCGCGGGCGGCGAGCCTCGGCGAGTCGACGGTCTTCCTGAGAGCGGGCGAGGAGCTGTCCGTCGGCGATCTCGTCCGCAGCACGCTCATCCCCAGCGCAAACGACGCCGCGCAGGCGCTCGCCTACCACGTGGGTGGCGGCTCGGCGGATCGGTTCGTCGCGCTGATGAACGCCAAGGCGGCGGAGCTCGGGCTTTCGAGAACGCACTTCGAGAATGCCCACGGCCTCGACGTGAGCGGACATGTCTCGAGTGCCCGAGACGTCACGACGCTCGTTCGCTACGCCCTCGGTGTTCCGTTCATCCGTGACGCGCTCTCGCGAACCTCCTTCGACCTCGGCTCCGGCCGGGAGTTCGAGACCACCGACGACCTGCTCTCGAGCTGGGCCCCGCTCGTCGGTGGGAAGACAGGCCACACGGGAGCCGCCGGGTGGTCGCAGGCGGCGGCCGCCGCGCGCGGTGACGTGACCGTGTACGGCGCGGTTCTCGGCAGCACGACGCGCGATGCGCGCAACGATGCGCTCCGCGAGCTCCTCGCCTACGGGCTGGATCAGTACGCGCGCGTCGTGGTCGTCGATTCCGGTCGCATCTACGCCGAAGCCGAGACGGGCTACGGACGGCCGGACGTCGAGCTCGTCGCTCCCCGTTCCGTGACGCAGGCGCTCCGACGCGGCACTCCGCTCGTCGAACGGGTGGTCGGCCCGGCGTCAGTGGAACTCCCGGTGGCGGCGGGCGCCAAGCTCGGGCGGGTGGAGCTGTACGCCGGGCAACGGCTCGTCGCAACGTCGAACCTCGTCGCGGCAAAGAGCATCTCCGAGCCGGGCTTCTTCGGGAAGGTGCGCTGGTATGCGACGGCGACCGTCGAGAACCTGTGGGAGGTCGTGACGTGATCGTGACCGTGACGACGAACGCGGCGCTCGACCGCACGCTGACGGTGCCCGTCTACCAGATTGGCTTTCGCCATCGCTCGAGCGAGGTGCTGACGCTTGCCGGCGGCAAGGGCATCAACGTCGCCCGCGCGCTGAAGCTGCTGGAGGTACCGGTCGTCGCGACCGGGCTCGCGGGCGGCCGCACGGGGACGCGGATCATCGAGGAGCTGACCTCCGAGGCGATCCTCAACGACTTCGTCCGCATCGCGGTCGAGTCGCGGACCTCGACGGCTGTCGTCGATCCGACGTCGGGCACGTTCACGGAGATCAACGAGTGGGGGCCCGAGGTGACGGCGGTCGAGCTCGACACGCTGCTCGAGAAGCTCCGGTACCTCTCTCGTGGGGCAGACTTCGTCGTGCTCGCCGGCTCCCTGCCGCGAAAGGTGCAGACCTCGTTCTACGCCGAAGCGATCCGCGAGCTCTCGCGCAGGGACGTGCGGGTCGTGCTCGACAGCGAGGGCGAGCCGCTGGGACTCGGCGTGGAGGCGGCGCCGTACCTCGTCTCCCCGAACCAGCGGGAGGCCGAGCAGCTCGTCGGACAGGAGCTCGAGGACGACGACGACTTCGTGATGGCGCTCGACGCGATCGCCGAGATGGGCCCACGCAACGTCCTCATCACGCTCGAGAACGGGTGCTTCGCGCTGCTCCGGATTGGCCGCAAGACCAAGCGGTTCCGCGCCTTCGCACCCCACGTCGAGCCGGTCTCGGGCGTCGGCTCCGGAGACGTGCTGCTCGCGCAATTCCTCGCCGCTCTCGTCGAGGAGCGATCGCTGGACGACTCGGTGCGACTCGCGGTCGCCGCCGGAGCCGCGTCGGTGCGCGCGGTCGGTGCGGGCCGCTTCGATCCGACGCTGGGTGCCGCATATGCGGCCGACGTCGAGCTCACCGAGCTGCACGCGGTTCGCTCGTAGACTCCGCGCCGTGCGGGAGCAGCGCAAGGTCGTCACCGTGTTGTTCTGCGACCTCGTGGGTTCGACCGCGCTCGGCGAGTCGACCGATCCCGAGGCGCTGCGCGCTCGTATGCGCCGGTACTTCGAGGACCTGCGCGCGGTCCTCGAGCGCCACGGGGGGTCGGTCGAGAAGTTCGTCGGGGATGCGGTCATGGCCGTCTTCGGCATTCCCGTCGCGCACGAGGACGACGCGTTGCGCGCCGTGCGCGCTGCCGTCGAGATGCGCGCCGCCGTCGCCGAGCACGGCCTCGACGCGCGCATCGGCGTCAACACAGGCGAGGTCGTGGTCGGGGGAGCGGACGAGACGCTCGTCACGGGTGACGCCGTCAACGTGGCGGCCCGGCTCGAGCAGGCGGCGCCGAGCGGCGAGATCCTCATCGGCGCCGAGACGCGCGCGCTCGTCCGGGATGCGGTCCGCACCGAAGCGCTCGAGCCTCTCGACCTGAAGGGCAAGTCCCGCCCCGTCGAGGCTCATCGTCTCGTCGCCGTCCTCGACGACGCGGCACCGATCGCGCGCAACCTCGGCGCGACGCTCGTCGGCCGCGAGCGCGAGCGGCAGCGGCTCTGGCGCGCCTTCGAGGACTCGGTCGCGGATCGGTCCTGTCAGCTCTTCACGCTCCTCGGGCCGGCGGGAATGGGGAAGTCACGCCTCGTCGCGGACTTCCTCGAACGGGTCGCAGACGACGCGGACGTGCTCCGCGGACGCTGCCTCTCGTACGGCGAGGGCATCACCTACTGGCCGCTCGTGGAGATGCTCGTGCCGCTCGGGATCGAGCCGGACAGCGTGGTCGCCTCGACTCCGGCAGAGACGAGGGTCGCGTTCCGCAAGCTGCTGGAGGCGCGTGCGGCCGACCGACCGCAGGTCGCCGTGATCGACGACCTGCAATGGGCCGAGCCCGAGTTCGTCGACCTCGTCGAGCATGTCGCGGATCTCTCGCGCGACGCGCCGATCTTCCTGCTCTGCGTCGCGCGGACGGAGCTGCTCGACACGCGGCCGGACTGGAGTGGCGGAAAGCTCAACGCGACCTCGCTCCTGCTCGAGCCGCTCGGGGACGACGAGTGCGCGATCCTGATCGACAACCTGCTCGGTGAGCGGGAGCTGGACGCGACCGCGCGCGAGCGCATCACGACCGCATCGGGCGGGAACGCGCTCTTCGTCGAGGAGATGGTCGCCATGGCCCGGGAGAGCGACGGCGAGCTCACCGTGCCACCAACCATCCACGCTCTCCTGCAGGCGCGCATCGACTCGCTGGACCCCGAGCTTCGGCTCGTGCTGGAGCGGGCGGCGATCGAGGGCGAGGTGTTCCACCGAGGCGCCGTCGACGATCTCTCCCCGGGGGCCGTTCGACCGCGGCTCGACGATCAGCTCGCGGCGCTCGTCCGGACGGAGCTCATCCGCCCGGAGCGGTCGCTCATTCCGGGCGAGGACGCGTATCGGTTCAGGCACCTGCTCATCCGCGAAGCTGCCTACGCCACGATGCCAAAGGAGCTGAGAGCGCAGCTCCACGAGAAGTACGCGGAGTGGCTCGAGCGGACGGCGGACGCGTCCGCCTTCGAGCTCGACGAGATCGTCGGCTACCACCTCGAGCAGGCGCTCGTCCTTCGACAGGAGCTCGGGATGCGGGACGAGGAGCTCGCCACGCGAACGGCACGCCGGCTGCTCGCCGCCGGCATGAGAGCAATGGGTCGCGCCGACCTTCCCGCGGCCGAAGGTCTCCTGAAGCGGGCGGTCGACGTCCGCAGCGCCGACGACCGGATGCACCTCCAGGCGATGTTCGAGCTCGCGCGGGTGCTCATGCGCCGCGGTGAGCTCGAACGTGCCGACCCGCAGCTTCTGGCGACGATCGAGCTTGCGCAAGCGGTCGGGGAACAGGCGACTTTCGCCCGTGCGCGACTGGGATACAACTCGCTTCGCGTACGTGTCGATCCCGACGAGACCGTCGAGAACGAGCTTGCGCAGGCCCTGGAGATCGCCGAGTCGCTGCAGGGGTCGGATGACCTTGCGGCGCTGGTCGCCGCGCATGCGGAGATCGGCACGTGCAAGTTCCAGCTCGGCCGCGCCGGCGAAGGCGAGGCCGATCTCGAGCGAGGCGCCGAGCTCGCTCGCCAGGCTGGCGACGGAACGCTCCTCCGCGAGGTGATGGGAGCGCGGCTCCGACCGGCGGGGTGGGGCCCGATGCCGGCAGCGGACGGCGTCGCGCTGTGCGAGGAGCTCCTCTCGGCCGACTACGCGAACGCGGCACTCAGGGCGCAGGCGCTCCAGATCCTGGCGCTGTTCCAGGCGATGCTGGGCGACGCCGAGGCGTCCCGTCGCGCTGCCGCCGCCGGGCATGCCCTGATCGAGGAGTTCGACTTCACGCTGCTCAAGGGCCTCTACGCGTGCGACGTCGGGCTCGCCGAGGTGATCACTGGCGACCTCGAATGCGCAGAGCGCGAGCTTCGACGCGGCCACGACGTCCTCGTGGAGATCGGCGACACGGGTGTGCGCTCGACCGTGGACGGGATCCTCGGCGCTGTTCTCTGTGTCGTGGGTCGCGAGGCCGAGGCCCTCGACCTCGCCGACGAGAGCCGCAGGATCGCGGCGATCGACGATCTCGACTCCCAACCGCGCTGGCGCGCCGTTCGCGCTCGGGTTCTCGGGAGGCGAGGCCAGTACGACGAGGCCCTGGCGCTTCTCGACGAGGCGGTGGCGCTGGTCGAGCCGATCGACTTCCTGGATCTGAAGGGACACGTCCACGACGTCCTCGGGGAGGTTCTCGCCCGGGCTGGGAGGCTGGACGACGCGGCAGTCGCGGTCGAGCGCGCGATCGCCTCCACGAGCAGAAGGGCAACGTCGTCTCCGCCGCACGCTCGCGACAGGTCCTCGGGAGCTTGCAGGCGTCGCGCGAGTCGACGTGATCGCCGTCGGCGGAGCGCTGCTAACGTCGTCTGATGGAGACCGAGTTCCGGCAGGAGGAGATCGAGCGCCTCGTCGCGTTCGAGCGGAAGTTCGGCAAGGAGGGGCTCACGTTCGACGACGTACTCCTCGTCCCGGCGGAGTCGTCCGTGCTACCGAACGACGTCTCGACGGTCACGCGTCTGACTCCCTCGATCTCGCTGAACATCCCGCTGATCTCAGCGGCGATGGACACCGTCACCGAGGCTCGGCTCGCGATCGCGCTCGCCCGGACAGGCGGTCTCGGGATCGTCCACCGCAACCTCTCGATCTCGGATCAGGTCGCCGAGGTGGACAAGGTGAAGCGCTCCGAGTCGGGGATGATCGTAGAGCCCGTCACGCTCGCGCCGCAGAACACGGTCGCCGAGGCGCTCGAGCTGATGGAGCGCTACCGCATCTCGGGCGTCCCGATCACGGACGAGAGCGAGGTTCTCGTCGGGATCCTCACGAACCGCGACCTTCGCTTCGAGACGGACACGTCGCAGCCGGTTTCTGCGCTGATGACGAGCCGGAACCTCGTCACGGCGCCCGTCGGGACGACGCTCGAGGAGGCTGAAGCGATCCTCCACCGCAACAAGATCGAGAAGCTGCCGGTGGTCGACGCCGGCGGCCGCCTCAAGGGGCTCATCACCGTCAAGGACATCTCGAAACGGATCAAGTACCCGGACGCGACGAAGGACGACCAGGGCCGGCTTCGGGTCGGCGCGGCCGTCGGGGTCGGGTCGGACGCGCTCGAGCGGGCCGCTGCGCTGGTCGCCGCGGAGGTGGACGTCCTCGTCGTCGACACGGCGCACGGGCACTCGCACGGTGTGCTCGACGTCGTCCGCGAGCTCAAGTCGCGGCACGAGGTCGAGCTGATCGCCGGGAACGTGGCAACCGGTGACGGCGCTGTCGCGCTCGTGGACGCCGGAGCGGACGCCGTGAAGCTCGGCGTCGGGCCGGGCTCGATCTGCACGACGCGCATCGTCGCGGGGGTCGGCGTACCGCAGATCACGGCGATCCACGAAGCGACGCAAGCGCTCGCCGGACAGGACGTCCCGATCGTCGCCGACGGCGGCATCCGCAACTCGGGCGACATCGCGAAGGCGATCGCCGCCGGCGCCGACGTGGTGATGCTCGGGTCGATGCTCGCGGGGACCGACGAGGCTCCCGGCGAGGTGATCGTCGCGCAGGGCGAGCGCTTCAAGGAGTACCGCGGGATGGGCTCGCTCGGGGCGATGAAGGCGCGCTCGTTCTCGAAGGACCGGTACTTCCAGGGCGACGTCGAGGACGTCGACAAGCTCGTCCCGGAGGGGATCGAGGGCCGCGTCCCGTACAAGGGCCCGCTGTCGCCGATCGTGCACCAGGTGGTCGGGGGCCTACGCCAGTCGATGGGGTACTGCGGCGCGGCGACGATCGAGGACATGAAGACCGCGACACGGTTCACCCGCATCACGCCGGCTGGGCTGCAGGAGAGCCACCCGCACGGCGTCACCATCACGAAGGACGCCCCGAACTACAGGCGCTGATGGCGAAGGTCGTTCCGCTCCCGACGCCCGAGACCACAGCGGAGGAGCGCCCCGTGCTCGTCGTCGATCTCGGCGGGCAGTACAGCCAGCTCATCGCGAGACGCGTCCGCGAGGCGCGTGTCTACTCGGAGCTCGTCGGCCACCGCTTGACGGCCGCGGAGGTAGCACGTCGGAATCCCGCCGCGCTGATCCTCTCCGGTGGGCCTGCCTCGGTGTTCGCGGACGGGGCGCCGGAGCTCGACGTCGACATCTTCTCGCTCGGGATCCCCACACTTGGCATCTGCTACGGGATGCAGCTCATGGCCCGCGACCTCGGAGGCGCCGTCGAGCGAACGGGCGCCTCGGAGTTCGGCAAGGCCGAGCTCGAGGCGGAGGAGTCGGAGCTCTTCCACGACCTGCCGCCCGAGCAGACCGTGTGGATGAGCCATCGCGACTCCGTCACGGCGCCGCCCGCGGGCGCGGACGTGACGGCCAGCTCGCCGGCCACTCCGATCGCCGCCTTCGAGGACCGTGCGCGCCGCCTATACGGCGTCCAGTTCCACCCCGAGGTCGCGCACACACCGCACGGTCAGGAGATCCTGAAGAACTTTCTGTACGAGGTCGCCGGGGCGCCTCCCACGTGGACTCCGGCTGCGGTCATCGAGGAGCAGGTCGGGCGCATCCGCGCGGCCGTCGGCTCCGAGCGGGTGCTGTGCGCGCTCTCGGGCGGCGTCGACTCCGCGGTCTCGGCGCTGCTGGTGCACAAGGCAGTGGGGGATCAGCTGACGTGCGTCTTCGTCGACCACGGGCTGCTGCGCGAGAACGAGGCCGAGCAGGTCGTGGAAACGTTCGGCGGGCACTTCCAGGTGCCGCTCGTCCACGTGCAGGCGCAGAAGCGCTTCCTCTCGCGACTTGCGGGTGTCGCGGATCCCGAGGAGAAGCGCAAGATCGTCGGCGAGGAGTTCATCCGCGTCTTCGAGGACGAGGCGAAGGCTCTGTCTCGCGCAAGACCGGAATCTGCGAGTGCAGATTCCGGTCGCGCAAACAACCTTGGCGGCGACATCCGTTTCCTCGTGCAGGGGACGCTCTACTCGGACGTGATCGAGTCGGGAGGGACCGAGGACGGTGTCTCGGCGCTCATCAAGTCGCACCACAACGTCGGCGGTCTGCCGGCGGACATGGCGATCGAGCTGATCGAGCCGCTGCGCCTCCTCTTCAAGGACGAGGTTCGCCGCGTGGGCGAGGAGCTCGGCTTGCCCGAGCGGATGGTCTGGCGCCAGCCTTTCCCAGGCCCCGGTCTCGCGATCCGCATCATCGGCGAGGTCACCGAGGAGCGCCTCGCGATCCTCCGGCGCGCGGACGCGATCCTGCTCGAGGAGATCCGGCGGGCAGATCTCTACCGCGATCTCTGGCAGAGCTTCGCGGTGCTTCCCGCGATTCGCTCCGTCGGCGTCCAGGGTGACGAGCGGACGTACGCGTACCCCGTCGTGATCCGGGCGGTCACCTCCGAGGACGCGATGACGGCGGACTGGGCGCGCCTCCCGTACGAGGTGCTCGAGGCGATCTCGAGTCGCGTCATCAACGAGATCCCGGGCGTCAACCGCGTCGTCTACGACGTCTCGTCGAAGCCCCCCGCGACGATCGAGTGGGAGTGAGGCGTTCGCCCCGCCAGGTAGTCTCGCGCGCTGAATTCGACGAGGAGGCGCGATGTCCGAACTGTGGCAGGACGAGGGCTTCGGAAGCGGGACCGGGCTCGAGGACGAGGGCGAGGAAAGCATCGAGACCGACCTCGAGGACGGCTTCGACGACCCCGAGGACGCCGAGGAGCCCGAGGACGAGGCCACCTGGGACGAGGACGCCGACGACGACTAGCCGCTAGCCGATCGAGAAGCCCTCGCTGCCCTGCGGCTCCTCGATCGTGACCTCGACTCGATCCACGCGAGCACCGCGCGGGCCTTCCCGGCACAGCTCGACGAGGCGCTCCACGGCGCCCGATGGACCTTCGAACACGGCCTCGACGGTGCCTTCGCGCGTGTTCTCGACCCAGCCCGCGACGCCCTCGGCCACAGCCCGTCGCCGCACCGTCTCGCGAAAGAAGACTCCCTGCACGAAGCCATGGACGACGACGCGACGGCGGATCATGCCGCCATGGTGGCTGCTCTGCAGTCAGCTGTTCAGCGCAACACGCGATGCTCGGGCGCTCGAGGGTGCTGCGATCCGGTGTCGAGCAAAGAAGGCGGCGATCGCATCCGCCATCCCCTGCGCGTCTTCCAGATGCAGCAGGTGAGTCGCGCCAGGGAGCTCGAACGTCTCGACGTTCGGGAGCCAGGAGCCGAGCAGCTCGACTCGCTCGGGAAAGGTCGGCACGGTGTGCTCCCCGAGGACGAGGAGCACCGGCTGCGCGATTCGGCCCGCATCCGCCTCGGTGAACGACCACTGCTGCAGGGCGGGCAGCTCCTGAGCGAAGAACGCGTCTGCGTCGGCCACGCAACGCTCGAGGGCGTCTGGGAGGGCTCGCTCGAGCGGGCCTCGATACTCCGGTCCGAAGACGCCCCTGGCCCAGATGTCGACCGCTGCCGCCTTGTCGCCCGATCGGTAGAACTCGACGGCGGGCTCCACGATGTCGCGGAGAAACGCCGCCTGGACCTCGGTCCGAGGCGCGGGCCGCGCCGGCTCCATCAGGACGAGGCTCTGCACCGCGTCCGGGAAGTCGAGGGCGAGCTGTAACGCGACGACGGCACTCGACGAGTGGCCGACGACGTGCGCGCTGGAGATTCCGAGCTCCTGCATGAGCAGCCGGCAGTGTTCGGCATGGTCGGCCATGGTGACCGGTCCATCGATCGAGGCGCTCCGTCCGAAGCCGGCACGGTCGTAGCTGAAAAGGAGGTGCCGATCGGCGAGAGCCGCCTCGTGCACGAGCGGCCCGGCCCAGGCCGCGCTCACGCCCCAGTGGATCAAGACGACGGGCTCTCCCGAGCCCCTGAGCTCGTACTCGAGCTCGAGACCTTCGATGGCCACACGACCCGACTCGTTCATCACAACCTCCCTCATCCGATCAGTAATGGATAAATAGAGACTGGAGTGAATTGATCGGTACTGTAGTGGAAATGCCCGAGAAGATCAAGCAGCCGCGGCGCAGGTACCACTCGCCGCTGCGGGCCGATCAGGCCGAGCGGACCCGGCAGAGGGTCCTCGAGGCGGCGTATGGCCTCTTCGTCGACCGGGGGTATGCCGGAACGACAATTGCAGCGGTCGCGGAGCAGGCCGGCGTCTCCCCGGAGACGATCTACCTCAACCTGGGCGGCAAGCGCGGTCTGCTGGAAGGCGTGATCGAGACCGCGATCGCCGGAGAGAGCGATCCGCCGACCGCCGAGAACGAATGGTGGGCCGAAGTCTCCCGGCTGTCCGATGCCTCTGCGCGGCTGGGGAGGATGGTCGGGTACAGCTGCAGGATCCTTTCCCGCACGCGACCGATCCACGCCGTCATCCGCGGCGCCGCGGACAAGGAAGCCTTCGCCGCCGACCTCGGACGGCGACTGTTGCAGGATCGGCTGAGGAACCAGACCGAGCGGATCGATGACTACCTCGGCGGAGACCTGCGTCCGGGACTGTCGGTGGCCGAGGCGGGGGAGCGTTACTGCGCGCTCACGAGCCCCGAGCTCTACCAGATGCTCACGGTCGAGTTCGGCTGGTCGCCCGTCCGGCACAGGACGTGGCTTACCGAGCTACTCGTGACCGAGCTCCTTTGACCGCACGCGCGCGATGACGAGGACGTACTCGTACTCGTACTCGGCGTTGGCGCCTGCCGCGGCCCGATTCTCCCGGATGGCGAACTCGAGGAACTGCTCGTCCAGTTCGGTGACACGTTCCGGCTGGTCGGCGAGGAACTCGAACAGCGCGATCACGGGCCCGAACGTCTCCTTGAACAGCTCGACGTACTCCTTCGGGCCACCTGGGCTGCGCTCGACGTAGCTCTTGCGGATCAGGTCCAGGGACGCCACCCGCTCGCCGAACAGCTCGCGGACGTGGTCCTCGTCGCCCCACAGAATCGGTGACTGCGCTCCGGGCGGCGGTGGAGGAGCGAACCGCGCGAGCGTCTCGAAGAAGTCGACCGCCGGCCCGCTCGGTGCGAAGTTGGCCATCCCGATCGTGCCCCCCGGCCGGCAGACACGCAGCAGCTCGTCTGCGACCGCCTGGTGACTCGGCGGGAAGATCGCGCCGAACGACGAGGTCACGACGTCGAACTCGGCGTCCGCGAAGGGCAGCGCCTCCGCGTCGGCCTCGACCCACTCGACGTCCACGCCGAGCGCGGCGGCCTCCCGACGGCCGGCCTCGAAGTTCTCGGGCGTGAGATCCGAGGCGACGACCCGAGCGCCGGCCTCAGCTGCCCGCAGCGCCACGTTTCCGGTTCCGGCGGCGACGTCCAGGACGCGCTGACCCGGGCGGATCCCGCACGCCGCGACGAGCACCGGCCCAACGTCCCAGACCGTTTGCTTCGCGAAGGCGTGGTAGTCGCCGAGCGCCCACATCGCCCGCTCGATCGCCTTGTGCTCGCCGCCGGGCTCGTGTGTCGCGCCGGCAGCGGATGTCTCGTGCGTCGTCATCTGGCCTCCCAGCTCCTCGATCCGGGCGAGCGCAGCGATCTCGACCAGCGCTCGCCGCGTCATCGCATCGTTTCCCATGCGCTGACCGTAGAAGGCGAGCCCGGTCGCCGGCTTCGCCGAAATCGGCCATGTGCGGCGGCCGGCGCCGTGGCCGCTCCGGGCTATGAGGGGCGTGTGTCGAGCAGCCCTGCGCGGACGGCATGGGCCGCAGCAGCCGTTCGGGACGGTTGGTCGAGCTTGCGCAGGATGTTCGTCATATGGCGATGCACGGTGTGCTCGCTGACGACGAGGCGCGCCGCGACCTGGCGGTCGGTCATGCCGTCCGCGACGAGCGCGAGCACCTCGCGCTCGCGTGGGGTGAGGGTCGGCGGAGCGCTTTCGAGGCCGACGAGCCGACGCGCGCGGTCGGCCTGGGACCGCGCGCCGAGCTCGAGCAGGCGCTCGAGCGCGAGCGACACCTCTTGTGCGGCCGCCTCGTCGCGCCCCAGCGCGTAGAGGCTTGTCGCGAGCTCGACGCGAGCGGTCGCGCACTCGTAAGGCGCGCCGCACTCGGCGAAGCGGTCGATCGCGTCCTCGAACAACGGGCGTGCACGCTCATGGTCGCCTTCGGCGGCGCGGACCATGCCGTCGAGCAGATCTGCAGAGGCCTGCAGCAGCGGAGTCCCGATGGCATCGCAGACGGCTCTCAGCTCGACGAGCGCGGTGCGTGCGCCGGCAGTGTCACCCAGCGCGATTCGCGCCTGGACGAGGAGCTCGAGCATCGGAACGCGGTCGAGCCGCCGCGCTACCGAAGTCTGGCGGAGGACACGCTCGACGAGGTCCGTGGCGCGTGACGTCTCGCCGGAGTCGAGCGCGATCCGAGCGCGACAGAGCTGCTCGCCGCCGGACGGCCCCGCCTGCTCGAGCAGAGCGACGGCGTCCTCGCGCCGTCCCTGCCGCCGACGAAGCTCGGCGAGGCCCACGAGCGGCCCCGACACCCACGCCGGCCGGGAGCTCGAGAAGTCCTCGACCGCGGCCTCGAGCAGGGCCTCTGCGTCGGTCCAGCGCCCGCGCCTCAGCTCGACGGCGCCGTACTCGGCACGGCAGAACGCGAGCATGTATCGGCTGCCGTAGCGATCGGCGAACTCGGCGATGCGGTCGCACCACGCGACGGAGCGCTCGAGGTCCTGCACGGCCATGCACGCGCTGACGAGGAAGCAGCAGGTCCACGCGCTCGAAATCGGGATCGACGCATCACCCGCGAGTGCGATCGCGGTCGCCTCGTCGAGGCAGCCCATGCCCTCCTCGACCTCGGCGCACGCGACGAGCGCCGCGCCCTCGAGCGCGAGGCCGAGCATCTCGAGGTCCGGCACCGAGAGCCGGCGACCGAGCTCTGCCGCCCGCACGGCGTTTGCGCGCGCCGTCGCGGTGTCCCCGATCGCGTGCGCCAGGTACCCCTCGTTGAAAGCGAGCCAACCGTGGGCCGGGCAGGGTTCGAGCTCGTCCAGGAGCCGATGGGCGCGACGGAGCCAGCCGCTCGCCACCGCGTCGGCGCCGCGGAAGTCGAGCTCGTCGACGGCCAGCCAGATCGCCATCTGCGCCGCGGCCGCGGCGTCGGCCCGCTCACGGTAGAGGCGATACGCCCGTTCGCGAGCCGGGAAGACCTTCTCGGCGTCGTCCTGCCACCACGCGGCCCAGCTCAGCCCCTCGAGCGCCTCCGGCGTCTCGCGCTCCGCGAGCGCCATCGAGAACTCCGCCAGCGCCGACTGCCAGCGCCCCTCGGCGAGCGCTCCCCACCCGGCCTGCAGGTGATCATGCGCCGTTCGCGCCACGACCCCCATTGTCGGACAATTCGATCACTCCGGCTGGGTCGACGCCGACCTCGACGCGTTCTCCCGGTGCGGGGTGATCGAGTGACGCGACCGCCGCCTCCAGGACGCGGCCGTCGTCGAGCTCGACCACGAGTCGGACCGTGGGGCCGACGCGGAGCGCGCTCGCGACCACGCCGTTGCCGCCCGCGCCCGCCGCGACTGTGACCCGGACCGCCTCCGGTCGCACGAGCACGCCGTCCGCGACGTTCCGGAGTCCGAGGAAGCGCGCGACTCTCTCGTCCGTCGGTTTCGACCAGAGCTCGTCGGGCGTTCCGACCTGGGCGACGGCTCCTCGACGCATGACGGCGACGCGGTCGCCGAGCGCGAACGCCTCGGCCTGGTCGTGAGTGACGTAGAGCGCGGTGACGGCGAGTTCGGCGAAGAGCTGCTCGAGCTCGTCGAGCAGCCGCTCGCGAAGGGGACGGTCGAGCGAACCGAGCGGCTCGTCGAGGAGCAGCACTCGAGGCTCGGGAGCGAGCGCCCGTGCAAGTGCGACGCGTTGTTGCTCGCCGCCCGAGAGCGTGGCAACCGAGCGCTTGCCGTAGCCCGAGAGACCAACGAGTTCGATGAGCTCGCTCACGCGGCGCGCGATCTGCTCAGGCGAGTCACCGCGCATCCGCAGCCCGAAGGCGACGTTCCCGGCGACGTCGCGGTGCTGGAAGAGCGCGTGATCCTGGAATACGAGCCCGATGCCGCGGCGGTGCGGTGGGATGCCGCCGAGATCCTTGCCGTCGAGCAGGATGCCGCCGGCGTCGAGCGATTGCAGTCCCGCGATCGCGCGCAGAAGTGTCGTCTTCCCGGAGCCGCTCGGGCCGAGCACGGCCACGATCTCCCCCTGCGCGATCTCGAGCGAGGCCGAGTCGAGCGCCGCGTGGCCGTCGAAGCGCACCGTCGCGTCCTCGACACGCAGCACCTAGAACCACCCACCGCGTCGCACGCGCAGACGGTCGACGAGCAGGACGGACAGCAGCGTCAACGCCATCAGCACGACCGCGAGCGCGTGGGCCTGGGCGACGTTCAGCTCGCCGGGGCGCCCGAGGAACCGAAAGATCGCGACCGGTAGCGTCGGGCTGTCGGGCCGGGCGAGGAACACTGTCGCTCCGAACTCGCCCAGCGAGATCGCGAACGCGAACCCGGCGGCGACCGCGAGGGCACGCGAGACCACGGGGAGGTCGATCTCTCGCCTGACCCGGCCGGGAGACGCGCCCAACAGCGCCGCGGCTTCACGCTGGCGCTCGTCGATTGCGCGCAGCGTGGGCGCGACGATGCGTACGACGAACGGGATCGCCACGAGCGCCTGCACGATCGGAACGATCCACGGCTCGGCGCGAATGTCGAGTGGCGCCGTGTCGAAGGCGATCAGGAAGCCGAATCCGAGCATCACCGCGGACGCGCCGAGCGGGAGCAGCAGCAGCCCCTCGAGGAGGCCGGATCGGTGCCGCCCGGCCACGGCCAAGGCGGCCAGACCCCCGACGACGATCGCCAGTAGCGTCGCCGCGCTCGCGTAGAGGATCGAGTTCGCGATCGCCTCCCAGGGCGACACGAGGAGCGCGCTCGTCGGGTGCGCGAGTGCCCGATATGCGCCGACGCTGTAGCTCTCGCCGACGACGAGCGAGCGCTCGACCAGGACCGCCAGCGGGAGGCCGAGGAACAGGGCGAGGCCTGCGAGGCTTCCAGCCACGAGCGTCTTCTCGCCAGCGGTGCGTGGCCGCCGGAGCACGTCTCGCTCGGCCCGCAGCTGTCCTCTCGCCGCGAGCCGGGACTCGAGGCGCAGCGAGACCCACACGGCCAGCGCGACACACACGAGCTGCACGAGCGAGAGCACGGCCGCGGCGCGCAGGTCGAAGAACCTGACCGCCTGGTTGTAGATCTCGGCCTCGATCGTCGCGTAACCCGGGCCGCCGAGAATGAGGACGACCCCGAACGACGTGAACGAGAAGAGGAACACGATCGCGGCGGCCGCAGCGAGCGCGGGCGCCAGGAGCGGCACCGTGATCTCCCAGAGGCGCCGCACCGGCGACGCGCCCAGGGTCGCGGCGGCCTCCGACAGACGCGGATCGAGGCTCGCCCAGAACGTCCCGACGATCCGGACGACGACCGCGACGTTGAAGAAGGCGTGCGCAACGAGAATCGGCGCCCAGCCTCGCTCGAGGCCGGGCGGGAGCACGGCGAGGAACGCCAGGGCGACGACGACCGTGGGGAGGACGAACGGCACGACGACCAAGGCCTGAACCATGCTGCGGCCGCGGAAGGAGAAGCGGCCGAGGACGTACGACGCCGGCAGCGCGACGACGATCGTGAGCGCCGTCGACGCGACCGCCTGCCAGACCGTGAACCAGACGATCTCGGCGGTCGCCGAGTCGGTCAGGACGTTCATGGCCGACCCGTCGCCTCCGCGAAGCGCGCGCTCAACGATCGCTGCGAGCGGATACGCGAAGAACACCGCCAGGACCCCCAGCGGCACGCCGTAGGCGATCCCGCGCCACGCCCGTTCCGCTAGCGAATGACGATATCCGTCCACTCGCGGATCCACCGCTCGCGGTTCTCCTCGATCTCCTCGGGTGCGAGCACGAGCGGGCTCTCGGGCACGACTGCGTAGCGCTCGAACTCGGACGGGAGTTCAGCGTCCTCGCGCGCGGGAAAGACGAACATCTGCAGCGGGACGTCTTCCTGGAAGCGCTTCGAGAGCATGAAGTCGACGAGCTCCCGGGCGCCCGCCTCGTTCCTCGCCCCACGCAGCACGCCGGCGAGCTCGATCTGCCGGAAGCAGCTGTCCTCGATCACACCGGTCGGCGCTTCTGACGGCTTCGGATTGCGGAAGATCACTTCGGCGGGCGGGCTCGACGCGTAGGAGACCACGATCGGGCGGTTGCCCTTGCTCCCGGCCGCGCCCGAGAAGCGCACCGTGTACGCCTCCTCCCATCCGTCCACGACGAGGACGTCGTTGGCACGCAGCCCGCCCCAGAAGGCCTGCCAGCGGTCGCCGAACTTGGCGATCGTGGCCAGCAGGAACGCGAGGCCGGGAGTCGAGGTCGCGGGGTTCTCGACGACGAGCAGGTCGCGATACTCCGCACGGATCAGGTCGGCCAGCTCCCGAGGCGGTGCGACACCGCGGTCGACGAACCACGTCTTGTCGTAGTTCAGGCAGACCTCGCCGTGATCGATCGGCGTCGCGCGATGCTCCGGGTCGAGCCAGAGCGCCGGGTCCGTGCTCGCGAGCTCTGGCGACTCGTACGGCTCGAACACGTCGCCCTCGAGCGCGCGGGAGAGAAGATTGCTGTCGACGCCGAAGAGCACGTCACCCTCGGGATCGCCCGCGGTCAGGAGCGCTCTCGTCACGATCTCCCCCGCGTCCCCGGCCTGGAGGATCCGGAGCGTCAGGCCGCTCTCCGCCTCGAAGGCCTGCTTCACGTCGTCCGAAACCGAGAAGGAGTCGTGCGTGACGAGCACGACCTCGCGCAGCGACTCGTCGTCTCCGCCACTGCACCCGGCGAGCACAATCGCCACGAGGACGCCGACGAGCGCCTTGCGCCGGCCTCTCACGCTGGCTCCGGCCTCACGACGAGGAGGACGCCCTCGTCGAGGCTGACGCGACCCGTGTTCCCGACGAAAACATTCGAAACGCCCCGGCTCGATCCGGGCTCGAGCGTCTCTCCTGCGAGCGGATACTCGAGCCCACTCGTTCGGACGCCGATCGCCGGGCCGTGCAGGGCGAGCAGCGAGACCAGCTCGCCGGGCCGGCCTGCGAGCTCCCGTTCGTCGCGCACCACGTGCACCTGGGCCGGGCCGACGAATGCGTCGATCCGAAGATCGGTATACCGCGGCGCGCCGAGGAGGAGCAGCGTCGAGAGGAGGTGGTCGAGCCGGCCGCCGTCGCCGGCCAGCACGAGGACACGCTCCGGGTCGAGGGCCGCCGCGCGGTCGATCGCGAGTTCCAGGTCGGTCGAGTCCTTCTCGGCCGGATGTCGCTCGATGCGCGCGCCGGATTCCTCGGCCACGGCGACGGCCTCGGGCGATGCGGAGTCGAAGTCGCCAACCGCGATCTCGACCGCTAGGCCTAGCGCGAGCGCGTGCTCGAGCCCCTTGTCGGCGGCGATCACGCGCGCATCGCCCGGAACCGCACGCACGCTCTCAGCGGTGGGAGGGCTCCCGCCTGCGACCACTACCACGACTCCGTCCGGCACGTCTTCCTCCGCTGGCATTACCCAGATCAGGTTCGGCGGGTCGACGGCGCGCTATCCGTCCTCTCAGCCCGGTGGCCCGAGCTCCCCGTTACGCTCGGCACATCGTAGCGGCGAGCGATCTGCTCGTTCCTGTGATGCCCGTGTTGGGCGTTGGAACCGAGGTGTAGGCGGATAGGCTCGCCATGTGACGAGCTCCCGGCAGATCAAGCGCAACACGGTCCTGCTCGCGCTCTGCCTCGTCACCCTCTCCGGTGTGCTTCAGCTCGCGGTCGCGGTGGCGACGATCACGCTCGTGCTCGTCACCGGGATCGAGTCGATCCTCGGGCTCGGGCCGGCGATCTTCATCACCGCCGGCGCGCTCGCCGCGCTGCCCGCGGGCAGGCTCATGGACCGCCTCGGCCGCGTGCCCGTGATCGCCGGCGGCTTCGTCATCGGTGCGATCGGCTGCGTGCTGACGGCGCTCGGCTGCCTCGCGGACTCGGCCCCGCTCGTCATCCTCGGCTTCCTCGGCGTCGGCGCGATGAACGGCGCGGTGCTCCTCGCCCGGACGGCCGTCGCCGACATGTACCCCCTCGCCAAGAAGGCGCGCGCGATCTCGTACGTCCTCTTCGGCGCCCTGTTCGGCGCTGCGCTCGGGCCGCTCGTGTTCCGGCCTCTGTTCGCGGGGAAGGACCTCGAGCTCGACACGCTCGTCGTCCCGTGGCTGGCCGCCGCGGCAATGTGCGTCGTCGGGATCGTTCTCGCGCTCGCGATTCGGCCCGACCCGCGCACCATCGCATTCGAGCTCGAGCGCGCCGGTCTGGCGCCGGGCGAATCGGCCAACACTGAGCCCGCGGCGCCTCTCGGCGAGATCCTGCGACGACCCGGTGTCCCGGCCGCGGTACTCGCGGCGATCGCGAGCTTCGCCGTGATGGCGGGCGTGATGAACCTGACCGGCTACATCGTTGTCGGCCACGACCACGAGCAGGCGGACGTGTTCACCGTGATCAGCCTGCACATCGTCGGGATGTTCGGTCTCGTCCTCGTGGTCGGCGTGCTCATCGATCGCATCGGCCGACATCGGGCGCTGATCGGCGGGCTCCTCGTGATGGCGGTGTCGACGGTGATGCTCGCGTGGGCGGTCGCGATCCCGTCCATGTCGCTCTCGCTCTTCCTCCTCGGCCTCGGGTGGAACGTCTCGTACGTCGCCGCCTCCGCAGAGCTCGTCACCCACGCGAAGCCCGTCGAGCGCGGGCGTCTCGTCGGCTTCACGGATCTCGTCGCGGGTCTGACCGCCGCCGCACTCGCGCTCCTCGGAGGGCTCGCGTACTCGGAGTGGGGAGTCGTCGCGATCGCGGTGGGCGCGACGCTCGCGGTGATCGCACCGGCGGTCGCCCTCTCCGTCTCACGGAGGCCCCCCGCGGTCGCGGCCGAGCCGGCCGGATAGCGCCGGTTCGTTGCTACAATCCCCCGCCGGCGGACGGCGAGTCCGCCCTCTTTCTGTGATGAAGACGTACACCGCCAAGCCCGGAGAGATCCAGCGCGACTGGTACCTCGTCGACGCCGACGGGCAGACGCTCGGGCGTCTCGCGACCCGCATCGCCGACACGCTCCGCGGCAAGGGCAAGCCCGTGTACACGCCTCACGTGGACACCGGCGACTTCGTGGTCGTCGTGAACGCCGAGAAGATCGCGGTCACCGGATCGAAGCTGGACACGAAGATCTACTACCGGCACACCGGCTACCCGGGCGGGATCAAGCAGCGGACGCTGCGCGAGCAGCTCGAGCGACGTCCGACCGAGGTGCTCCGCAAGGCCGTCAAGGGGATGCTCCCGAAGAACAAGCTCGCCGCGGCGCAGCTGACCAAGCTCAAGATCTACGCCGGTCCCGATCATCCGCATGCGGCCCAGGCGCCGCAGGATCTGGATCTGTCGTGAGCGAGCGCGCGCAGTACCTCGGCACCGGGAAGCGGAAGACGTCGATCGCGCGGGTGATCCTGCGGCCAGGCGACGGCAAGACCTGGATCAACGGCCGCACCCTCGAGGAGTACTTCCCGCGCGCGGTGCACCGGAAGATGGTGCTCTCGCCGCTCGAGGTCGCCGACGCGGCCGCGACGTACGACCTGCGGGTGCGCGTTCACGGCGGCGGCATCTCGGGCCAGGCCGGCGCGGTGCGGCACGGCATCGCCCGTGCGCTCGTGGAGGCGGACCCGGAGATTCGCGTGCCGCTCAAGCGCCAGGGCTTCCTCACGCGCGACGCGCGCATCGTCGAGCGCAAGAAGGCCGGCTTGCACAAAGCGCGCAAGGCTCCCCAGTTCTCGAAGCGCTAGCCTCGCCCGCCGTGGCGCGGCGCCACTTCGGAACCGACGGCGTCCGCGGGATCGCGGGCGAATACCTCACACCCGAGTTGGTCGAGAGGATCGGCAAGGCCGCCACGCTCTGGGCCGGCGGGGGTCGCGTTCTCATCGGTCGCGACACACGCGCGTCCGGGCCGGAGCTCGAGCAGGCGGTGGCGCGAGGCATCGCGTCCGCAGGCGGCACGGCTTTGGTCGCGGGCGTGCTCCCGACGCCGGCCGTCGCCCTGCTTGCCGAGGATCTCGGCGTCGTCGTCTCGGCGTCGCACAACCCGCCGGAGTACAACGGGGTGAAGATCTTCGGCGCCGGGCGGCCAGAAGCTCTCGGACGAGGACGACGAGGCGGTAGAAGCCCTCTTCGACGCTCCCGCTCCCGGCGGAGGCTCGATCGAGCGGCTCGATGGCGCGCAGGAGAACTACGTCGCCGCGATCGTCGGCTTCGGCTCCGATCTGTCCGGCTTGGCGATCGGGCTCGACTGCGCGAACGGAGCGATGGCGAGCATCGCGCCCGATGCGTTCCGGAGCCTCGGTGCCGAGGTGACCGCAATCGGCGTCGAGCCCGACGGGCAGAACATCAACACGGGCTGCGGCGCGACCGACCTCGCCGCCTTGCAACGTCTCGTCACGAGCCGAAGCCTCGATCTCGGCGTCGCGTTCGACGGCGACGGCGACCGTGTGCTCGCAGTGGACGCCGCGGGCGAGGTCGTCGACGGCGACCAGATCCTCGCGATCCTCGCGCTCGCGCTCGGCGTCGACGTCGTCGCGGTGACGGTGATGACGAACCTCGGCTTCCACCGCCTCATGAAGGAGCACCGCATCCGGGTCGTGACGACTCCCGTGGGCGACCGCTACGTCCTCGAGGCGCTGCGAGCCGAAGGCGGGCTGCTCGGCGGCGAGCAGTCGGGGCACGTGATCTGGCTCGGGAACCACGTGACGGGGGACGGCCTTGCCGCGGCGCTCCTGCTCTGCAGCGCGCTCCGCGGGCGCACGCTCGCGGAAGCGGCGTCCGTCATGCCGCGCTACCCGCAGGCGAAGCAGAACGTTCCGGTCAGGACGCGCGTGTTGTCGCAGTCGATCCTGGACGAGGTCGATCGAGTCGGCGAGGAGCTCGGAGAAGGCGGTCGCGTGCTCGTTCGCCCTTCCGGCACGGAGCCCCTTGTCAGAGTGCTTGCAGAGGCCGAAAATGGGGAAGATGCAGCAAGAATCTGTGCTAGCATCGCCGCGCTCGTAGAAAGAGAGCTCGGCTAGCCCGACGGAGGGCGCCGCCGGGCTCTTTCGTGTTCCTGGGAGGAGATCGCATGTGCGGGATCATCGGATACGTCGGATCGCGTGAGTGCAAGGACCTGCTTCTCCAGGGCCTCGAGCGCCTGGAATACCGCGGCTACGACTCGTCTGGCATCGCGCTTCTCGAGCCGAACGGGCTCGACTACGTCCGCGCGGTGGGACCGCTCGGCAACCTGAAGGCGAAGGCCGGTTCGAACGGATCGAAGTCGACGACCGGCGTCGCACACACGCGCTGGGCGACACACGGAGGGGTCACGGAGGCGAACGCGCATCCGCTCGCCGGCTGCTACCCGTCGAAGCTTTCGATCGTCCTGAACGGGATCGTCGAGAACTACCGTGAGCTGAAGGCGAGCCTCTCCGCGGACGGTCACGTCTTCACCTCCGAGACGGACGCCGAGACCGTGACGCACCTGGTCGAGCGCTACTACGAGGGCGATCTCGTCGAGGCCGTGCGGCTCGCATTCGGCGAGCTCGAGGGCCACTTCGCGTTCGTCGTCATCCACCACGACCATCCCGGCCTTCTCGTCGGTGCGCGACACCAGGTCCCGCTCGTCGTCGGATTCGGCTCGGACGAGATGTTCCTCGCCTCGAACGCGGCGGCGTTCCTGCGCGAGACCCGCACCGTCCAGTTCCCGGGCGACGGCGAGATCGTCGCCGTCCGGCCCGAGGGCGCCGTCTTCCAACGCACCGACGGGGAGCGCGTCGCGCACGAGATGGTCGAGCTCGACTGGGACGACGAGGGTGCCGAGAAGGGCGGTTACGAGACCTTCATGCTCAAGGAGATCTTCGAGCAGCCGGACGCCGTGGCCGAGACGATCGGCGATCGCGTGCGACATGGAACCCTCGTCCTCGAAGGGCTCAACATGTCCGGCCAGGATGTCAAGGATCTTCGCCGCATCGTTCTCGTCGCCTGCGGTACCGCCTACCACGCGTGCGTGGTCGGGCGGTACATCATCGAGGAGTGGGCGCGCGTCCCTGTCGAGTTCGACATCGCGAGCGAGTGGATCTACCGCAACCCCGTGATCACCGAGAACGACCTCGTCATCGGCATCACCCAGTCGGGCGAGACGCGCGACACGATCGAGGCGCTGAAGCTCGCCCGCGAGAAGGGCGCGAGGACCGTCGCGATCACGAACATGATGGGCTCGCAGGTGACGCGCGAGGTGGATTCGGTGCTCTACACGCGCGCCGGCCTCGAGATGGGCGTTGCCGCCTCGAAGACGTTCACTGCGCAGGTCGCGCTCCTCTATCTCGTCGCACTCAAGCTCGCGCAGATCCGCGAGACGCTTCCGGCGGGCGAGATCGAGTTCATCCTCGACCACGTCTACAAGCTCCCGCGCAGGATCGCGACGTTCCTCGAGGGCGACCACCCGATCGAGGAGATCGCGCGCCGCTTCCACGATGCGCCGTTCTTCCTCTACCTCGGTCGCCACATCGGGCTCCCGGTCGCGCTCGAAGGTGCGCTCAAGCTGAAGGAGATCTCGTACATCCCGACCGAGGCGTACTCCGCGGGCGAGATGAAGCACGGGCCGATCGCGCTCCTCGACGACGACACGCCCGTGGTCGTGGTCGCGACGAACATCCACCTCTACGACAAGATCGTCTCGAACATCCAGGAGGTGCGGGCCCGCGGCGCGCACGTCATCGCGATCGCGACCGACGGCAACGAGGACATCCAGCACCACGCCGACGACGTGATCTACATCCCGAAGACGCCCGCGTTCCTGCAGGTCGTCCTCGCGATCGTGCCCCTGCAGCTGCTCGCGTACCGGATCGCGCGGATGCGCGGCCTGAACGTCGACCAGCCGCGCAACCTCGCGAAGACCGTCACCGTCGAATAGTCCCGCCGGAAGCAAGTGCCCGCGTATGCGGGCACTTCGCTCCGTGGACCTGGGTCGTCCCGGCGGCCGGGTAGGGTCGGCGGCTGGCACGCCACTGATCACAAGGAGGTCGGATATGCGAAGGATCACGCTTCGGCGTCCCTCGCCCGCGCTCGTCGTCTCGTGCATCGCGCTGGCGGTCGCCCTGGGCGGGACGAGCTACGCGACGGTGCTGCAGGTGCCGCGGAACAGCGTCGGCCCTGCCCAGCTGAAGGCATCCGCCGTCACGAACGCGAAGCTCGCCGGGAACGCGGTCACGTCGGCGAAGGTGAAGAATCGCTCGCTGCTTCGCGGCGACTTTGCCGCAGGACAGCTTCCAGCAGGGCCGACCGGCCCCGCCGGGCCGGCAGGGCCCGCCGGGCCGCCCGGCCTGAGCGCCGTCGAGCGCGTCGAGGCAACGTCGGTCCTGAACTCGACTCCCGTCCGGACGGCTGCAGTCGCATGTCCGGCAGGGAAGAGGCTGATCGGCGGAGGCGCCCGCCTCAACCCGACGCCTCCTCCGGTTCAGGTCGCGCTCCAGCAGTCGTTCCCGGACAACGACAACATCTTTCGGGCTCATGCACGTGAGATCGTCGGGACCGGGGCGAGCTGGTCGTTGACCGCGTTCGCGGTCTGCGCAGCAGCGAGCTGAACACCGCTTGACGCAGGGAGAGCCTCGGCTCTCCCTGCCAGTACGCTGGCACGCGTGAGCGAGAGCGGCATGACCGAGGCGCCGGCATACAGCACGGCGCGCGTGCGGCGGGTCGTGCACCCCGGCGGGAGCGAGGGTGAGGAGCTCGTTGCCGTCGAGGAGCCGCTGGAGATCCGCATCGGTGGCGAGCCGGTCGCCGTGACGATGCGGACGCCCGGGCACGACGAGGAGCTCGCGCTCGGGTTCTGCGTGACCGAAGGTCTCCGACCGACCGCGGCGCGCGTTCCGGACGACCTCGCCGCGAACACGGTCGAGGTCGACGCTGACGGCTTCGATCCCGAGCGGCTGCACCGGCACTTCTACACCTCGTCCTCGTGCGGCGTGTGCGGGAAAGGTGCAATCGAGGCCGTTCGCGTCGACTCTCCGCGCGTCGAGAGCACGCTCGAGCTTCGTACCGACGTCGTCGCGTCGCTGCCGGCACGGCTGCTCGAGGCGCAGCGGGCGTTCGCAGCGACCGGCGGCCTCCACGCGACCGGGCTCTTCGACGCGCAAGGCGCGCTCGTCTGCGCGCGCGAGGACGTCGGTCGGCACAACGCGATGGACAAGGTCGTCGGCCGCGCGTGGCTCGACGGCCTCTTGCCCCTTGCCGAGCACGTCCTCTGCGTCAGCGGCAGGCTCTCGTTCGAGCTCGTCCAGAAGGCGGCCGTCGCCGGCTGCCCGGTTCTCGTTGCCGTCGGTGCTCCCTCGTCGCTCGCGGTCGAGCTCGCCGCGGATCGGGGAGTCACGCTCTGCGGCTGGGTGCGCGACGGACGCCTGACCGTCTACACGGAGCAGTGGCGGATCGCATAGCCGTCACCGGAGTCCTGCTCGTCGGCGGCGCCTCGGAGCGGTTCGGCTCGCCCAAGGCACTCGCGCGTTTTCGTGGCGAGACGCTCGCGGAGCGGGGCTGGCGAGTTCTCCACGAGACGTGCGAGGAGGTCGTCGCCGTCGGGAAAGCCGAGGATGGGCTCGAGCTCCCGTTTCCGCTCGTCGACGACGGAACCGACGGAGCGAGCGCCCGTCCACGGCGTGCTGGCCGGGTTGCGTGCCGCGCGGCACGACGCGGCACTCGTGCTGCCGATCGACTGCCCGCTCGTGACGAGCGACGTACTCGCCGATCTCGTCGCATGCGCGTGCCGTCCCGCAGACAGGCCCGCTGCCGGGCGTCTATGCGAAGGCGATGCTCCCGCTCCTCGAGCAAAGGGTCCGAGACGGCGAGCTTTCGCTGCGCGGGGTCAATCCGGAGGTGCTGGAGCTCGACGAGACCGTCCTCGTCAACGTCAACACGCGCATGGACCTCGTGGCCGCAGCCGTCTCCGACTGGGCACGGGAGCGCGACGATCTGAGAGCGGCGGTGGTCGTCGGCTCGCACGCCCGGACGGAGGTCCCGGCCGACCGTTGGTCCGACCTCGACGTGATCCTGATCGTGGACGACCCGGAGTCGTATGCGGCCGACGTCGACTGGATCCGCGAGTTCGGAACGCCAGTCCTGACGTTCCTCGAGCCGACAGCGGTCGGTGACCAGCGCGAGCGCCGCGTGTTGTACGACAGCGGAGAGGACGTCGACTTCCCGCTCATCCCGGTGGCCGCGCTCGATCGCCTCGAGTCGAGCGAGAACGCCGTCGAGGTGATTCGTCGCGGCTACCGCGTCCTGGTCGACAAGATCGGCCTCGAGGAGCGGCTGCGCAGGATCGCGGCGACGCCGCGCACGGGTTCGGTCCCCGCGCAGCGCGACTTCACCGAGCTCGCGAGCGACTTCTGGTACCACGCGCTCTGGGCCGCGAAGAAGCTCCGGCGCGGCGAGGTCTTCATCGCGATCGGGTGCCTCGACGGGTACATGAAGGATCGTCTCGTCACGTTGCTCGGCTGGCACGCGCGGGCGGTGGACCCGTCTCTGGACACCTGGCACGGCAGGCCGCTTCATCGAGCGCTGGGGCGATCCGGGCGCCCTCGTCGCGCTCGAGTTCGCGTACGCGCGCTATTCGGTGCGCGACGTCGCACGCGCGCTCTGGGAGACGATCGACCTCTTCCAGGGGCTCGAGGAGGAGTCCGCGCAGCGTCTGGGGCTCGCCCTCGAGCTCGATCACCCCGACCTGCGTCGCCGGATCGCCGAGGTCGTGCCGGATCCGCGACACGGCGTCGACGCTCTCGCCATAGGGGTCGCCATCTCGGCTCGGATACCGCTCGCGGCGACACGCCGGCCGCCATCGCTCCTAAGCTGAGC
This sequence comes from uncultured Gaiellaceae bacterium, assembly GCA_963802865.1. GTDB lineage: Bacteria > Actinomycetota > Thermoleophilia > Gaiellales > Gaiellaceae > GMQP-bins7. The sequence goes on from CAWDKB010000013.1 coordinate 388,086, forward strand.
CCGTGGCGGACGCTCCCTGGCGCTGCTCGCAGTGCGGCACGGTCAACGAGCCCGTGGCGAACGCCTGCCGCACCTGCGGGCGCTGGCCGAGCCTCTTCGAGCTCGAGGGCAGCACGATCGAGTCCGAAGCGCCGGCAGCGGACGACGACATGTACGCCGCCCGGACGGTCGAGATCGAGCAGCTCGAGCCCGAGGTGTTCGAAGGTGACATGGTCGACCACGACGCCCCGCTCGAGTACGACGAGATCGAAGTGCCCGAGGAGCCGGAGGACGAGCTCGAGCCGCCGAAGCCGGTCTGGCAGCGGCTCGCGTCGCTGCTCGTCCCGATCGGAGTCGTCCTCTACTTCGTGATCTCGGCGTTCGCCGACCGCTAGCGTCGGAACGTGTCGCGGCTTCTCGCCATCTGCTCGGCTCTCGTGCTGCTGAGCGCGCCGCTCGTCGGCTGTGGCGGCGAGTCGGAGGACACGCGCGACGCGAGCGAAGGCCCGGCATGGAACCACGACCCCGCGGATGCGGAGCGTGGCCCGACGGCATGGGGCGAGATCGATGCCTCGTTCCGGCGGTGCGGGACGGGAGATCGGCAATCGCCGGTGGACATCGCCGAACCGGCTTCCGCCGAGCTTCCCCAGCTCGAGCTCGACTACCCTCCGACGCCGCTCGTCGTCGAGAACACAGGCCACACGATCGAGGCGTCGATCCCGGAGACGAGCGACCTGACGCTGACGATCGGAGACGCCCGCTACCGGCTCGTCCAGTTCCACTTCCACGCCCCGAGCGAGCACACCCTCGACGGCGAGGCCTACCCCGTCGAGGTGCATCTGGTGCACGAGTCGGCGCAGGGCGAGCTCGCAGTCGTCGGCATCTTCCTCGAACCGAGCTCACTGTCGACCCCGTTCGTCGAGGAGCTGGTCCTGACCGCTCCCGGCGATGCAGGTGAGGCGGTCGAGATCGAAGACGCCCTGAGCCCGCTGGAGCTCTTCATCGACTTCGATCCACCGACGGCAGTCATCGACGACTACTACGAGTATCCGGGCTCGCTGACGACGCCCGGATGCACCGAGGGCGTCCGCTGGATCGTCCTCCCGGACGTCAACGTCATCGCTCCGCGAGCGGTCACGCTCCTCCACGAGCTCATCGCAGACTTCCCGGAGTACGACGGCTACGAGAACAACAACCGGCCGACGCAGCCACTGAACGGCCGCTCGGTCAAGCGCAGCGGCGGCTAGCGCTCGTCGTCCATGTGGCCCTCGTCGTCGACGTCGGGCAGCTCGGAGTCCGGCACGCGCTGAACCTCGGGCTCGTCCTGCGGAGGGACCTGCTCTGGCGTCTTCGGTTCCCGGGATTCCGGGGTCCTGCGGGAGGTCGGGATCCGGCCACTGTCGGCTCATCGCTCATAGACGACCTCCCCGCTGTCCACGGTGACCGTCTCTCCGTGTCCGACCGCGATCTCGAGCCTTCCCTGGCGGTCGATCTTGGCCGCGACGCCGCTCGTCCCGTTCACGGTCACCTGCCGGCCGCGGAGGAAGTCCCGCGGCGCGAGGCCCTCGTACACAGCGTCGAGGCCGCCCTCTCGCCACTCCGAGTACCGGCTCCCGAGATCCTCGAGCAGCATCTGGAGCAACGCCTCGCGATCCCACTCCCGGCCGGTGAGGCTCCTCAGCGAGCCGGCGTTCGCCGGCAGCTGGCTCGTCGTCTGATTCACGTTCACGCCGATTCCGAGCACGACGGCGCCGTCACGCGCCTCGGCCAGGCAGCCGGCGACCTTCTGGCGCCTCAGCATCACGTCGTTCGGCCACTTGAGCTGGACCGACAGGCCGAGTGTCGTCTCGAGCGTGTCCGCGACGGCGACGCCTGCGACGAGCGAGAGCTCCGGCGCGCTCCGCTCGGGCGGAGGCTTCAGGAGCAGGGAGCAGAGGAGCGCCGTGCCGGCGGGCGCCTCCCAGGTTCGGCCGAGCCGTCCGCGCCCGGCGGTCTGGTGATCGGCGACGACGAGGGCGCCCTCGGGCAACGAGGTGTCGACGAGCAGCTGCGTCGACTCGCACGACTCGACGTCGAGGCGTGGCTCGACCGAGCGTCACGGCTTCTCCCACACCGAGACGTGCTTCTCGCTCTCGCTCGTGAAGGGCGAGCGATCCCAGTCCTCCCAGCGCTCGCGGAGCGTCATCCCGGCGAGCTGCGCCATGAGGTCGAGCTCCGAGGGCCACACGTAGCGAAACGGCGGCGACAGGATCTCGACCTTGCCGTCCTCGATCCAGTAGTGATGCGAGACGAGGCACTGGCTCGCGACGTCGATCTCGTCGAACCCGAGATGCCCCGGGCTCACGTCGAAGAGCTGGAACGTCTCGCCGGGAGGAAGCCGCTGCAGACGCGGGACGAGAACCTCGATGACGAAGCAACCGCCAGGCTCGAGATGCGCGGCGACGTTCCGGAAGCACGCCACCTGCTCTTCCTGCGTCGTGAGGTTCATGATCGTGTTGACAACGAGGTAGGCGACCGAGAACGTGCCTTCGACTCTCGCCGTCGCGAAGTCGCCGACCGTGACGCCGATCCGATCCGCGCCTGGCTTCGCCTGCAGCTTCGCGATCATCGCCTCCGACAGGTCGATGCCGTGCACCCGCACGCCGCGCTCCGAGAGTGGCAATGCGATCCGGCCGGTCCCGACTCCGAGCTCGAGCGCGCCGCCGTCTCCGGCGAGATCCGCGAGGAAGTCGACGACTGGCTCGACGACGGCCGGATCCGCCTGGTGCGCGTAGCGCTCGTCGAAGCGCTCCGCCACGCGCGGTCCGAAGTGATCCTCCGGCACGCGCGCGCTACCTGCGCTCGACGCGCACGGCGCTGACCTTGTACTCGGGCGTTCCGATCAGCGGATCGCCGACGTCGTGCGTGAGCCAGTTCACCTTCTGCTCCGCGAAGTGGAGCGCCATCCACACGAGCCCGGGATAGACCCGCTCGGAGTAGTGGGCCTCGGCCTCGAGCTCGCCGCGACGCGACACGAGCCGCGCGACCTGGCCGTGCGCGATCCCCAGCGCGCCGGCGTCCTCGGCGTGGATCTCGAAGAACGGCGCCTCCTGCTTGTCGGTGACGCCCGGCTCGCGCATCGTCATGTTGGCCGAGTTGTAGTGGTAGAGCGTCCGGCCGGTCGTGAGCACGAACGGGTACTCGGAGTCGGGCTCCTCGATGGGCGGCTGGAACTCGACGGGGAAGAAGCGTGCCGCGCCCGCGTCGGCAGCGCGGGCTTCGGCGCGTGCAGGTACGGCGTTCCGGGATGGTCGAGGTCGGTGCACGGCCACTGCATGCCGTTCTCCTCGATCCGGTCGTAGCGGATGCCGTACCAGTTGGGCGAGAGGTCGGCGAGCTCGTTCCACACCGACTCCGCGTCCGGATACTCCGGCCAGTCCGCGCCGAGCGCGCGTCGCCATCTCGATGACGATCTCGCGGTCGACGCGAGCCTCGCCCGGCAGCGGAGCGCCAGCTCGGACACGGCTGATCCGCCGCTCCGTGTTCGTGAACGTGCCGTCCTTCTCGGCGAAGCTCGACGCGGGGAGGACGACGTCCGCGTACTTCCGCGTCGAGTCGTTCAGGAAGATGTCCTGCGACATCAGGAAGTCGAGCCCCTTCAGGCCCTCCTCGACGTGGTGGGCGTTCGGCTCGGTCTGCGCGGGGTTCTCGCCGATGAGGTAGAGCGCCTTGATGCGCCCGTCGTGGAGGCCGGAGACGATCTGGTCGAGGCGGTAGCCGGGCCGCGTGGGCACCTCGGCGCCCCACGCGTCCGAGAACTTCCGCCGGATCTCCGGATCGTCGACCGGCTGGTAGCCGGGGAGGTAGGACGGGTTGGCGCCCGAGTCGTTCAGCCCCTGGACGTTGTTCTGGCCGCGGAGCGCGTTCAGCCCGGTCGACTCGTAGCCGAGGTGCCCGGTCATGAGCACGAGGTTCGCGAGCGACCAGATGTTGTCGACCCCGCACGCGTGCTCGGTGATCCCGAGCGTGTAGAAGATGCCCGCGTGCCGCTCGCTCGCGTACTCGCGGGCGGTGGCGCGGATGTCCTCGGCCGGAACACCGGTGATCTTCTCGGCGTCCTCGGGCGAGTAGCGCATCACGATCTCGCGCACCGCCTCGAAGTCGTCGGTCGTCTCGCGGATGTACTCCTCGTTCTGGAGACCCTCCTCGAGGATCGTGTGCATCATCGCGTTCAGCAGCCACACGTCCGTCCCCGGGCGGAGCTGGAGGTGGCGCTTCGCGAGCTTCGTCAGCCAGATCTTGCGCGGGTCGGCGACGACGAGCGTCGCGCCCTTGCGCACGGCCTTCTTGATCCGCAGCGCCAGCACCGGGTGCGCCTCGGTCGTGTTCGAGCCGATGACGAACAGGAAGCGGTCGTTCTCGATCTCCGGGATGGAGTTGGTGCTCGCGCCTCTGCCGAACGACCTGACCAGGCCGTAGAGGGTGGGAGCGTGTCAGGTCGACTCGCAGGAGTGGACGGAGTTCGTCCCGACTCCCGTGCGCGCGAGCTTCTGGATGAGGTAGTTCTCCTCGTTGGTCAGCCGCGCCGACGCGAGGAAGCCGACCGCCTGCGGGCCGTGCTCGGCGATGACGTTCTTCAGCCCAGTCGCTGCCGTCTCGAGTGCGTGCTCCCACGTTGTGGGGTGGAGCTCGCCGTCCTCGCCGCGGACGAGCGGCTGCGTCAGCCGGTCCGGGTGATGCACGAAGTTGAAGGCGAAGCGGCCCTTGACGCAGAGGTTGCCCTCGTTCGGGAGGTACTCGTCCTTCGAGGTCACCTTGACGATGTGCTTCGTCTCGGGGTCGAGGTTGAGGTCGATCTGACAGCCGACTCCGCAGAACGTGCAGGTCGTCCGCACCTGCTCGAGCGCGCGCTCGGGCTGCTTCGTGCCCTCCTCGAACTTCTCGTAGATCGCGCCCGTCGGGCACACGGAGAGGCAGCCGCCGCAGAGCTCGCACTCGGTGTCGAGCCACGAGAGCTCCCACGTGGGGACGATTCGCGCGTGCCCGCCGCGGCCCTCGAGCGAGAGCGCCGAGCACTGCATGACCTCCTGCGTGTAGCGCACGCAGCGCGCGCACAGGATGCACGCGTCCGGGTCGTAGCCCATCAGCCGGTTGCGGTCGTCGTACTCGGCGCGCTTGGCGTCGGGAAGGACGAACGGCGCCTCCGCGCCGAGCTCGTCCGCGAGGTCGCGCAGCTCGTTCGGGCGCCCGCCCGGAGACTCGTTCAGGTGCTCGGAGAGGAGCATCTCCGTGAGCGTCCGCTGGAAGTCCGTGATGCCGCCGTTCGTGGACACGACCATCCCCTCGGCCACGCGCGTCGCGCACGCCGGCAGCGGGCGCGGCGCCCCCTCGACGTCCACGACGCACATCCGGCACCCGCCGTACGGGTCGAGCTTGTCGTCGTGGCAGAGCGTCGGGATGAACGTGCCGTGGCGCACGGCGGCGTGGACGAGGAGCTCGCCCTCGTTCGCGCTCACCGTGCGCCCGTCGAGCGTGAACTCGACCACATCGGTCACTGTATCCCTGCCTCGATGATTGCGTGACCGCTCGTTGCGAGCGTCGAGCCTGCGTAGCGGAGACCCGCCTTATCGAAGAGCGCGGCGTACTCCGGCTGCGAGCGCTCCCGTCCTCCGGGCATCACGAACATGTTCAGGTCGGAGAGCTTCGCAGCCGGGTTCTCGTTCGGCGGCCCGAGATCCCGTTCGATGACGAGGAGGACGGCCTCCGCAGACATCGCCTCGCGACACGTGCGGAGGATCGCAATCGCCTCCTCGTCCTCCCAGTCGTGGACGATCCACTTCAGGACGTACGCGTCGCCGCCCTCCGGTACCGACTCGAAGAAGCTGCCTGCGACGATCTCGCAGCGGTCGAGCACGCCCGCCGCGCTCCAGCACCTGCCCGGCGCCGCTGACCACGTGCTCCTGGTCGAACAGGACTCCCCGCGCCGCAGGATGCGCTTCGAGGATCGCGGCGAGCAGCGTCCCGTTCCCACCGGCGACGTCGACCACCGTCTCGAAGCGGCCGAAGTCGAACGCCGCGAGGATCGCTGCGTTCGACGCGGCGGTGAGCGACCCCATGGCCGCGTCGAAGATCGCGCTCTCTTCCGGGTGGTCCGCGCGCCACTCGAAGATGTTCCTTCCGTGCAGGGAGCGGAACGAGTTCTCGCCTGTGCGCACGGCGTTCGCGAGGTTGCCCCATGAGCGCCAGAGGTAGTCGCGTCCGGTGAGCCTGACCCAGCCGTGGATCGATCCCGGCACGTCGCTGCGGAGCGGCGTCCCGAGGGGAGTCAGCGAGAAGCGTTTCCCGTCCGCCTCATCGAGGACGCCGAGGCTGGCGAGAGCCCGAAGGAGGCGGTAGAGCGCGGACGGATCCGCGCCGCTCGCGTGCGCGAGATCCTCGGCCGTGCGCTCGCCGTCGGCGAGGAGATCCGGGATGCCGAGGTCGACAGCAGCATGGATCGTCTGCGTCACCCGGAAGCCGTCGACCAGCCGAGCGAGCTCGGCGCTCACGCGGCCGTTTCTCCGCCGAGCGGAGCGAAGAGCTCCGGCCAGTGCGTCATGGCGTGCCGCACCGGGAAAGGCGAGGCCTGGCCGAGCCCGCAGATCGAGGTCTTCTCCATGGCCAGCAGCCACTCGTCCACCTTCTCGCGCGTCATCGGCGCGCGGCCGTGCTCGAGCTCCTCGCAGAGATGGTGCAGCGCGCGGTTCCCGATCCGGCACGGCGTGCACTTCTGGCACGACTCCTCCGCGAAGAAGCGCATCGTCTCGGCGAGCAGGCGAAGCGGCGAGTACGAGGTCGGAAAGACCTGGACGGCGGCGGAGCCGGGCCCGGCACCGTATTCGCGCAGGCCGTCTCGCGTCAGCGGCGCGTCGAGCGCCGACGGGGGCAGGATCCCGCTGGCCGCGCCGCCCGGGACGATGGCGCCGACCTCTGCCGTGAAGCCGCCGGCGTGCTCCTCGACGAGCTCGCGCGTCGTGATCCCGCTCGGCGCCTCGTAGCAACCGGGCTTCGCGACCGCGCCCGTCACCGACCAGAGGCGAGTGCCCGACGAGTCGCCTGTCCCGAGCCCGGCCCACCAGGCACCTCCGTTCCGGAGGATCGCCGGGATGTGCGCAAGCGTCTCGACGTTCTGGATCAGCGTCGGACGGCCGAGGTAGCCGAACTGGCTCGGGAACGGCGGCTTGAGCCGCGGCATCGCCCGGCGCCCCTCCATCGACTCCAGCATCGCCGTCTCCTCGCCCGCGATGTAGGCGCCCGCGCCGATCACGAGCTCGAGCGTCAGCCCGTCGAGCAGCCCCGCTGCACCGAACTCCTCGATCGCGTGCGCAAGCCGTGCGCGCGAGGTTGCGTACTCCTCGCGGAGGTAGATGTAGCCCTCGCTCGCCTCGAGCGACCGCATCGCGATCACCGTCGCCTCGATCATCAGGTGCGGCCTGAGCTCCATCACGTACCGGTCCTTGATCGTTCCGGGCTCGCCCTCGTCCGCGTTCACGACGACGTAGCGCGGGCCCGGCTCGCGCGAGACGGCCTCCCACTTCACGCCGGTCGGGAACCCGGCGCCGCCGAAGCCGGTGAGGCCCGATGCCTTCAGCTCCTCGACGATGCGGGGGAGGGGCGGCAGGTCGCGGAGCAGCGCGAGACCGCCTCGGGCCTCGTAGTCGGCGAGCGTCGCATCCCCGTCGCCGAGCCCGACCGCCGGGCCGTCGTTCGTCGAATGCGTCACCTGCGGGACGATCTCGTCACCGCGCGTCATGGCCGGGGCCAGGTCGCAGTGGCCCAGGCAGGCGACCTCCATCGCGCCGGGCGTCCGCTCGAGCAGCTCGCGCGCCCCGAAGCAGTCGCAGACGGGCCCGGTGCAGACCCGCACGGTGTCGACCGGCACCTGCAGGAACGAGTAGAACGAGACGACCTCGTGCACCTCGCCGCGGCGGATGTTCATGTGGTCGGCGAGCGCGTCCGAGAGCTCGGGCGTGATCGGCCCGACCTCGCGACGGACGCGGCCGAGGTTGTCGAGGAGGCGTGTGCGCTCCGTCGGCAGCTCGGTCTGAAGCGATGCGAACCGGAGCGCGTCCACTCGCGCGAGTCTATTCCGCGCCCGGAGGCCTCCGGAGCTGCTTGGTTCGCGCGCGTCGCTTCTTCTGCTCGAGTCGCCGCTCGCGCGCGGCTCGTCCCGGCGTCGTCGGTACCCGCTTCCGTGGAACCGCGAGTGCCTCGCGCAGCTTCGCGACGAGCCGCTCCACCGCGAGCTCGCGGTTGCGAAGCTGGCTCCGCTCGTCCTGCGCGACCGCACGGAGAACCGGTCCGACACGCCCGACGACCCGCCGCTTCTGGATCTCCGACAGCGCCTCGGTCGCCTCGACGTCGAGGAGCGCCTCGACCCGCGTCGACGACTTCTGCGCATGCTGTCCGCCCGGGCCGCTCGACCGGGAAACGCGGATCTCGATGTCGGACAGTGGGAGGAACGATTCGGCGCCACCCCGGTCGAGGAGTTGAGGACCGCTCTGCGCACGATCGCCGATCAGCTCGAGGAGCTGCCCGAGTACCTCCCGATCGTCGGAACCGCCAACGGGATGGCCGTCGACCTCCCGCCTCGCGAGCGCCGCCGGGACAGCCCGTCCCACCTTCATCTGGCTGCGCTCCTGTCGCAGGTGCTGCTCGCGTACGCGATCGACTTCGAGCGCGAGTCGGAGCTCTCCCTCCCGCTGAGCGCGAACTGCGTGCGCGTCCTCGACGAGACCGCTAAGACCGCGGGCGACCTCGCCGTCACCGCAGGCGTGTCGGACCAGGCGACGAGCATGGCGCTCCGCTACCTCGAGAAGCAGGGATAGTCGAGATCGACGCCAAGCTCGTCCGCCTGACGCCGAAGGGTGTCGAGGCACGCGAGCGCTCGCGTCGGCGGCACACGGAGGTCGAGCAGCTGTGGGAGACCCGCTTCGGCGCCGACACGGTGAGCGCGCTTCGTTCGGCGCTCGAGAGAGTGCTCGACCAGCGCGACGCGCTCTCGCGAGGGCTCGAGCCGCACCCCGGCGGCTGGCGCGCGAGCAAGCCGTACCTCGAGCAGACCAGGGCGATGGTCGACGACCCGACCGGAGTGTTGCCCCGCTATCCGATGGTGCTCCATCGCGGCGGCTGGCCCGACGCCAGCTGAGTCGGAGCGCCACGTGCGGGGCCGCAGCGATTACGCTGCAACGCCTGATACCTGCTCAGCGACCAGAGAGGAACTGAACCTCACTCCATGGCGTGCATCCTGCTCGACATCGACGGCGTTCTGCACGTCTCGGGCACACCGATTCCGGGTGCCGCGGACGCGATCGCCGAGCTCCGCAAGGCGGGTCATGCATTGCGGTACGTGACGAACAACTCGACGCGCCCGCGCTCGCGCCTGGCGGAGGAGCTCCGGGAGATGGGCTTCACGCTCGAGGACGACGAGCTGCAGACGACGCCGAGCGCCGCGGCGCGCGAGCTCTCCGGGAAGCGCGTCCTCGCGCTCGTCATGGCCGACGTCGTGCCCGACCTCGACGGGCTCGAGCTGGTCGGTCAGGACGCGGAGGCCGTGCTCGTCGGAGGCTGCGACGAGACGCTCGAGCCGAACCAGGTCTTCAGCTACATGAACCTCGCGCGGGCGTTCGCGGAGATCCAGCTGGGAGCGTCGCTGTACTGCCTGCACAAGAACAAGTGGTGGCAGACGAGCCGCGGGCCGATGCTCGACTCGGGAGCGTTCGTCGCCGGCCTCGAGTACGCGACGGGCATCGAGGCCACGATCCTCGGCAAGCCGAGCCCGTCGTACTTCGCGGCCGCGCTCGACGCGCTCGAGGCCGAGCCGGAGCGGACGTGGCTCGTCACCGACGACGTCGAGGGCGACGTCAAGGGAGCGCGGCTCTTCGGCATGAAGAGCGCTCTCGTGCGGACCGGCAAGTTCCGGCCGGAGGCTCTCGAGTCGGCCGACGCCGCCGCCGGACATCGTCGTCTCCTCGCTCGCGCAGTTTCCGGCACTCCTCGAGGAGGATCTGACCGGCGGATGGACTCACTGAAGGTCGGCGTCGACATCATCGAGATCGAACGCGTCCGCAAGGCGCTCGACCGGCCGGCGTTCCGCGAGCGCTGCTTCACGGAGGCCGAGCGCGAGTACTGCGACTCGCGCACGCACCCCGCGCAGAGCTACGCCGCCCGCTTCGCCGGCAAGGAGGCCGTCGGCAAGGCGCTCGGGTGCGGCGTGCGGTTCACGTGGAAGGAGATCGAGATCGTCGGCCGGCCGAAGCCGAGCGTTCAGCTCACGGGGCGCACTGCCGCCTACGCCGAGCGGGTGCAGGCCGGAGCGATCGACCTCTCGATGACGCACTCGCGCGAGATCGCGGCCGCGATCGCCGTCGTGAGCCCGCGCGCCGATGGCTGAGCACTTCGAGCCGCTGTACGACGCGGCGGAGATGCGCGCGGCCGAGGAGCGCTATCCCGGATATCCCGACACGGTGCCCGAGCTCATGGAGCGAGCGGGTGCCGCCGTCGCGCGGGAGGCGATGCTCGCGTACCCGGCGGCCCGCAGGTTCGCGTGCGTCTGCGGCGGCGGCTCGAACGGCGGCGACGGACGCGTCGCCGCGCGCGTCCTCCGCGAGGCGGGCCATGTCGCGGACGAGACGGAAGACGATCTCGACTCGTACGACGTGATCGTCGACGCGCTCTTCGGAACGGGGTTCCAGGGAGCGCCGCGCGCGGAGGCCGTCGATCTCATCGAGCGGATCAACGCTGCCGTCCGCACCGGTCGTGTCCGTCGACCTCCCGTCGGGTGTCGACGCCTCGACGGGCGAGATCGCAGGCGCTGCGGTCGACGCCGACCTGACCGTGACCTTCCACGCGCCCAAGGTCGGCCTCGCGGTCTCGCCGGGGCGGATGCGCGCGGGGCGCGTCGTGGTCGCGGACATCGGCCTCGACCACGGACCGACGCGGATCCGCCGAGCCACGCCGGCGCTGCTCGAAGCGGTCCCGAGACGACGGCTCGGCGACACGAAGTACACGGCCGGCGCGGTGCTCGTCGTCGGCGGCGAGCCGGGCATGACGAGCGCGGCGTGCCTCACCGCCCGCGCCGCGTTCCGCGCGGACGCCGGCTACGTCACGCTCGCGGTCCCGGCCGACGCGCTTCCCGTCGCCGAGACGCTCGCGCTCGAGCCGGTGAAGGTCGGCTGGCGCGACGAGACGGCGGTCGAGTCGCTCCTCGAGCTCGCGGAGCGCGTCGGAGCCATTGCGATCGGCCCGGGGCTCGGCCGCTCCGAGTCGCGGCGCGCGCTCGTGCGCGAGCTGCTCGTGCGCAGCGACCTGCCGATGGTCGTCGACGCCGACGCGCTCTACGAGCTCGCGCCGTTCGAGCGGACGTCGCCCACCGTCCTCACCCCGCACGCGGGCGAGCTCGCTCGACTCCTGGGCGTGGAGTCGTCCTGGGTCGACGCCCATCGGCTCGCCGTCGCGCGCGCAGGCGGCCGAGCTCTTCGGCGCGGTCGTCCTGCTGAAGGGTGCGGACACGATCGTCGCCGCGCCCGGGGTCGGCGCCGGTCGTCTGCGACCTCGGGCCGCCGTCGCTCGCGACCGCCGGCACGGGCGACGTCCTCACCGGCGTCGCTCGCGTCGTTCCTGGCGAAGGGCCTCGAGCCCGTGCAGGCCGCCGCCGCCGCGGCGGTCGCGCACGGGCTGGCCGGACGACTCGTCCCGCGCCAGGTCGGGCTCGTCGCGAGCGACCTCCTGGACACCCTGCCGGTCGCCCTCGCTCCCTGAGCGACCCGACTCAGGGAGAATGCGAGCGTGGAGCGCTCCTGCTTCACCCTCGACCTCGGGGCGATCCGCCGCAACGCCGCGACCCTCGCGAAGGCTGCGGGCGGGGCCGAGCTGTGGGCCGTCGTCAAGGCCGAGGGCTACGGGCACGGCGCCGTCGACGTCTCGCAAGGCCGCGCTCGAGGCCGGCGCGTCGGCGCTCTGCGTCGCGACGCTGCCCGAGGCGCTCCACCTCCGAGCCGCGCTTCGGAACGCCCGCATCGTCGTCATGGGGCCGGTGTCGGAGCGCGAGATCGGCGAGGCGCGGGTCGCCCGGCTCGAGCTCGTCGCGCCGCGGAGGACAGCATCCCGGAGGGCGTGCGCGTGCACCTGAAGGTCGACACCGGCATGGGGCGCTGGGGCCTCTCCGAGCTTCCGTCCGCCTCGCGCGACGTCGTCGGGCTCATGAGCCACCTCGCCGTCGGCGGAGTCCGATCCCGGCTTCACGCACCTCCAGATCGAGCGTTTCAAGCGAGGCCACCGCCGGCTCGGCTCGCTCACCCGCCATGTCGCGAACAGCGCCGCGACGATCCGCTACGCGGAGGCCCGCTTCGACGCCGTCCGCTGCGGCATCGCGCTGTACGGGATCTCGCCGTTCGGCGGCGACCCCGCGGACGACGGTCTCGAGCCCGCGCTGCGCTGGGAGTCGTACCTCGCCCTCGTGAAGCAGCTCGATCCGGGCGAGAGCACCGGCTACGGGCGCAAGTTCGTCGCCGATCGAGCCGACGTGGATCGGGATCGTGCCCGTCGGGTACGCGGACGGGTTCCGGCAGGGACATGACGGGACGCAGGTGCTCGTGGAGGGCGAGCGCCGCCGCGTCGTCGGGACGATCTCGATGGACGCGCTCGCGGTCGAGCTCGACAAGCGGCTCGCAGCCGGGCACGCCGGTGACACTCGTCGGCGACGGCGTCCTGATCGAGGAGCACGCGCGCGTCGCCGGGACGATCGCCTACGAGATCGCCGTCGGGCTCAACACGCGCTCGGGCAGAGCGCGGCGGGTGGCGACGGATGGATGACCGCGTTCGCGAGGTGCTCGGCGACGAGGAGGCCTGGATCGTCGGCGGGGCGGTCCGCGACCAGCTGCTCGGCCGCCCGGTCCTCGACCTCGACGTCGCCTGCGCCGATCCGCGAGCGACGGCGCTGACGCTACGCGCGCCGGTTCGAGCGGCGCCGCGTTCCCGCTCTCCGAGCGCCACGGAGCCTGGCGCGTCGTCGCGGACGGGAGCGAGCAGACGGTCGACTTCACGCCGCTCCCGGGCGGCATCGACGCCGATCTCGCGACGCGCGACTTCACGTTCAACGCGATCGCGATCCGCGTGGGCTCCGGCGAGCGGCTACGACCCGCACGGCGGGCAGGCGGATCTCGAGCAGGGCGTCGTCCGCGCGGTGTCCGACTCGGTCTTCGTCGACGATCCGCTGCGCCTCCTCCGCGCCGTGCGCTTCGAGGACGAGCTCGGCTTCCGCATGGACGAGCGCACGGAGGCGCTCCTGCGCGCTTCGGCGCACCTCGTCACGCGAGCCGGCGGGCGAGCGAATCGCTCGGCGGAGCTGCGGCGGCTGTCGCCGGCGGGGTTTCGGCGGCTCGCGGCGCTCGGCCTGCTCGAGCCTCTCGGCGGCGAGCTCGACGAGCGGCTCGACGCGCTCGACGACCCCGACTTCCGGCTCGTCGCCGTCTTTCGGAGACGAGCTCGCGCGCCTTCCGATCTCGAACGAGCTCAAGCGCTATCGCCACGGTGCTGCTGCGCGCGCGACCGCCCGAGGATCCGTCGCCACGCGCGATCCATCGCTTCCGCCGGGCGACGGAGCCGTGGGCGCTCGATGCGCTCGCGTTCGTCGGCGCGGCGGAGCTCGCCGGCGTCGTGGAGGCGGCGCGGCTCGCCGATCCGGCGGAGCCGCTCGTGCGAGGCGACGAGCTCGGGCTCGAGCCCGGCCCCGAGATCGGACGTATCCTCGCGGTCATCGACGAGGAGCGGGCAGCCGGGACGATCTCGACGCGCGAGCGAGGCGCTCGCGCTCGCGCGCGAGCTCGCGCGCGGAGGCCGGCGCGTGAGCGTCGAGCTGCGGCTCGCGCTCCAGGAGGAGCGCGCCGCCGACCTCGCCGAGCGCGTGCGGCGGCTGCTCGGGCCGTTCATCGGGAACGAGGTCGCGCTCGACGCCGGCTGCGGAACCGGGTCGCTCGCGTTCGCGCTCGCACCGCACGTCGCCGAGGTCGTCGGGGTCGACACGCGCGCCGAGTACCTCGAGGCCGGGCCGTGCGTCCGCGCCGGCGAACGTCCGCTTCGTCGAGGGCGACGCGATGGCGCTCCCGTTCGGCTACGCGGAGTTCGACATCGCGTGCTGCCACCGCGTTCTCCATCACGTCCGCCGCCCGGAGCTCGCCGTGTCCGAGCTCGCCCGCGTCGCGCGGCCCGGCGGCGAGATCTTCATCGCCGACCAGCTCGGCTCGGTCGATCCGCTCGTGAGCCTCGAGATGGACCGCTTCGAGCGCCTGCGCGACCCGACGCACCAGCGGCTCCTGCCCGAGGCGGACATCCGCGGGTTCCTCGACGCGAACGACCTCGTGCTCCTGATCTCGCGAGGTGACGCGCGAGCAGGTCGACCTCGAGCAGCGGCTCGAGCTCGCGGGCTTCGGAGGAGGAGCGCGAGCGGATCCGCGGGCCCGCGCCCGCGTCGCCGTACGAGATCGAGGTCGGCTGGTACGTCGCCCGCAAGCCGGGCCGTCTAGCGTAGCGCTACTCGTCGCGGTGCTCGCCCGGTCGCGGCGCGTCGACGAACCGCGAGAAGAGCCCGGGACGAGCGCCTGCGCGACCGCGGCGAGGCGGTACGGGAACCACGGCACCGTGATCTCGCGCTTCCCCTTCTCGACGCGCCTCGACGATCGCCGCGCGCGACGTCGTCGGCCTCGATCACGAAGCGGCGCAGAAGCCGGCTCCGGAGCTTCGAGCGCTGCGGGAAGCCCTCGGTCTCGACGAAGCCCGGGCATGACGGTGTGCACCTGGATCCCGTCCGGCGAAGCAGCGCGGCGGTCGAGCGCGAGAACGCGAGCTGGGCGTGCTTCGACGCCGCGTACGCGCCCGCCGGCGCGAACGCGACGGTGCCGGCGACGGAGACGAGGTTGACGACGTGCGCGCCGCCGCTGCCGCGCTCGAGCCGGGCGCGAACGCCCGCAGGCACCAGACGCTGCCGAGGTAGTTCACGTCGATCACCCGCTCGATCCGCTCCGGGTCGATGTCGAGGAAGCTGCCCGCGCGCAGGGATGCCCGCGTTGTTCACGAGCAGCCCGATCGCCGGATGCCGCTCGAGGACGCGCGCCGCGACCTCGTCGACCTGCGCGCGGTCGGCGACGTCGCAGAGCTCCCACTCGCCGCCGATCTCGCCGCGATCCGCTCGAGCTGCTCGGCCCGCCGCGCGAGGAGGACGCAGTGCCAGCCCGCGCGCGCGAGCTCGCGCGCGGTCGCCTCCCCGATCCCGGACGAGGCGCCGGTGACGACCGCTACGCGCCCGCCTGCCATCGCCGCGGCAAGCCTATCCGTTTAGGATCGCCGCGATGGCCGGCAGGTTCGAGGGGAAGCAGGCGCTCGTGCTCGGCGTCGCCAACCAGCGCTCGATCGCGTGGGCGATCGCGCGAGCGGCTCGCCGACGAGGGCGCGCAGGTCGCGTTCACGTACCAGGGCGAGCGCATCGAGAAGAGCGTCCGCGACCTCGCCGCGACGGTCTCGAGCCCGCTCGTCACGGAGTGCGACGTCCGCTCGGACGACGACGTCGCCCGCGTCTTCTCCGAGGTCGCGGAGGCGTTCGGCGGCGGGCTCGACGTCCTCGTCCACTCGGTCGCGTTCGCGGCGGCCGAGGACCTCGAAGGCCGCTTCGTCGACACGCCGCGCGACCGCTTCTGGATGGCCATCGACATCAGCGCGTACTCGCTCGTCGCCTGCGCGCGCGCGGCGGAGCCGCTGATGGAGGCGCGCGGAGGCGGCTCGATCGTGACGATGACGTACCTCGGCGGCGAGCGCGCGGTGCCGCACTACAACGTCATGGGCGTCGCGAAGTCGACGCTCGACTCGACGCGTCCGCTACCTCGCCTGGGATCTCGGCTTCAAGAACATCCGCGTGAACGCGATCTCGGCCGGGCCGGTGCGCACGCTCGCCGCCCGCTCGATCGCCGGGCTTCACGACGATGCAGACGATGTTCGAGGAGCGCGCGCCGCTCCACCGCCAGATCGAGTCGGACGACTGCGGCGCAGCCGCCGCCTACCTCCTCTCGGACGAAGCCGCGAACGTCTCCGGCACGACGCTCTACGTCGATGCCGGGTACCACTCGATGGGCATGTGAGAAGGCGCCGAGTCGTTTGTCCGCGGCATGAGACGGGCAGCAGCCGGCATGAGGCGATCGTTCTACTGGCTACCGGGTAGCTGCCTGGGCTCGGGTGGCCGTCACCGGAAGGATGCGAAGAGCCGACGCGCAGGTCTCCATCGTCACCGACGCCTGTCAGCTCAGTCCGACCCCGCTGCGCAGCCGCGATGACCGCATCGATGTCGGGGAGCTCGCGGCCGAGCATCCACGCCGCGCGGATCGTCTCGCCGTCCTCGATCAGGAAGCTCGAGCGCGCGGCGACGTCCTCCATCCCGAGCGGCGCGAACGCGACGCCGAACGCCCTGATCGCCTCGCCGTTCCAGTCCGAGAGCAGCGGGACGTCGACGCCGAGCGACTGCGCCCAGGCGACATGCGACCACGGCGAGTCCCGCGAGATCCCGAGCGGCCGGATCCCCGCGGCCGAGAGGTCGTCTCTCCTGTCACGCAGGAGCAGAAGCTCGTTGGTTCAGGTCGGCGACCAGTCCCAGACGTAGAAGCAGAGCAGCGAGAGGCCCGCGCCGAGGACCTCCGCGAGCGGCCTGGCTTCCTCCCGAGGCGCAGCCCAGACCTGGACGTCGGGACGCGGTCGCCGGCTTCGAGCACGCGTCGAGCCTATCGCGGCGCCGGTGCCCGGGGGCGCCTCCCACGGCCGGAAGGCGCCCCCGTGAACGTTCCACGAATCTGGCCTACGCGACGGCCGCGCCCACAGCCTCCTTGCTCAGACGGGTAGCGATCTTCTCGACCTCCCGGAGCGCTTCCTTCTCCTCCGCGAGGTTCGCGTCCAGGAGCTCGACCGCGTCGTCCTCGCCGAATGCCTTCGCCATGCGGCGAAGCCCCTCGTAGGCCGCGATCTCGTAGTTCTCGGTCCGCGCGGCGGCGCCGAGATCCATCGTGGTCGACGAGGACGAGCTGGACGACTTCTCGATCAACTCGTCGTGCTCCTTCTTCAGCCCCTCGAAGCCGACGCACGGCTCGGCATGGGGTTCCTCGCCGAAGATCTCGAAGACCTTCTCGACGTTCGTGACGTGCTTGCTGCGTCTCCTTCGAGGTGGCTTTTCCAGGCCCGACTTGAACTCCTCGTCCGTGACCTCGTCGATGAGCTTCGGCAGCGCCTCGTTCGCGAGCTTTCGCTCGACGTAGAGGATGTCGCCGAGCTCGTGCAGGAACAGCTCCTTCGGAGTTGCTGATCTCCGGCATCTCTCGCTCCTTTTTCGTTGTGACGGATTCGCGAGCGCAGCTACCCGCAGGGCTCTGAGTTTTAACCTGCGATCGGCGACTCGCGAGAGTCGATACCGGCACCTGCGAGGTCGGCGCTAGACGGAGACGGGCAGCGCCTCGGTCGCGTCCGCGATCTCTCGCGCGACCTCGACGATGTCGCGGTTCGCGTTGTAGATCCGGAGCTGCCGGTCGGAGCTCGAGCCCCGGGACAGGATCTCGAGCACGCCCTCCAGCTCCCGCTCGGAGCCGAGCTCGCGAGCGTGCGGGAGGAGCTCGGCGATCGTGCGCCGGATCAGCCGCGCGACGGGAACGCGGTTCCGGCGTCCGCTGGCGAGGTCCATGACCGGCGCCTCGAGCCCGTAGCGGGCGGCGAGCCACTTGTTCTCGCTCGTCAGGATCCGGTGGTACGACGGGATCTCCTGGCCGCTCTCGTGCTGCTCGCTGAGCTGCTTGACGAGCGCCTGGCAGTACGCGGCGATCGCAACCGCGTCCTCCACGCGCGTCACGGCGTCGCAGATGCGGACCTCGATCGTGCCGAGCCGTGGGTGCAGGCGGATGTCCCACCAGATGTGCGTGTAGTCGGCGATGCAGCCGGAGCGCTCGAGCTGCCCCACGACGTCCGCGTAGTCCGCGTAGTCGCGGAAGCGCGGTGGTGGCCCGGAGCGCGGGAATGCCGAGAAGACCATCTGCCTGCTCGACGCCAGGCCGGTCGGCTCGCCGCGCCAGAACGGGGAGCTCGCGGACAGCGCGAGCAGCGGCGCGAGATGGGGGAGGAGGCCGTTCACGACCTGGATCGCCTTCTCCGGATCGTCGACCGCGACGTGCACGTGCATGCCGAAGATCAGCTCGCGGCGGGCGACGTACTGCATCTGGTCGATGAGCTTCCGGTACCGGTCCTTCGCGGTGATCCGCTGGCGCTCGAACAGGCTGAACGGATGCGTGCCGGACGAGCCGACCCGCATGCCCTGCTCGCGCGCGATCTCGGTCACGTACGAGCGCAGCTTGACCAGCTCGCGCTCCACGTCGCCCGCGGTGCGGCAGACGGGCGTCGTGATCTCGAGCACCGACTGCATGAGCTCCGGGTTGATCCGCGCCTCGAGCTCGTGGCCGCTCACGGCCGCGAGCATCGTGTCGATGTGCTGGACGAGGTCGAAGCCTTCCCCGTCGAGGAGCTGATACTCCTCCTCGACCCCGAGCGTGTACGGCTCGCCCGAGCCGAAGGCGTGCTCGAGCACGCTGCCGGCCGCGACGGCGCCCTTCCCGGTGATGGACGACGGGAAGGCCTGTTTCTCGCTCACGTCGGCAGGACCGCGTCGACCTCGATCTCGACCGTCCAGGCGGGATCCATCAACGAGGAGACCACCGTCGTGTTCACCGGCCGGATGTCCGAGAAGACCTCGCCGTGGGCTTTCGCCATGCCCTCGAAGTGCGAGGGATCGGTGATGTGGACGCGCGTCCGGACGACGTGCTCGAAGGTCGCGCCCGCCTGCGCGAGCGCCCGCTCGATGATCGCGAGGCACAGCTTCGTCTGCTCGTACGAGCCCTCGGGCGGTGGCGAGCCGTCCGGAGGAATGGGCGCCGTGCCGGCGACGAACACGCGGTCGCCCACGACGACTGCGCGGCAGTAGCCCATGATCGCCTCGTAGGGCGACGTGCCCGCGATGTTGCGCCGCTCCATCAGGGGGCTAGTATCGCCGCGCGTGCAGGCGCTTCGCCAGATCGACGAGTGGCCCGTCGAGTTCGCCGCCGCAGGAGTCGTCGATCGCGAAGGCCGCGTCCACACGCACGGCGACGCGGGTCGGCGCGTGCGGCTCGCCTCCGTCTCGAAGCCCGTGACCGCGCTCGCGTGCCTCGTGGCCGCGGAGGAAGGCGTGATCGACCTCGACGAGGCTGCAGGCCCGCCGGGCTCGACGGTGCGCCATCTCCTCGCCCACACCTCGGGTCTTCCCTTCGAGGGAGCGGCGCCGATCGCGCAGCCCGGTCGTCGCCGGATCTACTCGAACGAGGCGTTTCGGGTTCTCGCCGAGCACCTGGCGGCGCGGGCCGAGATGCCGTTCGCCGAGTACGTCGTCGCTGCGGTCTGCGTGCCGCTCGAGATCGGGCTCGACCCGACGGGCGATCCTGGTTCCGGAATGCACGCGTCGCTCGAGGACGTCCTCGCG
Organism: uncultured Gaiellaceae bacterium; assembly: GCA_963802865.1. Classification (GTDB taxonomy): domain Bacteria; phylum Actinomycetota; class Thermoleophilia; order Gaiellales; family Gaiellaceae; genus GMQP-bins7. Next base: position 407,611 of record CAWDKB010000013.1, read on the forward strand.
ATCGGTCGCGAGCTCGAGTCGCCGAGGCTCGTCGCACCGGAGACCCGTGACGAGATGGTGGCCGTCCAGTTTCCGGGCCTCGCGGGCGTCCTTCCCGACTACGGCCGCTTCGATCCGCTCGACTGGGGGCTCGGCGTGCAGCTCAACACCGCGCCGCCCTCGTGGATGGGGACGCGGACGTCCGCGCGAGCGTTCGGGCACTTCGGCGGCACGGGCACCTTCCTCTGGGTCGATCCGGATGCCCGAGGTGGTCTGTGCCGCGCTGACGACACGCGAGTTCGGCGACTGGGCGAAGATCGCGTGGCCGCGTGTCTCGGACGCGGTGCTCGCGGAGCTCCGCAGCCGGTAGGGCGAGCCGGGCGTAGGCTTGCAGCCGTGCCCTCGGCACGAAACGCGATCGACGGCCGCAAGGTGTACTTCGAGGACGACGGCGGATCAGGCGTACCGGTGGTCCTCTACGGTGGGATCCTCGACTCGGTCGAGTCGGTGCGCGCCTCGGCTGCCGCGACGGCACTCCAGGACCTGTCCGACGAGTTTCGACTGATATACGCCGATCACCGCGGCCTCGGTCGAAGCGACAAGCCGCACGGGACCAACGCGTACGCGATGCGGCTCCAGGTCGCGGACGCGACCGCAATCCTCGACGCTCTCGACGTCGAGAGCGCTCACGTCGTTGGCAGGTCGTACGGCGGACGGCTCGCGTTCGGCATCGCCGAGCATGACGCCCGAGCGGGCGCTCTCGATCGTCGCGGGCGGTCAGCAACCGTATGCGATCGATCCCGAAGGGCCGCTCATGCGTGCCGTCGCAGGCGCGCTCGAGGCGACGCGCCGGGAAGGGGTCGGGCGCTTCGTCGAAGCGCTCGAGGAGTACTGGGACATTTCGATTCCCCGACTTCGAGCGCAGCGTCTACCTCTCACAGGACGGTGCAGCAGTCGCTGCGGCCGCGGAGGCGATGCTGACCTCGGGCGCGATCTCCAACCGCGTCAGCGAGTGGAAGGTCCCGTGTCTGCGTCTACCTCGGCGCGGGCGACGTGGACTTCCTCGACCAGGCCCGACGAGCGGCCTCCGAGATCCCGAACGCCGAGTTCCTCGCGCTCGACGATCTCGACCATCTCGCAGCGCACTTCGAGGCCGAGCGCGTGATCCCCGCCATTCTGCGAACTTTGCGCGCGGCGCGTTAGCCGTCGTCCGCGAACAGCGGCCGTACGAGCTCGTCGAACGTCGCCTCGTCGCAGCTCGCGACGACGCACGGGGTCATCGCGGTGATCGTGGCCGTTCGGGGAACGTGCATCGTCAGCGCGACCTCGCCGAAGAACTCGCCGGCGCGGAGGATGCGTCGCTGGCCGAGCGCCGACTGGGACACGGCCGCGATGCCCGAGAGCAGGACGAAGAAGCGATCGCCGGGCTCGCCCTCCCGGATGAGCACGGTTCCGGGCGTCACCTCTTCCCGCTGCATGCGGTCGGCGAGGGTACTGAGCTGCTCGCCGGCGAGCTCGGTGAAGAGCCCGACACGGGAAAGCTCCGTCACGGATGCCGGTACGTGGCGCGGCGACACGCGCAGTACCGTACCCACGTGGGAGTCCTCGCTGGCTGGCGTCTCTGCCCGCGTTGCGGAGCGGATCTCGCCCAGGGCGAGGGGTGCGTCGAGTGCCCCTCCTGCGGGTTCGTCCACTACGCCAATCCAGCCCCGGCCGTGTCGGCTCTCGTCCTCGACGAAGCCGGGCGCCTGCTGCTCGGGCGCCGTGCGGTCGAGCCCGACGTGGGGCTGTGGGACACGCTCGGCGGCTTCCTCGAGGATGGAGAGGATGCGCTGACGGCGCTGCACCGCGAGCTCCGGGAAGAGGCCGGGATCGAGGTCGAGGTGGGCGCCTTCGTGGGAACGTTCCCGGATCGCTACGGCGACGCCGAGGACGCGCCGCCGAACCTCAACCTCGTGTGGGAGGCCACCATCGCCAGCGGCACGCCGACGCCGGACGACGACGTGTCCGAGCTTCGCTGGTTCGCGCCGGACGAGCTTCCGTCCGAGGCCGAGCTCGCGTTTCGCTGGCTGGCCGCATGCCTGCCGGCGTGGGCCGAGACCCGTCGCTAGATGCACCAAAGGGCCGGAGAACCGGCCCTTCGGCTAGGGGAGGGGGAGGGGGAAGTCGTGAAAGAAAGCTTCGTGAACTGTCGGCTTCTAACAGGTTACTCCCCGGAAGGGAAGTGCCGCGTACCCCCGATCGGGGAAGGCCTAGGCCGCGAGACCCAGCGCGCGCTCGAGCGCTGACTTCGGCTGCGCGCCGATCGCGGCGGCGGCCGGCTCGCCGTCCTTGAAGAGGATCATCGTCGGAATCGACATGACCCCGTACTTCACGGACAGTCCCTGCTCCTCGTCGATGTTGACCTTGACGAGCTTCACCTCGTCCTTGCGCTCCTCGACGATCTTCTCGAGCACCGGCGCTACGGCATGGCAGGGACCGCACCACTCCGCCCAGAAGTCCACGATCACTGGCTTGTCGCTCTTGAGGACTTCCTCGTCGAAGGTCGCCTCGGTCACGTCAACTGTCAAGAGACTCATTTGTTCCTTTCATACGTGTCATTTGCGAACGCCAGGGTTCGAAACGACGAAATGGGCCGCGCTCTTCCCGCCGAAACGCTCTCGTAGACTGATTCCCCGTGAAGACGATGTTCACACCGCTGCCGGACAAGCCGGACCATAACGCGCTCGAGGTGGCGATTCTCGAGGCCTGGGAGCGCGAGGGCACGTTCGCGAAGCTCCGCGAGCGCTGCAGCGGGGGACCGAAGTTCAGCTTCATCGACGGCCCGATTACCGCGAACAACCCGATGGGTGTGCACCACGCCTGGGGGCGAACGCTCAAGGACGTCTTCCAGCGCTACAAGGCGCTCCGCGGCTACGAGCAGCGCTACCAGAACGGGTTCGACTGCCAGGGGCTCTGGGTCGAGGTCGAGGTCGAGCGCTCGCTCGGCCTCAACTCGAAGCGGGAGATCGAGGAGTACGGCCTGGCCGAGTTCGCCGCGCGCTGCCGCGAGCGGGTCGCACGCTTCTCCGAGGAGATCACCGAGCGCTCCCAGCGCCTCGGCATGTGGATGGACTGGGACGCCGACTACTACACCTTCTCCGACACGAACATCGAGTACATCTGGCGGTTCCTCGCGGAGGTGCACGCGCGCGGCTGGCTCTACCAGGGCCACCGCTCGACGGTGTGGTGCCCGCGCTGCGGAACCTCGATCTCGCAGCACGAGGTGTTCTCCGGGGAGTACCGGGAGCTCGAGCACCCCTCGCTGTACGTGCGCCTTCCGCTCGCGGACCGCGAGGACGAGTCGCTCGTCGTCTGGACGACCACGCCCTGGACGCTTCCGGCGAACGTCGCGGCGGCCGTGAATCCGACTGCCGACTACGGCCTGACCGAGGACGGCGAGTGGTGGGCGGTGGCGCGCAAGCCGGACGCGACGTTCGTGCGCTCGGCGCTCGGCGGCGAGCTCGTCGGGCTCGAGTACGAGGGCCCGTTCGACCACGTCTCGGCGCAGGAGGGCGTCGTCCACCGGGTGATCCCGTGGGACGACGTCTCGCTCGACGAGGGCACCGGGATCGTGCACATCGCGCCGGGCGCGGGGTCCGAGGACTTCGAGCTCGGGCGCATCCACGAGCTGCCGGTCCTGGCGCCGCTCGACGAGGCGGGCCGCATGTTGCCGGGCTTCGGCTTCGATGGGCTTTCGACGGACGACGTCGCGCAGCCCGTGATCGACGGATCTCGAGTCGCGGGGCCTGCTCGTCGAGTCGGGACGCATCGTCCACCGCTACCCGACCTGCTGGCGCTGCGGCACGCCGCTCGTCTTCCGTGTCGTCGACGACTGGTTCATCGCGGCCGACGAGATCCGCCAGCCGATGCTCGACGCCAACGCGACGGTGGAGTGGACGCCCGACTTCTACTCGAAGCGGATGGACGACTGGCTTCGCAACATGGGCGACTGGAACATCTCGCGGAAGCGCTACTTCGGATTGCCGCTCCCGTTCTATCCGTGCAGCTGCGGTCACCTGAACGTGGTCGGCTCGCGCGCCGAGCTCGAGGAGCGCGCGGTCCGGGGCCTCGACCAGCTCCAGGAACTCCACCGTCCCTGGATCGACGAGGTAGTGATCCGGTGCGAGGCCTGCGCCGAGGAGGTGCACCGGGTCCCGGAGGTAGGCGACGCCTGGCTCGACGCAGGGATCGTTCCGCTGTCGACGCTCGGCTGGCAGAGCCCCGAGTACGTCGTCGGCGGCAACGGGACCGGTGCGGCGAAGGGGCTCACCGTTGCCGACCTGCCCGATCACGCGTACTGGGAGGAGTGGTTCCCGGCAGGCTGGATTTCCGAGATGCGCGAGCAGATCCGGCTCTGGTTCTACTCCATGTCGTTCATGTCGGTGACGCTCGTCGGTCGCTCCCCGTACAAGCGCGTCCTCACCTACGAGAAGCTGCTCGACGAGACGGGTCGCGAGATGCACCGCTCGTGGGGCAACGCGATCGCCGTCGACGAGGCGCTCGGGCGGATGGGCGCGGACGTCATGCGCTGGCAGTACTGCTCGCAGCCGCCGAGCCAGAACCTGCTCTTCGGATACGGGCCCGGGCACGAGGTCCAGCGCCGCCTCTTGACCCTCTGGAACTCGTGCAAGTTCCTGATCGACTACGCGAACATCGACGCGTGGGAGCCTCGCTACGAGGATCTCGCGAACGGGCCGGAGGGCGAGCTCGAGCCGCTCGATCGCTGGCTGGTGGAGAGGACGCACGCGCTCGTCCGCGACGCGACGGCCGCGTACGAGAGCTGGATCACCGTCGACGTCGTCCGCGCGTACGAAGCCTTCGTCGACGACGTCTCGAACTGGTACATCCGCCGGTCGCGCAGGCGCTTCTGGGACGGCGATGCCACCGCATTGCGAACGCTCTGGTACGCGCTCGTGCAGGGGCTCCGGGTCGTCGCTCCGCTCATGCCGTTGCTCACCGATCACCTCTGGCGGCTGCTGACGGCACCGTGCTCCGACGCGCCCGAGTCGGTGCACCTCGCCGGCTGGCCCGAGTCCTCCGACCCGGACTCCGAGCTGCTCGCGGAGATCGACGAGCTGCGGCGCGTGGTCGAGCTCGGTCGCCAGGCGAGGTCGAGCTCGGGCGTGAAGCTCCGCCAGCCGCTTCGCGCCTTGGTCGTGGAGGGCGCCGCACGTGCGGCGCCCCATGCGGACGAGATCGCCGACGAGCTCCGTGTTCGCGAGGTTGCGTTCGGCGAGGTCGACGCGAGCGAGCTGCGCGTCAAGCCGAACCTGCCGCTGCTCGGGCCGAAGCTCGGGCGGGAGCTCGGGGCAGTCAGGGCGGCGCTCGAGGCCGGCGACTTCGAGCAGCTCGCGGACGGCGCGTTCCGCGTTGCCGGACACGAGCTCTCCGCGGAGGAGGTGCTGGTCGAGCGCCACGGCAAGGAGGGCTGGGCGGTTGCTGCCTCCGACGGCGTCACGGTCGCTCTCGACCTGCACCTCGACGACGAGCTCGTGCGCTGCGGTCGTGTCTACGACCTGATCCATGCTGTCAACACGTTGAGGAAGGAGCTCGGTTTCGAGCTGACCGACCGGATTCGGCTGTCGATTCCGGAGTCGGATGCCGACCTCCTCGAGCACGAGCAATGGATCGCGCGCGAGACGCTCGCAGTCTGCGGTCGAGGCCGCCGGCTCCGAGCTCCGGATCGAGAAGGTCTAGTCGCCGGCGACGAAGAAGACCCAGGTGCCGTCCGGCGCGATGCCGGTCCGCCATCCCAGGTACCCGGCGAAGGCGACCGCGCCGATGAGCGCGACGACGAGCGTCCGCATGCGTTAGTCCTGCGCGGCGAGCTCGAGCTCGCGGCGGAGCTCGACGGGCAGGCGGAACGTGACGTCTTCCTCGACGATCCGGTACGGCTCGATGCTCGTCACGCCGCGAGCGCGGAACCAGTCGCACACGCGTGCGACGAGCTTCTCCGGCGCGGACGCGCCCGACGTGATCCCCACCGTCCCGACGTCGGCGAGCCAGGCCTCGTCGATCTCCGACTCGTCGTCGATCAGGTACGCCGGCGTTCCCAGGGCTCGCGACGTCTCGACCAGCCGGTTCGAGTTGGACGAGTTGCGCGAGCCGATGACCAGGAGGAGGTCGATCTCGGGGAGCATGTCCTTGACGGCCCACTGCCGGTTGGAGGTCGCGTAGCAGATGTCCTCCTTCCGCGGAGCGCGGATGTCCGGAAACCGGCGGCGGAGCGCCGTGATGATCTCGCCGGTCTCGTCGACCGACAGCGTCGTCTGCGTGACGTACGCGAGCTTCGTCTCCGTGGGGAAGTCGAGCGCCTCCGCTTCGGCGACCGTCTGTACGAGCACCGTCGCCTCGGGCGCCTCTCCCATCGTCCCGACGACCTCCTCGTGCCCCTCGTGCCCGATGAGGACGACCGTGTAGCCCTCATCCGCGTAGCGGCGGGCCTGCACGTGCACCTTCGTCACGAGCGGGCAGACCGCGTCGATCACGTTGTGTCCGAGCCGCTGCGAGTTCGCGTAGACGGTCGGCGCCACGCCGTGTGCCGAGTAGACGACGGTCGCGCGCTCGGGCACCTCCGTCTCCTCGTCGACGAAGATCGCTCCGCGCGCCTCGAGATCTCGCACGACGTGGATGTTGTGGACGATCTGCTTGCGCACGTAGACGGGCGCGCCGTAGTGCTCGAGCGCGCGCTCGACGGTCTCGACGGCGCGCTCGACCCCGGCGCAGTAGCCGCGAGGAGAGGCGAGGAGGACGCGCTTCACCACGCGCACAGGGTAGATGTGTCAGCGCGCGGACTGGGCGACGAAGATCCCGATGATCACCACCGCGCCGCCGATGAGCTGGGTCGGGCCGAACGTCTCGTCGAGCCAGGCCCACGCGACTCCGGTGGCGACGACCGGCTCGAGCGTGGCGACGATCGAAGCTCTCGTCGCGCTGATGTGCCGCAGCGCACCGGTGAGCAGCGAGAACGTGATCATGGTCCCGACGACGATGACGAAGGCGACGAGCAGCCAGACCGGCGCGGTCCGGTCGGCGAGGTTGCCCTGCAGCGACACGCTGTCGCCGAGGACGTCCCACGGGAAGTCCCAGAGCGGCTGGATGACAGCCCAGAGCAACGCGGCGACGAGGAAGCCGTAGAACGACAGGGACGCCGCGTCGCGATGCCGGCGCTCGCGCTCGGCCATCAGGAGATACGCCGTGAGCGCGAGCGCTCCGCCGAACGCCGCCGTCACGCCGACCGTACTGAAGGCAACGCCCTGCCACAGCTCGACGACGAGGGCGAGCCCCGTGATGCAGAGCCCGACCGACACCCAGATCCGCCGGCGGATGTGCTCCTTGTAGACGAAGCGCGCGAAGAGCGCGACGAAGAGCGGCGCGGTGAACTCGATGAGCAGCGCCACCCCGACGGGCAGGTTGTCGATGGCGACGAAGTAGAGCCACTGCACGAGCGCGATCCCGACGACGCCGAAGACGACGAGGAAGAGCAGCTCGCGCCGGCCCACCCGCAGCCGCGAGGGCGCGAAGACCACGAGGAAGGCGAGGAAGAGGAGCGCGGCGAACGTATTCCGAATCTGCGCGAGCTCGAGCGACGAGAGGCCCGAGTCGAGGACGACCTTGGAGACGCTCCCGTTGACCGCGAACAACGTCGCCGCGGTCGCGACCATGATGTATCCGAGCCGGGTCTTGTCGTCGGTGCGCCCCTCCGGGAGCAGAGTCGGGGCGTCGACCATGGAGCCCGCAGGCTATCCACCTACACTGTTCGGACTCGGGGCGTAGCTCAGCCTGGTAGAGCGCTGCGTTTGGGACGCAGAAGTCGCTGGTTCGAATCCGGCCGCCCCGACTGGTGCTGAACAAGGTCAGCCTCGTGGCCCTCCTCGCTGCGCTGCTCGCAGCCGGCTCGGCAGGTAGCGCGACGACGCAGTTCCGGGGAACGATCGAACGGATCGACGCGGCCCAGGCGAAGCGGATGACCGGCGTCTCGTGGCGGCCGGGCTGCCCCGTAGGGCTTCGAGACCTCCGGCTGCTTCGCCTGTCGCACTGGGGGTTCGACGGGAAGGTGCGCACCGGCCGGCTGATCGTGCACGAAGACGTCGCGCGCGAGCTCGTCGGCGTCTTCCGGCGGCTCTACGCCGCGCGCTTCCCGATTCGCCGCATGGTTCCGGTCGACGCGTACGGCGCCAGCGACTTCCGCTCGATCGAGGCGGACAACACGTCGGCGTTCAACTGCCGGTTCGTCGACGGTACGAGCCGCTGGTCCGAGCACGCGTACGGCCGCGCGATCGACCTCAATCCGATCGAGAACCCGTACGTCTCGGGCGGGCGCACGTCACATCGCGCCAGCCGCCCGTACGTCGATCGCGCGAGGCACCGCCCTGGAATGGCCTTCGAGGGCGGTGCCGTCGTGCGTGTGTTCGACGCGGTCGGCTGGGGCTGGGGCGGCCGCTGGACGTCCGTGCAGGACTACCAGCACTTCTCCGCTAGCGGTCGCTAGGCAGCTCGCTCGGAGCTCGCTCCGTCTCGTGTCGCGCTCCCGGCGCACGCTCGCGCAGGCACACGAACGCCCAGATGGCAGCGCCGAGCACACCTCCGGCGAGCGGGCCGACGATGTAGATCCAGACGTCGCCCCACTCCTGGTTGTAGAGCACCGGGTCGAGGGAGCGGGCGGGATTGAACGATCCGCCCGACGCCGGACCGACCGTGGTCGCGGCCGTGAAGATGAAGAGGCCGATGAGCAGCGGCGCCATGACGCCGTTCCACGCCGCGCGCTCGTCCGTGGCAACGGTGAGGATCACCATCACGAAGAGTGCGGTGGTGACGATCTCGAGCACGAGTGCCGCCCAGTTGTCGATCCCTACGCCGGGCTGCGTGTGGAGCGCATCGGTGACGGTGCTCGAGTAGACGATCGCCATCACGAGCACCGCGCCGAAACCGCCGACGAGCTGAGCGACCCAGTACGGGATGACGTCTCTGGGCGAGAAGCGACCGGCAATGGCGAGGCCCGCACTGACGGCCGGGTTGAAATGTCCGCCGGAGAGGTGGCCGAAGGCGGCAATCGCGAGCGCGAGCCCGAGCCCGAAGCCGAACGCGATGCCGAGCGCGTCGATGGCGTTGGGGCCGATGTCCGTGACCACCGCGATGCCGCTGAACCCGAGGAAGAAGAAGATGAACGTGCCGAGAGCTTCGGCGAGCAGTCGGGTGGGGAGCGGATGCTGCATCTGACGACCTCCGAGTCGAGGGGTACAGGAGGCCGTTCGGCGCTCTCACACGTGTTCCTCCGCAAGCACCTGACTCAGCTTCCGTCTGGAACTCCCGCTGCTCGATGCGAAAGTCCGGGACGTGATGCCGAATCCGACCGAGGGGGTGGCCGGATCCGGCACACGTTCTCTACGTTGCCGACAGGTCGAACCCGACGGCTTGCATGTTGAGTGTCCGACGAAACGACCCCTCGAACAACCACCCGCTCGGTTGGTTTCGACTGGACTTTCGGCCGCCTCTGCGACGGTGGCAGGGCGGGGGGCCTGGCTCAGCTCGACCGCCTCAGCGGGCCATCAGCTCGGCCAGCATCTCGTCATGACGGTGGTAAGCCTCGAGATGGCCGGCGTCCGACCACAGGCGCAGGTCCACGCCAGGCATGCGTTCGAGGAGGCGCCGGACGGATCCGATCGGAGCGTTGGCGTCGTGCTCGCCGTGCCACCAGGTCACGCTGCACGTCACGCCGGAGGGATCGAAGTCCCATGGCAAGGTCAGCGCCATGCCCTCGTCCGCCCACCCTTCCGCGCCGGGCCGAAAAGCCTCTGTCACGGACTCGATCAGGACGCGCTGCCACTCGGGGTCGTTCATCACTGCCTTGTCGCTCTCCGGCGCAGCCTCCATCACCGCGCGGGATCCGGCTAGCGGATCGACCAGTATCTGCTCGCGTATCGGAGCGAGCAGTGCGTGCAGCGCATCCCAGCTCTCGTGTGCCGCGTACCACCCCTCGCGATTGAGCTCGATCATCTCGCTCAGATCTGCCTCTTCGATCGGCGCGGCGCCGACCACGACTGTCGCGGCTCGCACGCGCTCGGGGTAAAGCGCCGCGAATGCGAGTGCGTGCGGGCCTCCTCCGCTGCCACCAGCGACGTGGACGACGTCGAGGCCCAGGTGATCGAGAAGCTCCGCTGCGTCGTCGGCGATCGCCGATAAGCCGCGTCCAGGCAGCCGACTCGATGCGCCGTAGCCAGGTCGATCGAACAGGATCACGCGCACCTGGTGCTGTTCGTAGGAGTCCTCGTGAGGGTGACGCGAGTAGCGCGAACCGGGAGTGCCTTGAAACTTGAGGTGGGGACGGCCGTCGACCGGGCCGTACTCATGCCATGCGAGCGTCCGCCCGTCCCGGAGCGTCAGGCGCCCTTCGCTCATGGCGCGAGTATGACTGTCGAGGCCCCTACTTCCAGCGGGTTCGAGAGAGCGGGCGACCGGGCTCGAACCGGTGACATCCAGCTTGGAAGGCTGGCGCTCTACCAACTGAGCTACGCCCGCGAGACGCGACTAGCGTAGCGCCCGTGGATCCTTACGCGTGGGCGTGGAACCTCGAGGCGCTGCTGCTCGTCCCGCTTCTGACGGGCGCCTACCTGCTGGCGATTCGTAGACAGCCCGCGCCCTGGTGGCGCGTCGCCTGCTTCCTCGCAGCGATGGTGCTGCTCCTGGCGGTGACGATCACGCCGCTCGAGACGCTCGCGGTGAAGTACCTGCTGACTGTGCACCTGCTCCAGAACGTCGTCCTCGCGGAGTGGGCGCCGCTGCTCGTGGTGCTCGGACTCCCGCCGGCGCTCGCCGCGACACTCTCGCAGCCGGGAATCGCGCGCGTGCTCACCCACCCGGCCGTCGCACTCCCGCTCTGGCTCGTCAACTACATGGTCTGGCACCTGCCGTGGGTGTACGACGCCGCGCTCGAGAACCCGCACACGCTCCTGCACCTCGAGCACGCGACGTACTTCCTGACGGGAGTCGCAATGTGGTGGTGCGTTCTCCAGGACGAGCCGCACCGTCTCGGCGCGGGCGCGCGGGCCGGCTACGTCTTCGCTGCCTTCGTCCTCGGGAGTCCGATCGGCCTTGTTCTCGCCCTCGTGCCCGATGCGATCTACGACTTCTACGTCGAGGCGCCCGAACGGCTGTGGGGGCTGTCGGCGCTGGAGGACCAGCAGCTCGCCGGGATGCTGATGGCGGTCGAGCAGGCCGTCGTCTTCTTCGCCGTGTTCGTGTACTGGCTCTTCCGCTTCCTCGCGGAGGAGGAGCGGCGGGAGGACTTCGACCACCACCCGGCGACGCCCGCGTAGACCGTCGAGCCGACTACCCTGCGCCAAGGCGCCCGTAGCTCAGTGGACAGAGCGGCGGACTTCTAATCCGCGGGTCGGAGGTTCGAATCCTCCCGGGCGCACTCCGGTCGCGGTGGAGCCCGAAGGCTGCTTCCGATGCTCGCCGATCCCTACGTTCCGGCTTGCGTGGGTTGGCGCCTGCACGCTCTCACAAGGGTAGGTCTGGAAAGATCGAACCGTGGACTACGTGGTCGTCGGAGCGGGGGCAATCGGCGGAACCGTTGGCGCTCGCCTTGCCCGTCGCGGGCACGACGTCGTCTTCGCCGACGTCGACGCCGAGCACGTCGCTGCGATGAACGACCAGGGTCTCTCCGTCGAGGGGCCGGTCGAGGAGTTCACAGTCGCTGCTCGGGCCGTTCACCCGCACGATCTGCCCGATGGTCTCGGGCGCGTGCTCCTCGCCGTGAAGGCACACGATACGGAGTCCGCGGTGGCGAGTGTCGCGCCTCGCCTCGCACCGGATGGCTTCGTCGTCTCGCTCCAGAACGGATTGAACGAGCCTGCAATCGCAGAAGCCGTAGGAGCAGCGCGAACCGTGGGTGCCTTCGTGAACTTCGGAGCCGACTACATCGGCCCGGGGCGCATCTTCGTCGGGGGTCGCGGCACGTTCCGTGTGGGCGAGATCGACGGGAGTCGAAGTGAGCGCGTCGTGCAGCTCGCCGGGAACCTCGACGACGCCGAGGTGACGGACAACATCCTCGGATTCCTGTGGGCGAAGGAGGCGTATGGCGCAATGCTCTTCGCGACGGCCATCTCGGACCTCTCGATCGCCGACGCCCTGGAGGAGCCGCGCTACCGACCGCTCTACCTCAGGCTGGCGGGCGAGGTTCTCGCCTGCGCGACCGCGCGCCCGGAGGCGTTCGACGGTTTCGACCCGGCCGACCTCGATGGCTCGATCGAGCGGCTCGTCGCGTTCAACCGCCGCTCGGCGAAGACGCATTCGGGCATCTACCGGGATCTCGCGGTCCGGAAGCGACGCGCCGAGACGGCGATGTTCGATGCGATCGAAGGTCCGGTGCTCTCGCGGACTCTCGCGCTCGTACACGAGATCGAGGAGGGGAGAAGGGTCTGCGAGGTTGCGAATCTCGAGCTCCTCGCCGCCTACGACCGCTGTCTTGCCGAGGGGCCACGACTCAACGCGGTCATCACCCTGCTCGAGCCGTCCGACCGGGCGCCGGAGGGACCGCTGCACGGGATTCCGGTCGCGATCAAGGACAACATCGATGTGAAGGGCGTGGTAACGACGAACGCGTCCACCGTCGGCACACCTCCGCCCGCGGCGAGTGATGCCCCTGTCGTCGCGCGCCTCCGCTCGGCCGGCGCCGAGCTCCTGTGCAAGGCGAACCTGCTCGAATACGCGGCCGGAAGCGTCAACCCCGCCTATGGGATGACGTACAACCCGCACGATCCCGGTCAGGACCTCGGGCGGGTCGAGCAGCGGCTCGGCCGCACTCGTCGCCGCGGGCGTCTGCGACTTCGCCCTCGGCACGGACACCGGCGGGTCGATCCGGATACCGGCAGCGTATTGCGGCATCGTCGGGCTGAAGCCCACGTTCGGGCTCGTCCCGATCGAGGGCGTCTTCCCACTCTCTCCGACGCTCGACCACGTCGGTCCGCTCACGCGCACCGCCGCGCAGGCGGCTGCGCTCCTTGCCGTGCTCTCCGGTCGCCCATGCGAACTTGCTTCGGTGGCGGGGCTTCGTATCGGTGTCCTTCGCCGTCACGTCGACGACCCGGCTGTCGAGGAGGGCGTGCGAGCGTGCGTGGAGGATGCGTTCGAACGGCTTCGGAGCGCCCGCTTCGAGGTCGTCGACGTCGACGTCCCGGAGCTCGACCTGGCGGACGAGACGATTGGGACGATCGTCGTGAAGGAGGCCTATGACGTTCACCGTGATCTCCTCGATCGTGAGGGCGCGGACTACGGCGCGGGTACGCGAGCGGTGATCGAGGCGGGCAAGGACGTCGATGACGAACGGTACGAGGGAGCCCTTGCCGACCGCAGTCGGATCTCCGACGGCTTCGTGCGCGTGTTCGAGGAGGTGGACTTGCTTGCCGGGCCGACGGTTGCCTACCCGGCGCCCCACGAGGATCCACCCGTCGGGACGCCCGAGGGGAATGTCGAAGGACGCTTCACGGGTCCGTACAACCTCGCGGGGCTCCCGGCTGTGTCGGTTCCCTGCGGGCTCGCCGAACGCGACCTCCCGGCCGGCCTGCAGCTGGCGGGGCCTGCAGGCGCTGACGCGCTCGTACTCTCGGTCGCTGCCGAGCTCGAGAGGCTACGCGAATGAGAGTCGCGGACTGCAACTGGATGCAGATCGAGCACTACCTGGAGCACGACGATCGCATCGTCCTCCCGCTCGGTTCGGTCGAGCAGCACGGCTACCTGTCGCTCGCAGTCGACGCCATCCTCGCCGAGCGCGTCGCCGTCGAGGCTGCCGAGCCCCTTGGCGTGCCGGTTCTGCCGGCGCTCGCCTACGGTCTGACGCCCTACTTTGCCGCGTATCCCGGGAGCCCAACCCTCAGCGCGACCACATACCACGCCGTGATCCACGAGCTGCTCTCGTCTCTCCACGAACAGGGCTTTCGTCGATTCCTGCTCGTGAACGGCCACGGCGGGAACGACGCGGGGCGGACCGCGGGCGAAACGCTCGAGACCGAGCACGCGGACGCGCGAGTCCTCTGGCACAACTGGTGGAACGCACCGCGCACGTGGGAGGTGGTGCAACGCATCGATCCCGATGCGAGTCACGCCTCATGGCTGGAGAACTATCCCTGGACGCGCCTCGAAGGAGTCGTGCAACCCGCTGAGCGAAAGCCGATGCAAGACATCGAACGGATGCGGGCGCTCGATCCTGTGGATGTCCGGGAGATGCTCGGGGACGGCTCGCTCGGCGGCCTGTACGAGCGCGCCGACGAGGACGTCATGCAGGTCTGGCAGGCCGGTGTCGAGGAGGTGCGCGACGTCCTTGCGCACGGCTGGGACCGCGGTGCCTGACCTCCAGGGGAGGACAGCGCTGGTCACCGGCACGGCGCACGGAATCGGCGCAGGGATCGTGGAAGCGCTTGCGGCGAACGGAGCAACTGCGCACGGCGTGGACAAGGACACGGTCGACGTGACGGATCCCGAGCAGGTTGCGAGCCTCGTCGAACGGATCGGCTCGATTGACATCCTCGTCAACAACGCCGGCGGCGTCTGCGGACAGGTCGGAAAACCGCTCGAGGAGGTCACGGACGACGATTGGCGAGACGTGGTCGACGCTAACCTGACCAGCGCCTTCGTGTGCACGAGGGCCGTTGTACCGAGGATGAAGGAGACCGGCTACGGACGCATCGTGAACATCTCATCCGGGGCCGGGAGGAGCGTGAGCCTGACGGGCATCCAGGCCTACGCGAGCGCGAAAGCGGGGCAGATCGGCCTCACGCGACAGACGGCCCACGAGCTCGGCCGGTTCGGGATAACCGTGAACTGCATCGCTCCCGGCTTCGTGCTCTCGAACCCGACCACGGTGAGCCAGTGGGAGAGCTACGGGGAGGAGGGCCAGCGCGCGCTCGTCGAGCGCATCGCGACGCGCCGTCTCGGTACGCCCGAGGACATCGCGAACGGCGTCCTCTTCTTCGCGGCCGAGGAAGCGTCGTGGGTGACGGGCCAGGTCCTGTCGATCGACGGCGGGCACGCGATCTTCTGAGCACGGCCACGCGCCGACCGCCGCCGGGGCCCGGCTCGCGCGTCGTTGCCCAGCCCCGTCCACGTGTGCCATAGTCGCGGGAAGCTGTCCTGACGGCAGGTCTCTCTATCTAGGCAAGGAGTGGGCATGTTCAGGAGGAGAATCGCCGCGACCCTCGCCTTCGCATTCGCGCTCTCGGTGGCCGCAACCCTCGGCCTCGCGGCGAGCGCGGGCGAGGCTCAATCTCCAAAGCGGGGCGGTGAGCTTCGGATCGCTCGCATCGAGGACTCGCAGTCGTTCGACAAGACGACCGTCTTCCAGAACGAGTCGCTCTGGCTGATTCAGCAGATCAACGAGTCGCTGTACACGTCCACGCCTGACGGCAAGGGCGTGCGGCCGTGGCTCGCCACCGGCTACTCGGTCTCCAACGCCGGCAAGCGGTACACATTCCGCCTGCGCCGAGGGGTTCGATTCTCGAACGGCCAGCCGATGACCGCTGCCGACGTCAAGTTCTCGATCGACGACGCTCGAGCTCAGACCAAGGGCTGGGGCTTCCTCGACGTCGCGATCAAGAACGTGCAGGTCCGCGACCCGTACACGGTCGTGGTGAACCTCAAGTACCGCTGGGTGCCGTTCATCGCAGACATCGCGCTCTTCGCGAACGGGATCATCCCCAAGAACTTCGCCGGCCAGAGCCGGGCGGAGTTCTACAAGCACCCGATCGGCACCGGGCCGTTCATGTGGGACAAGCGTGTCGTCGGGCAGTCGGTGACGTTCAAGCGGAATCCGTTCTACTGGCAGCGAGGAAAGCCGTATCTCGACTCGGTGACGTGGACGTACGTCGGCGACCAGAACACGCGTGAGCTGCAGCTCCGCGGCGGCCAGATCGAGGTGAACGAGTTCCCGCCGTTCAACGCGATCAAGAAGCTGAAGAACACGCCCGGCGTCACGATGACGCTCTTCCCGTCGACGAGGACGGACTACCTCGTGATGAACCACGCGTACAAGCCGCTCGCCGATCGCAACGTGCGGCGTGCCATCTCGCTCGCGATCGATCGCAACGCGATCGTCCGGTCGGTCCTGTTCGGCTTCGGCAAGCCGGCGAACTCGTTCATGCCGCCGCAGGTGCCGTACTACGACCCGAACTCGCCGGGTCTCCAGTACAACCTCGCCAGGGCGAGGGCGGAGCTCGCGAAGTCGGGCTACCCGGACGGCTTCGAGGTCGAGCTGCAGGTCGGCAAGGGAGAGCAGACCGAGAACGCGATCAGCCAGATCCTGCAACAGTCGCTGCGGCGGCTCGGCATCACCGTCAACGTCAGGCAGGCCGACCCGAGCGCGGCGTTCTCCAACATCCAGGAGGGGAAGTACCAGCTCGGGTTCAGCTACTGGACGATGGACATCGCCGATCCCGACGAGCTCGTGACGTTCGCGGTCGACCCGAAGGGCGGCGGAGCGAACTCGTTCTTCACCGGCTACGACAACCCGGCAATCGTGAAGCTCTCGCAGCGGGCCCAGAAGGAGACGAACCCGGCCAAGCGTCGCGGCCTGTACCGACAGATCCAGCGGACCGCGGCTCAGGACGCGTTCATGGGCTTCCTGTACTACTCGCCGTTCCGCTACGCATACTCGAACAAGGTGCGCGGCTTCTTCGTGTACCCGCTCGGCAACTACCACCTGGAGGATGTCTGGATCGACTAGATCGAATAGATCGACGCTGACCCCGAGGGCATGAAGAGGTGAGCCTCGCCGGCTACGCTGCCAGGCGCCTGCTGCACATGATCCCGATTGCCCTCGGGGTCACCCTCCTCGTCTTCTTCCTCATCCATCTCGTCCCGGGCGACCCAGCGCGGACGATGCTCGGCACGCGGGCAACCCCGGAGCGCGTCGCCCTTCTCCATGAGGAATGGGGGCTCGACGAGCCGCTGCCGACCCAGTACTGGCGCTTTCTCACCCGTCTCGTGCACGGGGATCTGGGCTCGTCGCTCTTCTACAGCGTCCCGGCCGGTCGCCTCGTCGTCGAGCGCCTGCCCGTCACCCTCTGGCTCATCGGGCTCGGGACACTGCTCTCCGTCGTGATCGCGATACCCCTTGCAACGATCGCCGCGGCCCGGCGGGATCGGCCGACCGACCATGTCGTCCGCGCCGTCCCGCTCGTCGGCCTCGGCTTCCCGCCGTTCTGGATCGGGATCATGCTGCTGTTCGCGTTTGCACTGAACCTCGGACGCGCGTTCCCGGTCGGGGGCTACGGAGAGGGGTTCTTCGGACACCTCCACTCCATGTTCCTCCCCGCCCTCACCGTCGCGATCGCCATCTCGCCGATCCTCATTCGCAGCCTGCGGGCGAGCCTGCTCGAGGTCCTCGAGTCCGACTACGTCGTAACTGCGCGCTCGAAGGGGCTTCCAGAGCGGCGCGTGCTCGTGCGGCACGCCCTCCGAAACGCGGTGATCTCGATGGTCACCGTGCTCGGAGTCAACATCGCGTTCCTGGTCGGCGCGACGTTCGTGATCGAGCAGGTCTACGCCCTGCCCGGGGCCGGCCAGTTGATGATCAACTCGATCTTCCAGCGCGACTTCCCGGTCGTGCAGGCGGTCACGCTGGCGTTCGCCGTGATGGTCGTCCTCGTCTACCTGATCACCGACATCGTCCACGCGCTCCTCGACCCACGGGTGCGCTTCGAATGACCGACGTCGCCGTTCCCATCGAGGCGCCTGTAGTCGCCGAGCATCGAGGCTTTCGCCAGCGCTGGTACCGGACGCCGTCGTTCGTCGCGGGAGCGTCGATCCTGGGCGGGATCGTGATCCTGGCGATCCTGGCTCCCGTCGTGACGTGGCACGACCCGAGCGAGCAGGACCTCCTCAACATCCTCCAGAGCTCCTCGTGGAGTCACCCCCTCGGGACGGACGACCTCGGTCGCGACGTCTGGACACGACTGGTCTACGGGGCCCGAACCGACCTGACGATCGCGTTTCTCGCCGTGGTCTTCCCGTTCGTCCTGGGCACTGTCGGTGGCCTCATCGCCGGCTACTTCGGCGGCCGTGCCGACACCGTGGCCAACTGGCTCGTGAGCATCGTCGTTGCCTTCCCCTTCTACGTGTTGATCATCGCGCTCGTGTTCGCGCTCGGGCCGGGGACGCGCAACATCTACATCGCGATCACGATCGTCGGCTGGGTCTCGTACACGCGGATCGTGCGGGGTGAGGTCCTCGTGGCCAAGCGTCAGGAGTACGTCCTCGCGGCGCGGGCGGGCGGTCTTTCGAGTTTCCGAATCCTCCGGCGGCATCTCCTTCCCAACGTCATCACGCAGGCCGTCGTCTTCGCGATGTCCGACATCGTGCTCGTCATCCTCGCCATCGTCACCCTCGGCTACCTCGGACTCGGAGTGCAGCCGCCCACTCCCGACTGGGGGCGGATGATCGCCGACGGCCAGGGGTTCCTGACGACGAACTGGCAGCTCTCGACAGTTCCGGGAATCGCCGTCGTCATCACGGCCTTGGGTCTCTCACTCCTCGCAGACGGACTCGCCGACCTGCTCCGGCCGGAATGACGGCGCCGCTGCTCGACGTACGCGACCTTCGAGTCGAGTTTCGGCTCGCGCACGGATCGCTGCGAGCCGTGGACGGTGCGTCGTTCAGTGTCGCGGCCGGCGACACGCTCGGGATCGTCGGCGAGTCGGGCTCCGGGAAGACGATGACGCTGCGCGCGCTCATCGGGCTGCTTCCGCGAACCGCGAAGGTGATCGACGGCTCGGTCGAGTTCGAGGGCGAGGACCTCGCCCAGCTCGAGGAGGAGCAGCTGCGCGAGATCCGCGGCCGCTCGATCGCGATGATCTTCCAGGAGCCGATGACCGCGCTGAACCCGGTCATGAAGGTCGGCGATCAGATCGCCGAGGGTCCGCTCGTGCGCCTGGGGCTCGACCGACGAGCGGCGCGCGAGCGTGCGCTCGAGCTCATGCGGCTGGTCGGCATTCCCGATCCCGCGCGCAGGGTGGACGCCTACCCGTTCGAGCTGTCGGGCGGCCTGCGGCAGCGGGTGATGATCGCGATCGCGCTGTCCGGGGAGCCGAAGCTCCTTCTCTGCGACGAGCCGACGACAGCCCTCGACGTCACCATCCAGAACCAGATCCTGAGCCTGCTCTCGTCCCTCCAGGCGAGGCTCGGCTTGAGCGTGATCTTCGTCTCGCACGATCTTGCCGTCATCGCGCAGACCTGCACGCAGGTCGCCGTGATGTACGCGGGCCAGGTGGTCGAGTACGGGCCGATCGAGGCAGTCTTCAGGGAGCCGCGCCATCCATACACGCTCAGCCTGCTCCGGTCCGTCCCCCACGTCGAGGTCGTCCGCGAGACGCTCGCGACGATCCCGGGCTCGCCGCCCGACCTGGCGTCACCGCCGTCCGGATGCCGCTTCCATCCTCGCTGCCCGTTCGTGCAGGCGGACTGTGTCAGCGGGGAGTTCCCACTCCGTCCGCTCGGAGCGGGTCGCTCGACTGCGTGTATCCACGACGAGGTATGCATCGCTGACGTTCTTAGGGAGCCGGTGATCGCCGGTGACTGAGCCGTTGCTCGACGTTCGCGGCCTCGCGATGCACTTCCCCCTCCGGGGTGGCCTCGGACGCCGTCTCCGCGGCGAGTCGCGGCTGGAGCTACGCGCGGTGGACGGCGTCGACCTCGACGTCCGCCAGGGCGAGACGATGGGGCTGGTCGGGGAGTCGGGATGCGGCAAGTCGACGCTCGGGCGCTGCATCGTCGGGCTCTACGAGCCGACGGCGGGGGAGGTGCGCTATCGGGGCGAGATCCTCCCGGCGAAGCGGGACAAGCCGACTCGACGGCAGATCCAGATGGTCTTCCAGGATCCCTACTCGTCCCTGAATCCGCGCATGACCGTCCGTCAGACGCTGCGGGAGCTCCTGACCGTGCACGCCGTCGTTCCGAAGGCGCGCATCGACGACCGCTGCGCCGAGCTGCTCGACCTCGTCGGCCTCAGCCGGAGGTCGCTCGACGCGTATCCACGCCAGTTCTCGGGCGGTCAACGTCAGCGAGTCAGCATTGCCCGTGCGCTCGCCCTCGAGCCCGCGCTTCTCGTGGCCGACGAGCCGGTGTCCGCACTGGACGTCTCGGTGCAGGCGACCGTCCTGAACCTGCTCGAGGAGCTGCGCGAGAGGCTCGGGTTGAGCATCCTCCTGATCGCCCACAACATGGCGATCGTTCGGCATACGTGCGACCGCGTTGCCGTCATGTACCTCGGGCGCATCGTCGAGTCCGCCCCGACCGCCGCGCTCTTCTCCGACCCACGGCATCCGTACACGCAAGGACTGCTGCGTGCCATTCCCAGGCTCGCACCGGGCCGCGCCCGAGCGGAGG
Source organism: uncultured Gaiellaceae bacterium (assembly GCA_963802865.1). Taxonomy (GTDB): domain Bacteria; phylum Actinomycetota; class Thermoleophilia; order Gaiellales; family Gaiellaceae; genus GMQP-bins7. The sequence continues at coordinate 428,008 of CAWDKB010000013.1, forward strand.
TCGCTGTCTTCGGTGATCCGCCGAGCCCGGTCGAGCTCCCGAGCGGTTGCCGCTTCCATCCGCGCTGCCCGATCGCACAGGAGCCGCTTTGCCACGACGTCGACCCCGCGCTCAGTCGCGGCGACGGCAGCGACCATCGCGCGGCGTGTCACTTCGCATGGGTCACCAAACCCGAGAGCCACGTGCCCGAGGTCGTGCTGGACCCGGAGTCCGCGTGATCGAGCGCGGTGTCATCCGCTTCGATGCCGATGTGCTCTCCGGCCTCGAGCTGCCCGTCCTCACTGCACGCGGAAGCGCCGACGGCCCGCGCGTCACCCTGCTGGCCGGCATCCACGGGTGCGAGTACAGCTCGATAGCGGCGGCGGTGCGATTCATACGAGCGCTCGATACGACGCAGCTCCGAGGCGTGATCACTGCCGTGCCGATCGTCAACGTGCCGTCGTTCGAGGCCAGAAGCCCTTTCGTTACCCCGCAGGATGGGAAGAACCTGAACCGTTGCTTCCCGGGTTCACCGGACGGCACGTACTCCGAAGCGCTCGCGCGGGCGATCTTCGACGAGCTCATTGCCGTCGCCGACGTCGTCATCGATCTCCACGGAGGCGACATGGTCGAGGCGCTCGAGCCGTTCTGCCTGTACGACGAGTCCGCGGTCGAGGCGCAAGCCCGCGCGCTCGCGGTCTCGTTCGGCCTCCCGTACGTCGTCCGGTCCGAGCAGAAAGCCTCGCTCTCCGGAACGACCTCGAGCGCAGCAGCTGCGGCCGGAGTCCCCGCGATCATCGCCGAGGCAGGAGGCTGCGGGCTGCTCGAGGAAGACGCGATCGCCCTCCTCGTCGCGGGCGTGTCGAACGCGCTCCGCCATGCCGGCGCGCTCGAGGGTGAGCCGTCGCTTCCTCCGGTCGGCATGCGACACGTCGACCGGTTCGTCTGGCTTCGCTCCAAAGCGAAAGGCTGGTGGGAGTCGAGCGTGCGCGCCGGGGACGAGGTGCAGGCGGGAGGCCTGCTCGGCGGCGTGCAGGACTCCTACGGCGATGTCGTCGACGAGGTCGTGGCCCCCGAGGCCGGGGTCGTGTTGTTCGTGACAACGAGCCCGGCAGTCGCGGTCGACGGCATCCTGGTCGGTCTCGGCGCGGGCTTGCGTGGGCTCGACTAGCCCACCGCCCTGTCGTCTTACGAGGCATCCCCGGCCCGCTCGCCGCGGGCCGGGGATGCGTTCGGTCTAGGCCGACGCGGGTGCCGGCCTGATCTCCGGCGCGGCCTCGGCCTCGTCATGCTCGAACCGAGGAAGCCACTGCAGCCAGCTCGGCAGGTACCAGTTCCAGTCGCCGAGCAGCTTCATCGATGCCGGCAGAAGCACGGCGCGGACGATCGTGGCGTCGATCAGGACGGCGGTCGCGAGCCCGACGCCGAACTGCTTGAGCAACAGCATCGAGAGCGCCGCGAAGATCGCGAAGACACCGACCATCACGACGGCCGCGCTGGTGACGACGCCGGCGGTGGTCTTGATCCCGTGCGCGATCGCCTCGTCCATCGTCGCGCCCTGGTGGAAGATCTCCCGAATCCGGCCCAGGACGAGGACGTGGTAGTCCATCGACAGGCCGAACAGGACCACGAACAGCAAGAGCGGCACCACGGGGTCGATCCCCGCGGTGGAGCTGAAGCCGAGGAAGCCCTTGCCGACGCCGTGCTGGAAGACGAGCACCAGAACGCCGTAGGCGGCGGCCACCGAGAGGACGTTGAGCACGATCGCCTTGGCCGCGATCACGAGCGAGCGGAAGGCAACCAGCATCAGCCCGAACGCGAACAGCAGCACGAACGCGACCACGAGCGGCAGCGCCGACTTCATCTTGTCGGTGCTGTCCTTCCACTGCGCGCTTGCCCCCGTGACTGCGGATTCGGCGTTCGGAAGCGCGCCCACGGTCTCGGGCACGATCTCCTGGCGGAGCTCCTCGAGTGCCGCGACCGACTCCTCGTCGGTTCCGTTCCCTTCGACCGGGACGGTGACGTTCGCGACCGTCGCGTCGGCGTTGACGGCGACCGTGATCGGTTCGTGCATCCGGCCGCTCGCGAGCGCCCGCTGCTCGAGCCGCTGGATCGCGTCGCGTACCGCCGGCGCGTTGACGTCCTCCGCCTTCACGACGACGTTGGCCGGCAGCGGCGTGCCGGGAAACGACTGCTGCATCCGGTTGTAGGTCTTGACGACGGCCAGGTCCTGCGGGAAGGTCTCCACTCCGGGCGCGACCAGCTTGAGCTGGAGCGCCGGCAGCGCGAGCGCCACGAGCAGGCCCCCGGCGAGGACGACTGAGAGCACCGGCCTGCGCAGGACGCGGTCGATGATCGCGCCCCAGATCCGTCCCTCACCGTCGTCCCGGCGAAGTCGGCCGGCGAACGGCACGTGCACTCGGTCGACGTTGTCGCCGAGCCTCGAGAGCAGTGCCGGCAGGACAGTCAGTGAGCCGACCATCGCCAGTCCGACCACCATGATCGTCGCGACGCCGAACGAGGCGAACGTCGCGTCGGCGGTCAGGAAGAGGCCGGCCATCGCCACCATCACGGTCACGCCGGAGATGAGGACCGAGCGGCCGGCGGTGGCGGCGGCGACTTCGAGTGCCTCCCGCTCGCTGCGCCCGGCAGCACGCTCCTCGCGTTCCCGCCTCAAGTAGAACATCGAGTAGTCGACGCCGACCGCGAGCCCGACCAGGAGCACCATCGCGGCGGCTTCCTCCGCCACCGGCATCACCTGGCTGGGCAGCGCGACCAGGCCGAACGTCGCGATGACGGCGGTGAGCGCGAGCAGCAGCGGGATGCCCGCCGCCACGAGCGCTCCGAACGCGATCACGAGGATGATGAGCGTGATCGGGAGCGAGAAGAGACCGGCCTTCTCCAGGTCCTCGGCGAAGACCTTCTTGATCCCGTCGACCGCGCTTGCATCGCCGAACTGGCCGATGAAGAGCGCCGGGTGAGCCTCCTGGGCCTTCTCGACGCGCTCGAGGACGGGGCCGATCTTGTCGGCCGCGTCGTCGGCGTCGCCTCGGATCTCGAACTCGACGAGGGCGGCGTGCCGGTCCTGCGCGACTTGGCCGGCGTTTCCAGGTGCGAGCGGCGAGCGGACGTTCTGAACCGCTCCCAGCCCGGAGATTCCCTCGACGACGTCTTCGATCGCGGCCGTGAACGCCGGATCGCTCGTCGTGAGCGAGCTGCTCTGGATGAGGACGCTCTCGCCGGCGGGCTGCTTGAAGCCGGCGTCGAGGATCCTGTCGGCGCGGCCGGACTCGCCCGGCCCAGCCGTGTTGTCGTCGATGAGCTTCGTGCCGACGGCGCCGCCGAGCATGAACGCGACGACGACGAAGGCCAGCCAGCCGAACGTGGCGGTCTTCCAGTGATCCGCGCTCCAGCGACCCATGCGGGCCGCAAGGTTGCGATTGGTGTGGGTGGTGCGGGACATGCTCGTTCCTCCCTCCTAGGCTGCGTACGCGAATGGGTGGTAGAAGGCGTCGAGGGCGCTGTCGGGCGCGACCGCGACGCTGAAGCGGTCTCCGACGCGGGCGTCCTCGACCGAGACGGTGAGAGCGTTCTCGCCCGGGTGCCAGAGCAGCAACACCTGGATGCCGTCGCTCTCGCGCGCGGCGAGCTCGCGTGTTTCCACTGTCGTAGGGCTCATCGCTCCTCCTTCCGCTGCGTCGAACTGCATGCCTCGACGCTAGGGCCGCGGCATCGCGGCGCCCTCGTCGGAAAGCCGGATTCGGCCTCGTACCGGCCGCTGATTCGAGCTCGTACCGGCCGGTGAGTGGGCGTCCTACTCGGGTAGGAGGCGGTGCGCGAGAGCCTGCAGTACCTTCAACACGTGAGCCGGTTCAGATCCCTCACGCGCGCGTACTGGTTCGAGATGACGATTGCGCTCCTGGCGCTCCTCGGTCTGGTCGAGCTCGTGATCAGCGACGACACGCCGGGCGCGCCGCCCTCCTCGCTGTTGTTCGGCTTCTCGGCAGTCGCCGTGTTGGTGCCCACGCTCCTTGCCCGTCGGCGCTATCCGTTCGCCGGCCCGGCGGCGTACTGGCTGCTCGCGGCGGGGATCTCGTTCGTCGACGCGCAGCTGCTCCCGTTCATGCAGAGCTTCTTCGTCATCGGGATGGCCGCTGCGTTCCTGCTCGGGAACGTGCGCGACCCCTTGCGGTCGCTGATCGGCTTGCCGATCGTTCTCGGCTGTGCAGTGGTCCTGGTCTACAACATCCCCGGGACTACGACCAGCGAGCTCGTCTTCGTTCCTCTCGAATTCGGGATCAGCTGGCTCGGCGGCTACGCGTTGCGCGAGCGCTCGGCGCAAGCCGAAGCCGCCGAAGTGCGCGCGACACAGGCCGAGCGCGACCGCGAGGCGGCTGCACGTATCGCGGTGGCAGAGGAGCGAACGCGGATCGCGCGCGAGCTGCACGACGTCGTCGCCCATGCAGTCAGCGTGATGGTTCTCCAGGTCGGGGCAGTCCGGCACCAGCTCCCGCCCTCACTGAAGGAGGACAAGGATGCCCTCGGGCGCGTCGAGCGGGCGGGCCGCACGGCGCTCGCCGAGATGCGCCGACTACTCGGGGCGATGCGCCGCGACGGGGATGACCTCGAGCTCGCCCCGCACCCGGGCGTCGACAGGCTCGACTCGCTCGTGGAAGACGTCAGTCGCGCCGGCCTCCCGGTCCGGCTCCACGTCGACGGCGACCCATTCCCGCTCCCGCGCTCGATCGACCTCTCCGCCTATCGAATCGTGCAAGAAGGTCTCACGAACGCGCTCAAGCACGCGCATGCCAGCAACGCCTTCGTGACCTTCCACTACGCGCCCGACGAGCTGCAGATCGAGGTACGCGACGACGGCGAGGGCCGCTCGGCGAGCGACGGCCTCGGTCACGGCCTCGTGGGTATCCGTGAGCGCGTCAAGATCTACGGCGGCGAGATGACCGCGGGTGCGGCACCCGAAGGCGGCTTCGTTCTCGGCGCCCGCCTCCCGCTCGAGAGCGACGAGACATGAGCGTCCGAGTCCTCGTCGCCGACGACCAGTCGATGGTGCGCGCAGGCTTCCGCATGCTCCTCTCGGGCGAGCGGGACATCGAGGTGGTCGCCGAAGCGAGCAACGGGCTCGAGGCGATCGACAAGGCGGACCGCTTTCACCCGACCGTCGTCCTGATGGACATCCGCATGCCCGAGCTCGACGGTCTCGAGGCGACCCGGCGGATCCTCGCCACGAACAACGGCGCCCGGATCTTGATCCTCACGACCTTCGACCTCGACGAGTACGTGTACGAAGCGCTGAGAGCCGGAGCCAGCGGGTTCGTGCTCAAGGACGACCCTCCCGAGCAGCTGCTCGCGGCAATCCGCACGGTCGCCGCTGGGGACGCGCTTCTCTCACCGACGATCACGAAACGGGTCATCAAGCAGTTCGTACGCATCCCCCGCACTCGGCCTCCCAAGGAGTTCGACGAGCTGACCACGCGTGAGCAGGAGGTCTTCCGCTTGATCGCGGACGGCTTCTCCAACACGGAGATCGCGGAGGAGCTCTACATCGGCGAGAACACCGTCAAGACGCACGTGACGCACATCCTCCAGAAGCTCGATCTCCGCGACCGCGTGCAGGCAGTCGTGCTGGCGTACCAGACGGGGCTCTTCGAGCCCGAGCCGCTGCGGTCGAACGGTCACGACGAGAGTCCGACCGGCTGAACTGACTCGCACTTCCGGGTCGTTCGAGTCACCACACCGGATATAGAAAATCGATCGACGGAGCGGGGACCTTCTAATCCGCGGGTCGGAGGTTCGAATCGCCTGAGCGCCTACGTCTCACGCGCCAGAGCGCGTCCGGAGACTGCGTGCCTTCAACCGGCTTCTGGCAGCAGGGCCAGTCGAACAATTTTCCCGTCCTAGAATCCGCGCAGTGCAGTCGTGGGACGTGAAGGAAATTGAGGTGCCCGAGGGGACCCGCCGGGCGGAGGCTCTTGAGACTGTCGACGGGGCACGGGCGATCGTCATCCGTCTCACACCTGGTGAGGAACTCGGCGAACACCAGGTCCGAGAACGGGCTTGGCTGATGGTCGTCGACGGATCGGCGCGTATTGAGGCGGGCGGCGACCTCGTCGAGGCAGGGCCGGGCACGCTACTCACCTTCGAGCCCGACGAGCGCCACAAGATTTCCAGCGTGGGCGGTACTCGGATCGTCATGATCCTCTCGTCGTGGCCGGCGGATGGCCACTACCCGAGCTGGCCCGGCGACGTTCTTCCCAGCACCTAGGTGCCCGTGAACAAACCGGACCAAGGAGACTTGGACAGTGAGCACGACGCCTGTCCGAACTGCGGGTCGCGCGTGGAATCCGCGATCAGCGCTCCGGGAGACGAGCCAGTCCGTGAAGCAACAAAGCGGCGCTGTCCAAGCTGCGGCAACGTCCTGCAGCGGGAAGAGGGTGGCGAGTGGGCGATCGTCGACGAGACGCCGACTTAGCTCGCGGTGCTAGGACCGGCAGTAGTCTCAGCGGATGGTCGCCAACCGCGTCCGACACACCGTTGCGTTCACACTCGTCCATGAGGAAGGATCGGCGGAAGAGCGTGACTTCCTTCAGGCCGCGGAGCACCTCGCAAACATTCCGGGGGTTGAGGCGTTCGAGTTGCTGGCCGAGGTCAGCCCCAAGAATGGCTACCGGTTCGGAATCTCGATGGAGTTCACAGATCGGGCTGCGTACGATCGTTACAACGAGCATCCTGATCACATCCGCTTCGTTCAGCAGCGCTGGCTATCGGAAGTGAGCGAGTTCCTCGAGCTCGATTACGCGGCGCGATAGTTCGTCGGTTCCCGGCCGGCCCTAAGGGTCACACCTTCGTGCGCGTGCGTGTTCTCGCTTGAAGGCCGGAGCTTCGCCGCGACCGGTGTGTTGAGAGGCGGGGACCGTTATTTCCGCCCGGGCGCGCGCATGCCCGCCTTGCGCTCGTCAAGCCCTTCGGCGTCGAGTGCGCGGACCAGGGCCTCGGCCTCGTTTCGGTCGATCAGCTCGCGCTCGGCGTCATGCCAGATGAGCTCGCGCGGGTCGCGCGTGGGCGGCGGCTCGGGGTCCCAGCCCGCCCGTTCGCTCGCCTTGCGGTTGACCAGCCAGCCCGCGTCGCGCGCGTAGGTCAAGAAGTAGTCGAACTCGTCGACCGTGACGCAGTGGTAGCGGCCGCCTCGGTAGCGACGGATCGGCCCCGAGCGGACGAAGGCGACGAAGGCGTCGAATGCCTCGCCGCGATGGTTCTTCTGGACGATGTACTCGTGAGGGTTGTAGTGGGCCATCGTCCTGGCGAAGACCCACTCGACCGAGGCGATGAACGAGCGTGCGTCGTTGCTCATGCAATTCCTCCTAGCTGAACTGCGTCCGCTCGATATCGGCGAGCTTGCGCAGGACCCTCGACCGCGAGGACGGCGTGATCCAGCTTCACCGATGCTTGCACTGCCTCTCCTCTCAACCGATTCCGAGACGAGTCGCGACTGCGCCACTGTTCACTTACGGCGCGGCTGCCGCTCGTAAGATCGAGCGATGACCGACGCGTACGTCCCGGCAGCGGAGCGCTACGACCGCGCCGATTACCGCCGCTGCGGGCGCAGCGGCCTCCTGCTGCCGCCGATCTCGCTCGGCCTGTGGTGGAACTTCGGCCACGACCGCCCGCTCGACACGAGCCGCGCGATCGTCCGCCGCGCGTTCGACCTCGGCGTCACGCACTTCGACCTCGCGAACAACTACGGGCCCCCGTACGGCTCCGCGGAGGAGAACTTCGGCCGGCTGCTGCGCGACGACCTGGGCCCGTACCGCGACGAGCTCGTCATCTCGACGAAAGCCGGCTACGACATGTGGCCCGGCCCGTACGGCGAGTGGGGATCGCGCAAGTACCTGCTCGCGAGCCTCGACCAGAGCCTCGCGCGGATGGGCCTCGACTACGTCGACATCTTCTACTCGCACCGCTTCGATCCCGAGACGCCGCTCGAGGAGACGATGGGCGCGCTCGACACCGCCGTGCGGCAAGGGAAGGCGCTCTACGTCGGCATCTCGTCCTACTCGGCCGAGAAGACGCGCGAGGCGGCCGCGATCCTCGACGCGCTCGGCACGCCGCTCCTCATCCACCAGCCCTCGTACTCGATGCTGAACCGCTGGATCGAGCCCGAGCTCCTCGACGCGGTCGGCGAGCTCGGCATCGGGTGCATCGCCTTCTCGCCGCTGGCCCAGGGCATGCTCACGGACAAGTACCTCGACGGCATCCCCGAAGGCTCCCGCGCCAGCTGGCCGAGCTCGCTCTCGCCCGACCTCCTCACCGACGAGGCGCTCGCGAGGATCCGCGCCCTGAACGAGATCGCGGACAGCCGCGGTCAGACGCTCGCGCAGATGGCGCTCGCCTGGGTGCTCCGCGACCCGCGCGTGACCTCGGCGCTCATCGGCGCGTCGAGCGTGGCTCAGCTGGAGGAGAACCTCGCCGCCCTCGAACGGCTCGACTTCTCGGGCGACGAGCTCGCCGAGATCGACCGCCACGCGACCGACAGCGCGATCAACATCTGGGCCGCCTCCAGCGAGCGCTAGAGCAGCGGCGTCAGCACGAGCCGGATGCGTCCGGTCTTCGCCCCGCGACGCACGTCGTACCGGCTCGCGAGCTCCTCGTACTCGGGATGGAGGACGGCCATGTGGATGTGCGATCCACGGCCGTAGTTCGCCGGAACGGGGCCCTCGAAGCGAAATCTCCCCGCGCGGTCGGTGCGGACGCTGCCCCGCCCGTTCGGCCGGTAGCCGTTCGGCCCCGCCTGCCAGAGGACGACGAGCGCGCGGGCGACGGGCGCACAGTCGGGCGCCCGCACGACCCGTCCCTGCAGGACGTGACCCGTTCCGATCCTCGCGCGACGCGGTGCGTTCACGCCGCCCTGTTGGAAGGGACCGGGCGTGTCGCTCACGGTCGGCTGGCAGCGGGCGGCCGGAGCTCCGGAGGCCGTGAGCGCGAGTCCGGCTCCGACGGCCGCGGCGATCGCAGTGCAGGCGAGTGCCCGCAGCATCGCCGCCCAGGATAGCGCGGTCGTTCGCCACGATCTGACCACTTCTCGCCGCTGACACGACGTACCCTGCCGGTGTGACCCTGGTGGACCGGCGCTGGTGGTTAGTAGCGGTTCTCCTGTGTGCCGTTCCCCTCGGTGCTGCGTCGGGAGCGCCGGCAGGGCCGCTCGCGGCGAGTCAGCGCGCCGAGATCAGCGTCTCTCCGGCGGGCATCCGCGCGCACCTCTCGGCGTTCCAGGAGATCGCCGAGCGGAACGGCGGCAACAGACTCGCCGGGACGGCCGGGTACGACGCGTCCGCGGGCTACGTCGCCCGGCGGATGCGCGCCGCCGGGTACCGCGTCCGCTTCCAGGAGTTCTCGTTCCCGTTCGTCGTCGACCGCGCGCCGCCGGTGCTGCGCGTCCTGGGCACCAGTGAGCGCTTTCGGGCGGGACGCGACCACACGACGCTCGCCTACTCGGGAAGCGGGCGGGTCGAGGAACGGGTCGTCGCCGTCGACCTCCTCGTCCCGAGCCCGGAGCCGAATGCGTCGACGAGCGGCTGCGAGCGGGCCGACTTCGAGACGTTTCCGACCGGTGCGGTCGCGTTGCTGCAACGCGGCACGTGCATGTTCCGGGTGAAGGTCGACAACGCCGTCGCGGCCGGGGCGAGCGCGGTCGTCGTGTTCAACGAAGGGAATCCCGGGCGGCGAGATCTCTTCTCGGGGACGCTCGGCGCCCCGCAGGTCGGTGTTCCCGCGCTCGCGGCGAGCTTCGAAGTCGGTGAGGCGCTTCGAGGCGGAGTCGGCAACGGCCCGACCGGTGTCACGGTCGCCCTCGCGACCGACGTCGTCGCCGAGCGGCGCCGAACGCGGAACGTGATCGCCGAGAGCCGCACGGGCAGTCCGTCCCGACTCGTCGTCGTCGGCGCGCACCTCGACAGCGTCCAGGACGGGCCCGGGCTCAACGACAACGGCAGCGGATCCGCCGTCATCCTCGAGGTCGCCGAGCAGCTCGCCGAGTTGCGGCCCCGGAACAGGCTGCGCTTCGTCTGGTGGGGCGCCGAGGAGCTCGGCCTCCTCGGCTCGCGTCACTACGTCGGCCGCCTCTCGGCGGCGGCGCGTCGGGCACACGCGCTGTACCTCAACTTCGACATGGTCGGCTCGCCGAACTTCGTCCGGTTCGTCTACGACGGGGACGGCTCGGCGTCCCGACCCAGCGCCGACCTGCACCCGGGCTCGGCCGCCATCGAGCGTGTCTTCGGCAGCTACTTCGCCTCACAGGGGCTCGAGTATCAGGAGACGGGGATCGGCGGGGGCTCGGATCACCTGCCGTTCGCACGAGCGGGGATCCCGGTCGGCGGGCTCTTCACGGGCGCGGACGCTCGGAAGTCCGCCTCGCAGGCGGCGACGTTCGGCGGCCGCGCCGACCAGTCGTACGACTCGTGCTACCACCGCGCCTGCGACAACCTCGCGAACGTGAGCATGAGGGCAGTCACGCAGAATGCCCGTGCTGCCATGCACGCGATCCGGCTCTACGCGCGGGACGTCTCGAGCGTCCGTCGGCCCGGGTAGCGCCCGTTGGCGATCCCCGGACAGCTCCAACTGCAGCAGACCTACAACGACACGTTCCGCGGCTGGCCCGTGAGCCCGCGGAATCGTCAGCATCCCATCCGAGGCTCGTTCCTCGACCCCCGACCCGATCCGGGCCGAGGTGCGATCTACCACGAGGGCGTGGACATCGCCGTCCGGGACGACCGGCCCGCGCGCGGCGCGCCTCCCGGGCGCACGCACCGCGTGTTCGCGATCGAGGGCGGGCCGGTGTTCCTCGCGACGCCGCGCGGCGTGCGCGGCTTCGCGCACATCGGGCACTTCCGGTACGGCCACATCGACACGGTGGTCATCGCCGGTCAGGCCGTCGCGCCGGGTCAGCACATCGGCTGGACCTGCGCGGGCGACTGGCACGTCCACCTGAGCGAGGTCGTGTTCGCCGGCGAGCGGCGGATCCTCGTCAACCCGCTGCGGCCGGGCGGGAAGCTCCACCCGTACGTGGATCGAGCTGCTCCTGACATCCGCGAGGTTCGCTTCCACGCGCCGGCGGAGCCTGACTGGGGACGGCGCCCGAACACGAGCGTCGCGCGGCTCCCACCGGAAGGACGGCGTCTCGATCGCGATGCTCTCGCCGGCCTGGTCGACGTTCGCGTTCGCGTGAGCGATCCCCAGTCGTTCCTCGGCTGGTTCGAGGAGCTTCCGTGGCTGGCCGCGCCGCACCATCCCTTCCGGATCGCGGTCACGATCGTGGACGTGGCGAGCGGCAAGACCGTGCAGCGCCGTGAGGTGTTCCGCGCCGAGCAGGAGCTCGGGATCGCGGCGGGTCGTCACTACGCGCCGGGCACGGAGCAGAACCTGCCGGCGAGGGGCTGCATGAACCTCCATCGCTCGGTGCGCTGCGACGGCGTGTACTGGTTCCGCCTGTTTCCGCTCAGGTACTGGGACACCACGCGCCTGCCCGACGGGCGCTATCGGCTGCGGGTTCGCGTCTGGGACGTCGCCGGGAACGTGTCGAGCGCCGAGGTCGTCGTGCGCATCGCCAACGGTCTCTAGTGCTCAGACGTCGGGCCCGAGACCGAGCCAGGTCACGGCACCCGGCAGCTGGAGCTTTTCGTAGCTCGTCGCGGTGTGGCTCCAGGAGCCCGTGACCCGCTCCAGGCGTCCTTGCGGCTCGAGCGCGCGGAGGTCGGCGAAGAAGCGCGCCGACTGCGTGGCCTGGTCGACGACGATCTCGTCGGCGTCGCTCCACCACATCTGCAGCGGGACGCCCGAGCCCGCGATCTCCTCGATCCAGTGCGCCGGGCTCCGAAGCCGGTAGGCCTGCAGGGTTCGAATCGGGTGTCCCGCCGACCTCGAGGCGCGCGAGTGCCTGCAGCGCACGCGTGCGGGGCACCCGCGCGAACTGGCGGTAGCGCAGCCCGAAGTCGGTGACCGAGTCGAACGCGACGGCTCCTGCGAGCAGCCGGGGATGCCGCCCGACGAGGAGCAGCGTCTCGTGCCCGCCCATGCTTCCTCCGACCGCGTACAGGCGCTCCGAGTCGATGCGCAGCCACGGGCGGGCGTTGCGGAGGATCGACGGCATGCGCGCGAGGTCGTCGATCTGGCCCTGCCAGCCCCACGAGTGCAGGGGAAGGCGGCGACCCATTCCTCCCGGGCAGATCACCACGAAGGGTCCGCCCGCGGGCAGATCCCTCCAGAGCCGTGCGTTCGTCTGCGCGCGCACGCCGCGGCCGTGCGGCGAGATCACGAGCGGCAGCGGAGGCGGCGGATTGTCGGGCCCGAACTGTGACGGGACGACGGCGATCGCGAAGCGTGGCACTCCGTTGTGGGCGCGGTACCGGAAACCCCAGTGCCTGACACCGTCGCTCACGACGATGGTCTACACGAACACGCGTGACCTGTCGTCACGCGAACGCGGACGGCTCAGAACTGGCGCTGACGGCCATCGTGCTCGGCGGCCCACAGGAAGCCGAGCACGACGAGCGCGACGCCCGCGACGGCGGCCACCGCAGCGAAGAACACACCCAGCGCCGCAATGACTTCCGGCGTGGAGGAGTGCCGTGCCGCCGCCGTCGACGTACGTCGCGAAGCAGAGGGCTGCGGCTGCGAGCCCGCAGGCGAACAGGTACGCGGGCAGCTTCATGCGAGGACGATGCTCCGCCCGGCTCAAGAACGGCTCAACGCTCGTCCCGCTCACCGCGGCACCTCGTCGACGCTCTCCCGCGCGCAGCTTCGGCGAGCGGGGAGTCCGCCGGGCCGGCGGCGAGAAGCACGACGAACGCTCCTCGCCGCCTCACGGCGCGCCTCCCCGTTCCCCTCGCCTTGCCGCCAGCTCCCGTTCCCACGGTCGTTCGCGCAGGAACGTGAGCAGCTCTCGCGTCGTCCGTGAACGTCTCCGAGAGGCCGCTGCCGAGGTGCTCGACGACACCGTGGAGCATCTCGGCGCCGGCGTCAGGTGCGCCGGCCGGTTCCCAGAGACGAACGACGAACGTCTGCACTCCCCTCCCCGAGTCATCCCTTCCTGACGACGACCAATGGTGGCGGGGCGGGTTCGAGCGGCCTTAGAGCCCGCTTAGGGGCGCGGCTTCGCCCGCGCCCGTGAACGGAACCGACTCGACGCCGATCGCGTCCATGCGCGCGCAGTACAGCCTGGTAGGCGCGCCGTGCCTCTCCGTGCCGGCGCGCGCTCTCGAAGGAGCCGACGAGCCCGAGGTGCGCCGGCTCGTCGTACGGGTCGCGCTCGAGGACGCGCAGGTAGTGGCGGGTCGCGGCGTCCACGTCGCCCGCGGCCACGGCCTCGTCGGCGAGCACGCGCGCGACCTCGATGTACGTCGCGCGCGCCTCCTCGCGAAGCGCGAGCGCCCACTCCTCGTACGCGTCCTCCTCGAGGAAGTCCCCGGAGTAGAGCGCCTCGGCCGTCGTGAGCCGTGCCCGGGCGTCCGGGCTCCCGGCACGCCGAAGCTCGAGCGCCTCGGACGCCGTCTCGAGGAAGCGCTCGACGTCGAGCTCGATGTTCTCGGTCTGCAGCCACACCGCGCCCTTGTCGGCTCCGACGAAATGGTCGCCGTCGTGCCGCTTCTCGGGGTCGAGCACCGCGCGGATCGTGCTGAGCAGCACGGAGAGGCGGTTCGCGAGCGGCTCCGGGCTCTCGTCCGGCCACAGCGCCTCCATCAGGTAGTCGCGCGGCGTGGGGCGCCCGCGCCGGGCGACGAGGATCTTCAGGAGGTCACGCGCCTTCCGCGACTGCCAGGCGGCGAGGGGCACCGGCTCGCCGTCCCGCAGCACCCGGAACCGGCCGAGCGACTGGATGGCGACGCGGGCGGCCCGGTCGAGCGGGAGGATGAGCGACAGCGTCGTGAGGGTCCCGCGTGCGCTGAGCGCTCGAAGGCGCTCCTCGGCGGCTCGTGCGCGGGGCTCGTCGGCCGTGACCAGGGCCGCGATCAGCTCGACGCGAGCCTCGCCGAGGGGGTTCTCGAGGTCACGCCAGATCGACGCGGCCTCGACGAGGCGGTCGACCTCGCGCGCGGGCTCGTCCGAGGCGAGAACCCGCAGCTCGAGCGTCTCGGCCAGCGCGGCGCGATCCCGTCTCGTTCGTGCCGCCGCCGCCGCCTCCGTCGCCCGCTCGTCGGCGAGCGCGCGGTCGCCCTGGGAGAGCGCGACCCAAGCCGGACGCGAGCAGCGCCGAGACGTGGGCCATCGCCGGCCCGAGTGCGAGTGCCTCGTCGGCCACGCGGCGTGCCTCCTCCGGCTCGTCGGCGATGAGGACGCGCGCGAGCCCGGCGAGCGTCGGGACGAGGCCCTGCAGGTCTCCGGTGGCCTCGGTCCGGCCGAGCGCCTCCTCGTAGGCCGCTCGCGCGAGCGTCCAGTCGCCACGCTCGCGGTACACCTCGCCGAGCTTCTCCAGTGGGTACGCGATCATCCGCGAGCCGAGCCGCTGGTAGAGCTCGCGCGCGCTCTCGAGGTCGGCCACGGCCTCCTCGAAGCGGCCGAGCTTGGCGTAGGCCTCGCCGCGGTTGTTCAGCGCGAGAGCCCGGAAGGCCGCGAAGCCTGCGACGTCGGCGAGGCGAAGCGCGAGATCGAGCTCGGCGATCGCCTCCTCGTACGACCCCTCCTCGACGTGGCGCGAGCCGCGGTTCGTCCGCACGCGGATCAGCTGGAGCACGTCGCCTGCCTGCTGCGCGTAGTCGAGGGCACGCAGGTAGTGCGCGTCGTTCGCGCCGCGGTCTCCCTCGAGCGCCGCCAGCATGGCGAGAACGGTGTGAGCCGCCGCCAGCGCCTGCGGGTCCCCGGCCGCGGTGGCGATCTCGAACGACCGATTCGCGTCCTCGCGGCACTCGTCGGCCTCCGCCCGGAGCCAGTGAGCGCTGGCCCGCCACGCGAGGAGGAGGGCGAGGTCCTTCGGGTCGCCCTCGTCGGCGGAACGGTGGTAGGTCGCCATCGCCTCGTCCAGATCGCCTTCGAGGTGGTGGAGGAGCCCGATGCGCCAGGCGAGGGCGGCGGGCATCGGCTCCGAGCCCTCCGACGCGCGTGCGAACGACCGCAGCGCCTCGTCCCAGTTCCCGCGCACCTGGAAGGCTTCGCCCGCGAGTTGCTCGATGGACGGCTCGCGGAGCTCGGGCGGGAGCAGCGCGACGGCGTCGAGAACCGCGTCGATCGAGCCGCGCGCCAGCAGGCTCGGGCCGTGCGTCCCGAGCAGGCGCGAGATCTCGACCCGGTCGCCGGCCGCCGCGAAGCTGCGCAGCGCGTCCTCCGGGTGGTCGTGCGCCTCGAACCAACGAGCCGCCTCGAGCTGCACGGAGCGCACCTTGTCCTCGCCGGGCGGGCGCTCGGCGAGGGCGAACTCGCGCACCGCCGCGCCGAGCGAGTACCAGCCCGAGCCCTGCCCGTGCACCTCGACGAACAGCCCTCGCCTCGCGAGCGAGTCGAGGATCTCACGCGCCGCCTCGATGCCGAGCGCCTCGCAGAGCTCGGGCGTGAACCGCTCGAGCGGTGCGACCGCAGTGACGAGCTCCTCCACCTCCGGAGGCTCGTGTGCGAACACCTCCGCTGCCAGATACGCGAACAGGGGCCCGCCGGGACGGCGTATGCGCTCGAGCGCGTCGCTTCGCTGCTCGGGCGGAGTTTCGCCGAGCGTCTCGACCGCGAGCCGCACCGCCGCGGGCCACCCGCCTGTCGCGCGGTGCAGCGCGGTTGCGGTCGCCATGTCGTTGTCGCCCGCGCGGTCGGCGAGCAGGGCGGCCGTCTCGTCCACGTCGAACGCGAGGTCGGCGCCGGTGATCTCGAGCACCTGGCCGCGGCCGCGCAGCCGCTCTATCGGAAAGGGCAGCTCCGTGCGGGAGGCGAGCACCAGATGCAGGCGTGACGGCGCCTGCCGGCAGAGGGCTTCGATGAGCTGTCCCGCGCCGGATGCGTGCGTGACGTCGTGAACGTCGTCGAGGACGAGCACGAGGTCGCGTGGAAGCTGCTCCTGCAGCGTCTCGCAGACGTGCGCTGCGAACCCGCGCGCCCGCGTCGGCTCGTCCTCCTCCGCGCCCGGGCCCGAGGTCGCCGTGACGGCGCTTGCCGCGTCCGGGGGCAGTCCCGGCACGCGGAGCCGGAGCGCGTCCGTGATCCCGCGGGCGAGCGCAGCGAGCGACGCGTCCTCCGGAGAGGCGCTGTACCAGGCGCAATGCACGCCCGCGGCCCAGTCGGCGAGCAGCGTCGACTTCCCGTATCCCGCCTCGGCGACGACCGTCGTCAGCCGCCGGTCGAGCGCCTCGGAGAGCCGTGCGAGCAGCCGCTCGCGACGCAGGAGCGACCCGGGCGCGGCCGGGGGCAGGAGCTTCGTCATCGCGGTCGCGCTGAGGGAGGGCGGCGGAGCATCCACGCGTTGACCTCTCACCGAGCTTGGCATGCGGCATTCACAGGATAGGCGCCTCCGCGCGGCGCCAACCTTCGCGCGTCGGCTCAGCGCGGGAGGTGGAGACCGAGCCGGCGGGGGAGCGATGCGACGAATGCGGTCGCCGGGCCTGGCTCGCGCCCGGCGTCCTCGGCCGCGTCCTTCGCCATCAGCGCGCGCCGGATGAGCGAGCCGCCGACGTAGCGGAACGGCTCGGGCGGGAAGAGCTTGCGGTCGGGATCCACGATCGCGAGCCGGGTCCGCTCGTCGCGCCGGTCGAGCGCGAGGCGCGCGAGGATCTCGCCGCCGAGGTACGAGGGGCCGACGCCGTTCCCCGTGAAACCGAAGCCGTGGTGGACGCGGCCGCGGCTCCCGAAGATCGGCAGGTGCGTGGGGGAGACGTCGATCGGCCCGCCCCAGGCGTGCGTGATCGCGCGTCCGCGGAGCTGCGGGAAGAAGCGGACGAGAGCCCGCTGGGTCTCGGCGATCACGCCGGGATCGCGCTCGAGCCTCGTCGACGCGCGCCCGCCGATTCCCATCGAGCCGCCACCCCAGCCGAAGGCGATGCGGCCGTCGCGCGTCGTCCGGGTGTAGTGGACGAGCGTGCGGCCGTCGACGATCGCCTCGCCGCCGGTCCAGCCGAGGTCCTCGATCACGTCGGGGACGGGCTCGGTGAGGACGATGTGGCTGGACGCGACGGCGAGCGACAGCCGGTAGCCGGGGAACCCGGTCGTCGCGGAGTTCACGGCGAGGACTGCCGATCCGGCTCGCACGTTCCCGACCCGCGTCTCCACGCTTCCATCCCGGCGCAGACGCGTGACCTCCGTCCGCTCGTGGATGCGAACGCCGCGCTCGAGGAGCTTCGCGCGCAGCCCGAGGACGAGTCGCGCGGGGTGGACGGTCGCGTTCAGCCGATAGGCGATGCCGCCGCGGAAGAGCGGCGAGTCGCAGCGCGCCCGGACCTCGTCGGCGGTAAGGGAGACGACCTCGTCCGGAGCTCCCAGCGCCGCGGCCGCGTCCACCGTTGCCGACTCGCCGAGCTGCGATTCCGTCGTCGCGACGCGGAGCATGGGCGCCTGCCGGTACCAGGCGTCGACCCCGTTGGCCTCGCACCAGGCGCCGATGCCGTGCACGGCTTCCTCGGACGCGCGGCACACCGCCAGCGCGGCTTCGTCGCCGGCCGTCTCGCGGAGCGTGTCGGCGTCCGGCCAGAGCGTCTCGCAGAAACCGCCGTTGCGCCCGCTCGGCCCGTGCCCGCAGACGGCGGCCTCGAGCACGACCACGCTCGCCTCGGGCTCGAGCTGCAGGAGCTGCCATGCCGTCCAGAGTCCGAGATACCCGCCGCCGACGACGACCACGTCCGCGCTGGCGTCACCCTCGAGCGGGCGCGTCGGCAGTGACCTCGCCCGCCTCCTCGAGCCACCAGCCGTGGCGTGTGTGGCGCATCAGGCTGCAGCGGGAGGCGGCCGCCGCGCGAGCGCGATGCTGCACGTCACGACGACGGCGACCGCGAGCGGGACGATGAGCGTCCACACGAGCGGGATTCCACCGAGCACGGCGCCCACGGAGACGAGGGCCGCGTACCACGCCCCGGCCCGGACGACGAACTGCCCGGCGAACATCAACACCGCACCGCACCCGAGGAAGGCGAGCCACAGTACGAGGTCGCGCGTCGTCCCGAAGTCGATCAACCACGCTCCGCCCAGTGCCGCGGCGACGTAGAGGACGCCGAGCGCGAGCACGAGGAACTTCGTCGCACCGAGGAGCCCTTCGCCGAACATCGGACGCGAAGCCTACGCGGCCCGCGTCAGGGGGTGGGCGGTGTTGACATGCCCATGCCGAGTCTGGTTGGGTCGCCGTAACTCGGCGAGTTGAGTCGAGCGACAGTGCGTCGCGAGACAGAGGAGGCGAAATGACGAGAGTCCGGGGCTTCAGCCGGATGTGGCTGGGAGCGCTGGTCGCGTCGGGTGTCGTCCTCGCTGTCGTATTGGCCGCGGCTGTCGCCAAATCGTCGGGCGACGATGACGCGAAGGTCGCTTCACCGGACACCACGAGCCGCAAGCCGGTGAAGGTCGTCATCGCGGGCACGAATGACGCCCTCGAGCCAGTCACAGACGGGGGGATAACGGGCGAGGGTACGTTCAAAGCCACTGGCGCGATCACGGACAGCGGGACCGCCCGCGGTTACCGGTGGCTGAAGGGTGACGAGGCCACCGGGTGGAAGATCTCGCTTCGCTACGTCACCAAGGGCAAGAAGGGCGCGATCACCTACGTGGTCAGGATCGACGCGACACGATTGCCGCCAACGTCGCGATGGACGATCGAGTCCGGGACGAAGGCGTACAAGGGGCTCCAGGGCGGAGGAAACGAAAGCGAGAACGCCACGTACACCGTCAGCATGCTGCGGGGGAAGGTATGGCGCTGACGAGTCCGTCGAGCGCTCTCGCTTTGGCTTAGAGGGTCACGGTTCCCCGAGTAGTGCGCCCTCGAATAACCCGATGACATGCCGCGGTCTAGGGACCGTCACGCCCGGAAGCCGGATGTCCGGCGGGAGCGTCTTCGAGGCTCGGAGTGCGTGGGGGCTTCGAAGGGTGCCGACGTGCTTTGCGAGGCGGTGGCTCGTGGCCATCTCAGCGTGGGGACGCCGAGCTTTCGGGACGTCGCGAAGGTCACGGCGAGTCTTGCGAATTCAGCATCCGGGTCATCAGTCGCGGCTCAGCCTGAGCCCTGTGCGAGCACCCTGCGTCGCTCCGCGTCCGCCTCGTGCATGACCTCTTCGGCCGCGGCGCCGAATCGCAGGAATCGACGTCCGCCAAACGCGATGCAGCAGATAGCGAACCAGGCCCAGCCGAGGAACAGCCCCGCAACGGTATCCGTGAGCCAGTGCACGTCGAGAAAGACGCGCGTGCACGCCACGGAGACGGCGATGCCCGCTGCGGCACCGGCCAGAAGTGCGCGGCCGTGCTTGCCGACGCCTCGGCCGAGAACCAGCGCCGCGGCGGCGTAGAACGCAGCAGCTGCCGTCGTGTGTCCGCTCGGGAACGACGGCCCGAGCGTCTCGGTGATCGGGTTCAGGGTGGGCCGGACGCGGTCGAGCAGTTCCTTGATGCCGTTTGTCAGCAACCATTGGCCCACGAGCACCACCAGGAAAAAGACTGGAATCCAGCGGTTGTGCTGTCGCAGGTAGCTGACAACGGCGACAACGACAGCCAGGACGACGACGAGCCACGTCGCGCCGAGTTGCGTGATGGCGGTCAGCCACCGCTCGGACTCCGGCCCCACATGATCGGCGCCCCACTGGGCGATGCTGGCATCGAGATCGACGAGCCGTGAGTTCGTGCGCACGAGATACGCGAGCGCCCCGATCACAAAGCCTCCGACCACCACGACGCCGAGGGCGACCGTCAGAGCGAGCCCCGTGGTGATTTCCGGATTGAGCCGGCTGGTGATGGTCCGGCGGAGCCGGCTGTGGTGTCCGAGCTCGCGGCCCACCGCCTTCGCGGCGGCAAGGCTGGGCGTCGGAGACGCCATCGGCGTGGGGTAGTGCCACGCCACGAATGCGACAGCAGTAGCGACACCGACGGCGACCAGGATGAGTACGAGAAGTGGCATCAAGGTCAGGCGCCGAGAGCTGGGCCGGCCCGGCAACGCCTCACGCTGTTGACTCCGACCTGCGTCACGCGTCGATGCATCAGGCGCTCACTGACTCGGTGCGAGCAATAACGCTGGTTGCCGCGATGGGAGCGATCGGCGGCCCCTCCGATCGACCCTGCGGCGGAATCGGGGAGGCGGGAAGCACGCCGTCGCGGGCAACGGAGAAGAGGGGCGTTGCCGACCTTTTCTTCGGTCGACCCGCTCTACGACGAGCCAGAGAAGGTCGCGCGAGACAACGGCCACGGTCTCCCCTCTATCCGCGCCCTCTGCGCAGCGCGCCTCCCAGATGTATCCATCGAGATAAACCTGGCCGTGGGCGCGGCAGGCCGATGTGACGGTCGCTGTGCTCCCGATCAGGGTCTCAACACTCCTCTGGAGGCGTTTCCGGACTGTGCGGTTCCAGAAGGCCACCCCCAGGGCCTTCGACTTTGATCGGAAGGACGCCCAGCGGCTTGAAGCGCCCGTTTCGAGCAATGAGCCGCGTCGCGCGGCGCAGATCTCTATCTCCGATAGCGACGAAGCACCAGCAGCCCAGCACGCCGTCGAACTCACGCATCGCGGATGCGGCTCGAGTGACTGCTGGGCGGTCACGGAGCCGACACTCTCGATCGCATGTAAGAGCCGTACTCGCACGTAGGCGGCCGCCGAGGTGTTCCGAGTGGCGCGAATGCCCCGGGCGACGAGATGTGCGGCTCCTGACGTTGCGTAGACGCCGACCGTGTGCTCGAGCCGGAAAGTCGCCCGCCAAGCTTTGGGGCAAGGCCGTTTGACCTTATCACCCCGAGACGCAGATCAGGTCGATCGGCGCTCCAAGGAGGTGCTTGACCAGATCGCCTGAGGCGATTGGCGCACTCGAATCAGGGCATCGGGACGGAGAAATCAGGGTGCGGGATCAGGGTGGCGCACTGATGTCGCCGCGCCGCGACTGCGGCACGCTCAACCCATGTTCGGTAATCGCCTCCATCGCCTCCACGAGCCGCAGATGGCGCTCGGTTTTCTCTCCCTAGTCTTGCTGTTCGTCGGGCTGGACATGACGATCCTGAACATTCCGCTCGCTGATCAACTCGGCGCAGAGGGCTCGGCCCTCCGGTGGGTCGAGCGTGCCGAGGCAATCGCGACCTGGACGTGGACAGCGACGGTGGAGATCGGTCTCGTCGCGGGCCACCTGCTCATGCTGATTGCGAGTTGAGCCCGGAAGAGCCGGCGCTCGTCCCGCGGCCCTCCTGTCTCGGGTTGCGAACCGTCTCCTTCCGCTACCGCGACTCCGTCGCGCTCGGCCCAGAGTGCCGCCGAGGCAAGTCGTACCCAGCAAGACCTACTGCGCGTGGTGGTGGCTCGAACCTTCAGCGCTGAGCAGTGCGCGGTGATGGCTCGGGCAATCTGGGGCAACTAGTACCTTCCGAAGCGGCGGCAGTGTGAAGATACGCGTGCCGTCTGGCTCGGGGATGAAGGGCATACTCTCGCCCTCGCTATGTACCCCTGAGGCGCGGGTGTAAGGTGAAATCTCGCCCTGCCCCGGAACCCGGCGGGCGGTCCCTTTCCGGCTCCAGCACCCGGTCGGCGTGCAGCGAACTTCAGGAGTCGCGATGCCTTCAACCGTGCACTCGCCGCAGTCCGACCAAATAGCTCCCTTGCCGCGTAACCACCGTCGCGCCCGACTCGCTGCGGTGGGCGCACTGATCGTTGCGGTCTTCCTCGTCTCGGTGGCTCTCTCGATGGCGGCGTACAACCCGGTCGGACTGGTTGTGACGTTCGCTTCAGTGTTCGTGGTCGCGTTTTGTGCGTGGTTTTTCTTTGTCAGACGCGGCCGCCTACGTCTGCTTGTACTGCTGCCTGCACTACTGGGACTCATCGGGCTGATCACGTACGGATACCAGCAGAAGTACGCGCTGATGGTGCTGGTCGTGCTGCTGGTGCTCTTCGGTTTGTGCGCCCGCTACGCCATACGCAACCACCCCGCCTCGGCGCACACGGCCCACCGATATGCACGGCCCGCGCAGCCGGCTCGAAGGGGCGTGCTTCTCATCAACCCCCGTTCGGGCAGCGGAAAGGCCGAGCGCTTCAACCTCACCGAGGAGGCGCGAAAGCGCAGGATCGAACCTCTCCTGCTCGGTCCGGATGACGACCTCTGCGATCTCGCCAAGCGAGCGGCGATGGGTGGCGCAGACGTCATCGGCATGGCAGGGGGGGATGGGTCGCAGGCATTGGTGGCGGGCTTGGCCATGCAGCACGACATCGCCCACGTCTGCGTTCCGGCAGGGACGCGAAACCATTTCGCCCTCGACCTCGGACTCGACCGGGATGACGTCGTGGGCGCACTCGACGCGTTCGTCGACGGGATCGAAAGGCGCGTCGATCTCGCTCGCCTCAACGGACGGATCTTCGTCAACAACGCCTCGCTAGGCATTTATGCCCGGGTCGTCCAATCCGACGGCTACCGCAGCGCCAAGCTCGGGACCTGGAGGCAGATGCTGCCGGACATGGTGAGGCGGGACGCGGCTTGCTGCGAGCTCGAGTTCGACGTACCGCACACAGCGAACTGGGGTCGCGATGCGTCGCTCGTGATCGTCTCGAACAATCCGTATCAGCTGCGACGGTTCCGCGGCGTGGGAACACGACCGCAACTCGATACGGGACTGCTGGGCATCTTCGCGACACGAGCACGCGGCGCAGGTGCAGTCGCAAAGTTGGTCACGCTCGGGACGATCGCCCAGCACCGGCGTTTCGGTGCGGTGCGCCAGTGGTCGTCGCTCGAGTTCGAAGTGAGAGCGAGTGCACCGGTCGCGGTCGGCCTCGACGGCGAGGCGCTCATGCTCGTCCCGCCGCTGCGCTTCGTCTCGTTGCCCGGCGCCTTGCGCGTCCGCGTGCCACGGCACTCGACCGGCGTTTCGCCGGCTGGGGGGTCCGTTCCACTGACGCGACGCAACCTCGGGGCGCTGCTTCGCATCGCAGCCGGGAAACCCGCCGCAGCGACGTCCGGGAAATAACGATGTTCGCGCGGTGCCTGGTTCGACCGCGCTCACCACTCTCGCGACCTCGGTCGCCCGCGCTGAGGCGCTAGCGGTGAGTCTCGATGCCGTGGTACGGGTCGTACGGCGTGTGTGGACACGCGCCCACAGGCCGAGGTGCTTCGCGTGAGCCCGCCTCGCGAGTACATCGAGCCCGGTTCGCGTACCCCTGCCCCTTTCGCCCCTCGGGCTACCCACCCCCTCCACTCGGCGCTCCGAGTGGGGCCTGCTGCTGGCTCCCTAGGGCGGGGTCGTTTCCGCGGTGACGATCCTCAACTCGCGAGCTATCTGCGGATTGAGGAGCACGAGCTCGAGGCGAGCGGGCTGAACTGACGCCGTCGTGGTAGGCCGGAAGGTGGAAGCCGCCGAAGCATGCCCTCCACCGCGAGCAGGCCAGTCCGGCGTAATGCCAAGCGGATTCGGGTTCGAAGTCAGACACCACAGTCGGCGGTCTTGAAGAGTCGTCCGAGGGCTTGTTGGGCTCGCTTGCTGCCACCTGGTCGTTGAACGTGAGCGAGTTCACGAGAATGACGAATTGCCGCTTGCCGTCCTCGCTGTTGAAGGCGAGTGTCAGGTAGGCCGCGAGCGCTCCGTCGTAGCCCCAGAGGGGCCCGCCGGGCGTGGGAGGGTCTGCCGGGTCGATGCCCCCTCGGGGATCGCCGTAGAGCTCGGAGGGTTCACCCGGCCCCGGCGCGAGTGTCTGCCCACATGGAACGGATGTCAATGCAGGTCCGCTTGCGACTGGAGGAGCTAGCGACGTGGCGGTCGCGGAGGTGAACAGATTGGTTAGCACGCCTTAGGTCAGGGCATCGGGACGGAG
>CAWDKB010000014.1:0-200550 GCA_963802865.1 uncultured Gaiellaceae bacterium
GCGAGATCGAGGGTCGGACTCGTCGCCTTGAATCCTAAAAACTGATGTATGCAGCCTGCGGGTGTGCGCCCGCGGAGCACGTCGCCCCTGCTGCGGTAGCAGCTGAGTTTCGCCCGACTCAGGCTCGCGTACCACATGGCGCCGTGAGCGTCGCTTTGGAACTCCATTCCGCCCTGCTAGCGTCTTCCCGAGTGGAGACCCGGCGTGCGCTGCTCTTGATCGCGGACATCGGCGGCTACACGGAGTACATGCAGTCCCACCGCACGATCCTCGCGCACGCGGAGGTAATCACAACGCGCCTGCTCGAGCGGGTGGTCGATGCGGCTCGCGACTTCGATCTGATTGAGATCGAAGGCGATGCGGCCTTCCTCTCGCGCGAGGACGACGGGCTGGTCGGTGGCGCCTCGGTTGACGCCGTCACCCGGGCTGCCGTCGCCATGCATCACGCCTTCCACGTCGAGCGGCGGCTGATCGAGCTCAACCTGTGCCCCTGCCCCAGCTGCGCGCAGGCGAGTGGCCTGAAGCTGAAGTTCGTCGCGCACGTTGGCGAGGTAGCCATCCAAACGATCAAGCGACGGCGGAATCTCGTCGGCATGGATGTGATCTTCGTCCATCGCCTGCTCAAGAACCCCGTGCTGGCGTCGGAGTACGTCCTTCTGTCCGAGGATCTCTACCGAAGCGGGGGCACATCGGTCCCCGACCACTCGATGCACGAGATCTCGCTAGACCTCGAGGGAATCGGACCGGTTCGCACGTACTTCGTGGAGGTCGAGGACATCGCCGGGTCACTCCTTCCGGTCCCCGACCCCTCCTGGCTCCGACGCTTCGGCGGGACAGTTGGCATTCTCGGTAGAGGCCTGCCATACATGCTCCGTGTACGACGGCCCCGTCCTGCCGCCCCCGCTCCCTGATCCCTTCGCCAGCGCAGCCGTTGCTTCGTCGGCCAGGTTCAATCCCGCTAAGGGCAAGTCGCTCGAGTATTTCCTCGAACGGTAGAGCTGTCCCTTGGCGCGGACCGCCGGCATCGTCCCTTGCTAGGAGTCCCTCAGTCGCCGCCGACCGCCGGAGTGGGAAATAGAGGCGCGGAGCCCGAAAGGAACCGGCCGACCCTACCCCTCGCCCAGACGACGAAGGAGCCGATTGATGCGACGAAGAACACGCCACTCGCGACGAGCGACCAAGCGATGTCAAGGTCGAACGCCATCGCAGCGACTCCGGCCACGGCACCTGCGACGACCGAGTTGATAACGGCGACGACCCCGGGCGCGGAGACGAACGGCTGGTACCGAGGCGGCGGGCCAACGTGTGCGATGGTGCTCTCGAGAACACCCGCGTCGTCGTCGTACCTACTGGTGACGAAGTAGGGCTCGAGCTCAGGCGCGAGCTGCAGGTACGCGTTGCGGATGCGATTCATTCCCTGCACCCAGCGAGCGTTCTCGAGATTCACCTGAGAGAGGCGGACGACCGTCGCCCAACCGAGGAAATAGACGACGGGCAGCAGCACGAGTGCAAAGCCGACGAAGCCCGTTCCGAAGTCGGTCGCCTGGGCGACGAGTGCGAGTGCCACCACGGCGCCCGAGAGAGCGGCCACGAAGATCGACGTGCGGCTCATTGCCTCCGTATAGACGAGGCTGCGGGCGGCGAGTAGGCTCCAGTGCTCGGTCGTCAGGATCTGGAGCGTGTGCAGGCCTGCGCTCACCTGGGGCGTGGCCAGGTGAGTCGAATCGGCGCGCGAAGCGGGATCAGGGTCGAACACGGTTGCAACTTCACGCGGTGTGCTGAAACACCTTCACGCGGTGCAGCGACGCGTCGCCGAAATACGAGAATGGGCACCTTGATTCCGACTCCAGCGAGGAAGGCCCCTCGCAAGGGGCCTGACGCTTCGGTTCGGCCATCGACGCTCGCTTGATTCGAGGCGACCTAGACTGGTGCTCTGCCGGGCGAGCTCTCGTAGTAGTCCCGCCCAATCCTGAAATTGATGTATGCGGGCTGGGGGTTTTGCGCCCCCGACGACGCAGCCCTCCTACAGACTCGTGATGCCGCCATGCCCTGGCGGTGGAGGAGACTTAGCCCGTCATGAAGCGCGAGGGGTTGTCTACGACGACGCAGTTCTCGGCTCGGTGTGGCTCAGCGACAAGCTCGAGGCCTCTCCCGAGTGGCGGCACGGAGCAATACAGGTGGTGAGTGCAACACGGATCGGCGCGGATCACGGCATGAGCGGCCTGGTTCACCGAGTGGTAGCCGACACGGAGCGAGGCGGAAGACTGACATTCGTCCTCAAGCAGGACAGTGCAGACGCCGTCGATCGCGAGTTGCTCTCTCGTCGTCACGGCGCCCGGACTCGGGGCGCGTCGGGAGCGTAGGCGCAATACGTGCCGGTGCGGATCGCAGCATCGAGATGCGCGCCGAGTTCGCGATCGTGGCCCCGGATGCTGGCGATCGCGTGTCGGATCGCACGGGTGACAGCGACGCGAGCACGCTCAGACGCTGACGCCGCTCGCCGATCGCGACCGCCGAGGCCAACGGCGCGCGAGAGTTCTCGCACCAGGAAGTCGCGTTCGAATTCGGCCTGCGCCGCGCGCTCGGTATCGCCGAGTGCGCGTGCCTGTTCCATATCGGCTTCGGTCTCCGTGAGGCGTCGGCGGTATGCACTCTTGGCCCGCGCGTCGAGCATCTCGCCTGCATCGCCGAGCGCCGCGCGCGACAGGACGGCCCGGCCGGTTTCTTCGAAGGTGTTCCCTGGGCTCTCGGCGGCGACGAGATCGAGTACATGGAACTCCCGGCCAGGCTGCGCGAAGAGCCGTGCGAGGTAGCGCATGCCCTTGAGGTCTCGCACGTGCACCGTACGCCCGTCGAACATGAGCGACCAGTAGTCTCCCTCGCGAGAAACGCTGATTCCTGCGGCTGGCTGCTCGTGCGTTCCCGCGACGTCGATACGTTCGAAGGCGGCACGCGCCGCCTGCAGCTCCAAGGCGGCCTGCGGGTCGCTGCCCGCGGCTGCGAGGGCCTCAGCGAGGCTCATGCGCGCGACCGCCGCTTCGTAGGGGGCACCGACCTCGTTCCAGAGTCGCACGGCTTGCGACAGGAGCTCTTGCGCGGCGGTCGGATCGCCCTCCGCCAGGCGTACCCGCCCTCGAGCGAGGCTGGCGCCCGCGACGAGTGCCTTGCTGTGGAATCGGTCGGCCACGAGCTTCAGCTCGTCGGCGGCCGCGCGGGCTCGATCGATGTTGCCGGCCGCGATCTCAATCTCGACCTGCGCCTCGAGCAGCGGCGCCCGCTGCAACTCTGTGTCCGGTGGTAGCTCCTTCGAGGGGACTCGTGGAGGACGGTCAAGCGCGTCTCGTATGAAGCCCGCCGCGGCGGCGACGTCTCCTTGCGCCAGCTTGACGAGCGCGAGACCCGGCTGCGGATCCCACCCGGCTCGATGCGCGGCCAGCAACGCTTGCTCGGCACCGTCGACGTCTCCCTTCCGTAGCCGGATCCGGCCGAGCTCGGTCAGGGGCCATCCGAGCTCGCGTCGCAAGTACGGGCGTAGCTCCTCGTACGCCGCGAGCGCTTCGCCTTCCGCCTCGTCCAACGATCCGCGCAGCCTGAGGACCTCCGCGCGATGGACCCTGCAGCGTCCGTGGAGGCTGCCGATGGCGTTGGTCTTGCACCACCGCTCCATCGCCTCCGTCCATTCCTCGGCGGCGTCGTACTGTGCGAGTCCCTGGAGGGCGCAGACGAGCTCGCAGTAGACAAGGCCGGTCGAGAGCGGATCGAGGTCGTCGGAGACCACCGCCACGCCCACCTCGTCGAGGAGCGCGAGACCTTCGTGCACGTCGCCGCCCAGGATGAGGAGCCGCGCTTCGGCCACCCGCCCGACAGCGGAGGCCGCCGGGTCGCACCTCTCACCGATCTCGACGGCGCGTCGCGCCCAGTCGCGGGCGCTCCGGAGGTCGCCCGTCAACAGTCGCTCGTACGTCCGGACGGCCGCAAGCCAGGCGTGAGCCGACGTCTCATCCTGATTGTCGAGCAGGCGCTCTGCGCGTGCCAGCCAGCCGCGCACCGGAGCCATCAGCGCGGTGTCGAGAAGCAGGTGCATGGCAACGCGAACCGCTGCGCCTCCCGCGGCGACCTCGTCGCCCGCCTGCACAGACGCCGCATGCGCACGTTCCCACGCCTCGACCGTCACGTTGAGGTCGCCCGTGGCGTAGGCGACCTCGCCGAGGAGCGCTAGGTCGGCACGGCTCAGGAGGCCGCCCGCGTCCGCCTCCATCAAGAGGTCGAACGCCTCCTCCCACTCTCCACGCGCTGCCGCGTCCCGTGCCTGCTGAGTGGCGGCTTTGTAACCGGGGCTGTTACCGCCGTAACGGTCGTGCTCACGCATCTGGTTTGAGAACCCCGATTCCGACGAGCGAGGAGGACGCGTGGAGAGAGTAAAGGTCAACGGCGTAGAACTGGAATTCGAGATACGCGGATCAGGCGAGCCGGTGCTTCTGATCGACATGCTCATTGCCGATTGCTTCGTGCCGCTCCTCACGGAACCGTCACTGGCCAACCAGTACCAGCTGATCCGTTATCACAAGCGCGGTTGGGTCGGCAGCACGCACACGCCACCGCCGGTGAGCATGGGGGACCACGCCGCCGACGCTGCCGCGTTGCTCGACCATCTCGGTGTACGGCGCGCTCACATCGCGGGGCACTCGACCGGCGCGTCGATCGCAGCCCAACTGGCTCTCGACTACGCAGAGAGGGTGCACACGCTCACTCTCCTGGAGCCGACGCTGGTATCGCTGCCTCTCGGCCAGGCGTTCCTGGAATCAGCCGGCCCCGTATTTGACGCATACGGAAGAGGCGATCACGCGGGAGCGTTCGCCATGTTCGCTGCTGCCGCAAGCGGGCTCGAATGGGAAGAGTGCAAGGCGCTGCTCGAGGAGCGGATCCCCGGCGTGGTTGCACAATCGATCGAAGACGCGGACACCTTCTTCGGCGTCGAGCTGCCCTCGCTACCCGTCTGGTCCTTCGGCCCCGAGCAGGCTGCCGCCATACACCGGCCAGTCCTGTCCGTGCTGGGCGCCGAAACCCAACCCGTATGGGTCGAGATCGCCGAGTTTCTCCGCTCCTCGCTTCCGTACATAGAGGAGTGCACGATCGAAGGCGTGGGTCATCTCCTGCAGATCCAGCGTCCCGAGCCCGTCGCTCGAGCGATCGCGGTGTTCTTGCGGCGAAACCCTCTGGGGGCGACCGGTATCGGCTCCGCCCCATCACTGGCAGGGGTCCTCGACGAGTGAGCCATTGCGAGCCGGGGATGACCGCGCCCTCAGGTGGCGTCTCCGGGTTTGCGGTATCCCACGTAACCAAGAACGTATCCCGGAACTCGAAGAGATGGTGCTCGCCGCCGACATTGACTACCGCCTGGGCATCGACGAGGCGTGCGAGAACGTCCGGCGCTGGCTGCGCGCAGAGATCGACCGGCGACTGCGCGAGGTGGCGAAGAAGGAGACCGTCGAGGTCGTATGCGGCGTCTGCGGCGAGCCAACGGACGTCTCGACGGGGCACGCGCTGAAGTTCCAGGCGGGCAACGTCCCTGCCCCAATGTGCTTCGCGTGTAGGCGACCGGAGCGGAACGCGGAGGCGCAAGCCGCTGCCCTCGTCTTCGTCGAGCAACTCGGAGAGGAAGCTCGAGAGTTCGCCGGCGCTCTCGCCGCGCTCAGCTAGCTCGTTGTCCGATTCGGCAAGGTCCCGGGACAGCACCGGGACAGCACGCTTTGCTCATTCCCGTCATTTGCGGCACGTATGACCCGCATAGCTAAGCCAAATCCGCTTAGCCATGCCCCCTTGAAGGCCCATACGGGATTCGAACCCGTGCCGCCGCCGTGAGAGGGCGGTGTCCTAGGCCACTAGACGAATGGGCCGTGGCGGGGGAGAAGGGTAGCGAATCGGCGGAGGGCCCCCTCGGCGCGCGGAGTCGCGGTTGAGTGCGCTCTAGAGCGAGGCTTCGGGCTCGCGCGTGTCCAGCCGCGTCTCGAAGTCGCGCCTGATGCTCTCACCGTTCGAGAGCACGGTCTCGTAGCGCACCCTGCGCGGAGGGAGCTTCACGATGCGGACGTTCTCGTCGCGGTCGCCGTGGCAACGCGCGTATGCCGCAGCCTCATCCAGGGGCCGAAGGCGGTCGCGCTTCCGCTGTCCCCACACGTTGCCCGACACCTACCAGAAGGACACGGCCGGCGAAACCCTTGGCGCGAGCTTGGAGCCGCAGTTTGCGACGAAAACCTCGCGACCTTAGGAGATGGCGTACCTGCAGCTCCAGGGGCTCCAGTCGCGGCCCGACAGGACGAAGTACTTGCGTGCGGCGACCGCCTGCTCGCGTGCCGTCGGTCCGTGGCCGAAGAGGGAGCGCTCATGGGAGCCCATCTGGAACATGCCCAGGTACTGGCCGTTCTGCGCGGTCGTCCGCCAACCCGACTCGCACCAGGCGACATCAGCGGCGGAGTCGCAGTCCGGACCGAAGACGTCGCAGATGACGGCGCGGGGCGAGAGCTTCGCGTCCCGGCGGTGGTCGCGCTCGCGAATCGCTCTCCGAAGCCACGCAATCGTCCCCGTGAGCTGCTCGAGGCGACGCTCGGCTCGATCCAGGGCCTGCGCAGCGGTGGAGCGATGCGGGGTCGAGCCGAGGAGGTAACGATGGTTCTCGAAGAACCGGATCGTCCCGCGGAACTTGCGCGCGGCAGCGACCTTGACCTGCAGGCGCTCGTCGAGCGTCTCGGGAGGACGGACCGACTTCGCCTTCGCCGCGTTGCCGTGAGCCCGCGCCGCGGTCCCCTGCACTGCCGCCGCCGCAGCCTGCGTCACGAGTACGAATGCAAGCAAGCCAACGAGTAGGGCTCTCAACCGGTACCTCCTGGGCGGGGACAGGGGCGCGGTCCACACAGGACCGCTCGTGTCGCTCGATCGGCTGACGGTAGCAGGAGGTGCTACGAGCGCTGCCGTGAATGCTTACAAAAGGCTAAGAAAGCTTGTCACGAGCGTAACCGCCTCGGACAACGGGCCAACGAGGCTGCGGGGCAGGGATTCGAACCCCAACTTCCCGGTCCAGAGCCGGGCGTCCTGCCGTTAGACGACCCCGCAACGGCGGGGGCAGTGTACCGGGCGAGAGCTCTAGTCCTGATGCCTCGACTCGCTCACATCGAGGCGGTACACGGGCACGAGCCGCTTCTCGGCATCGGTGTCGATCCGCGCGACCACCTCGACGTACTGCTCGAGCCCGGACCCGCGGAGCTTGGCCTTGAGCAGCCCGTCGACCTGGTAGATCCCCGAGGAGTTGTTCATGACGATCTCGACCATGACCGGGCGGCTCTCGCCGTCCGTGATCCGCACCTCGTCGATGGCGGCCGCGGAGAGCGAGTGGATCGAGACCGACCCGCGCTCGAACGGGATTCGCGAGCGGCCCTTCGCCATGTCGAGCGCGTCCGCGACGCGCAGGACGCCCGCCTCGACGGACAGCGGCTCTCCGTCCGCCCGATGGCTCGTGATCGCCTGCAACGCCTCCGACACGACGACCGTGCGCTCCGGCTCGTCGTAGATGCCGTCGAGCAGCTCGCGCATCTTGGGCTCGGCGAGGAAGAGGCTCCAGTCCTCGTGGTGGCGTCTGTGGATGGACATCCCGACGTCGTGGAGGAGCGCGGCGAGCACGACGACGACCTCCGAGTCGTCGGGCGTCATCCGGTAGTCGCGCACGAGCGAGGGCGTGACGCCGTGCTTCACGAGGAGTCGCGTGATCTTGAGAGCGATGTTCGTGATGATCTGGATGTGCACCCAGGAGTGGTCGTTGATCTGGAGGCGGAGGACCGCGTTCAGGTTCGCAACGTGCCACCACGCCTTGATCTGTGGGTCGGCGTCGACGCGCTCGAGCAGCCGGCGTAGCTTTCGATTCCCGCGCGCGGGCACCCGCAGGTGCATGGGAGCGATCGCCTCGTCGGGCGTGAGCCGTGCTTCCGCGGCCGCCTCGGCGGCCTCGGCCGCAGCCTCCTCGGCCGCCTCCATCGCGACGAGCTCGTCGCTCTCGGGTTCTGCCATGGACGTGAGCTTAGAACCTTCGCGGTGCGGTTCCGCTAGGCGACCTCCGCCGCCCAGTCGCCGTACAGGCTCGTGTACTGCCCGCTGCCGGCGATGAGCTCGTCGTGGGTGCCGATCTCGACGATGCGGCCGTGGTCGAGCACGACGATCACGTCAGCGCTGCGGATCGTCGAGAGCCGGTGGGCGATGATGAACGCGGTACGGCCGGCAAGGAGCGTGCGCAGCCCTCGCTCGATCCGCCGTTCGGTGCCGATGTCCACCGACGAGGTCGCCTCGTCGAGGATGAGGATGCGCGGGTCGGCGAGGAGGGCGCGGGCGAACGCGACCAGCTGCCGCTGGCCCAGTGAGAGCTTGAATCCCCGCTCCCCGACCTCCGTGTCGTAGCCATCCGGAAGTGCGCTGACGAACGAGTCGACGCCGACGGCGCCCGCCGCCGTCTCGAGCTCGGCACGAGACGCGCCGGGCCTGCCGAACGCGATGTTGTCCGCGATCGAGCCGGCGAAGAGGAAGCCTTCCTGAGGAACGATCCCGAGCTGCCGCCGGAGCGACTCCTGGGTCACGTCCCGCAGGTCGTGACCGTCGATCGTGATCCTTCCGGAGCGCGGGTCGTAGAAGCGGGCGAGGAGCTTCGCGATCGTCGACTTCCCGGCTCCCGTATGGCCGACGAGCGCAACGGTCGTGCCCGCAGGCACGTCGAGCTCGAAGTCGCGCAGGACGTCGGGCAGGGTCCCGTATCCGAACGTGACGTTCTCGAAGCTGACATCGCCGCGAACCTGGGGGAGAGCACCGGCAGCGGGAGCGTCGACCACCTCCGGCTCCTCGTCGAGGACCGCGGTGATCCGGTCGAGCGCGGCGGTTGCCGAGAGAAACGTGTTGTAGAGCTGCGACAGCTGCTGGACCGGGTCGAAGAAGTTCGCGAGGTAGAGCGTGAATGCAAGCAGCGTCCCGATGGTCAGCTCGCCCTCGACGACGAGCCAGCCGCCGACGCCCAGGACGATCGCGGTCGCGACCGAGGACAGCACGTCCACCGCGGGGAAATAGAGGCCGTTCAGGATCACCGTCTCGTAGTTCGCCTCCCGGTAGCGGTCGTTGACACCGCGGAACGTCACCTGGCTCGTGGGCTCGCGCGTGAACGACTGCACGACGCGCATGCCGGAGATGTCCTCGGCGAGCGTTGCGGTCACGAGACCGAGTCGCTCTCGCACGCGCCGGTACGCGCGGTTCGAGCGCGATCGGAACCACGCGGTCGCGAGCCCCATGAGCGGCAGGACGACGAGCGTCGCGAGCGCGAGGCGCCAGTCGAGGATGAAGAGCACGACGACGGTTCCCGCGAGGACCAGCGAGTTCTGGACGAGGCTCGAGATCCCATCGGTGACGAGCATGTCGAGGGCCTCGACGTCGTTCGTGATCCGGCTCACGATCGCGCCCGTGCGATTGCGCTCGTAGTAGCCGAGCGAGAGGCGCTGGAGGTGCCGGAAGAGCTTGATCCGCAGGTCGGCGAGCGCCCGTTCACCGACCCAACCGGTGAAGTAGGTCTGCGCGCCGGAGAGGACGAACGCGGCCACGCCCGCCGCCAGGAAGGCGACGACGATCGCCGTCAGCGCCCGGACGTCGCCCTCCGCCAGGCCGTCGTCGACCGCGAGCTTCGCGAGATACGGCGGAACCAGCGCGACCACGGTGTAGGCGACGAGCGTGACGAGCGCGAGCGCCGTGCGTCCCTTGTACGGGCTTGCAAGCCGGACGAGGACGCCGAGTCGCCGGCGCGTCTGCGCCCAGGTCCAGTCCTCGACGCGGGCCCCGCGCTCGTCGGTGAGATGGGTACCGGCCTGCCAGACCTTCATCCGGCGACGACCTGTTGCAGGAGCCCGTGCTCGTGGATCTCGCGGAAGACGGGGCTCTCCTCCAGAAGCTCCGCCTGTGTTCCGCGCGCCGCGATGCGCCCGTGGTCGAGGACGACGACCTCGTCGGCGAGCGCGATCGTGGAGAGACGGTGCGCAATGATGATCGTCGTCCGGTCGCGCATGACTTCGCGCAGGCCGGCGCGGATGCGCGCCTCCGTCGTCGCGTCCACGGACGCCGTCGCGTCGTCCAGGACGAGGATGCGCGGATCGATGAGCAGCGCTCGCGCGATCGCGATCCTCTGCCGCTGGCCGCCCGACAACGTGATCCCGCGCTCCCCGATGACCGTGTCGTAGCCGTGCGGGAGCTCGAGCACGAAGTCGTGTGCCTGCGCCGCGCGGGCGGCGGCCTCGACCGCCTCCTGCGGGGCGTCGGGCATGCCGAGCGCGATGTTGTCGCGGATCGAGGCCGAGAAGAGGAAGGGATCCTGCGAGATGACTCCGATCTCACGGCGGAGCGAACGCCGCTGGAGATCGCGCACGTCGACTCCGTCGACGAGCACCCGTCCGGCCGTCGCGTCGTAGAACCTCGGGACGAGCGTCGCGAGCGTCGTCTTGCCCGACCCCGTGTGCCCGATCAGCGCGATCGTTCGCCCCGCGGGAACGTCCAGGCTGATGTCCTCGAGCACCGGTCGCGCCGGGTCGTAGCCGAAGTCGACGCCCTCGAAGACGACGTGACCGGTCCCGGGCGGAAGCGGACGCGCGTCGGGCCGGTCGGCAATGTCCTCGGGCTCGTCGAGGAGCTCGAAGATGCGCTCGCCGGCGGCGATCGCCCGCTGCGCCTGGCCGATCCACATGCCGAGCATGCGCAGCGGCATCACGAGCATCGCGAGCAGGAGGTTGAACGCGAAGAACGTCCCGAGTGAGATCGAGCCGGAGATGACCATGCGGCCCGCGACGAGCAACACGAGCGCCTGCGCGACGAGCGGCAGGAAGGTCAGCAGCGGCACGTACAGGGCGCGCTGCCGGTTCGCGGCGAGGGTTTGGTCGAAGACCGCGTCCGCGGACTCCTCGAACCGCTCCGCGCGGCGCTCCTCCTGCGCGAACGACTTCACCACGTGCACGCCGGTGATCGACTCCTCGGCGACGGTCGAGACGTCGGCGAGCTTCTGTTGCACGTCTCGGAGCACGGGGTGCGAGACGTGGCTGTAGCGATAGGCGGTGAGCGCGATGATCGGGGTCATCGCGAGGGCCACGAGGGCGAGCTGCCAGCTGTAGACGAACAGGACCGCCGTCACGACGACGATCGTCACGAGGTGCTGGGCGAAGAAGATCAGGCCGTAGCCGAGGAAGAAGCGGACGGACTGCAGGTCGATCGTCGCCCGCGACATCAACTGACCCGTCTGCGAGCGGTCGTAGAAGCCGAACGACAGACGCAGGAAGTGGGAGTAGAGCTCGTCGCGCATGTCGTACTCGACGCCGAGCGCCTGGCGGCCGGAGATCATGCGCCGCCCGTACATCAGAGCCCCGCGGACGAGGCCGAGGGCAACGATGGCGGCGATCCAGAGCGACAGCACGCGCGTGTCCGGATCGCCCTCGAGCTCGTTGATGACGACGCCCGTGAGCACGGGCACGAGGATTCCCGCGATCTGGGAGAGCACGGCGAGGATGGACGAGATGGCGAGCGAACCGCGGTACGGGCGCAGGAACCCGAGGAGTCGCAGGAACGTGCGCCAATTCCCGTGAGAGGTCGTCTCTGGCTCCTGCGTGGACACGGCTTCGTAGGGTACGGACCGTGCTCGAGGCCGTGCCCAACGTCTCCGAGGGGCGCGACGCCGCGGCCATCGCCGAGATCGGTCGCGCATTCAGCCGGGATGCTGCGCTTCTCGACGTGCACTCCGACGCCGACCACCATCGATCGGTGTTCACGCTGGCGGGAGAGGACGACGCCCTCGTCGAGTCCCTCGTTGCCGGTGTCGCCCAGGCGATACGAGTCGTCGACCTCGAGACGCACGTCGGAGTGCATCCACGGGTCGGCGCCGTCGACGTCGTGCCGGTCGTGCCGCTCGACTCGGCCGAGATGGAGCGCGCGAAGTCGGCTGCGCTCTGCGTGGCACGACGGCTGGGCTCCGAGCTCGGGCTCCCCGTCTTCCTCTACGGCGAGGTCGGCTCGGGCCGCAGACCGGCGTTCTTCCGACGTGGCGGCCTGACCGAGCTCACCCGGCGAGTGGAGGCCGGCGAGCTCGAGCCCGATGCGGGCCCGCCTGCGGTCGATCCGCGTGCGGGCGTGGTACTCGTGGGCGCCCGCGCGCCCCTGGTCGCCTACAACCTCGATCTCGAGACGGACGACCTCGCGATCGCCGTCGCGGTCGCAGAAGCCGTGCGCGAGTCGAGTGGCGGCATGCCGGGCGTGCAGGCGATCGGCCTCTTCCTCCCGGCGTCGGGCCGCGTGCAGGTGAGCATGAACGTCCTCGACGTCGACCTCGCGCCGCTGCACGAGGTCGTCGAGCGAGTGCGCGCGGAAGCGGCGGCCCGCGGCGTCTCGATTCGGGGTGGCGAGCTCGTCGGGCTCGTGCCGGAACGAGTCCTCGACACGGCCGAGCGCGCCGGAGTCGACATTCCCGGGATCGACGCCTCGCGGGTTCTCGAGCGCGTGCTCGCTTCTAGACTCGCGTGATGGCTCCGCCGATCTCGCTCACGGGGGAGGACCTTGCGCTCGGCGACGTCTGGACGGTCGCGGTCGAAGGCGCCGAGGCTGCGATCGCCGAGACGGCCAAGGAACGCATGCGAGCGGCGCGCGAGCTCGTCGAGGGCGCTCGCGGCGAGCACACGTACGGCGTCAATACGGGCTTCGGCCGCTTCGTGTCGGCGCACATCCCCGACGAGCAGACCGAGGAGCTCCAGCTTCGCCTGCTGCGCAGCCACGCGTGCGGGGTCGGGGAGCCGTACCCCGACGACGTCGTTCGAGCGGCGATGCTCCTCCGCGCGAACGCGCTCGCGAAGGGCTACTCGGGCGCGCGTGTCGAGACGGTCGAGCTGCTGCTCGAGTGCCTGAATCGCGGCGTCCTGCCCGAGGTGCCGGCGCGCGGCTCGGTCGGTGCCAGCGGCGATCTTGCGCCCCTCGCGCATCTCGCGCTCCCGCTGGTGGGGGAGGGCTACGCGTTCGTCGAGGGGCGGCGGCTCGCGGGCGCCGAGGCACTGCGGACGGTGGGACTCGAGCCGATCCGACTTGCGACCAAGGAGGGCCTGTCGCTCATCAACGGGACGCAGTTCATGACCGCGATGGCCGCGCTCGGGCTCGTTCGTGCTCGCCGCCTCGCCGCGACCGCAGACCTCGCCTGCGCGCTCTCGCTCGAGGCGCTGCAGGGCTCGCGGACGAGCTTCCTGCCCGCCATCCACCAGGCTCGCCCGCTCAAGGGCCAGCAGGACTCCGCGGCGAACGTGTGGCGCCTGCTCGACGGCTCGGCGATCATCGAGTCCCACCGCTGGTGCGATCGCGTGCAGGACGCGTATGCGCTCCGCTGCGCGCCGCAGGTGCACGGAGCCTGTCGCGACCTCCTCGACTAC
The DNA here is from genome assembly GCA_963802865.1 of uncultured Gaiellaceae bacterium. Taxonomy (GTDB): domain Bacteria; phylum Actinomycetota; class Thermoleophilia; order Gaiellales; family Gaiellaceae; genus GMQP-bins7. The sequence goes on from CAWDKB010000014.1 coordinate 13,464, forward strand.
GCCGAGAGCACCGTGGCGATCGAGCTCAACGCCGCGACCGACAACCCGCTCGTGCTGCTCGACGACAACGAGATCGTCTCCGCCGGGAACTTCCACGGCCAGCCGATCGCCTTCGCGCTCGACGTGCTCGCGATGGCCGTTGCCGAGCTCGCGAGCATCTCCGAGCGCCGCACGGAGCGCCTCGTCAATCCGACGCTGTCGGAGGGCCTGCCGCCGTTCCTGGTCGAGGAGGGCGGGCTGAACTCGGGGTTCATGATCCTGCAGTACGTCGCCGCCGCGCTCGTCTCGGAGAACAAGGTGCTCGCGCATCCCGCGAGCGTCGACTCGATCCCGACGAGCGCCGGGCAGGAGGACCACGTGTCGATGGGCAACGCGGCCGGGCTCAAGGCGCTGCGCGTGCTCTCGAACGCGGAGCACACGCTCGCCATCGAGCTCCTCGCCGGGACGCAGGCGATCGAGTTCCTCGCGCCGCTCCAGCCGGGTGAGGGCGTGCGGGCGGTCCACGATCTCGTGCGGACCCTGTCGGAGCGTCTCGTCGAGGACAGGTCGCTGAGTGCGGACATCGAGCGAGTCGCCGATGCCGTTCGCAATGGAGTGGTCGTCGATGCGGCCGAGCGCGAGGTCGGGGCGCTCGTCGTGAGTGCTGCGACGACGGACGCTCTCGTCGAGTCGCTCTGCGGCGACCTCTCCTCGATCCGGGCGCCACGCGGATCGGTACTCAGCGCGCAGGTCCTGGCAGACGGAGGCCCCGCTGCGCATGCTCCTCAACAACCTCGATCCCGGAGGTTGCCGAGCACCCGGAACGGCTCGTCGTCTACGGGGGAAGCGGACGCGCCGCGCGCAGCCACGCTGCGCTGAAGGACATCGTGCGCACGCTCCTCCGGCTGGACGCCGACGAGACGCTGCTCGTCCAGAGCGGAAAGCCCGTCGGGGTCTTCAGGACGCACGAGTGGGCGCCGCGCGTCCTGCTCGCGAACTCCCTGCTCGTCCCGCGCTGGGCGACCTGGGACGAGTTCCGCCGGCTCGAGGCGGAGGGGCTGACGATGTTCGGCCAGATGACGGCCGGCAGCTGGATCTACATCGGCACCCAGGGAATCCTCCAGGGCACGTACCAGACGTTCGCGGCGGCAGGGGAACGGCACTTCGGCTCGCCCGACCTGACGGGGCGGACGGTCCTGACTGCCGGGCTCGGCGGGATGGGCGGCGCCCAGCCGCTCGCGGCGACGATGGCCGGCGCCGCGATTCTGTGCGTCGAGGTCGATCCCAGCCGGATCGAGCGACGCCTCGAGACGCGCTATCTCGACGAGGTCGCGGACTCGCTCGACGACGCACTCGCACGCGTTCGTGCCGCGGCGGCCGAGCGCCGCGCGCTGTCCGTGGGGCTCCTGGGCAACGCTGCCGACGTGTTCCCCGAGCTCGTGTCACGCGGCGAGCTGTTCGATCTCGTCACGGACCAGACGGCCGCGCACGATCCGCTGACCGGCTACGTGCCGGCGGAGGTGCCGATCGAGGAGGCGGAGCGCCCTGCGAGAGCGCGATCCGGAGCAGTACCTGCGCCTCGCGCGCGAGTCGATCGTCGCGCACGTGCGGGCGATGGCCGAATTCGTCCGTCTCGGATGCCACGTCTTCGACTACGGGAACAACCTCCGCGGGGAGGCGCAGCAGGCAGGCCTCGACGAGGCGTTCTCGTACCCGGGGTTCGTTCCCGCGTACATCCGACCGCTCTTCTGCCGGGGGATCGGGCCTTTCCGCTGGGCGGTTCTCTCGGGCGACCCGGCAGACATCGCCGCGATCGACCGTGAGCTCGGTGCGCTGTTCCCGGACGACGCGCTCCTCCAGCGCTGGCTCGAGCTGGCGGCGGACCGGGTCGCCTTCCAGGGTCTTCCGGCGCGAATCTGCTGGCTCGGCTACGGCGATCGCGCGCGCGCCGGTCTCGCGATCAACGAGCTCGTGCGAGCCGGGACGGTGTCGGCGCCGGTGGTGATCGGGCGCGACCACCTCGACTCGGGCTCCGTGGCGTCGCCGTATCGCGAGACCGAAGCGATGCGCGACGGCTCGGATGCGATCGCGGACTGGCCGATCCTGAACGCGCTGCTCAACGTCGCGTCGGGGGCGACCTGGGTGAGCGTGCACCACGGCGGCGGCGTCGGCATCGGGAACTCGATCCACGCGGGGATGGTGGTGGTCGCGGACGGCACCGACTCAGCGGCGGAGCGGCTGGAGCGCGTCCTCACGAGCGATCCCGGCACCGGAGTGATGAGGCACGCGGACGCGGGCTACGACGAGGCGCTCGAGCTGGCTCGCGAGAGCGGGCTGGATCTGCCTTCCGTGCCGGCGACGCACCGGTGACCCGGCTCCTCGTCCGCGACCTCGCGCAGGTCGTGACGCCTGCGGGGACCGGCGCTCCGCTCCGGGGAGCCGACCTTCGAGCGGTGGACGTCGTCGGGAACGGCTACGTCCTCTGCGAGGACGCGCGCATCGCGGAGGTCGGTGCGATGCGTGACCTGCGGTCGATCGACGGCGAGGTCGAGGAGCTCGACGGGCGCGGCCTGTGCGCGATCCCGGGTTTGGTCGACTGCCACACGCACGCCTGCTTCGCGGGCGATCGGGTCGACGAGTTCTCGATGCGTGCGGCCGGGGCAAGCTACGAGGAGCTGCACGCCCGCGGCGGCGGGATTCTCTCCACGGTGCGGGTGACCCGCGCTGCAGGCGAGGCAGGGCTGACGGCAGCGGTTGAGCGTCACGCGGGGTGGATGCTCCGTGCCGGTACGACCACATTCGAGGCGAAGTCGGGCTACGGCCTCGACCGCGAGACGGAGCTCGCACAGCTGCGGGCGATCCGGGCGGCGGGCGGTATCCCGACGTGGCTCGGCGCGCACGCCGTGCCTCCCGAGTTCGAGGGGGATGGAGCCGACGCGTACCTCGACTTCCTGCTCGCCGACGTGCTTCCGGACGCCGCGGCGCTGGCCGAGGCGGCCGACGTCTTCCTCGAGCGTGGCACCTTCGACGCGGATCAGGCGCGGCGCTACCTCATGGCCTGCCGCGACGCGGGGCTCGCCCTGCGCCTGCACGGAGATCAGTTCACGGAGGCCGGGGCGATTCCGCTCGCGATCGAGCTCGGGGCGCGCTCCGTCGACCACCTCGAGGCGACCGGGGCCGACGGTGTCGCGGCGCTCGCCGCCAGCGACGTCGTGGGAGTGCTGCTTCCGGCGAGCGCGCTCTTCCTCGGCCGTCCGATGCCGCCTGGCCGTGAGCTCGTCGACGCGGGCGCGGCCGTCGCGCTCGCGACCGACTTCAACCCCGGGAGTGCGTTCTGCGAGAGCCTGCCGCTCGTCTGCTCGCTGGCCGCGACCCAGCTCGGCTTGGCGCCGGAGGAAGCCCTCGCCGCGTGCACGGTCAACGCCGCCCACGTCCTCGGTCGCGCCGAGCGCAAGGGCCGGCTCGCCGCGGGCTACGACGCCGACATCACGCTCATCGCTGCCGACGACTGGCGCCATCTCGCCTACCACCTCGGTGGGCAGCTCGTGCGCACGGTCGTCCGAGGCGGCCGGATCGCGTGGCGGGCGCGGGCATAATCGGCGTCCATGGCCACGAAGAAGCAGCGCCGCCGCAAGGCGAAGGAGCAGCGGCACGAGTACGTCTGGGTCGACGACGAGGGCAACGAGCTCGACCCGGAGGAGGTGCCGGACGCGAAGGGCGCCACGAAGTCGGCCTCGACCAGCCCGAGCCGCCCGGTGCGCGAGCATCAGGCGCCGTCGTGGCAGCGGACGTTCAAGCGCGCGTTGATCTTCGCGCCGATCATGTTCGCGACGGTCTTCATCCTGTCGCCCGACCTGCCGCTTGCGACCAAGCTCACGCAGACGCTGCTCATCGTCGCGATCTTCGTCCCGTTCAGCTACTTCCTCGACCGGGTCTTCTACCGCTCCTTCCAGCGGCGCCAGGCGAACAGCAGCAACGCCAACGGCCGCGGGAGCTGACGCAGGCCGACCGTGGCGCTTCGCGTCGAACAGCTTTCGCTCGGTCCGATGGGGACGAACTGCTACGTCGTACGCGCCGAGACGGGCGCGGGCGAGGCGGCAATCGTCGATCCGAGCGGCGACGCGACCGAGCTGCGGCTGACCCTCGCGCGCCTCGGCGCCTCCTGCGCGGGGATCCTCGTGACGCACGGCCACTGGGATCATCTGCTCGGCGTCGCGGACCTGGCGGAGGGAACCGGAGCGCAGGTGTACATGGCGGAGGGGGAGCGGTTCCTGCTGGAGACCCCTCCGGGAGGCTTCACTCCGCCAGGAGTCAGCGTGCGCGCCTACACGCCCGACGTGCTTCTCGTGGGTGGCGAGACCGATCGAGCGTCGCCGGTATCGACTTCGACGTGCTCGGCGTTCCCGGGCACTCTCCGGCGCACCTCGCGTACCACGCCGACGGGTGCCTGTTCTCCGGCGACGTCCTGTTCGCGGGCTCGGTCGGGACGCACGGACTTCCCCGGATCGGACTGGGACACGCTCCAAGGCTCGCTCCGCGATGCTGATGGACACGCTGCCGCCTGAGACGGTCGTGTATCCCGGCCATGGCTCGACGACGACGCTGGGCGCCGAGCTCGAGCGCAACCCGTTCCTCGCCGACCTCCGAGCGGAGCGCGCCGGATGAGCGACGCGACGAAGGTCGAGCGGCCGCGCGGCACGCACGACGTCCTCCCCTCGGCGCAGCCGCAGTGGCAACGCGTCACCGGCGAGCTCGAGCGATTGTGCTCGCTCTACGGCTACCGGCCGATCCAGACACCCGTGTTCGAGGACACGGCGCTCTTCGAGCGGACGTCCGGCGCGGGCTCGGACGTCGTGCAGAAGGAGATGTACACGTTCTCCGACCGCTCCGACCGCTCCCTGACGCTCCGGCCGGAGGGCACCGCGCCCATCTGTCGCGCCTACGTCGAGCACGGGTTCCACCGCGATCCCCAGCCGGCGAAGCTGTTCACGATCGCGACCATGTATCGCTATGGAGCGCCTGGCCGGGGGCGGTACCGCGAGCACTGGCAGGCCTCGGTGGAGGCGATCGGAAGCGACGATCCCGCGATCGACGCCGAGCTGATCCAGCTCTACGACACGCTTCTTCGCCGCCTCGGCGTGACCCGTTACGAGCTCGAGGTGAACTCGATCGGCTGCCGCGAGTGCCGTCCCGCGTACCTGGGGGAGCTCCGCTCCTGGCTCGCCTCGAACGCGGAGCGCCTCGACGAGGCGACCAGAGAGAAGGCCTCGGCGAGCCCGCTCCGCGTCTTCGACAACTACGCGGCCAAGCCGGAGAGCGTGCGTGCCGCGCTCGACGAGGCTCCGAAGATCGGCGACTCCCTGTGCTCCGAGTGTGCGTCACGCTTCGCGGCCGTCCGGGGCGATCTCGACACCACCGGTGTCCGCTACACGGTCGTACCGACGCTCGTCCGCGGTCTCGACTACTACTCGCGCACGACCTGGGAGTTCATCGGCCCGCTCGAGAACGAGAACGCGACCATCTCGGGCGGCGGCCGCTACGACTACCTCGTCGAGGAGATCGGCGGCCCGCCCACGCCCGGGGTCGGGTTCGGGGCCGGCATCGAGCGGTTGCTGCTCGCGCTCGAGGAGGAGGGCGCGGCGCCGCCGGAGGCGCCGGCGATCGACGTGTTCTTCGCTCGGGAGCCCGACGCGCCGGAAGGCGTAGTCGCCGTGTGGCTCGCACGGCTGCGCGAGGCGGGAGTGTCCTGCGACACCGACTACGCGGACCGCTCCCTGAAGGGGCAGCTGACCCAGGCGGGAAGGCTGGGAGCCTCGACGACGGTGATCGCGGGCGCGGAGCACGCGAGCATCCGGCGCGGAGGGCGGGACGATCTCATCGTCCGGCACGAGGACGTGCTGGAGACGCTGGCGAGATGAGCTGGCGCGACCTCATGTGCGGCGAGGCACGGAAGTCGCACGCGGGCAGCACGCTGACTCTCGCGGGCTGGGCTGCGCGGCGGCGGGATCACGGCGGCCTGGTCTTCGTCGACCTGCGCGATCACACGGGGATCACGCAGCTCGTGATCAACCCCGAGCACTCCCCGGACGCTGCCGAGCTCGCGAAGGAGATCCGGAACGAATTCGTGCTCCAGGCGCGCGGCGCGGTCGTGGAGCGGACGGCGGAGACCGTGAATTCCTCGATGCCCACGGGGGAGGTCGAGCTGCTCGTCGACGAGCTCGAGATCCTCTCCCGCTCGACTCCGCTCCCGTTCCAGCTGGACGAGGAGAACGTCGACGAGACGCTTCGGCTGCGCTACCGCTGGCTCGATCTCCGCACGGAGCGCATGCAACGCAACCTCCGTTTGCGCGCAGTCGTCGTGTCTGCGATTCGCCGCTCCATGGAGGAGCAGGGGTTCCTCGACATCTGGACGCCAGGCCTCACTCTCGGAACTCCGGAGGGTGCGCGGGACTTCCTGGTTCCCGTGCGCCTGCAGCCGGGCACGTTCTTCGCGCTCGCGCAGTCGCCGCAGCTGTTCAAGCAGGCCATGATGATCGGCGGCTTCGACCGCTACTACCAGATCGCGACGTGCTGGCGCGACGAGGATCTCCGCGCCGACCGTCAGTTCGAGTTCCGCCAGCTCGACCTCGAGCTCGCCTTCCCCACCCGCGAGGACGTCCTCGAGGTGCTCGAGCGGGTGGTCGTCGCGTGCTTCGAGGCGCTCGAGCGGGACCCGCCCGAACGACCGTTCCCGCGGCTGTCGTACGACGACGCGATGCTGCGCTACGGATCCGACAAGCCCGACCTCAGGTTCGGGCTCGAGATCCAGGACGCGACCGAGGTGACCCGCGCATCGGAGTTCGGCGTCTTCGCCGGTGCGCCCGTCGTCCGCTACCTGGTCGTCCCGCGCGAGCTGTCCCGCGGCGAGCTCGCCAAGCTCGAGGAATTCGCGAAGGAGTGGGGGGCGAAGGGGCTCGCGTATCTCGTGTACGGCTCTGACGGCGACGTGCGTTCGCCGATCGCAAAGTTCCTCTCGAAGGCCGAGCTCGCGGCGTTCGCTGCACCGGCCGGATCGACGGTGCTCTTCGCCGCGGACGAGCAGGCAGCCGTCGAGCGCGTCCTCGGCGCTCTGCGACTGCAGCTCGGTCGCGAGCTCGGGCTCGTCGACGAGACGCACGATGCGTTTCACTGGATCCTCGACTTCCCGCTGTTCCAGCTCGACGAGGAGACCGGGCGTTGGACGTTCGTACACCACCCCTTCACGGGTGCGCTCGACGGGCACGAGGAGCTCATCGATGACGATCCTGCACGCGCCCTGAGTCAGCACTACGACCTCGTCTGGAACGGCTGGGAGCTCGGCTCGGGGTCGATCAGGATCCATCGCTCCGACGTCCAGGAGCGCGTGTTCAGGGCGATGGGGATGACCGGCGAGGAGGCGCAGTCGAAGTTCGGCTGGTTCCTGGGCGCCCTGCAGATGGGCGCGCCGCCCCATGGCGGCTTTGCCCTCGGCCTCGACCGCTTCGTTGCCTTGCTCGCGGCGAGCCCAACATTCGGCAGGTGATCGCGTTCCCGAAGGTAGCGAGCGGCGCGGATCCGCTGACCGGCGCGCCCTCCGGAGCCGAGCCGGAGCGACTCGAGGAGCTCGGCATCCGGGTGCTCGAGGAACCTTCGTGACATGAGCACGCTCGAGCAGCGTCTCGTCCTCCTCGCGGCGATCGCGCTGCTGGTCGGCGTCGCAGCCGTCGCGATCGTCGAGCAGCGTGCGAGCGACGAGGACGCCGCGGCGCTGACGAGCGCGCCGGCACCGTCCGGCTGGAACAGCGCCTTCGCGGGCTCGCGCGGGGCCACGGGCGACGCCCAGCGGACGACGTGCGGCCAGGTGCTCGCGCCCGAGTCGCTCGGCGTGACCCATCCGGTGCTCCCCTGCGGAGCGAAGGTCGTGCTGCGCTCGGGCGACACGCAGGTCCTGAGCGAGGTGATCGACAACGCCCTCGTCGAGCCGGGTCGGCAGCTCGAAGTCACCGAGCAGCTGGCGTCGATGCTCGGGCTCGAGGGCACCGTCGAGCTCGAGTGGCGCTTCGCCACCCAGTCGGGGAGCTAGTATCCGAGCGCTCGACCCTGTGCGTGGCCACGGCCTATACGTGAACCAACAGACACGTAAAGGGAGCCGGCGTCGGAGCTAGGCATTGCCGACGCTCCGCACGGCACCCACCTGGCTAGCCAGGTTCGCAACGGCCGTGGACTTCATCGGCAGGGTGGAGCACGTCCCGAGAGCGCCAGATGCTTGACCGGAAAATTCACGGCGGCGCCAATTCCCGGTGAAGCATCTAGCCTGAGCGCGATGGGGACGATCGACGTCTTCGGAGATGCGACGCGCGGAGGCGAGTGGGCGTCCGTCCGACTCGGCGTGCTCGACGACGTCGTCGTCTCGGCCGAGGCCGAGGGGCTCGACGCGGAGCTCGCCGGTCTCACGCTGCTCGAGGCCGCGTCCGTCGGGGGCGACGCGCTCGCCGTGGAGGCGCTCGCATCCGCGCTCGGCCAGGTCTTCGTCGCGAAGGCGCGCCGATGAATCCGGGCCGGGGAGGGTCGCCGTCGCGATGAGCGGAGGCGTCGACAGCGCCGTGACGCTCCTGCGCGCGGCGCCGAATGCCGTCGGGGTGACGCTCAGGCTGTGGCAGGACCCCGAGGCGCCCGACGCCGAACGCGCGTGCTGCTCGTCCGCCTCGGTTGCGTCGGCTCGGAGCACGTGTCACGCGCTCGGGCTCCCGCACGTGACGCTCGACCTCCGCGAGGAGTTCAGGAGCGCGGTCGTGGAGCCGTTCGCCGACGGCGTACGAGGCGGGGGAGACCCCGAACCCCTGCATCCGCTGCAACGGATCGTTTCGCTTCGCCGAGCTGCTCGCGTTCGCCGAGCGCGCAGGAGCGGAGACGCTCTGGACCGGCCACTACGCACGCATCGTCGAGCGCGCTGGGACTCTGCTCGTCGCGCGCGGCGTGGATGCACGGAAGGATCAGTCGTACATGCTCGCGACGGTGGATCCGGGCTCGCTCACCCGGCTGCGCTTTCCTCTCGGCGAGCAGACGAAGGAGGAGACGCGCGCCGAGGCCGCCCGGGCGGGGCTCGCGGCGGCGACGAAGGTCGAGAGCCAGGAGGCGTGCTTCCTCGGCGGAGGCGACTATCGCGACTTCCTCGAGCGGCAGGGGCTACCGCGAGCTTCGGGGCAGATCGTCGACCAGGACGGCGACCGCGTCGGCTCGCACGAGGGGTACTGGCGCTTCACGCCGGGCCAGCGCCGCGGTCTGGGTGTTGCGGCGGTGCGCCCGCTGTACGTCCTGCGGACGGATCCCGCGTCGAACACGGTCGTCGTCGGTGAGCAGGCTGCGCTCGCGGCGACGAGGATCGAGGCCAGCGGGCATCTCTATGTCCGAGGTCTCGCGGGGCGAGACCAAGCTCCGCTACGGCTCCCCGCCGGTACGGACGTCGGTGACGAGCTCCAACGGAGGATTCACGCTCGAGCTCGACGAGCCGGCCCACGCAGTCGCGCGCGGCCAGGTCGCGGTCGTGTACGACGGAGACGCCGTCGTCGGTGCGGGTGTCATCACCGCAGTCGCCGGGTAGCACCCTCTAGGATCCGCCCGATGACCGTCCTCGCTTCCACCGCCGGCGACGTCCTCGACTACGCCCTCGCGGTGTTCTTCGTCCTCAGCGGGGTCGCCCTCGCGTACATGCTCGTTCGCATGGGCGGTACGTTCGCCCGGCTCTCGTCGTTCATCAAGGGCACCGAGCGGGACCTCCTGCCCGTGCTCGTGAAGGCCGGCGGGACCGTCGATCGCGTGAACGACCAGATCGACAAGCTCGACACCGTGACGGACAGCGCGGTCGCGATGGCCGACAACGCGGACACGGCCGTGCGTGCGGTGTCCACCGCGATCACCGCGCCCGTGAAGCTGGTGAGCGGCGCGGCGGCCGGGGTGTCCCACGGTTTCGCTGCGTTCCGGGCTCGCAAGGACATGGGCGAGGCGGTCAAGGTCGCGAAGGACGCCTCGGCGCGGCGCCAGTCGGAGCTCGACGAGGAGCTGCGCACGGCGGGTCAGACGCCGCCGGACGTTCCTCCGCCGGCTCCGTAGCTGCCGACACCCGTTCGTACACTTCCTGCATGCAGACGACCGCGGAGCTTCGCGAGGGCTTCCTCGCCTTCTTCGAGGAGAAGGGCCACCTGCGCTGCCCGTCGGCGTCGCTCGTTCCGCGCGCCGACGACCGTTCGACCCTGCTCACGACCGCCGGGCATGCAACCGCAGATGCCGTTCTTCCTCGGCCTCGAGGATCCGCCGGCGCCGCTGACGGTCACCTCGCAGAAGTGCTTCCGCACACCCGACATCGACGACGTCGGGCTCGACACGCACCACCTCACGTTCTTCGAGATGCTCGGCAACTTCTCGTTCGGGCAGTACTTCAAGGAGGGCGCGATCGACCTCGCCACGGAGTTCGTGCGCGAGCGCATGCAGCTCGACTGGGATCGGATCTGGGTCAGCGTCCATGCCGGGGACCCGCAGCTGAAGCTCGGCCCGGACGAGGTCGCGATCGACCTCTGGCAGAAGGTCGGGATGCCTACCGAGCGCATCGTGCCGCTCCCCACGGCGGAGAACTTCTGGTCGGTAGGCGGCCCCGGGCCGTGCGGGCCCGACTCCGAGCTCTACTTCGACTGGGGTACCGAGCACGGCTGCGGCGAACCGGACTGCGCCCCCGGCTGCACGCGCTGCGCGCGCTTCCTCGAGTTCTGGAACCTCGTGTTCATGGAGTACGAGCAGCACGCGGACGGCACGCTGACTCCGCTGCCGTCGCAGAACATCGACACCGGGCTCGGGCTCGAGCGCGGCGCGGCGATCCTGCAGGACGTGATGTCCGTGTACGACACGGACGGATACCGCGAGATCATGGAGTGGATCGCCGCCGAGTCGGGCGTCGGCTACGGCGACTCGCCTGCGGCGACGAAGGCGCATCGCGTCCTCGCCGACCACGGACGCGGCATGACGTTCCTCGTCGGGGACGGCGTCACGCCGTCGAACGAAGGGCGCGGCTACGTCCTGCGCCGGGTCATCCGCCGCGCCGTCCAGCAGGCGCAGCGCATCGGACTCGCCGACGTGCATCGGCTGTCCGGCGTCGTCGTCGAGCAGATGGGCGCCGCCTTTCCCGAGCTTCCGCCCAAGGCGGACGAGATCGCGCGTGTCCTCCGCCAGGAGGAGGAACGCTTCGGAGAGACGCTCGAGCGGGGCCTGCGCTTGTTCGAGGAGCTCTCGGGCGGCGAGGCCATCACCGGCGAGCAGGCCTTCACGCTCGCGGCGACCTACGGCTTTCCCGTGGAGCTCACCGTCGAGCTTGCGGAGGAGCGCGGCCAGCCGGTCGACGTCGACGGCTACCACGCCGAGATGGAGCGCCACCGCGAGGTGTCCCGTGCGGGCGGCTCGGGGGACGTGCAGAGAGCAGCCGACTTCTCGCGCGAGGCCGGCTTCGAGACGGAGTTCGTCGGCTACACGAAGACGGACGTGCTGACGCAGCTCGGCGCCCTGGAAGAGCTCGAGGACGGCCTGTTCCTCGCGAAGCTGCGCGAGTCGCCCTTCTATCCGTCGGGAGGCGGGCAGGTCAGCGACGCGGGAATCGTCGAGCGCGACGACGACTCGGAGACGCGCGCCGAAATGGTCGAGGCGTACCGCTTCGGCGACGACCAGGCACTCCTGCTCCGCGGCTCCGGGTTCGCGGCCGGCGACCGCGTGCGCGCCCGCGTGCCGTGGAACGTCCGCTTCCCGACGATGGCGAACCACACCGGGACGCACCTCCTCCATCAGGCACTGCGGGAGACGCTCGGCGAGCACGTACGCCAGGCGGGCTCGGCCGTGCGCCCGGACAAGCTCCGGTTCGACTTCACGCACGACCAGGCGCTGAGCGGGGAGGAGCGCGAGCGGATCGAGCGGCGCGTGAACGAGCTCGTCTTCGAGAACCGGCCGGTGCACGTCTTCGAGACGCCGATCGACGAGGCCCGGCGCCTCGGCGCGACGATGCTGTTCGGCGAGAAGTACGGCGACATCGTGCGCGTCGTCGAGGTCCCCGAGTACTCGATCGAGCTCTGTGGCGGGACCCACGTGACCTCGACCGCGGAGATCGGCCCGTTCGTGCTTCTCTCGGAGAGCTCGGTCGGTGCGGGAGTGCGGCGGATCGAGGCGGTCACGTCGGGCGATGCGTGGGCGCTGCTCGACGAGCGCGCGCGCGAGCTCGAGTCGCTGCGCGCCGAGGTGGTCGAGCTGCGGAAGGGTCGCGGCTCGAAGCAGGCCGCCGTCGAGCCGGAGCGCGAGATTCCGGAGCCCGAGGTGCGGGCGGAGAGCGGAGTGAACGTGATCGTGCAGCCGGTCGAGGGTCTCGACGCCGACCAGTTGCTCGAGCTCTCCGACCGCTACAAGCAGAAGCACGCGCCCGCGGCCGTCGTTCTCGGCTCGCGCGAGGACGGCGCCGTCCACCTCGTCGCGAACTTCGACGAGACCGTCGCCGAGCGCGTGAGCGCGTCCGACGTCGTGCGCGGCGCTGCAGCGATCGTCGGCGGGGGCGGCGGAGGCCGCCCGACGATGGCGCGCGCGGGAGGCAAGGATCCGGAGAAGCTGCCCGACGCGCTCGCGGAGGCGGAGCGGCTGATCCTGTCCGCGCTGTGAAGGTGCTCGCACTCGACTACGGCGCCGCCCGGACCGGCGTCGCGATCTCCGACGCGACCGGGACGATCGCGCGGCCGCTCGGCACGGTTGCGAAGGCGGCGAGCGCGAACGGCCTCGACGAGCTCGGCACGATCGTCCGCGAGCACGGCGTCGAGCTCGTGGTCGTGGGCCTGCCGCTGACGCTGCGCGGAGAGCACGGCCGCCAGGCGGACGAGACGCAGGAGTTCGTCCAGGCGCTTCGCGGCGTCGTGGGCGTCCCGGTCGAGACGTACGACGAGCGCTTCACGACCGCGCTCGCGTCGCGGGGCGGGGGCGAGTCGGACGAGGACGCGCGGGCGGCTGCGCACCTGCTCGAGAGCTACCTCACCCGGGTGTCGAGCGCGTGAGCCGTCGTGCTCTCTCGATCGCTGCGCTCGTCCTCGCGGTGCTCCTGCTCGGAGCGTGCAGCGGTGGCGAGGAGGCAGCCGAGCCAGTCCAGACGACCCCGCCTCCCGCGCGCCTTCACATCATCTTCCCCGAGGGGTTCACGCGCCGCGAGATGGCCGACCGCGTGGCGGCCGTTCGCGAGATCGCGATCGACAAGCGCGGCGTCACGCCGCGACTGACGAAGACCGGGTACCTCGAGGCGAGCGGCAGCGCCACCCCGCCACGCGAGTTCCGCAAGGACTGGAAGCTGAGCTCGATCGAGGGCTTCCTGTTCCCGGCGACGTACGAGTTCACGAAGTTCACGTCGTCGGGGCGGCTCGTTCGCGACCAGCTGACGGCGTTCCGCCGCCAGTGGCGGAAGGTCGATCTCCGGTACGCGAAGTCGAAGAACCTGACGCCGTACGACGTCCTCATCATCGCGTCGATGATCGAGAAGGAGACCGTCGTGCCGCGCGAGCAGCGCCTCGTGGCCGCGGTGATCTACAACCGCCTTCGCAACGACATGCCGCTCGGGATCGACGCGACGATCCGCTACGGGCTCGACGTGCCCGGCACGGAGCCCCTCAAGCGGTCGGACCTCGAGAGCAACAGCCCGTACAACACCCGTAGGCGGCTGGGGCTCCCGCCGACGCCGATCGCGAATCCGGGGCTGGCCTCGATGCGTGCCGCGGCGGACCCCGCCCGCGTGGACTACCTCTATTTCGTGCGCATCCGAGACAGCAACCGCCACTTCTTCACCGCCAGCGAGGCGGAGTTCTGCCAGAAGTCGCTCGAGTACGGCTACGGCGGCTGCTGACCCGTACGGCCCGCTTCGGCGGGCCGTCGCGCGTGGGGGATAGATTCGCCGGCATGCCGAGCTGGTACCGCGACCCAACGGCACCCGAACCGAACGTACCGCGCAAGATCGGCGTGACGGCGCTGATCGAGCGCGACGGCTCGTTCCTGGTCGAGCAGCGCGTCGACGACCCAGACGTGTGGGCCTTCATCGGCGGCACGGTCGAGGACGACGAGCAGCTTCTCGATGCGCTCGCGCGTGAGGTGCTCGAGGAGACGGGCTTCGCGATCGAACATGCACGGCTCCTCGGCCTCTTCTCGGATCCCACGCGGATCGGGGCGTATCCGGACGGAACCGTCTGCCGGATCCTCTCGGTCGCATTTCGCGTCACGCCTCGCGGGGACCGCCGCGCCGACGGAGAGCGACGAGTCGGCGGGCATGCGGTTCGTCGCGCCCGAGGAACTCGCATCACTCCCTTTCTGGCCTGCACAGAAGCCCATCCGGGAGGCCCTGCTCGCCGGGGCCGAGGGAATCGTGGTCGATTGACCGAGATCTCGGGCACCACGCGGCTCGTCGGGATCATCGGCTGGCCCGTCGAGCACTCGCTCTCGCCGCAGATGCAGAACGCGGCATTCCGCGAGCTCGGTCTCGACTGGACGTACGTCGCGCTGCCCACGCGTCCAGAGCAGCTCGAGGAGGCGGTTCGCGGCCTCGCGGCGCTCGGCTTCGCCGGCGCGAACGTCACGGCTCCGCACAAGCTCGCCGCCGCAGAGCTCTGCGAGACGGATGCGCCTTCGGTGAACACGCTCGTCGTCCGCGATGGGCGGATCGAGGGGCACTCGACCGACACGGCCATCCTCGCGGCGCTCGCCGCCGAGCGCCCGGTCGTGATCGGCGACGGCGGCTCGGCGACCGCATTCATGGAGGCGCTCCCGCACGCGCGGCAGTTCTCGCGCCGAGCCGCGTGGCCGCCCGAGGTCGGCGACGCGGATCTCGTGGTCAACGCGACGTCCGAACGCGACGACGTTCTCGCCGAGCTGGACGCCGGCCAGACGCTCGTCGATCTGCCGTACCCGGAGACGGCGACCGCGCGCCGCAGCGCGCGACGGCAGGCGCCAGCGTGATCGGCGGCCTGGACGTCCTCGTCGCGCAGGGAGCGGCCTCGTTCGAGCTCTGGACCGGCATGCCCGCGCCGGTCGGCGCGATGCGCCGCGCCCTAGGCTTACCCGCGTGACGCTCACGCTCACCACCGCGGGCGAGTCGCACGGGCCGGCGCTCGTCGCCATCGTCTCCGGCCTTCCGGCCGGCCTGCGTCTCGACCGCGCCGCGATCGACGAGGACCTGCGAAGGCGCCGCCAGGGGTACGGGCGCAGCCCGAGGCAGAAGCTCGAGGCGGACGAGGTCGAGGTCCTCGCTGGCCTGCGCCACGGCGCCACGCTGGGCACACCGCTCGCGCTCGTCGTCCGGAACCGCGACCACGCGAACTGGGAGTGGGGGATGAGCCCCTGGGAGCCGTCGGGCGAGCCCACCGGCAAAGGCACCGCTGCGGTCACGCTTCCGCGCCCCGGGCACGCCGACCTCGCCGGGACGCTCAAGTTCGGGCACGAGGACACGCGCAACGCGCTGGAGCGAGCGAGCGCGCGCCAGACGGCGATCCACGTCGCCGCCGGGGCCGTCGCCAAGGCGCTCCTCGCCGAGATCGGCGTCACCGTCGCCGGTCGAGTGCTCGAGATCGGCGGGGAGACGAGCGACGACGGCTTCGAGCGCGCGACCGACGCGGCACGCGCCGAGCGCGACACGCTGGGGGGCGCGGTCGAGGTGACGGCCGAGGGCGTCCCGCCGGGGCTCGGCTCGTACGCCGACAAGCCCGATCGGCTCGACGCACGGCTCGCGGCGGCGCTGATGGGGATCCAGGCGGTCAAGGGAGTGGAGATCGGAGACGGGTTCGCCCTCTCGCGCGTGCGAGGCTCGGAGGCGCACGACGAGATCGAGCCGGACCTGCGCCGAGCGACGAATCGCGCCGGTGGGATCGAGGGCGGCGTCACGAACGGCGAGCCCGTGGTCGTCCGCGCCGCCATGAAGCCGCTCCCGACGCTCATGCGCCCGCTCCGCTCGGTCGACCTCGACACCGGCGAGCCGGGCGAGGCGCTCGTGGAGAGAAGCGACGTGCAGGCCGTCGAAGCGCTCGCGGTCGTCGCGGAGGCCGCGGTCGCCTGGGAGCTCGCGCGTGCCGCGCGCGAGAAGTTCGGCGGCGACGCGCTCGTCGACTTCGTCCACGCGCACGGCGCCTACCTCGAGCGAATCGCGTGGCCGCGCGCAACGCGCTAGATCGACACGTCGCGCTCGTCGGCTTCATGGGCGCCGGCAAGTCGACGCTCGGCCCGAAGCTGGCCGAGCGCCTGGGACGCCCGTTCGTCTCGGTGGATCTGCTCGTCGAGCAGCGAACCGGCTCACCCGTCGCCGAGGTGTTCGCCGAGCGCGGCGAGCCGTGCCTTTCGCGAGCTCGAGGAAGAGGCAGCGCTCGATGTGCTCGCACGTCGTCCGCTCGCCGTGGTCGAGATCGGCGGGGGCGGACTGGGCTCGGCGACGACGCGCGCAGCGCTCGCAGAGCACGCCTTCGTGCTCCACCTCGAGACGAGCCCCGAAGAGGCCTGGAGTCGAGTCGAGTCCTCCGATCGGCCGCTCGCGCGCGACCCCGACCAGTTCGGCGCGCTCTACGTGCAGCGGCGGCCCCTGTACGAGGCTGCGGCCGACGGACGCGCGACCGACCTGGACGGCGCGACGCTCGCCGCGGCGGGCGTACGCTTCGGCTCGCATCGCGACGCGATGGGAGACGCGCTCGTCGCGGACGAGCGTGTCGCCGAGCTGCACGAGATCGCCGCGACGCACACCGTTCCGCCCGGAGACGCCGCGAAGACCGTTGCTCGAAGCCGAGCGCCTCTGGCGCGCACTCAGGCTCGAACGCGGCTCGACGCTCGTCGCCGTCGGCGGCGGCTCGACCACGGACCTCGCGGGCTTCGTCGCGGCGACCTACCTCCGCGGGGTCGACTGGATCCCGGTGCCGTCGACCCTGCTCGGCCAGGTCGACGCCGCGATCGGCGGCAAGACGGCGATCGACCTCCCGGAGGGCAAGAACCTCGTCGGGGCGTTCCACTGGCCCGCCGAGACGGTCATCGACACGTCGTTGCTCGAGACCCTTCCCGAGGAGGAGCGACGCAACGGCCTCGCCGAGGTCGTCAAGACGGGGCTCCTGGCCGGCGAGCGTCTCTGGGAGCTCGAGACCGACGAGCAGGTCCGCCGATGCGCCGCGTTCAAGGCGGCGGTCTGCCTGCGGGACCCGTTCGAGCGCGGCGAGCGGATCCAGCTCAACCTCGGGCACACGTTCGCGCATGCGCTCGAGGCCGCGTCGGGCTACGCCGTGCCGCACGGACGAGCGGTCGCTCTCGGGCTCACGGCCGCGCTGCGCATGTCCGGTCTCGACGAGGAAGCCCGCACCGTCGAGGAAGTCCTTCAGCCAGAGCCTGTCGCCGTCGACTCGGACTCCGCGTGGAACGCGCTGCAGCGCGACAAGAAGGCCGCCGACGGTCGCCTGCGGCTCGTCCTGCTCGACGCACCGGGCGAGCCGAGGGTCGAGGAGGTCGAGCCCGGCCGCGTCCGCGAGGCTCTCGACGCACTCATCGCGTAGGGTCAGGCGGTGCGGATCGCCGTCCTGAACGGAGCGAACCTGGACATGCTCGGCGAGCGCGATCCGGAGGTCTACGGCGAGATGGGTCTCTCCGAGCTCGAGACGCGGATCTACGAGTGGGCGCTCGCACTCAACTCCACGGTCCGCTGCCGCCAGACGAATCACGAGGGCGAGTTCATCGACTGGTGCCACGAGGCCCACCAGTGGGCGGACGGGATCGTCGTCAACCCCGGCGCGTGGTCGCACTACTCGTGGGCGATCCACGACGCGGTGGAGATCTTCACCGCTCCCGTGGTCGAGGTGCACCTCTCGAACATCGACGAGCGGGAGGAGTGGCGACGCTTCTCCGTCCTCGAGGGGCTCGTCGCCGCACGCTTCGTGGGGAAGGGGCCGGAGGGCTATCGGGAGGCGCTGGAGTTCCTCCACCAAGGCGCTTCGTGAGCCGGCTCGGCCGGCTGGCAGCACTCCTCGACGAGCCGCTTCTCGTCGCAGGGTTGCCGTTCCTCGTCGGCGCCCAGGCGAACGTTCGCTACCTCACCGGCCTGAAGAGCTCGAACTCGGCCGTCCTCGTCGAGCCCGACGGCTCCGCGACCGTCTACACCGACTTCAGGTACTTCAATCGCGCGCGTGCGCTCGAAGGCGTCGATGCGGTCGAGGTACCCCGGAACCTCGTTGGCCGCGGTGGGCGAGCAGCTCGCGGGCAGGCGCATCGCGTTCGAGGAGCAGAACCTTCCGTACGCCGCCTACCGGACGCTTACCGACGCAGGGCTGGACCTGATCCCCGCCACCGGGCTCGTGGAGTCGCTTCGTGCGGTCAAGGACGACGACGAGATCGCGACGATACGTCGCGCGGGTGCGCTCTCGGACGAGGTGTTCGCGGCGCTCTCGCGCGAGCGTTTCAGCGGCCGGAGCGAGCGCGAGCTCGCGTGGTGGGTCGAGCGGAGCTTCCGGGAAGCGGGAGCAGAAGGCGTGTCGTTCGAAGCCGTGGTCGCCGCAGGCGCCACGGCCTCCTCGCCGCATGCGGTTCCCGGTGACGAGCCGATCGCTGCCGGCGTGCTCGTGACCGTCGACGCCGGCTGCGTCGTCGACGGCTACTGCTCGGACTGCACCAGGACATTCGCCGTGGGAGAGGTGTCCGAGCGACTCCAGGAGCTGTACGCGCTCTGCCTCGAGGCGCAACTCGCGGGGCTGGAGGCCGTCGGCCCGGGCGTCCACGGCCGGGATGCCGACGCAGCCTCGCGCGACCGGATCGAGGCGGCCGGCCTCGGCTGGGCCTACGGTCACGGGATGGGGCACGGCGTCGGCATGCAGATCCACGAAGCGCCCGCGCTGCGCCCGGAGTCGACGGACGTCCTCGAGGCGGGGAACGTCGTCTCCGTCGAGCCGGGGATCTACATCCCCGACGAGGGTGCCGGCGTGCGCATCGAGGATCTCGTGCTCGTCACCGACGACGGCGCCGAGCGGCTCACGCAGTTCACGAAGGAGCTGCTGACCGTCGACTGAGGGGGCGGCGGGCCTCGCCACTACAATCGCCGCGGTCATGGCCGAGACCGTTACCACCAACCAGTTCCGGAACGGGATGCACATCGACCTCGACGGCGACGTCTGGCGCATCGTCGAGTTCCAGCACGTGAAGCCCGGGAAGGGCGGCGCGTTCGTACGGACGAAGCTCAAGGCGATCGGCTCGGGCTCCGTCGTCGACCGCACCTTCCGCGCCGGGGAGAAGTTCGCCCGCGTGCACACCGAGGTGAAGAACGTGCAGTTCATGTACGACGACGGCTCCGAGGCGCACTTCATGGACGAGGAGACCTACGACCAGTTCGGCCTTTCGCACGCCGAGGTCGCAGACGCGCTCGCCTACCTCGCGCCGTCGAGCACCGTGCAGATGCTCGCCGTCGACGGCAAGCCCGCCGGCCTCCAGCTCCCGGCCTCGGTCGAGCTCCAGGTGACGCAGACCGAGCCCGCGGTGCGCGGAGACACCGTCTCGAACGTCACCAAGCCGGCCACGCTCGAGACGGGCGCGGTCGTGCAGGTGCCCCTCTTCGTCGATACGGGTGAGCGGATCAAGGTCGATCCGCGCGAGGGTCGGTACATCTCGCGAGCGTGAAGCGCGCGACCTCGCCCTCGCGGGCAGGTCGATAAGGTCCAGGGCCGTGGCGAGGCTGGTCGATACGACGATCCGACTGCTGTCGCAGGAGCCGCTTGCGGGCAGCATCCCGACGGCGGAAGTCCTGCGCGTGGCCGAGACTCTCGACCAGGCCGGGTTCGCGTGCCTCGAGATCTCGGGCGGCGGCGTCTTCGATGCCACGGTTCGGCGTCGGGTCGAGAGCCCGTGGGAGCGGATTCGCGCGATCAAGGCGCGCGTGTCGACGCCACTCGGGATCGCGCTCCGCGGACGCTTCCTCGTCGGATCGCGGCCGGTGTCGGGTGACATCGTCGGCCGTTTCGTCTCCTGCGCTGCCGAGAACGGGATCGACGTCTTCCGGCTCCACGATCCGCTGAACGACGTGTCGAACCTCCGCGAGGCGGGCGCGGCGATCACGAGCGCGGGCGGCGCGTTCCACGCGGGCCTCGTGTACAGCCCTGGCCGCACCGGTGAGACCGGACACGCTCGTCGAGCAGGCGCGCAAGCTCCCCGAGCTCGGGGCGACCCGCGTGATCGTGAACGACCCGACGGGCGCGCTCGTCCCGCACAAGGCCCAGGAGCTCGTATCGAGGATCCGGGAGGCGAGCGAGCTTCCGGTCGGGTTCTACGTCCAGGGCGCGGCGGGGGTAGGTCTCGCGTCGGCGCTCGCGGCCGTCGAGGCGGGAGCGGATCTCGTGGCCACAGCCGTGTATCCGCTTGCGTTGACTCTGCACCGGGTCTCGGGCGAGTCCGTCGCGGAGTCGCTCGACGGGCTCGGGCACTCTCCGGGGCTCGAGATCGCGAAGCTCTGGGACGCCGCCGATCTCATCGACGAGTACATCGGCGACGAGCCCGTCGCGCCCGTCGCGCCGCGGATCGCGGTCCGCGCTGCGGAGTACGACTTGCCGGCGGGCCTCGTCGCGGCGCTCGAGGTGCATCTGCGCGCGCACGCTGCCGCGGACCGCCTGCTCGAGGTGCTGGAGGAGGTCGGCCGCGTCAGGTCCGAGGCGGGCTGGCCGCCATTGGCCGCGCCGATCGGTCAGATCCTCGCGTCGCAGGCGCTCCTGCACGTGCTCGAAGCGCGGCGCTACGGCTCCGTCATCGACGAGTTCCGCGAGCTCGTGCAGGGCGGCTACGGCGTCACGCCCGAGTCGATCGACCCGAACGTCGAGCGCGCAGTCGAGCTGCTCTCGCCGCGCGCGGAGCTTGCGGACGATCCGGTGACGACCGAGGACGTGCGCGAGCAGGCCGAAGGTCTTGCCGCGAGCGAGGAGGAGCTCGTCCTCATCGCGATGTTCGGGTCGGACGCCGAGGAGCTGCTCAAGATGATCCGGGCTCGCCACTCCCGCGACACGGCGCTCGTGGCCGAGGACGCCGACGCCGAGCGCGGCGAGCGCATCCGCGAGCTGGTGAAGATCGTGCAGGAGAGCGGCGTCGGCGAGATCGAGATCGAGGACGAGGGGATGCGGGTCTCCGTTCGTCGCGCCGACGAGCCGGCGTTGGCGCCGGCTGGGGGGCGTAGCGCCGCCGATCGAGGACGAGCTCTCGCGGCCACGCCCGACCGCGCGTCGCCGATGGACGGCGTCACCAGGGTGGAGTCCCCGATGGTCGGCGTCTTCTACCGCGCAGCCAGCCCGGGAACTCCGCCGTTCGTCGACGTCGGCGACACGGTCGTGCCCGGCCAGACGCTCTGCATCCTCGAGGCGATGAAGCTGTTCAACGAGCTGAAGGCGGAGTCCGCGGGCGTCGTGCGCACGATCCACGTCGAGAACGCCCAGCCCGTCGAGTACGGCCAGCTCCTGTTCGACATCGAGCCGGTGCTGACACCTCCGGCCGTCTAGGAGCGGACGAGATGTTCTCGCGCGTCCTCGTGGCGAACCGGGGGGAGATCGCCGTGCGGATCGTCCGCGCGCTGCACGAGCTCGACATCGAGGCGGTCGCGGTCTACTCCACCGCCGACAGCGAAGCGCTCCACGTCGAGCTCGCGGATCAGGCCGTCTGCATCGGGCCACCGGCCGCGGCGGACAGCTATCTCCGGATCCCGAACGTCGTGGCAGCTGCCGAGACGACCGGGTGCGAGGCAGTGCACCCCGGCTATGGATTCCTGGCCGAGAACGCGGACTTCGTGCGTGCCTGCGAGAGCTCCGACCTGACGTTCATCGGGCCACCGGCCGACGTCGTCGAGGAGATGGGCGACAAGGTGCGGGCGAAGGAGGCGATGCGTGCGGCCGGGGTGCCGCTGGTTCCCGGCTCCGACGGCGCCACGGCGCTCTCGGCGCTTCGCGAGGCGGCGGTCGAGGCCGGTTTCCCCGTACTGCTCAAGGCGGCGGCAGGCGGAGGCGGCAAGGGCATGCGCGCAGTCGATGCCGAGGACGAGCTCGAAGCCGCCTTCGCGGCTGCGAGCGCCGAGGCGCAGGCCGCGTTCGGGGACGGCTCCGTCTACGTCGAGAAACTCGTGTCGCCCGCACGCCATGTCGAGATCCAGGTGCTCTGCGACGCGGAGCGGGGGCGTGCTGACGCTCGGCGAGCGCGAGTGCTCGATCCAGCGGCGCCACCAGAAGCTCGTCGAGGAGTCGCCCTCCGCTGCTCTCGATGCGGACGCGCGCGAGGCGATGGAGAGCGCCGTCGAGCGCGCGTGCACCGCGATCGGCTACCGGAACGCGGGCACGTTCGAGTTCCTCGTCGGCCCGAGACGGCGCGTTCTACTTCATCGAGGTCAACTGCCGGCTGCAGGTCGAGCATCCCGTGACGGAGCTCGTCACGGGGATCGACATCGTGCGCGAGCAGGTTCGCATCGCCGCCGGAGAAACCCTTTCGACCACGGGGCGAGCAGAGCGGCGTGGGCACGCGATCGAGATCAGGATCAACGCCGAGGACCCCGCGCGCGGCTTCCTGCCCGCGCCCGGCACGGTCACGCAGTTCCTCCCGCCGCTCGGAGCAGGCATCCGCGTGGACACGGCGATCCGCCCGGGCTCGGAGATCCCGCCGTACTACGACTCGATGATCGCGAAGCTCGTCGTCTGGGACGAGACGCGCGACGCTGCGATCGCTCGCACCGAGCGCGCGCTCGGCGAGCTCGTCGTGGAGGGAATCCCGACGACGCGTGAGGTTGCTCTCGACGTCCTTCGCTCCCGCGAGTTTCGAAGCGGCGACTACTCCACGTCGACACTCGTCGAGCTGGAAGGCCGCGTGCCCTCGCTCCCGACCGCATGACCTCGCCCACCGGTCGCCGCACAGCTCGCCGGCAGGCGCTCTTCCTGCTCTATCAGTGGGATCTCACCGGGCAGGAGCTCGCCTCGCTCTTCGAGGGCTCGCCGGACGACTTCGCGCGGGCGCTCGCGGAGGAGGTCGTGCCACGTGTGCCCGAGCTCGACCGGCGGATCACCGACGCCTCTCCCGACTGGCCGGCCGAGCGCCTCGGGACGCTCGAGCGGAATATCCTGCGCATCGGCGTGTACGAGCTCGAGGAGGAGACGGTGCCCCGAGAGGTGGCGATCAACGAGGCGGTGGTGCTCGCGAAGCGCTACGCGTCCGAGGACGCGGCCAAGCTCGTGAACGGCATTCTCGGCCGCGTGGCCCGCGAGGACGGCGCGGCATGAGCTCCGTCGACGACGCCCTCGCCCGCGCCGAGGAGCTGCTGGAGACGCTCAACGCGCGTCGCGAGGAGCTCGAGCGCCTGGCCGAGGCCGACGACGTCGACGGCGAGGCGGCAGTCGACGTGATCACCGAGCTCGCCGACCTCGCTCGTCAGATCGAGGCGGAGCTGACACGGGCGCGGACTCTCGCCGATGCAGCAGGCTGACGAGCTCCGCGAGACGATCGAGGCTTATCTCCGGTCGCTCCGGGTCGCGCCCGAGCTCGGCGGGCTCGAGGAAGTTCTCCGCTACTCGCTCGAGTCGGGAGGGAAGCGGATTCGGCCCGTGCTCTGCCTCGCGGTCACGGAGGCGGCCGGCGGCACCGTCGACGAGGCGCTCCCGGCGGCAGCGGCGCTCGAGCTCGTGCACACGTTCTCGCTCGTCCACGACGACCTCCCGGCGCTCGACGACGACGACGAACGGCGCGGGCGACCGAGCGCGCACGTCGCCTTCGGAGACGGGGTCGCGCTCCTCGCCGGCGACGCGCTTCTCGCCGAGGCGCTCCGGCTGGCGCTGACCTACGAGGACTCCGCGATCGCACGCGAGCTCGCTGACGCCACGCTCGGCATGATCGGCGGCCAGTACCGAGACATCACGGGTGACACCGAGGATCTCGCAGCGCTGCATCGCTTGAAGACCGGGCGGCTGTTCTCGGCCGCCGTCCGCACGGGCCTCGAGGTCGCGCGAGGTGCCGGTCGCGGAGCGTGAGCCGTGGTTCGCGTTCGGGGACGAGATCGGGCTGCTCTTCCAGGTCGTCGACGATCTTCTCGACGGCGACGGCTACGCCGAGCGCCTCGGGTCCGACGCTGCCGGCCGCTTCGCGGACGAGTGCGCGGCACGCGCGGCGGGACATCTCGACGACCTCCGTGAAGACACGGAGGTGCTCCGTGAACTGGTGGCAAGCGTTGCATTGAGAACCGGTTGAGGGGTAGACACCGCCGCTTTCGTGGGTACTGTCTGACGGTCACCGAACAGACCGGGTCCGCGCCGCGCGCCTTCTTGCGCGCGCCCGCCGACCGTCGACTCCTCTCCGATGTCTCCCCTCAGCCGCAGCCTGTCTTCGTTCGCGCTCGTCGTGGCGGTTTTCTGCGTGCTCGCAGCGTCGGCGGGCGCGACCGTGGACGAGGGTGCGAGGCACTTGCGCATCCAGGAGCGCGCCCAGGTGCCCGATCCGCCGACGAAAGGTGAGCGAGCGGCGAAGGCCGCACTCGAGGCCGTCGGCGTTCCGTATCGGTGGGGCGGCACGTCACCGAGCGGCGGCTTCGACTGCTCCGGGCTCGTCCGCTGGGCCTGGGGCCGACTCGGCGTCGATCTTCCGCACAACTCCTATGCGCTCTACAGCGTGGGCAGGCGCGTCTCCGAGTCGAACCTCGATCCCGGCGACATCCTCTTCTTCTCGGGGCTCGGTCACGTCGGCCTGTACATCGGAGGCGGCCGCATGGTGCACGCGCCGTACACCGGCAAGGACGTCGAGATCGTGCGTCTGGCCAACTCGCACTACGGCGCGCGGCTCGTGGCCGCGCGCCGTGTGTCCTGAGCTCGTTCGCCGCTAGACAGCCAGCGCGACCTCGGCCGGCTCCTGGAGCTCGTACGTCGGCCGGTACCCGACGAGCCGGCCCAGCGGTGCCCCCAGCACGAGTCCCAGCTTCTGCATCCACGCGGGCGGGAAGGGAAGCCGCACGACGTCGAAGTGGGCATTCGCGATGACGGCGAGACGGACGGGGTTCGGCATGCCCTTCTTGTTCGTCTTCCCGTCCCGGGCCAGCGCGAACATCGTCTCGATGAGCGACTCGAACTGGAGAGCCGGACGGACCTCGCAGCGGAAGCGCGCGTCCGTGGAGCCCTCGTTCCAGAACTTGTGCGCCGTCCCGGGCACGACTCGGATGGTCTCACCCGCTCGGGCCACGATCGTCTGCTTGCCCAGCTTGAAGGTCATCTCGCCATCGAGGATCTCGAAGGTCTCCGTCTGGTACGGGTGCATGTGAGCCGCCGCGACGGCGCCGTTCGGCTCCACGACGACCTCGATCTTGACGTACTCGCCGCCCGTGTCGGACGCGGTCTCGACGAAGCGGATGAGCTCGCCGGTCACGGGGTTGTGCAGGGTGTCTCCGGTGCGGATCATCGTTCTCTCCTTCGTGTCGGGTGCGATCAACTGGTGACGATCGTGCCCCGCCGAGGCCGCGGATACATCGGCCGCGACGACGATTTCGGGTGTCCTGCAGGCTGATCTCGCGTCGTCCTCGCGGATGACGAGCCGCTCGTCCCCGTGGACGACGACACCCCGCGCGCGAGGGGTTACCGTGGGCCTGTGCAGCGCCTTCGCGACCTCTGGCGAACGGATCGTGGACGCGTCGTTCACTACGTCGTCGCCACCGCGCTCGCGATCTACCTGGTCGTCGAGTTTGCGACTCTGAAAGACGTCCTCGAGGAGCCCGTCGAGCCGCGCGGCTGGATGATCGCCTTCGCCGTGGTCGGCGCGGTCGCGTTGCTCTTCACGCGCGAGGCGCCGCTGGTTGCGCCGCTCGTGGTCGCAGGCGCGGTCGGAGCCATCCTCCTCGTCGCCGACGACGCGCAGGAGATCCAGGACACGGGCTCGCCGTTCGTGATCGTGATCCTGTTCCTTCCGTGGTGTATCGGCGCGTACAACGAGCGGACGCGCGCGATCGTGGGTCTGGTCGTGATGGAGGTCCTCGGCCTCTGGGCGAATGTCCGCTTCGCCGGTTCCTTCTGGGACTACTTCTTCATCGGAGCATTCGTCTTCATCTCGTGGACGGTCGGCTTCGTGCTCAACCGCCGTGCCGCGCAGACGCGTGAGTTGAGAGAGCGCGCCGCGAGGCTAGAGCGAGAGCAGATCGAGGCCTCGACGCGGGCCGTTGCCGAGGAGCGTCAGCGCATCGCGCGGGAACTGCACGACGTGATCGCGCACTCCGTCTCCGTGATGACCGTGCAGGCCGGTGCCGTGCGGCGTCTCCTGCGTCCCGACCAGGAGAAGGAGCGTCAGGCGCTCGAGACCGTCGAGGCGACCGGCCGCGAGGCGCTGACGGAGATGCGCCGGCTCGTGGGGCTCCTGCGGGAGCAGGGGGCGATGCCGGAGTTCTCGCCCCAGCCGGGGATGAAGACCATCGACGCGCTCCTGGAAGGCGTTCGCGCCGCCGGTCTGCCCGTGGAGCTCGACGTGGACGGAGCGCCACAGGATCTCCCGCCCGGAGTCGACCTCGCTGCCTACCGCGTCGTGCAAGAGGCGCTCACGAACGCCCTCAAGTACGGGGGTACGGCGCATGCCTGGGTCGGCGTTCGCTGGAGCGACGACGAGATCCGGCTCGAGATCGCAAACGATGGTGCCGGCGACGGCGACGGCACCGGAGGCGGCCACGGGCTCGCGGGCATGCGCGAACGCGTGTCGCTCTACGGCGGCGAGATCGAGAGCGGTCCACGTGACGGTGGCGGTTACGTCGTCCGCGCGCGGCTGCCGATCGAGGCGGCTGCCTGATGGTCCGCGTGCTCATCGTGGACGACCAGGCCCTCGTGCGCACGGGGTTCCGCATGATCCTCGAGGCCGAGGACGACGTTGAGGTCGTCGGTGAGGCAACCGACGGGGCCGAGGCCGTCGAGGCCGCGCGCGAGCTCGACCCGGACGTCATCCTCATGGACGTCCGCATGCCGAACGTTGACGGTCTCGAAGCCACGCGCCGGCTGCTCGACGGCCGCGACCAAGGGCCGCGAGTTCTCATCCTCACGACGTTCGACCTCGACGAGTACGTGTACGAGGCGCTCCGCGCCGGCGCGAGCGGCTTCCTCCTCAAGGACACGCCGCCCGAGCAGCTCGTCGAGGCGATCCACGTGGTCGCGCGGGGCGACGCCCTGCTCGCCCCGTCGATCACCCGCCGGATCATCGAGGAGTTCGTTCGGCGCCCGCCCGACTCCGTACGGAAACCAGCCCAGGGACTCGACGAACTGACACCTCGCGAGCTCGAGATGCTCCGGTACATGGCGCGCGGCCTCTCGAACGCCGAGATCGCCGAGGAAGCGTTCGTCTCCGAGACGACCGTGAAGACCCACGTCGCACGCGTCCTGATGAAGCTGCACCTGCGCGATCGCGTCCAGGCCGTCGTCTTCGCGTACGAGAACGGCGTCGTCGCTCGCGACGACCAGGCTTGAAGAAGCGCCTCGACGTCCTGCTCGTCGAGCGCGGACTCGCGGAGAGCCGGAGCCAGGCGCAGGCGTACGTCCTCGCCGGGCTCGTCACCGGCCACTCGAAGCCCGGCGAGCAGGTCGACGAAGACGTGGAGCTCGCCGTCGAACGTCCTGCCCGTTTCGTCTCGCGCGGCGGGGAGAAGCTGCAACACGCGCTCGAGGCGTTCGCGGTCGATCCAGGCGAGCGTGATTGCGCCGACGTCGGCGCCTCGACCGGAGGGTTCACCGACTGCCTGCTCCAGGCAGGCGCGGCGCGCGTCGTCGCGATCGACGTCGGCTACGGACAGCTCCACCCACGTCTACGTTCCGACGCGCGCGTGACCGTGCTCGAGCGGACGAACGCACGCATGCTCCAGGAGCTGCCGTTCGCTCCGAATCTGGTTGTCTGCGACGTCTCGTTCATCAGCGTGACCACGGCCCTGCCGCCGGTGCTCGCGCTCGCCGCCGAGGGTTGGGAGGCACTCGTCCTCGTCAAGCCGCAGTTCGAGGCGGGTAGGCGCGACGTGGGCAAGGGCGTCGTCCGCGACCCCGAGGTGCAACGAAAGGCGCTCGCGCGTGTGACGGAAGCCGCACAGGGCTGGGGAGCCGTGACCGTCGGCGTCGTAGACTCAGGCCTGCCCGGCCCGAAGGGGAACCGGGAGTTCTTCGTCCACCTCGTGCATCGACCCGGCGAACCGAATCCCGATGACATCGACCTCTGGATTGCCAACGCCGTCGGTTAGTCCCAGCGCGGTCACGCGGGCAGCCGTCGTCACCCACGGTCAGCGAGCGCAGATCGGCTCGGGGCTCGCGCGCCTGCAGGCGGTCGCGCAGGAGCACGGGGTGGAGCTCCTGTTCGCGTCCGACGAGGCCGAGAAGCATTCGTTCGAGGCCACCGCCGACCTGAGTCGGGCGGATCTCGCCGTCGTGCTCGGCGGCGACGGCACCGTGTTGCGCGCGCTCACGCGCTTCCTCGGGCAAGGTGTGCCGGTCGTCGGCGTCAACTTCGGCCGGGTCGGCTTCCTGAGCTCGATGGCGAAGCGCGACCTCGAGGACGGCCTGTCGCGGGTCTTCGCAGGCGAGTACGAGGTCGTCGAGCTCCCGACCCTGGAGCTCGAGCATCCCGGTGGAAGCGGCGTCGCCGTGAACGACGTCGTCGTGGCGAGCGCCGCGCTCGGCCGCATGATCGAGCTCGACCTCGCGGTCGGCGGCGAAGCGCTCGGCCGGCAGCCGTGCGACGGGCTCATCTGCTCGACGCCGTCGGGGTCGACGGCGTACAACCTCTCGAACGGCGGACCCGTACTCATGTGGGGTCTCGAGGCGATCGCGCTGACGTATGTCGCGGCGCACTCGCTGCACGCGCGGCCGCTCGTCATCCCGCCGGGCGCGGACGTGATCGTCTGGAACCGCTCGAACGATGTCGAGGCCGGTGTCCTCGTGGACGGCCATCGCGTCGCGACGCTCGGCAAGGCCGAGCGCGCAGTCGTCCGCATCGGGCCCGAGCGCTCGCTGCTCGCGACGCTCCCGGAGGCGTCGTTCGTGCGCCGCTACCGCCAGAGCTTTGCCTCGTAGACGGGAGTCCTTGATGGTTGGACTCCTGAGCCCGGGTTAGACTCCCGCGCCGTGCGACTCGCGCGGCCGGCCAGTGGCAACCTCCTCCTCGCTGCTGCCGCGGGGGCGACCGCGGGCGTACTCGGCGTCATCTCGATCGAGCGGCGGTCACTCTGGATCGACGAAGCCATCGACGTCAGGCTGACTAGCCTGCCGTGGGGGGATTACGTCCGCGTCGCGTTCGAGCGGGAAGGAAGTCAGGCGCTCTACCTCCTCTTCCTCAAGCCCTGGCTGGCGCTCACATCGACCGACGAGTGGGTGGCCCGCGCTCCCTCCGTGGCCTTCGCAGCGCTGGCCTCGGCCTTCCTCGTCCTTCTCGGGATCAGGCTCTTCCACTCCCGCCTGTGCGGCCTCGGGGCGGGCTTCCTGCTCGCGACGAATGCGTTCAGCGTCGCCTGGTCGCAGCAGATCCGGCAGTACGCGCTCGCGATGCTGCTCGCTGTCGTCGTGACGTACCTCTTCGTTCGAGCTCTCGAGTCGGGCAGCTGGAGCTGGTGGCTCGCGTACGGCGTCGTCGGTGGGATCTCGGTCTACGCGCACTTCTTCGTAGCGCTGGTGCTCGCAAGTCACGTGCCCGCGCTCGTCGTCAACTCCCGCAGCCGCGTCGTCCTCCTGCGCTGGGCGGTCGCCGCCGGCACGGCCCTCGCGATCGCACTCCCGGCGCTCAACTTCGTGCTCAACCACGACACCGGACAGGTCGCGTGGATCCCGCAACCGGAGTACGACTACATTCGCGACGTCCTCCACGAGGTCTCCGGCGAGAGCCGGCTCGCTTTCCTCGTCGGCGCTGCCTCGCTCGTCGTCCTGATCTTCAGCGGCATCGGCGGGTCGAGGCTGTCGTGGCAGCCGATCCTCGTCGGCTCCTGGCTGGTCGTTCCGTTCGCGGTCACACTCGCGATCTCTTCCTTCAAGCCGATGCTGCTCGACCGCTATCTCATCGTCAGTGTTCCCGCGCTCGCTCTGGCGATCGCCTATGCCGTCTCGCGGCTGGGTCGGTGGCCAGGAGTCGTCGCGCTGGCCATCCTGCTCGCCGTCGCGCTGACCCACGTTCGCCACTGGTACGGCTCGTTCGTCGAGCAGGACTGGCGAGGCGCAGTCGGCTATGTGGAACAGCAGAAGCTGCCCGACGAGAAGGTGTTCGTCCATCCCGGCTGGCTGGGCGACCCGGTGAGCTACTACGCGAGCTCGCAGCCAGACACGAGCGACTCGCTCGCGGGTGACCGCGCGTGGGTGGTCACGCTCGCCGATCGCGCGCCCGCTGTCGAGGAATGGGTCGCTGCCTCCGGCTACGAGGTGAATGAACGGCAGTCGGCATTCGCCGGGGTCGGCATCTGGCGCGTCGAGAAGCGGAAAAGCGGATGACAGACCTCACGCATGCGTCGGCTAGGTTTCGACTTCGCTTGTCGATGCTTCTCGTCACCGCGCGACGGCCGACGACGAACCGCGTGTGCTCCAGGTCGTCTCCTCTCGGTTCCTGCAGTCTGGCGTCGCGTGCTTCGTAGGCTCCGGATCGAGAACCTGGTCCTGATCCGCGGCGCGGATCTCTCGTTCGCGGACGGCTTGAACGCCGTCACGGGCGAGACGGGTGCCGGCAAGACGATCTTCGCCCAGGCGATTGGGCTGTTGCTCGGCGCTCGGGCGGACGCGTCCTCCGTCGGCGCAGACGGGACCGAGGCGTACGTGGAGGCCGAGCTCGACGTGCCCGACGGCTTCTTCGACGACGAGGACATCGCCGCGCTCGCCGACCTGCGTCCCGAGGACGAGGCGGGTCTCGTCGTGGCACGGCGCGTCTTCGCCGACGGGCGCACCCGTGCGTACGCGTGGGGTCGAGCGGTCGCGCGCGAGGACGTTGCGGCCGCGGTCGAGCGACTCGTGGCGATGTCGGGGCAGTTCGAGCAGCGTCGGCTGGCGCGGCCGTTGTTCCAGCTCGACGTGCTCGACTCGTTCTGCGGCCCCGAGCAGCTCGCGCGGCGAAGCCTGGCGGCGCTCGCCTGGCGCGAGTTTCAATCTGCGCGGCGCGCGTACGACGAGCTGAGCCGCGACGCGGACACGGCTGCGGCCAGGCTCGCCGAAGAGCTGGCGCTCGTCGAGTCGACGGAAGGCCTCGCTCCGGGCGACGAGGATGACCTGCGCGCGCGCCGGGAGCGGCTCCGGCACGTGGACGAGCTTGCCACCGCGGCTCGAGCAGCCGCGGGGGCGATTGCGCCGGAGGACGCCGAAGGTGCGGCTACGCTCGCCGCGTACGCGGAGCGCGAGCTCGCGCCGCTCGAGCGACTTGCGCCGGAGCTCGCTGCGACGGGAGAGGAGCTGCGCGACCTGACGGTGCGGCTCCGCGAGGTCGGCAGCGACCTCCATCGCTTCGTCGCGTCGCTCGAGACCGAGCCCGGTGCGCTCGAGGAGGTCGAAGGCAGGCTCCAGGAGATCGCCGACCTGAAACGACGCTTTGGCGCTGCGTCCTACGACGAGCTCGTCGAGCGCGCAGAGACGGCCAGGCGTGAGCTCGACGCACGCGAGGCGGGCCACGATCCCGTCGAGGCAGCGGCCAAGTCCGTCGCGGCGGCCGAGCAGGAAGTCGGCAAGCTCGCCGACGAGCTGCGGGGCGAGAGACATGCGCAGTCGACGTCGCTGGCCGTCGCGGTCGCCGGGGAGCTGCGCTCGCTCGGCATGGGCGACGGCGAGTTTCTCGTCGAGCTGGGCGAGCGCGACGTCGGTGCGACCGGCGCCGACGAGGTCTCGTTCCTGGTGCGGCCCAACGCAGGGCTCCCGTTCGCGCCGGCGGCCGAGACGGCGTCGGGCGGCGAGCTCTCGCGTATCGCGCTCGCACTCGCGGCAGTCGCCGGTGGCGAGACGCTCGTCTTCGACGAGATCGACGCGGGCATCGGCGGCGTGACGGCTCATGCGGTCGCGTCGACCTTGCAACGCCTGGCCGAACGGGCTCAGGTGCTCACCATCACTCACCTGCCCCAGATCGCCAGCGTCGCGGAACGCCACTTCCGCGTCGAGAAGGTCCCGGGCGATCCGACGCACACGCGAATCGAGGAGCTCGACGATCTCCTCCGCCGCGAGGAACTCGAGCGCATGGCCGGTGGCTCGGAGTTCCTCGCCTCCCTCGCGGAGCAGGCCGAAGCGCGCACCTGAGCGGTGGCGACCCGCAGCGCGTCGATCCAGCTCCTGGCTCCACCCGCTGATGTCTGGAGATTCGTCTCGGAGCCGCGCCACCTCGCAGACTGGTGGCCGAATCTCGCCAGCGTCGAGCCCGATCGACGTGGCTTCGGGGCCGGTGCGCGCTGGAGAGTGCGTGCGCGCGACGCGAGCTGGCTTCGCCGAGCCAACGACGAGGACACGCTGCTCGTCCACGCGGCCGAGACGAATCACCGTTTCGCATTCGAGCTCGCTCGGGCAGGCGTCCGCGTGGAGCTCGAGCTCGTCGCGGTCGAGCCGGATCGCTCCAACGCGACGCTCACCGTCGCGACCGGGTCGTTCCTCCCGGTGTCGAGGAAGCTCCCTGCGGACGCGCTCGTCCGGCTGCGCGCTCTCGTCCAGACGGCCGCGGAGCGGTGACCCGATCGGCCTGACCTGACCCCGTGCTACGGTGAGAACCCGTGGCCAGGTACGTGTTCGTCACGGGTGGAGTGGTGTCGGCGCTCGGCAAGGGGATCGTCGCTGCATCGCTCGGACGCCTCCTCAAGTCGCGCGGCCTCTCCGTCAGCGCGCAGAAGTTCGACCCCTACCTGAATGTCGACCCGGGCACGATGAGCCCGTTCCAGCACGGCGAGGTCTTCGTCACCGAGGACGGCGCCGAGACCGACCTCGACATCGGGCACTACGAGCGCTTCATCGACGAGAACCTCTCGCGGAACGCGAGCCATACGGCGGGAGCGGTCTGGGACGCGGTGCTGCGACGCGAGCGCAAGGGCGAGTTCCTCGGCGCGACCGTCCAGGTCATCCCGCACATCACGAACGAGATCAAGGCTCGCATTCGCCGCGCGGAGAAGGTCGCGCCGGCGGACATCGTCATCTCCGAGATCGGCGGGACCGTCGGCGACATCGAGTCGCTGCCGTTCCTCGAGGCGATTCGCCAGTTCCGGCGCGAGGTCGGGCCCGAGAACGTGGTCTACCTGCACGTAACGCTCGTCCCGTTCATCGAAGCGGCCGGCGAGCTGAAGACGAAGCCGACGCAGCACTCCGTCAACGAGCTCCGCCGGATCGGCATTCATCCCGACGTCGTCGTCTGCCGCTCGACCGAGCCGCTCTCCGACGACATCCGCGACAAGATCGCGCTCTTCGCCGACGTCGACGGCGGCGCCGTCATCGGCTGCCCGGACGTCCCCGACGTGTACCTCGTGCCGGAAGTCCTCCAGCGCGAAGGGCTCGACACGCTGGTCTGCGAGAAGCTCGGGCTCGACACGGCCCCGGCTGAGCTCGGCGAATGGAGCGAGCTGCTCGAGCGGAGTCGTGCGGTTCGCGAGGACGTGGAGATCGCGCTCGTCGGCAAGTACGTGAAGCTCCACGACGCATACCTCTCCGTGCACGAAGCTCTGAAGCACGCCGGCGTCCACTCCGGCTGCTCGCGTGCACGTCCGCTGGGTGGACGCCGAGAACATGTCGTACGAGGAGGCGGTCTCCGAGCTCGAGCACGCGGACGGCGTCCTCGTCCCCGGCGGCTTCGGCTCTCGCGGCTGGGAGGGGAAGATCCTCGCCTGCCGGGTCGCGCGCGAGCTGGAGATCCCGTACCTCGGCATCTGCCTCGGGATGCACGTCGCGGTGTCGGAGTTCGCGCGGCACGTCTGCGACATGGACGGCGCCAACTCGACCGAGATGGACCCCGAGACCCCGTTCCCCGTCATCGACCTCCTACCCGAGCAGAAGGAGATCGAAGACCTGGGCGGCACGATGCGGCTCGGCGCGCAAGCCGTTGAGCTCGAGGACGGCACGGGGGCGAGGGAGGCCTACGGCGAGCCCGTGATCCACGAGCGGCACCGCCACCGGTACGAGGTGAACAACGAGCTGCGCTCCCGGCTCGTCGACGCCGGCCTCGTCGTCTCGGGCACGTTCCAGGACGGGCGCCTCGTCGAGATCGTCGAGCTACCGGATCACCCCTGGTTCGTCGCGAGCCAGTTCCATCCCGAGTTCAAGTCGCGTCCGACGCGTCCGGCGCCGCTCTTCCGCGGGTTCGTCGCCGCCGCGCTCGAGCGGGCGCGCTCGCGCGCCGCTGTCCGCGCCGCGGCCGTGCAGGGCTGACGCCGCTACTTCACAGAGCCGGCGAGCAGGCCCTGGACGAAGTAGCGCTGGAACAGGAAGAACACGACGAGCGGGATCGCCAGAGAGATGAACGCCGCCGGGGCGATGAGCTCGATGTTGGCGCTGAACTGCCGCATCTGAGAGAAGATCGCGACCGTGATCGGCTGCGTGTCGCGCGCGAAGGTCAGCGCCACGAGCAGGTCGTTCCACACCCAGAGAAACTGGAAGATCGCCAGCGACGCGATTGCCGGGAGCCCGAGCGGGAGGATCACGCGGAAGAAGATCCGGAACTCGGACGCCCCGTCGATACGCGCCGCCTCGAGCAGGTCGCGGGGGATCCCGATGAAGAAGTTGCGGAGCAGGAAGATCGCGAAGGGCAGCCCGAACGCCGTGTGGAAGAGGACGAGACCCGGGATCGTGTCGAAGAGCCCGAGGTTGTTGTAGAGCGAGAAGATCGGGATCAGAGCCATCTGGATCGGGACGACCAGCAGCGCGACCACGACGATGAAGAGCCAGTCGCGTCCGGGAAACTCGAGCCACGCGAAGGCATACGCGGCCATCGCCGCGACCGCGATGGGAAGAATCGTCGCGCCGAGCGCTATCCACAGCGTCGTCCAGATGGCCGATGTGATCGCCTCGTTGTCGAGGAGCTCGCGGTAGTTGTCCAACGTCGCGAGGCTCGGTGACGAGAGCACTTCCCACCATCCCGTATTCCCGATCGCGGCCGGCTCGAGCAGCGACGTGAAGAACAGGCCGAGCGTCGGGACGAGCCAAAGCAGGCCGATGAACGCAAGGAGCAGGTACACGGGTGTCTTCGTCAGGAACCTGACGACCCTGGACGACATCGGCTCGGAGGTCTCCGCCGAGTCCGCGACGGGTACATCGATCGGAGCGGTGGTGGTCGACACCTATCCCTCCCTCCGGAAGCGCCTGACGTTGAGTACGAGGATCGGGATGACGAGCAGGAACAGGAAGACCGCGATCGCCGCTCCGAGGCCGAAATCGTTTACGCCGCCGAAGGACGTTCGCCACATCGCGAGCGCGATCACGTTCGCGTCGTCCTGCACGGACCCTGGCGCGATCGAGATCACGATGTCGAACACCTTGAGGACGTAGATCAGCATCGTGACGAAGACGACCGTGAGCACGGGAGCCAGGAGCGGGATCGTGACGCGCCGGAAGACCTGCCACTCGGTCGCGCCGTCCGTGCGCGCAGCCTCGAGCAGGTCGCGTGGGATCGCGGCGAGGCCGGCCGCGATCACGACCATCGAGAATCCCGCCCAGACCCAGATGTACGCCATCATGATCGCGGGCGTGATCAGGCTCACGCCGAGCCACGACACACCCGCGTACGGCTCCGAGAACGTGTCGGCGCCGATTGCAGCCTGGTACGGCCCGGCCTCGACGTCCTCGAACGCAAACGTGCCGTCGGCCGCGGTCTGGGCCTCGAGGACGGTGCGTCCGCCGTCGTCGCGGAGCTCGACCGTGACGCCCGGCAGCCCGACCTCCTCCTGCTCGACGACGCCGGGCTCGCCCCCGCCGGGCTTGAAGTCCCGCCAGACGACGCCGGTGATGCCGCCCTGAAGCGGCTCGGGCACGACCGCCTGAACAGCCTCGGCCGGCACCTCCGATGTGCGGATGCCCGTCAGCCCGAGCTGCGCGACCCCACCCGGCTCGAGCGGCGACTCGAGCACGAGCGCGCCGCCGCCCTCCGGCTGCAGCGCGTCCGTGGAGGGCTGTCCGGAAGCCAGGGCCCCGGATGGGGAAACGGCGTCCTTGACGACCGCGATCCCCGCGTTGATCGTGCCCTGCGATGGATCCTTCTCGTACATCAGGCGCCAGATGACCCCCGCGGCGAACAGCGAGATCGCCATCGGCATGAAGACGACCACCTTGAACGCGACCGAGAACCGGATCCGCTCGAGGAGGACGGCGAACACGAGACCGATCGCCGTCACGAACGCGGGCACGATGAGAAGCCAGAGGAAGTTGTTCCTGATCGCGGTGAGGAGCGTGTCGTCGGTGAAGAGCGTCTCGTAGTTGTCGATCCCGATGAACTCGTCGCCGTCCCGGTCGTAGAAGCTCCGGATGATCGTGCGGATCGTCGGGTAGACGACCCACACGCCCAGGAGCACGAGCGTCGGGGCGAGGAAGATGATCGCGGCGCCGTAGCGCTGGAAGAAGCCGGGCTCGTCGTCCCCGGGTGGAAGCCCCCGTGGGGGGGCTTCCACCGTCGATGCGGATTCGCTCATCTGCGGGCTCTTGCCTCTACCCGCTGTACGCCTTCTGGGCGTCAGCCTCCATCTGCTGCGTGATCCCGTCGATGTCGTCCGGGTTCTGGACGAAGTCCGTGAACGCCTTGAACAGGCCCGCTCCCGGCGTGCCACCGAAGGCCGACGGCACGAGGTCGGAGAGGTCGAACCGGAAGGTTTCGGCCTCCGCGAGCGCACCGGCCGTCGTGGCCGTGATCGGGTCGGGGTAGACGCCCGTGTCGAGGTTCTTGTTCGGCGACGAGAACCCGCCGCGCTCCGCCCAGATCGCGGCTGCATCCGCAGTCGTCAGGTACTCGAGGAACGCATCCGCGGCCGGGCTGTCCCGGAACTGCACGAAGATGTCGCCGCCGCCGACCACCGAGGGACCGGAGTCCTCGACCGACGGGAACGTGAAGACGTTGTAGCCCGTCTCGGGCTCGAGCGTCGTCTCGAATACGCCGGGGGCGAAGTCGCCGATGACGACCATCGCGGCCTCCGGCGAATCGATGAACACCTTCCCCACCGAAGCGGGCATCTCCGTCTGGAGCGCCTCCTCGCGGCCGCCGGCCATGTTGTCGTCCTCGCCGACGACGTCCTGCATGAGGGTCAGGGCGTCCTTCACGGACTGATCCGTCCACGGGATCTCGTGCGCCACGAGTTGGTCGTACATCTCGGGCCCCGCGGTGCGAATGTAGATGTTCTCGAAGAGATCCGTCATCGGCCAGCCGACGTCGACGCCGACCGAGTACGGGGTGATCCCTGCCGCCGAGAGGGTGTCGCGTGTCTCGGTCAGCGCGTCCCAGGTCTCGGGCGCTTCGACCCCGGCCTCTTCGAAGGACGCGACGTTGTACCAGATGGTCGACTTGTTCGCGCCCTTGAACATGACGCCGTACTGCGTCCCCTCGACGGCACCCACGTCGGCCACGGACTCGCCGAAGTTCTCCACGATCGCGTCGCGGAGGTCGTCGATCGGCTGGAGAGCGCCCTGCTCCACGAAGCCTTGCATCAGCCCGGGCTGGGCGACGGCCGCGATGTCAGGCGGATTGCCGCCCTGGACGGCGGTCGAGAGCAACGGCGCGAGGTTGTCGCCGCCCGACGTGTACTTGACGTTGACGTTCGGGTAGAGCTCGTTGAAGCCGTCGATCACGGCCTGGAGCGACTCCTGCTCGTCGCCGCCCCACGTCGCCATGACCGAGATGTCACCTGTGACGTCCTCGCTGCCTTCCGCCCCGCCACCGTCGTCGCCGCCACCACATCCCGCGGCTACGAAGGCGAGCGCGCCGACGATCAGCGCGAACACGATCCATCGGTACCTCATACGTCTTCTCCTTCCCGCTCACTCGGTTCCGTTGCAGGTCTGCCGTTTTCGGTGTTCGAGTAGATCCCGAGCCCTGTCTCGAGATCGAAGAAGTGGAGTGCGCCTGTCTCGACCGCCACGTCGATCGTCTGGCCGTTCGCGATTCGGGAGCGCGGTCCGAAGCGACCGACCATCACCGTCTCGTTCTCGCCCTCCGCTGCAGCGGCCTGCACCGAGCTCTCCTGGCCGACGTCACGCGCGAGCTCGCGCACGTCCTCCGTCAGCGCGGGCGGTGCGCCGACCGTGAAGTGCGCGACGATCTCCGAGCCGAGCGGCTCACGGAGCACGACGACCCCGCGGAGCCTCTGGTCCTCGGGAATGTCGGGCT
This sequence comes from uncultured Gaiellaceae bacterium, assembly GCA_963802865.1. Taxonomy (GTDB): domain Bacteria; phylum Actinomycetota; class Thermoleophilia; order Gaiellales; family Gaiellaceae; genus GMQP-bins7. Next base: position 51,729 of record CAWDKB010000014.1, read on the forward strand.
CGAGCGCCGAGTCCTCGAGGTTCTCCGGCCGGATGCCGACGACGAGCCGCTTGCCGACGTACGCCTCGAGCTTCGGCCGATAGGCGAGGAGCTCGTCGCCCAACGCGAGCTCGTGCTCGCCGACCTGCACCGAGAGCCGGCCGTTACTGCGAGCGATCGTCGCCTCCACCATGTTCATCGCAGGGGAGCCGATGAAGCCTCCGACGAAGAGGTTGACCGGGCGCTCGTAGAGCTGCTGGGGCGGGGCGACCTGCTGGAGCTCGCCCTTTCGCATGACGGCGACGCGGTCGCCCATCGTCATCGCCTCGACCTGGTCGTGCGTGACGTAGATGGTCGTCACGCCGAGCTCGTTCTGCAGGCTCGCGATCTCGGCCCGCATGTGCACGCGGAGCTTCGCATCGAGGTTCGAGAGCGGCTCGTCCATGAGGTAGGCCTGGGGCTGGCGGACGATCGCCCGCCCCATCGCCACCCGCTGGCGCTGGCCGCCCGAGAGGGCTCTCGGCTTCCGCTCGAGGAACTCCGTGAGCCCGAGAATGTGGGCCGCTTCGCGCACGCGCTTCTCGATCTCGGCTTTCGGCGCTTTTCGCAACCGAAGGCCGAAGGCGATGTTCTCGAAGACGGTGAGATGCGGGTAGAGCGCGTAGCTCTGGAACACCATCGCGATGTCGCGATCTCGTGCGGGCAGGTTGTTGACGACGCGCTCGCCGATGCGCAGCGCGCCCTCGCTGATGCTCTCGAGCCCGGCCACCATTCGCAGAGCCGTCGTCTTGCCACAGCCCGACGGCCCGACGAGCACCATGAACTCGCCGTCAGGGATCTCGAGGTTCATCCCGGAAACCGCGCGGGTCCCGTCGGCGTAGACCTTGCCGACCTCTTCGAAGGTCACGGCTGCCACGGGCGCTCCTTCCATAGGATCAGCGGCCGGTGCAGGTTCCCCCGCTTCTCGACCTCTTCCTCGAGCTGTGCGCGCTCCCGAGCCCGTCCGGTAAGGAACGCGCCGTGGCGGACCGTGTCGGCGCATATCTCTCGTCGCTCGGGCTGGCCTGGGAGGAAGACGACGCGGCCGCGCGGCTCGACGGCGACACGGGAAACATCTACTGCCGGCTGCCCTCGCCCAACGGCCACGCTGAAGGCGTACCCATCTTTCTCTGCGCTCACACCGACACCGTTCCGCCGGAGGCTGCGATCGAGCCTGCCATCGAGGACGGAATCGTACGAAATGCGGCCGGAACGATCCTCGGATCGGACAACAAGGCGGCGGTTGTGGTCATTCTCGATGCGACGCGGAGGATCGTCGAGGAGCAGCGCCAGCACGCGGGCATCGAGCTCCTGTTCACACCGCAGGAGGAGGTGTCGCTCCGCGGGGCCGACGCCTTCGACCACACGCGCCTGCAGGCGTCCACCGGCTTCGTCTACGACCAGGGCGCGCCGATCGGCGAGATCGTCCTCGGCTCGCCCCACGGGCGGCTGCTCGACTTCCGCTTCCACGGTCGCGCTGCTCATGCCGGGATGACGCCCGAGGACGGCCGCTCGGCGATCGCTGCCGCCTCGCGCGCGATCGCGGACTTCCGGCTCGGACGCGTCGACGAGGAGACGAGCGCCAACGTGGGCGTGATCTCGGGCGGCACGGCGCGGAACGTCGTCCCGGAGTGGTGCTCGTTCACGGCGGAGGTGCGATCGCACGACGAGGCGAAAGCGGTTGCACTCGCGCGGGAGATGCTCGAATCCGCCGCCTTCGCCGCCAGCCTCGCCGACTGCGAGGTGGAGAGCGAGGTTCGTCCGAGCTTCCCCGGGTACCGCTTCCGGGAAAGCGATCCGCCGGTCGTGCTCGCTGCGTCTGCGCTGCGTGCCGCCGGGTATGCGCCGAGCTACGCGTTGAGCGGCGGCGGCGCCGACGCCAACGTCTTCAACGCGCGCGGCCTGCAGTGCGTGAACCTCGCGAACGGGATGATGGAGATCCACACGCCCGACGAGCACATCGCAGTGGCCGATCTCGAGGGGATGGTCGAGGTGACGCTAGCGCTCGTCGAGGCCGCGCGGCAGACAGCCTGAAGCCCGTGGATGAGCGCAGGCTGGGCCCGGTCGTGGGCCTCGGAACGTGGCAGACCTTCGACGACGACCGCTCGTCTGGCGCGCGATGTGGTCGAGGCGGCGCTGCGCGCAGGTATCCGCTGCTTCGACTCCTCGCCGATGTACGGCGCGGCGGAGGCCTCGCTCGGCGAAGCACTCGAAGGCAGGCGCGACGGCACCTCGATCGCGACGAAGATCTGGACTGCGAGCGTCGAGGAAGGGCGCCGGCAGTACGAGGAGCAGCGCCGCCTCTTCGGGCGTGTCGAGATCGAGCAGGTGCACAACCTCGTCGCCTGGCGAGAGCACCTGCCGTGGCTCGAACGCGAGCGCTCGGAAGGGCGGATCGACCGCATCGGCGTCACCCACTGGAGCGCTGGTTCCTTCGGCGAGCTCGAGGAGGCGCTTCGAACCAAGCGCTTCGACACCGTTCAGATCCCGCTGAGCCCGCACGAGCGCGAGTGCGAACGACGTTTGCTCCCGCTCGCCGACGAGCTCGGGATCGCGGTCGTGGTGATGCGCCCGCTCGGCGGCTCCGGCGCGCCACTGGTGCGCCGCCGGCCCTCGGTGAAGGAGCTCGACCCGCTTCGCGCTTTCGGCATCGAGACGTGGCCGCAGGCGCTCCTGAAGTGGGCGTTGTCCGATCCACGCGTCGATCTCGTCATTCCGGCAACGTCGCGCCCGGAGCGCATCGCCGAGAACGCCGGAGCCGGGTCGCCTCCGTGGTTCGGCGCCGACGAGCGCGCGTACGTCGCGCGTCTGGCGGGCGCCTGACGCGATATCGTCACGCGCGCCATGCGCGTCGGCGTCGCGAAGGAGATCAAGCAGCAGGAACACCGGGTCGCGCTGACGCCGGCGGGCGCTCGCGAGCTCGTCCTCGGGGGTCACGACGTCGTCGTCGAGGAGGGCGCAGGGGTCGGGAGCGCGTTCGCGGACGACGCGTACGAGCGAGCGGGCGCGAGCATCGTGTCGGTCGACGACGTGTGGGCGACCTCCGACCTCCTGCTGAAGGTGAAGGAGCCGATCGCGTCCGAGTATCCGCGGCTTCGCGACGGCCTCACCCTCTTCACGTACCTCCACATCGCCGCGGACGAGCCGCTGACCCGAGCCCTCGTGGACTCGGGCACGACTGCGATCGCGTACGAGACGGTCGAGACCGACCGCGGGGCACTTCCGCTGCTCGCGCCGATGAGCGAGATCGCAGGCCGGCTCGCGGCGCAGGCGGGTGCCGAGCAGCTCGAGAAGCCGAGCGGGGGCCGGGGAATCCTGCTGGGTGGTGTCGCGGGCGTTGCCCCGGCGCGCGTGCTCGTGATCGGTGGCGGCATGGTCGGCTACAACGCGGCCGTCATCGCGCTCGGGATGGGCGCACAGGTCACGATCCTCGAACGCTCGGTCGAGCGGATGCGCTACCTCGAGCAGATCCTGAGCGGCCGCGTGCAGCTGCTCATGTCGTCGAGCCTCCAGATCGAGGAGTCGGTGAAGGACGCGGATCTGGTGATCGGAGCCGTGCTCATACCCGGAGCCCTGGCGCCGAAGCTGATCACGCGCGAGATGCTCGGGACGATGAAGGTGAGCTCCGTCTTCGTCGACGTCGCGATCGACCAGGGCGGCTGTGCGGAGACCTCGAAACCGACGACGCACGACGATCCCGTGTACACGGTCGACGGCGTCATCCACTACTGCGTGGCGAACATGCCCGGCGCCGTGCCGATCACGTCGACCCGAGCGCTGACGAATGTGACGCTGCCCTACGTCGAGCAGCTCGCCGACCTGGGACCGGTCGGCGCGGTGACGGCGAACACCGATCTCGCGCGCGGCGTCAACACGTTCGACGGCAAGCTCACGTACGAGGCCGTCGCCGAGGCGCACGGCATGGAGTACACGCCGCTCGACGACGCGCTCGCCGCCGGGGTCGCGTAGCGCTACTTCGGTTCGCGCTTCGACCTGCGGAAGAGGCTGCCCTGGCCCTCGGTGCCGGAACCGGACGAGGAGTCGGGCTTGTCCGGCTTTTCGGACTTCTTGGGGTTGCGCTCCGTCGGGAAGATCTTGACGACGGCATACGTGATCGCGGCCGCGAGACCGACGATGCCGACGATGTAAACGCCGAGCAGCAGCAGGCCGAGGACGTCGTCCAAAGCGGCCGTAGAATAGCCGCATGCCGCGGGCGTGCGTCATCGTGCTCGACGCCGTCGGTGCCGGCGAGTTGCCCGATGCAGCGGATTACGGAGACGAAGGCTCCAACACGCTGGGCAACATCGCCCGCGCCGTCGGAGGTCTCGACCTGCCCAATCTGGAGGCGCTCGGCCTCGGGAACGTGATGCCGCTCGAGGGCTGCCCGCCCCAGCCGGGCGCCCCTGCGGTCGCAGGACGCCTTCTCGAGCGCTCGAAGGGGAAGGACACGACGACGGGCCACTGGGAGCACATGGGCATCGTCACGCCGACGCCGTTCCCGACCTATCCGCACGGATTTCCCGACGACGTGATCGATCCGTTCATGAACCAGACGGGCCGCGGCGTCATCGGCAACAAGCCCGCGTCCGGCACGGAGATCATCCAGGAGCTCGGCCAGGAGCACGAGGAGACGGGCAAGTGGATCGTCTACACCTCGGCCGACTCCGTGTTCCAGATCGCGGCGCACGAGGACACCATCCCGCTCGAGGAGCTGTACGACGGGTGCCGAGTCGCGCGCGAGATCCTGACGGGGCGGCACGCCGTCGGGCGGGTCATCGCGCGGCCCGTTCACCGGCGAGCCCGGCAACTATGAGCGCACGCCGAACCGGCACGACTTCTCGCTCGAGCCAGCGCGCCCGAACTACCTGACGACGATCCGCGAGGGCGGAAACATCGTCTACGGCGTCGGCAAGATCTCGGACATCTTCGCCGGCTGCGACGTCGACGACTCGTTTCCGACGAAGTCGAACGTCGACGGGATCAATCGCACTGTCGAGCTGCTCGGCGCGATCGAGGAGGGCTTCGTGTTCGTCAACCTGGTCGAGACGGACATGCTCTGGGGCCATCGCAACGACCCGGTGAACTTCCACCGCTGCCTCCAGGACTTCGACCGCAGGCTCTCGGACATCCTCGAGGCGCTCCACCCGGGCGACCTCCTGATCATCACGTCGGACCACGGGTGCGACCCGACGACCGAGTCGACGGACCACTCGCGCGAGCACGCGCTGCTGCTTGCCTATGCGGCGGGTCGCAATGCCGCGGGCCGGATCCACGAGGAGGGCGAGTTCGCCGACGTGGGAGCGACCGTGAACGCCTGGCTCGGTGGCAAGACGCCCAGGAGGAAGCTGCCGGGCCGCCAGATCGAGCTGTGAGCCTGAGCGACCCAGAAGCCGTTCGCGAGGAGTACGCGACCGAGGCGGGGCTCATGGGCCGTCGCGCCGCGTACCAGTGGGCGGATGGACCCGATGCTCCTGAGCTCCTGTTCAGGACACTTGCCCTTCTGCGCCCGCGCCATGTCCTCGAGGTCGGCTGCGGTCCGGGCGAGCTCTCGGAACGCCTACGCATCGATCTGGGAGCCTCAGTCGTAGCGGTCGACGTCTCACCACGGATGGTCGAGCTGGCTCGTGGTCGAGGCGTCGACGCCCAGCTCGGAGATGTCCAGGCTCTGCCGTTCCCCGATGCGTCGTTCGACTGCGCCGTGGCCGCCTGGATGCTGTACCACGTGCCCGACGTCGATCGAGCGCTCGGCGAACTTGCGCGTGTGCTTCGGCCCGACGGTCACCTCGTCGCAGTGACGAATCACCTCGACCATCTGCATGAGCTGCGCGAACTGAGCCAGGATCGCCCGCAGACCGAGTGGACGTTCAGCGGCGACAACGGCAAGGAGTTGCTCGAGCTGCACTTCGCGACCGTCGAGGAGTTCGACGCCGGCGGCACGATCCGCTTTCCGAGCCGGGACGCCGTGGTGAGCTACATCCGGTCCTCGATCACGCTCACGGGCGACGCAGAGGCACGCCTCCCGCAGTTCGAGCCGCCATTCGTCGTGCGGCGGCACCCGACGATCTTCGTCGCCGGCAAGGGGACCCGGTGATCCGGCCGGCCGACCTGATCGAGAAGAAGCGCAACGGGGAGGAGCACACCGACGAGGAGCTGTCGGAGCTCGTTGTCGGGTACACGCGCGGCGACGTTCCCGATTACCAGATGGCCGCCTGGTGCATGGCGGTCTACTTCAAGGGGCTGACGGGGCGCGAGACGCACGCGCTGACCGACGCAATGATTCGTTCGGGTGAGACGCTGGACCTCGGCGCCGCCCTCGGCCGTCGCGTCGTCGACAAGCACTCGACCGGCGGAGTGGGGGACAAGACCTCGCTCGCGGTCGGCCCGATCGTCGCTGCCTGCGGCGTGCCCTTCGCGAAGATGAGCGGGCGCGGACTCGGACACACTGGGGGCACGCTCGACAAGCTCGAGTCGATCCCGGGCTTCCGCGTCGTGCTCACGATCGATGAGTTCGTCGACCAGGTCCGCGACATCGGCCTGGCCATCATCGGACAGACGGGTGACCTCGTCCCCGCCGACGGGAAGCTGTACGCGCTCAGAGACGTCACGGGGACCATCGACGTCGTCCCGCTGATCGCCTCGTCGATCATGTCCAAGAAGCTCGCGGCCGGAGCGGACGCCATCGTCCTCGACGTCAAGGTGGGCGACGGCGCCTTCATGAAGACGCTCGACGACGCGCGCATCCTCGCGGAGCAGATGGTCGATCTCGGTCGCCGCGCGGGGCGGGAGGTCGTCTGCCTGCTCACGGACATGGACCAGCCGCTCGGAGCTGCCGTCGGAAACGCGCTCGAGATCCGCGAGGCGGCCGAGACGGTCGCCGGTGAGGGGCCGCCCGACCTCACGGAGCTGGTTCTGGAAGCGTGCGCGCGGCTGCTCGTGCTGTCGGACCTGGGAGTGGAGCTCGACGACGCCCGAGAGCGTGCTCGCGACGCGATGACGAGTGGCTCCGCACGAGAAAGGTACGAGCGGTGGATCCGGGCGCAGGGAGGTGACCCGGATCTGGCCGCCCTTCCCATGGCGCCCGTGATTCGCGAGGTGACCGCGCCTGCCGCTGGTGTTGTCACCCGGTTGGCTGCCCTCGAGATCGGCGTCGCGACCCTCGAGCTCGGAGGCGGCCGCCGGACGAAGGACGACGAGATCGACCACGCCGTGGGCATCGTGTGTAGTGCGAAGCGCGGGCAGACGATCGAGGCGGGGCAGGTGCTCGCGGACGTCCACGCCCGCGACGAGACGTCTGCCGCCCAGGCAGCCGAGGCCGTGCTCCGTGCCTACGAGATCGGCGACGCCGATGCCTCGCACCCTCAAGGAATCCTGCTCGACGTCGTCGCGTAGCGGCGATGCCCGAGCTCCCCGAGGTCGAGACCATCCGAGCGCAGCTCGCGCCTCGTCTCGAAGGCCGGACGCTCGCCCGCGTCGAGATCCTCGATCCGCGCCTCACGCGGCCCGTCGATCTCTTCGAGGTGGTGGAGGAACTCGAGGGCGATCGCGTCGCGAGCGTGGACCGGCGCGGCAAGTACCTGGTGCTGCGACTCGAGAGCGGCTTCGCGCTCCTCGTCCACCTGCGGATGACCGGGAGCTTCGGCTTCGCACCGACGAGCCACGAGCGCGCCGTCCTCGAGCTTGACGACGGCACGCGGCTCGCGTATCGCGACGTGCGCCGGTTCGGAACCTGGCTCGTGGTCGAGGACGCCGAGCTGGAGCCGTACCTGGCGCAGAAGAACGGCGTCGAGCCGCTCGGATCGCGCTTCACCGCGCGTTGGCTCGCGGCGAAGCTCGCCGCAAGGCGAGCGCCGTTGAAGGCCGTTCTCCTCGATCAGCGGGTGGTCGCGGGCCTCGGGAACATCTACGCCGACGAGGCGCTCTGGCGCGCCCGCCTGAATCCACTCCGGCCGGCGCGATCACTCTCCGAGAGCGAGACCGTACGGCTCGTGCGGGCGATTCGCACGGCGCTGCGGACCGGAATCACGCGCCAGGGATCGACCCTGAGCACGTACGCGAAGCCGGACGGATCGTCGGGCTCCATGCAGGACGAGTTCAAGGTCTACGGGCGGGACGGCGAGCCGTGCCGACGCTGTCACGCGAGGATCACGAAAACGCGAGTCGGCGGGCGCGGAACGTGGTTCTGCCCGCGCTGTCAGCCGCTCTGAGGCTCTACGCCTCGGCCTCGCCCGCGAGCGGCGACGGTGCCGTCGTCGTCGTGAACGTCCGCTGGCGCTTGCGCTTTCGCATGCCCTCGGCGGCGAAGTAGCTCCCGATGACGAAGGCGGCCGCGCCAACCTGCGCGATGACGCCCTGCCACGTCGGGAAGATCCCGAGCCAGAGCCCGGCCCAGTAAGGAAGTTCGAGGCCCTCGATCGGCGTGACTCCGACCCATCCGACTTTCTGCATCGTCTGCACCGTCGTCCCGACCATGACGACGAGCACCCAGGTGATGAGGACGCCCGTCGCCATCAGCATCTTCTTGTGCGGGAGCCGTCGCTCGAGCGCGATCACGAGAACGAAGACCGCGACGACACCGACGAGCCCGAGAGCCACGCCCTGGAGCACCGTCAGCGCTCCCGCCTCCAGGGTCATCGCCTGCAGGAAGAGCACCGTCTCGAAGCCCTCCCGGTAGACGCTCGAGAAGCCGAGGAGCACGAGGCCCACGACCTGTGCGGCGACGATCGAGAGGCCCGCACCCGCGAGAACGCGGCGCTTGCGACGGTGGAGCGTCTGCAGGTTCTCCTGCCAGTACACCCGGTGGTAGAACCAGTTCAGGATCAAGAGCAGCACGCCGATCGCGACGATCGAGACGATCGCCTCGAGCTTCTCCCCGTAGACGGCGAGCGACGTCAGCACCGTCTGCGCCACAACCCACGTGACCGCGCTCGCCACGAGCGCGAGGGCGACTCCCGCGAGCATCGGCCGGCGGAGATGGCGCTGTGGCCCGACGAGGCTCGCCATGAGCGCTGCCAGGATGAGGACAGCTTCCAGACCCTCTCGGAAGACGATGATCGCCGAGTTCGTGATGACCGACGCGTCGGACTGCGGGCCACTGCCGATCTGCTGCTCGGAGCGGGCGAGCGCGTCGTCCAGCGCCGTGCGCGTCGCGGCGATCTCCGGAGCGGCAGCGCGGCGGCCGAGGAGCTGGACGAGGCCGTCGTAGCCCTCGGCGCCGTACCAGAAGTAGCCCTCGACCTCCTGGAAGAGCGCGGGGGCGAGCCCGCGCAGGCGCTGCTCCGGCCCGAGCTCGAAGACGCCGTACGCCTCGAGTCGAGCCGACTCCGCCTGCTTCCAGTCGCCGGTGGACGCCGCCGCCTGAAGGCGGTCGAGCGTCGTTGCGATGACGTCGAAGTCCGCCGTCTTCGCCGCTTCCTTCCACGCCTCCGGATAGAGCGACCCGATGTGAGCGAGCGCAGTCTCGGTCGTCGCCTTCACCTCGTCGGGCGCGGCGACGGCCTCACCGCGAGACGCGTCGGCGAGCGCGGCGCCGAGCTCGTCGAGGCCGGCGCGAAGCGCTCTCGTCGAGGCCGTGTCGGTCGCCATCAACGTCGGCTGGAGGTCGTGGAAGGCGGCTGCCGCTCCGTCGCGGAACGTCACTGCCTCCTGGATCTCGAACTCGAGCGTCACGCGACCGTCCTTCACGCCGCGGCCGTACTCGATGGGGACGAGCCGTAGGAAGCGCTCGAGCTGACCTGCGCGCCGCGCGAGCTCTTCGTCGGAGAGCGGCGCGGCGCGGAATCCTGAAAGCGCGCGCTCGACGCGGGCGAGGGCTCCACTCGGGACGCTTCCACGAGCCGACGCCTCGGCGATGCGCTCGAACGAGCGCGTCAGCGCCTTCGCGGCCTCGGCGCCGTGCCGTGCTCGATACACGGGCGCGAGCAATGGCCAGTAGCCGAGCGCCAGGGCGCCCATCTCGGCGCGCGTGGTGCTGTACCCCAGCTCGTCGGCTTCACGCAGCCCGGACAGGGACGAGCGGAGCCGCGCGTCGTACGTGTCGAGGAGGTCTCGGCGCACCGAAGCAGCGGCTGCGCGTGGGGTGGACTCACCGGCTGCGAGCTCGTCGAGCGCGACCGTGGCGTCCGCCGCCGCCCGCGAGAAGCGCGTCGGCGGACGGAACTCCCGGACGAGGAGCCACTTGCGGCTCGCAGCCGCGTCGCCGCGAGCGGCGGCGCGTGCCGCCTCTCTGAACGACACCGCGAGAACCGTCGTCCAGGCCGTGCTCCGTGCGGCGGCGAGGGCGACCTCGTCGCCTTCCAGCACCGCTTGCTCCGCCAGGCCGAGCGCAGCCCGTGCGGAGCGCAGGGCCCGAGGGTCCGACGCGAGCACGACACCGACGCCGGTCTGCGCGTCCTCGACCCGTTCGCGTGCCATGGCGACGTCGCCGAGGACGAGAGCCGCCTGTGCGTCGGACAAGGCGAGCTGCACGTCGCTCGCCGACTTCCAGGGGGACTCAGGGGCTGCAAGTGCAGAAGCGGCCGCGGCGAGAACGATGCTCGCCGCGACCGCTGCTGCGAGTGCCGCCCTGGCGATCACTACTGCGCGATCTTCACCTTCAGGCGAGCCGCGGCCTGCGTGACCTGACCGGCGATTGCGGTCGCCCGCTCCTGCGCGGTGCGACCGAGCGAGTCGGCCTGCTCGGGCGTGAACCTGCGGCCTGCGGTCTCCTGCTTGCGGAGCTTGGCGACGTACCCCCACAGGCTGTCGAGCTCCTGCTTCGTCTGGGCCGCCTGTTGCGGGTCGACGGTGGCGATCGCCGGCCTGATGCCCGCGTAGATGACTCGGAGCCCGCCGAGGATGTCCCCGATGTCTGAGAGCCTCGAGACGACGTTGAACGAGTCGCCTCGCGCCTTGTCACCGAGGACGAAGCGAGACACCTTCCATTGCCCGAAGTACTCGCTCATCGTCGGGACCATCACCACCACGGCCGTGAACGCGTCCGATGCCGTCGGCTTCCAGGCGCGCGCAGAGCGGTCGAGCTTGCCCGCGTAGAGCGCGAATGCCTCCGCCGACGCCTTGAAGACGGCCGCATCGGGAAGCGCCTCGCCGAACTCGATCTTGCCGTCGCCGTCGAGATCCGCCTTGACGCCCTTCGCGGTGTACTCGGGGCGCGTGCCCCAGAGCATGCCCTCGGTGAGGTTGAAGAGGTTTCCGGGCTTGCGCAGGACGCGGCCGTCGGCCAGCTTCAGGTCGAACGGCACCGCGCTAGCCGGGTCCTCCTTCGCGCTCGAGCCGGCGTCGAGGATCACGTCGTAGACCGCGAGCGAGGGCGTGCCCGCGACGACGCCTTCGACGCGCTCGTAGTAGGGGTTGCCGTCGATCCAGAGGGTCTTCGAGCGGGCGAGGATGGGCGTGATCGCCGAGCGCTGCGTCTCCCACAGCGTGGCGTAGTCGAAGTCGGCGGACTTCGCGAGCGCGTAGTAGCGGTTGGCCTGGGCCCTGAACTGCCCGGTGAACCCGCGCAGCTTTTTCGTGTGCTCCAGGAGATAGGACTTGGTTGGCGCGAGATTCGCGCGTTGTGCGGGTGAAGCCGGAGCGGCGGTCGAGGTGCTCGTCGCGACGACCAGCGCGAGGGCGGCGACGAGGCCTCCCACAGCGACCTGACCGCGCCGGATCCCGGGACTCGGTGTTGTCATGGGGCCGAGGATAACCAAACCTGTGCGTCGATGTAAGGGCTGCCTTACACGGCGTCGGCGAGGAGGAGTCGACGCCTCCGCTGCCTAGACTTGACGAGGATGGGGCGGACCTACAAGACCGAGGCCGTCGTGCTGCGGACGTTCCGCTACGGGGAGGCCGATCGAGTGCTGCACCTGTACACGCTCGACCGCGGCCGCGTGGGAGCGATGGCCAAGGGCGTGCGCAAGACGAAGTCCCGTTTCGGCGCACGGCTCGAGCCGCTCTCGCACGTGGAGTTGCTCCTGCACCGAGGATCCGGCGAGCTGCAGACCGTCACGGGCGTCTCGCTCGTCGACGCGCACCGTCCCGCCCGAGAGGGGTCCTACCGCCTCTCGGTCGCGCTCGTCGGGGTCGAGGCGATGCTGCGCCTGTTCGTCGAGGAGGAGCGCAACGAGCGCGCGTTCGAGGCGCTGACGCGCTTCTTGTCCGCGGTGGACGCCATTCCACCCGGGTCACGCGGCCGCGCAGCGCTCGACCCGCTCGCGCTCGCGTTCCAGCTCAAGCTCCTGTGGCTGTCCGGCTACGTGCCGCATCTCGAGAGCTGCGTCGAGTGCGGCGCGGACGAGCTCGTCGGCTACCTGCCTCGCTCGGGAGGAGCTGTCTGCTCCCCCTGCGCGCCCGACGAGACAGTGTTTCTGGCTCCGGAGGGATTCCGTGGCCTGCAGGCGCTGCTCTGGAGCCCGCTCGCCGATGCGCACGGGCTCGGGCTCGGTGAGCGCGCGCTACGGGATACGCTGGCGGTCGTCGTCGCGTCGTACGAGTTCCACGGCGGGTTCAGGCTCCGCACCCTGACCGCGTGAAGCGCGACCTCGGGGACGGGTACGAGCTCGACGACGATCCGGCGCGGATCGACCGTGACGCCGTGCATGCCTACCTCGGCGGAGTCTCGTACTGGGCGAAGGGTCGCTCGCGCGAGGTGCAGGATGCGCTCGTCGACCGGGCCGCCCGCGTCGTCGGCCTCTACCACGAGGGCCGTCAGGTGGGCTACTCCCGCGCGCTCTCGGACGGGCACGTCCAGTCGTATCTCGCCGACGTCTACGTCCTCGAAGAGCACCGAGGACGCGGGCTCGGCGTCGAGCTCGTGCGCTTCTCGGTCGACGAGGGCCCGCTCGCGTCGACGAAGTGGTACCTGCATACGGCCGATGCGCACGACCTGTACCGCAAGTTCGGGTTCACCGAGCCCGGCAAGCCGGCGCTGGAGCGCCGGAATCGGTCCTAGTCGCGCTTCGGCGTCGACCAGTCCTCGGCGAGCCGTTCCTGGACGAAGGCTCGCGCTCCGCCAATCGCGATCCGCTCCTGCGCGAGCGAGTCGCGGTCCCGGATGGTGACCGTGTCGTCCTCGAGTGTCTGGTCGTCGATCGTGAGCGCGTACGGCGTGCCGATCTCGTCCTGACGGCGGTAGCGGCGGCCGATCTGGCCGGAGTCGTCGTACTCGGCGACGACGACACGGCGGAGCTCCTCGTACAGACCGCGCGCCTTCGAGACCATGTCCTCGCTCCGCGGGATGAGCGGAAGCACCGCGACCTTCACGGGCGCGAGCGCCGGATGGAGCCGAAGCACCGTCCGCTCGCGGTCGGCGACGATCTCCTCGTCGTAGGCGTCGACCATGAACGCGAGCATCGAGCGGTTGACGCCGAGCGCGGGCTCCACCACATGGGGCGTGTAGCGCTCGTCACCGTCCGTCCACTCGAGCTTCGTCCCCGATGCCCGCGTGTGCGCGGTTAGATCGAAGTCGCCACGGTGGGCGATCCCCTCGAGCTCGGACCAGCCGATGGGGAAGAGGTACTCGACGTCGCTCGTCGCGCTCGAGTAGTGCGAGAGCTCCTCCGCGTCGTGCGGGCGCACCCGCACGTGGCTCTCGCGAAGGCCGTAGCGGAGGTGCCACGCGACTCGCTGCTCGACCCAGTACGCGAACCACTTCTCGGCCTCGGCCGGCGGGATGAAGTACTCCATCTCCATCTGCTCGAACTCGAGCGTCCGGAAGATGAAGTTGCCGGGCGTGATCTCGTTGCGGAACGCCTTGCCGACCTGCGCGATCCCGAACGGCGGCTTGCGACGTGCGATCTGCGCGACGTTCTTGAAGTTGACGAAGATGCCCTGCGCCGTCTCCGGTCGGAGGTACGCGTCCTGGCCCGTCTCCTCGACCGCCCCGATCCGCGTCTTGAACATGAGGTTGAACAGTCGGGGCTCGGTCAGGTCGCACTCGGGCGTCTCGCCCGGCCGCTTGCTCGGCTTGCGCCCGCAGCGCACCTCCTCGTGGTCCGGGTCGGCCAGGTGGTCGGCGCGAAAGCGGAGCTTGCAGGTGCGGCAGTCGACGAGCGGGTCGGCGAATCCGGCCACGTGGCCGGAGGCCTCCCAGACGGCTGGGTTGAGGATGATGGACGAGTCGAGGGCGACGATGTCGTCGCGCTCGCGCACCATCGCCTCGAGCCAGCGCGCCTTGACGTTCTCCTTGAGCAGGACGCCGTAGTGCCCGTAGTCGTACGAGGAGCCCATCCCGCCGTAGATCTCCGACGACGGGAAGACGAACCCGCGGCGTCGTGCGAGGGAGACGATCTTGTCCATGGTCACCACGTCGGGCACGGTGCAGAACCGTACCGCGCGTTGGCTCTACGACCGGGGCGTGCTCGAGGTGGGTCTGCTAGCGGCGCCTGCCGAAAGTGAGGAGCCACTCGCGGTGGTGCACGACCTCGTCGCCCTCCCGGCGCTGCTCGAAGAAGTCGACCCAGGCCTGGTGGAACTCCTCGCGGCGCTCGTCGTCGAGCGCCTCGTAGGCACTCTTCGTCGGGCCGTACGACGACGAGAAGAGCTCCCAGTACTCCTCGCCGTCGGCGACGCGCAGGGTCGACTCGTGCTCCGAGAACTCGAGGTCGAACGCGTCTCCCAGCAGGCCGCGCACGTGCTCCTCGTCGCCCCACGCGAAGGGGCTGCCCACGCCTTCCGGCGGGGTCGGTAGGAACGGGCGCATCATGCCGAACATCTGAGCCAGTCCACCGTCGGGCGTCCAGCAACCGAGCGCGATGCGACCTCCCGGCTTCGTCACCCGCGCGAGCTCAGAGGCGACCGCGCCGTGATCGGGCGCGAACATCACCCCGCACGTGGAGACAACCACGTCGAAGCTGGCGTCCTCGTACGACATCTCCTCCGCGTCTCCGACGTCGAACTCGATCGCTACGCCTTCTTCGGCGGCGCGTTCTCTTGCCGTCTCGATGAGGGCAGGAGCCAAGTCCATGCCGACGACGTCGGCGCTGCGCTTGGCCGCGAGGATCGCGGCCGCGCCGGTACCGGTCGCTGCGTCGAGGACGCGCTCCCCGGGCTTCGGATCAGCGCGCTCGATGACGGCTTCATGGAGGTCGCGAATCGTGTCCGTCACGCGCTCGTAGGTTCCGTTGCCCCACATCACGCTCTGACGAGTCTTCAGCTCTGCAAATGCCATGTCTCCTCCTTGGTCCGTACGGCGCTGTGATCATAAGACGGCCAGAGCGCTAGCCTCCTTCCATGAGTAACCATGACGGCGATCGCGTCCCGGTCGAGCTCCACATCGTCTCGGACTCGACGGGAGAGACGGCGCAGCGGCTCGTGCTCGCGCTCGAGGCGCAGTTCCCCGACCAGCCGTTCGAGGAGATCCGGCACGCGCGCGTCGAGAACGTCGAGGACCTGCACATCGCGGTCCAGCAGGCGCGAGGGCGGCCGGCGGTCATGGTGTACACGCTCGTCGCACCGGAGCTCCGGGACGCGATGCGCCAGTTGTGCCGCCGCGCACGCGTCCACTACTGCGACCTGCTCGGTCACCCGATCGACTCGATCTCGCGCGTCGCGGGGGTCGCAGCGCGCATGGAGCCGGGTGCGCGGGCGCCGCTCGACTCCACGTACTTCAAGCGGATCGAGGCGATCGAGTTCGCAGTGAAGTACGACGACGGCGTCGGACGCGGGCTCGACGAGGCGGACATCGTCCTCGTGGGCGTCTCGCGGACGTCGAAGACGCCGCTCTCGATCTTCCTCGGTTACCTCGGTCACAAGGCTGCGAACGTTCCGGTCGTGCGCGGGATCGATCCGCCCGAGGAGCTGTTCGAGATCGACCCGGCGAAGATCGTCGGGCTCACGATCGGCGCCGACCGGCTCGCGGACATCCGCACCGCGCGGGTGAAGAGCATGGGCGCGCCGCGGAAGCGATACGCGGAGCTCGAGGCGATCTACGCGGAGCTCGAGGAGGCGGCGAAGCTCCATCGGCGCCTGCGCTGCCCCGTCATGGACGTCACCGAGCTCTCGGTGGAGGAGACAGCCATGCGGATCATCCGGCTCGTCGAGCGCCGTCAGCGCGCGACGGCTCCGTCATGAGCGAGGCACCTCCGCCGAGCCGATACGGCTCTCCCGGAGGCTCTCCGGGCGAGCCTCCGCTCGCGAACACGTTCCGGCCGCCGCCAGGGGGCACGGGCGACCTGCGCGAGAAGGGGTGGATCCCTTTTCGCTGGCTGGCGCTCTGGTGGTTCCTCATGTTCCTCGGCGACCTCGTCTTCTACGTGCTCCTGACACCGATCTGGCTCGGGTTGCGCGCGGCTGCCCGCCTCGCCGAGCTCAGATCGCGCGCCGCGCGGCGTCGCTGACGAAGGCGTCGACCTCGGTCTGCGTACGAAGGCGCACGACAGGGAAGCGCGCGAGCTCGACGGCATACCGACGTCGCCGATCGCGATAGTGGCGAAGCGCGTACAGGACGACCGAGTTCGTGGGATGGAAGACGTACCGCAACTCCTCGTGGTTGCCGTTCCAGAGCTCCTCGCGGGTCGCAATCCGTCGGGCCGTACGCCAGACGAGCCGGCGGAGCCAGACGCGCACGGGAAGGTCGAGCCAGACGACGACGTCCGCGTGCTCCAGGACGAGATCGCCGAGCTTGTTCCGATAGGCACCGTCCACGACCCACGCATCGGAGCGGACGATCGGCTCGACCTTCTCCCGCAGCTCGGCTGACGTCGCCTCCGTCCAGTTCGGACCGTGGTGCAGCGCGTCGAGCTCGTAGAAGGGGATACGCAGCCTGTTGGCGAGTGCCCGTCCGACGATCGTCTTCCCGTTTCCGCTCGCCGACGCGATGACGGCGACGCGTCTCACAACACCCTCGCCTCGAGGGCCACCTCGCCGTCGACGTCGACGCGGTATGCGCGAGCGCCAGGGCGCGATGTGACGACCTCGAGGAGCTCCGTGCCTACGAAGTGCACGGCAGCGAAGTCGTCGGCCGCAAGTCCGGCCGGAAATCCTTCGTCGACCAGGGTCCGGTAGACCGGGCGGCGCAACTCCTCGCCGTCGTAGTGGGGGCAGAAGCTCCCGGGCAAGAGGCCGAGGCCGTCGTGGAGCGGGCCGAGCGCGGCGTCGAACGAGTCCGTCACGCAGCACTCGAACCAGCAGTTGGCTCCCGCGCTGACACCGCCGAGCACCGCCCCTCGCTCCCACGCGTCACGCAGGGCGAGGTCCACGCCATGCAGGCGCCAGACCGCGAGCGCGTTCGCGGTGTTCCCACCCGACACGTAGATCACGTCCTGGTCGGCGAGCTGCTCGGCCGGCCGCTCCGGTGCCCCGAAGAGCCGCAGGCAGCTCGGCTCGCAGTCCCGGAGCGAGAACGACTCGAAGAACGCCGCGATCCCGCGGTCCGAGTCGCCGGAAGGCGTCGGCACGAAACACACGCGCGGACGCGCCGCGGCCGACAGCGAGAGGAGGTGGCCGTCGAGCAGCGAGCGTCGCTCCGCCATGAACCCGCCGCCGCCCATCGCGAGAATATGGCCGGGCACGAGCGCTGCTTCTATCAGGAACGCGTGTACAGGGTCCTCGTATTGTCGAAGCAGGTTTCGGCCTCGCCTACGACTACGAGCAGACGACGGAGGTTCGTGTCCCGCCGCAGTTCATCCCGACGATCGGCGACGCTCTGTTCCCCGGCGTCCCGAGCTCGCTGGTTCAGACGCAGGCGCAGCGGCCGCAGGCGACCCAGGGTAAGCGCGATCACGTCGTGCGCTTCCGGTAGAGGCGTCGGGAGCCTGCCGCTCTCGGTGCACCCCTGAAGCAGGTGGGGCCTGCGCGTACTCGCCGTCATTGCGCGAGAGACTCGACCTCCTGCGGGAGTCTCTGGCGCGGCCAGGTCTTGAGCCGACCATAGGCGCCGATCCGAGCACGAGCTACCTCCGATCGAGAAGCGCGTACCCGAAAGGGGGACGAGACGAGTGCCGATTCCCACGAGATTATGGGCACCCAATCCTCCCAAGTATTGGCTTGAGTGGCCGTTCCCAGCGGCCACTCTTCTTTTTGTGCGCGCCCCCGGATCGTCGAACGCAAGCTGGAAGCCGTCAAGCTGAGCCAGCGGTAACGAGAGGGCCCGCCGAAGCGGGCCCTTCATCCCCCAAACCTCCTCCGACCTGTTCGGATCATGGGTGACCGCTGCCCCTTTTGGAATCCCTCGATCAAGTGACTGCCTAGCGGAGCGTGAGCTCGAGGCGGGCGGGCCGAACGAGCTAGCGATCGGCGAGCATCACGGATAAGGGGAGGGAAATCCCATGGCGGGGGGTCGCAGAGCTGCCGAGCCAACAAGAACCGCACAGTCGACCGGTGAATGGCCAATAGGCTCCGGTGATGCGCTGGTTCCGTCGCTCCCGCCCTCCGTCCCGTCCCGACGAGCCCGAGGAGCCTGAGAAGCCGGAGGAGCCGATCGAGGTCGGTGGTGATCGGATCGTCTTCTGGAAGGCGAAGTCGGAGGAGGTCGAAGGCGAGATCTATGGGCCAATCTGGATCGCGGACGCGAACGACCCGGACGTCACGCTCGAGGAGCCCACCGAGTGGGTGACGTACATCGTTCACACGAGGGGCGAGGACGTCGATGTCGACGACCGTGCCCAATGGTTGGAGCGTTACACGCCCCAGATTCCATGTCACACCCGTGGTACACAAACACGGGATTTGACGACCTGGGCGGCAGGGACGACGGCGTACCATGCGGTTTCCGCTCTACCGCTGGTGCCCGTATATTCCCCCCGCAAATGCGCTACGTCTTCGATTTCGACGAGGACTCGGACGGCGGTCGGGAGCTCCTCGGCGGAAAGGGGATCGGCCTCGCCGAGATGACCCAGCTCGGCGTTCCCGTACCGGCGGGTTTCACCATCACGACGGAGGCATGCCGCGCGTACATGGCCGCGGGCGGCGCCGTCCCGGACGGCCTCGACGCCCAGGTCGACGAGCACGTCGCCGCACTCGAGACGCGCACCGAGAAGGGCTTCGGCGACGACCGGAGCCCGCTGCTCGTCTCCGTCCGCTCGGGCGCAGCGGTCTCGATGCCCGGGATGATGGACACGATCCTCAACCTCGGCCTGAACGACGTCGCCGTCGAGGGCCTCGCCGCATCGACCGGCAATCCGCGCTTCGCGCTCGACTCGTACCGCAGGCTGATCCAGATGTACGGCGACGTCGTGGACGGCGTCGACGGTCACCGTTTCGAGCACGCGTTGACCGAGCTCAAGGCCGCGCGCGGCGTCGACCAGGACGTCGATCTCACTGCCGACGACCTCCGCGAGCTCGTGGAGACCTTCAAGGCGATCTACGAGGACGGAACGGGTGAGCCGTTCCCGCAGGACGCGCGCGACCAGCTGCGCCGCGCCTACCGGGCGGTCTTCGACTCCTGGAACGCGCCGCGCGCGAACGTCTACCGCCGCGCGAACGACATCGCCGACGACCTCGGAACCGCGGTGAACGTCGTCCAGATGGTCTTCGGGAACCGCGGCGAGAGCTCGGGCACGGGTGTCTGCTTCACCCGCGACCCCGCGACCGGCGAGCGAAAGCTCTTCGGCGAGTTCCTCGCGAACGCGCAGGGCGAGGACGTCGTCGCCGGGATCAGGACGCCCGAGCCGATCGCCCGCATGAACGAGGGCATGCCGGAGGCGTTCGAACAGCTCGTGGCGACGCTCGACCGGCTCGAGATGCACTACCGCGACATGCAGGACATCGAGTTCACGGTCGAGGAAGGGACGCTGTACCTCCTGCAGACCCGCACGGGCAAGCGCACCGCTGCTGCGGCCCTGCGGATCGCCGCCGAAATGGTCGAGGAAGGGCTCATCTCGCGCGAGGAGGCGGTCGCCCGCATCGACCCCGGCCAGCTCGACCAGCTCCTGCACCCGATGATCGACCCCGACGCGAAGGTCGACGTCGTCACGCGCGGGCTCAATGCGTCGCCGGGCGCAGCGTGCGGGGCGATCGTGCTCGACGCCGACGCCGCCGAGGAGCGCGGCAAGGCCGGCGAGGACGTGATCCTCGTTCGCTGGGAGACGACCCCCGACGACATCCACGGGCTCATCCATGCGGCCGGGGTGCTGACCGCCCACGGCGGGATGACGTCACATGCGGCCGTCGTCGCGCGCGGCATGGGCAAGCCGTGCGTCGCGGGTTGCGAGGAGCTTTCGATCGACGTCTCCGCGGGCGTGGTCCGGCTCGGGGAGCACGAGGTGCGGGCGGGAGACGTGATCACGATCGACGGCGGTGCCGGCACGGTCATGCTCGGCGAGGTCCCGCTCGTCGCACCCGAGATCGACGAGAACTTCGGAACGCTGCTCGGCTGGGCCGACGATCTCCGTCGTCTGCGCGTGCGGGCGAACGCGGACACGCCCGACGACGCCGTGAGGGCGCGTGAGTTCGGCGCGGAGGGAATCGGCCTGTGCCGCACCGAGCACATGTTCATGGCCGACGACCGGCTTCCGATCGTGCGCGACATGATCCTCGCGCGCGAGGAGGAGGAGCGCAGAAGTGCGCTCGACAAGCTTCTGCCGATGCAGCAGGCGGACTTCGAGGGAATCTTCGAGGCGATGGCCGGGCTCCCCGTGACCATCCGGCTTCTCGATCCGCCTCTGCACGAGTTCCTGCCGCCGCTCGAGGAAGCGACGTCGAGCGCGATGCGGGACCGCATCCGCCAGCTGCACGAGTCGAATCCGATGCTCGGCACGCGCGGGTGCCGCCTGGGCCTCCAGTTCCCGGAGATCTACGAGATGCAGGTGCGCGCGATCGTGCGCGCAGCCCGCGCAGTTCGCGAACGAAGCGGCGAGGCGCCCCTCGTCGAGATCATGCATCCGCTCGTGGGGTTTCGCGAGGAACTCGCCCGCCTCCGAGAGCTCACGCGAGCGCGTCGCCGCGGAAGAGCCGACGGTCGAGTATCTCTGCGGCACGATGATCGAGCTCCCGCGCGCTGCGCTCCGCGCCGACGAGATCGCGGCCGAAGCGGACTTCTTCTCGTTCGGAACGAACGATCTCACGCAGACCGCGCTCGGATTCTCGCGTGACGACGCCGAGGGCAAGTTCCTCACGTACTACCTGGAGCACGGGATCCTCGAGAAGAACCCGTTCGAGATCCTGGATCGCGACGGTGTCGGCGACCTCATGCGGATCGCGGTCGAGCGGGGTAGGGGAGCGAAACCCGAGATCAAGCTCGGTATCTGCGGCGAGCACGGCGGCGAGCCGAGCTCGGTCGCGTTCTGCCACGAGCTCGGCCTCGACTACGTCTCGTGCTCGCCCTTCCGCGTGCCGCTCGCCCGGCTGGCCGCAGCGCAGGCTGCACTCGCCGACGCGGGCGTCACCGCCGTCGCCATCGGCGGCTAGCGCTACGCCACTTGCATCAGGGCGACGGCGACGCTCAACACGCCGACGCCGACGAGCGAGAGCGTCGCCAGCGCGGGTATCCGTCTGAAGCTCGAGAACGCGAGCGCGCAGAGACCGCCGCCGACCAGCCCGCCGATGTGGCCCCCGATCGAGATTCCCGGGATGAGGAACGTGATCGCGAGGTTGAAGACGACGAGGCCCATCGCCTGCCCGCCGAAGACCCAGATGCGCCGGGCTTCGAGAACGAGCGCGGCACCCATGATCCCCCAGATCGCTCCCGAGGCCCCGACCGTCAGCGAGTCGGGCGACCAGAGGAGGGCTCCGGCCGAGCCGGCGAGGCCCGAGACGATGTAGACGAGCAGGTAGCGCCAGTGGCCGAAGTAGTCCTCGAGCGGCGGGCCGATGAACCAGAGCACGAGCATGTTCATGCCGAGGTGCAGCGGGCCGTAGTGGAGGAACGTCGCCGTGATCAGGCGCCACCACTCGCCCTCCGCCACTCCGACCGCCTGACCGGAGGAGTCGATCGCCGTCGAGACGAGGACGCCGTGCTCGTAGATCCAGCCGCTGCTCGCGGAGAGCCCAGCACCCATGACCAGCTGGAGGAGGTAGACGCCGACGTTGATCCCGATGAGCGTGAAGGTGACGAACGAGCCGTACTGGGAGAGCGACCGCGAGGCGGTGCGCGCCGCGCGGCGGGGCGCAGCTTGCTTCCCCGTCACCGTGGCGTGGTCCGGACAACGAATCCCCACAGGCCCGAACGTCATGCAGTCGGGGCAGATCCCGCGACCGCACTCGGTGCACGAGACGTAGGTCTCCCGCTCGGGATGCCGGTAGCAGCGAAGGGGCTCGTCCACGGCGAGTTAGCGTACCCCGGTGCGCGCCGACGTCGTGTTCACACCGGACGAGGCCGGCGCGGCCCCGACCGGAGTCGTCATCGACGTCATCCGGGCCACCTCCACGGTGTGCCAGGCGCTCGCTTCCGGGTACGCGCGGGTCCTCTGCACGGCCGAGGTGGAAGACGCCCGCGCGGTTCGCGAGGCGCGTGGAGAGGGCGTTCTCGGGGGCGAGCGGAACGCCGTTCGCATCCCCGGCTTCGACCTCGGCAACTCGCCGCGCGAGTACCTCGAGCCGCGGGCGGAGACACTCGTGCTCTCCACGACGAACGGCACCCGCGCCGTCGTCGCCGCGGCGCAGCGGTGCGACCGCGTGCTGATCGCTTCGCTCCTCAACCTGGCCGCGGTGGTGGAGGCCGCGCGCACACACGAGGAGGACGTCCTCGTGGTCTGCGCAGGCGTGCAGGGGACGCTGGCGCTCGACGACGCGTTCGTCGCCGGTCGGATCGTGGAGCTCCTTGCCTGGGAGCGGACGGACGCCGCCGAAGCTGCGGCCCGGCTCGCCACGACCTGGGGCGGGGCGGAGGAGGCCTTCCGCGCCTCGAAGAGTGGCCGCAACCTCCTGCAGAACGCACCCGAGCTGGAGGAGGACATCGCCTTCTGTGCGCGCGAGAGCGTCCTCGACGTGGTGCCGCAGCTCGTGGCGCTGGACGGCCACGCCGCCGAGATCGCCCTGTGATCGTCAACCGCGACCCGAAGGTGCGCGGCCCGTACACGGCCTTCGCGGACGTGGCACGAGCGTACGAGCGAGCGCGCCCGGAGTATCCGCAGGACGCGGTCCGCTGGCTCACGAGCGACGAGCCGTGCGACGTCGTCGATCTCGGCGCGGGGACGGGCAAGCTCACGCGTGGGCTCGTCGCACTCGGACATCGCGTGACTGCCGTCGAGCCGCTCGCGGAGATGCGGGCCGAGCTCGAGGTGGCGCTTCCCGGAGTAGCCGCTCTCGAGGGGAGCGCGGAGGCGATACCGCTCCCGGACGGGTCGACGGGCGTGGTGACGTGCGCCCAGGCGTTCCACTGGTTCGACCACGCGGTCGCGCTGCCCGAGATCGCTCGTGTGCTGCGCCGCGGCGGCCGCCTCGCGCTCGTCTGGAACTCGCGCGACGACCGCGACCCGTGGATGGGGCGCCTGAGCGCGATCATCGGCAACGAGACCGTTCAGGAGACCGACGTGCTCCCGGTCATCGAGGCGAGCGGGCTGTTCGAGCCTGTCGAGACGGCGCGCTTCTCGCACGTCCAGACGCTCGACCGCGAAGGGCTCCGCGACCTGGTCCTCTCACGCAGCTACTGCGCGAAGCTAGCTCCCGCAGAACGTGAACCGATACTCGACGCGGCGGGCGCTCTCTACGACGACACCGCCGAGGCGGACGGCGTGCGACTCGCCTACGTGACCGAGTGCTTCCGCGCCGACCGGCGCTAGCCCGTGTCGAACTCGCGGTGCACGGCCTCGATGTTGTTGCCGTCGGGGTCGAGCAGGAAGGCCGCGTAGTAGCGGCCGCCTTCGTCGGAGCTGTACTGCTCGCGAACGCCCGGAGCGCCGTTGTCGCGGTGCCCCGCCTCGATCCCGGCGCGATGAAACGCGTCGACCTGCTCGCGTGAGTCGGCGACGAACGCGATGTGCACCGGGCCGCTCGTCGTCGGCTCGCCGTCCGTGACGACGAGGTTCGCGAGTTGCGCGCCGTTCTCGCCCTCCCAGATCGGAGGGATGCCGAGCGGCTCGAGCACGGTCTTGTAGAACGCGACGCTCGCTCCCGCGTCGCGGACGCGGATGTGGACGTGGTCGACGACGACGCGCGTCCAGTCCCAGTCCACGCTCATGTCGGCGACGCTAACAAAACGGCTTGACAGGAGAACATACGTTCGTATAGAACATACGTTCTGATGATCGCCTGTCTCCTCATCCCCGGGTTCGAGCTGAGAGCGGCATTGCGCGCGCGTCCCAGGCTTGCCCTGGAGCCTGCGGCGCTTGCGCCCGAGGCAGGAGAGGAGCCGCTTCTCGGGCCGGTGACCGCGGCCGCTGAGGCAGCTGGGGTGAAGCCGGGCATGCGCCTCGGGGAGGCGCTCGCGACGTGCCCGGCGCTGGTTCTCGTCGATCGGGATCCGGCGGCAGTCGAGAGGGAGTGGGAGGGGGTTCTCCGGCGCCTGGAGGACGCCGGCTTCGCGGTCGACCCGGTCGAGCAGGGCGTGGTCGTCTTCG
Source organism: uncultured Gaiellaceae bacterium (assembly GCA_963802865.1). Lineage (GTDB taxonomy): Bacteria > Actinomycetota > Thermoleophilia > Gaiellales > Gaiellaceae > GMQP-bins7. Next base: position 76,160 of record CAWDKB010000014.1, read on the forward strand.
AAACCAGGGGCGTCGAGCGGCTCTACGGAGGCGCGCAGCCGGCGCTCGAGCGTGCGCTTCACGCCGTGGGCTCGACCTGGGATCCGCGCGTCGGCGCGGCCACGCGGCGTTTCACCGCGCTCGCAGCAGCGAGCGTTGCGCGCGCAGGTCAGATCCTGGTGGTCGCCGAGAAGGACGAGCAGGAGTTCCTCGAGCCGCTGCCGCTCTCGCTGCTGCCCATGACGGCGAATCGGTACGCGGAGCTCGAAGGGCTCGGCCTCCGTCGCCTCGGAGAGCTCGCTGCGCTTCCGGGCGGAGCAGTCGGAGAGCGATTGGGTGTGGAGGGAAGGCGAGCCTGGCGCCTCGCACACGGTGGGCGGAAGGCGAGGGTGCGCGGGCGCAAGCCGGCCTCGGAGCTCGTCGAAGCGCTCACCTTCCCGGAAGCGATTGCAAACGAGATCACGCTGCGACGGGCGCTCGGCTCCCTCCTCGAGCGCCTGCTCGCGCGTCCAGAACGAGCCGGGCGGCCGTTTCGAAAACTCGCGCTGGTCGCCAGGCTCGTCGACGGCGGCTCGTGGCGCCGCACGCTGACGCTTCGCGACGCAACTGCGGAGCCGGCCAGATTGCGTGCGGCGCTCGGGCCGAGGTTGCAGGAGCTCCCGGCACCGATCGTCGAGCTGCGCCTGGAAGCGGTCGAGCTCGCCGAGCACACGGGCCAGCAGCTTGCGCTCGTCGAGCCCGCCGGGGAAGAGTCGGTCGTACGCCTGCGCGAAGGGTTGCGTCAGGTGAAGGCCAGCACGGGAACAGGTTCGGTGTGCGCCGTGGTGGAGGTGGCGCCGTGGTCGCGGGTTCCGGAAGCGCGAGCGCTGGTCGTTCCGCGAGACGACTAGTAGGTCGTCTCAACGCGCCGCGACCGGCGCTGGTCGAGACGGGGCCAGGTGGGACACCGCACATCGTGAACCGCGAGCAGGTGACGCTCGTGCGTGAGGAGTGGCGCGTCGTCGACCGCTGGTGGACGGACGAGCCCGTCGATCGGCACTACTTCGAAGTCGTCCTCGAAGGGGGACGGAACCTCTGCGTTTATCGCGACGCCGAGAAGACGTGCTGGTTCACGCAGAACGCCTAGAAGGGCGGGGGAACCCCATGGTTCTCCCGCCGGCCCCCTCCTTCGGCCTGCGACGTAGAGAACCGTTATTGGCCTCCCGGCCGGCAAAGCCGGCCTCCGGCCGTGACCGGTCTTCGCACCCACCAGAAGTAAGAGCTTGCGAGAGCGTGGTTCGAGCTCAGACGTCGTACACGTCGTGGCGCTCGTAGAACGCTCTGTCCGGCTTGATGCCCTGGGCGCGAAGCTCCGCGAGCTCGCGGCGGTACTCGACGAACCCGCCAGGCGTGTGCAGGTTGAGCATCCTCACCGGCTCGTCGCTCGTGTTCCGGAACCAGTGGACGACGTCGGGCGGGGCGAGGACGTACGTGCCAGGAGTTCCGTGAACGACCTCGTCTCCGACGTGGAACTCGACCTCGCCCTCGAGGACGTAGAACGAGTCGCTGTGCCGCTTGTGGAAGTGGGGGTCGACGCCTCTTCCCGGGTCGAACGTGATCTCGAGCAGCGAGAGCTCGGGGCGGTCGACTTTGACCGGAACGCCCTCGCCGGGACCGAACGCGATCGGGTCTTCCATGTGGAGAACCTACCCAGCGAGACGCACGGCGACGATCGCGCCCGGGTCCGCTCCTCCGTCGGCGGGTGGGTCGTGCTGGTCGAACTCGGGGTTCTGCCCGCGGAGGTAGTCGCCGAAGCCGAGCGAAGGCGCGTGGAAGTTGAAGCAGCGCATGTTCGCGGCACTGTCGTTGTCGAAGCCGTGCACGACGTTCGGAGGGATGAGCACGAAGGTTCCGGCCGGAGCGGTGAGCGCTCCCTCGCCCAACTTGATCGAGAGCTCTCCCTCGACGACGAGGAAGGCATCGGCGTGGTCGTGATGGACGTGCAGCTGTGCTCCACGTTCTCCGGCCCCGTACGCGAACTCCGAGACGGTGAGCTCGTCGGTGTCGACGAGGAGCGTCGCGCGACGGTCCGGACGGTCGGTGATCGCCTCTCCCTCGGCTCCTCCGGTGCGACGTACGGCGACGAGCCCGGGATCCGCGGACGAGTACTCCGGCACGGGATGCTGGTCGAACGCAGCGCGAACTGCCTCCAGTTCGTCCTTGTTGCGTGCGGCGGCGAGGCCGCGGACGAAGTCGCCGAACCCCGTGCTGGGCACGTGGAAGTCGAGGAAGCCAGCCGGTGCGTCTCCCTTCACCGAGAACGTGTGCACGACCTCGGGCGGGACGAACACCCACGTCTCGGAGCCGACGACGCGCTCCCTGTCCTCGAGCCGGAACGTGAGCTCGCCCTCGTAGACGAAGAAGCATTCGGCGTGCCGTGCGTGGGCGTGCAGCGGAGGAACGATACCGCCGGGCTCCGACCGAACCTCGACCAGGCCGAGCTGCTCGAGGTCGGCAAGCAGGGTGACGCCCAGCCCGCTCTCATTCGTGATGCGCTCGCCTTCGCGGATCTCGACCATGGAGGTGCAGCGTAGTTGCCCCACTACGTCGAGCTGCACTGCCACTCGGCCTTCAGCTTCCTCGACGGCGCATCGCAGCCGGAGGAGCTCGCCGCGCGAGCCGCCGAGCTCGGGTACGAGGCGCTCGCGCTCACCGACCACGATGGCGTCTACGGCTCGCTCGAGTTCGCGCACGCGGCGACGTTCTTCGGCGTGCGGCCGATCACGGGTGCCGAGGTCACCCTCGACGGCGGCGCGCACGTCACGCTGCTGGCGGAGTCGCGCCGCGGGTACGCCAACCTCTGTCTTCTGCTCACCGCTGCGCACGCCGGCACCCGGCGAGTGGGTCGCGAGGATCGGGAGCCGCTGCCGCCGTCCGTCTCGCTGGAGCTCGTCGCCGAGTTGAACGATGGGCTCGTCTGCCTCTCGGGCTGCGCACGGCGCGGTCTCGGGCTCCTCGATCCGAACGCTGCCGCTCGGCTCTCGGGCGCGTTCGGCCGCGAGCGCTTCTACGTCGAGCTCCAGCGCCCGTTCGAGCGCGGAGACATGCGTCGCCTTGCCCTCCTGCGCGATCTCGCCGAGCATCTCGGCGTCGAGACGGTCGCAACCGGCAACGTCCATTCGCACCACCCGCGCCGGACCCTGCTGCAGGACGTCCTCGTCGCCATCCGTTGCCGCACGTCGCTCGAGGGCTGCGAGCCCGAGCGGCGCGGGAACCGCGAGAGCTACCTGCGCCCGCCTGCGGAGATGCTCGAGCTCTTCGCGTTCGATCGCGCCGCGGCGGAGCGAAGCGCGGTCGTCGCCGAGCGGCTCGAGTTCGATCTCACCCAGGAGCTCGGGTACCGCTATCCGGACTTCTCCGACGGAGAGGAGCCGGCGATCGAGCAGCTCGCCGCGATCTGCCGGCGAGAGCTCGACGCTCGATACCCGAGCAACAAGGTGTTACAAGGTCGAGCGCGCGGTCGCCTGGAGGACGAGCTGAAGCTGATCGACGAGCTCGGCCTCGCCGGCTTCTTCCTCCTGCACCACGAGGTGCTCGAGATCGCACGCGAGTGCGCGCGCGAGGTGCGCGGGACGGACTCGCCGCGGAGCCTCCTGCCACCGGGCCGCGGCCGAGGGAGCTCGGTCGGCTCGATCGTCTGCTACCTCACCGGCCTTTCCCACGTGGATCCCGTCTCGAACGACCTCTCGCTCGGACGCTTCCTGAACCGCGAACTCGCGTCCGTGCCGGACATCGACCTCGATTTCCCGCGCGACATCCGCGAGAAGCTCATCGTCCGCGTCACCGAGCGCTACGGACGCGAGCACGCGGCGTTGGTCGCGAGCTTCGCGACGTACAAGTCACGAGGCGCGATCCGCGACGTGGGAAAGGCGCTCGGCCTCCCGTACGCGGAGCTCGAGCGGCTCGCACGGCTCTCGGACGGCTGGAACGCGAAGCGGGTGGGGGAGGAGGTCACGCGGCTTCCCGACGGCGAGCGGAAGCTCGAGTCGAAGCGCTGGCGGGCGTTCGCGTGGCTCACGGGCGAGATCGCGGGGCTTCCACGCCACGTCTCGCAGCACCCGGGCGGGATGATCGTCTCCACCCGTCCGCTGATCGAGCTCGTGCCAGTGCAGCCGGCTGCGATGGCGGGTCGCCAGCTCTGCCAGTGGGACAAGGACTCGTGCTCGGACGCCAGGTTCCTGAAGATCGACCTGCTCGGGCTCGGGATGCTCTCGGCGGTCGAGGACTGCGTCGAGCAGATCGCGCTCCGAAGCGGCGAGGTGATCGACCTCTCGCGTATCCCACTCGACGACCCGGCCGTGTACGACGACATCCAGCGCGCGGACACGATCGGTGCGTTCCAGATCGAGAGCCGGGCGCAGATGCAGAGCCTCCTGCGGACGAGGCCGGAGAACCTCGACGACATCACCGTCCAGGTCGCGCTCGTCCGGCCCGGGCCAATCCAGGGGAAGGCGGTTCATCCCTACATCGACGCGCGGCAGCGCCTGCGCGAGGACCCGTCCTACGTCTTTCCGGTCGACCACGAGCTGCTGCGCGAGCCGCTGCGCTCGACGTTCGGCGTCGTCGTCTTCCAGGACCAGGTGCTCGAGGTCGCGATCGCGCTCGCCGGCTTCACGGTCGGCGACGCCGAGGGGTTGCGCCGGGCGATGAGCCGCAAGCGGAGTCACGACGCGCTCGAGGCGTACCGCGATAGGTTCGTCGCCGGTGCGGCCGAGAAGGGCGTGGACGACGAGGTGGCGGACGCGGTCTTCGACAAGCTCGTCGGCTTCTCCGGCTTCGGGTTCCCCAAGGCGCATGCCGCCGCGTTCGGGCTCCTCGCCTATCAGTCGACGTGGCTGCGTCACTACCACCCCGAGGAGTTCCTGTGCGCGCTCCTGAACGCGCAGCCGATGGGCTTCTACCCGCCCGCCACGCTCGTTCGCGACGCGCAGCGGCACGGGGTGGAGGTGCGTCCGGCCGACGTCAACCTGAGCGCCGCGAAGTGCGTCGTCGAGGACGATGCCGTGCGCATCGGGTTGAACTACCTCGCTTCCGTGGGCGAGGACGAGGCGAAGACGCTCGTCGCGGAGCGCGACACGCACGGGCTCTATCGAGACGTCGTCGATCTCGCCCGCCGCACGCAGCTTCCGCAGGACGACCTCGAGGTGCTCGTCAAGAGTGGCGCCTGTGACGGGTTCGATCGTCCGCGCAGGGATCTTCTCTGGGAGCTCGGCCTCGTCTTCCGGGCGCAGTCGGTGCCCGGCACGCGGGGCGAGGAAAAGCAGCTCCCGCTCTCGTTGGAGCCCACGGTTGGGACGCCCGCGCTCCGCGACCTGACGCGCTGGGAGCGCATGCTCGCGGACTACCGGCATACGGGCATGTCGGTCGGGACGCATCCACTCACGCTCCTGCGCCCGCATCTCCCGGACGGGACGCTCTCGAGCGCGGAGCTCCATGCCGCGCGGCACGGCAGGCAGGTGGTGGTCGCCGGCATGACGGTCGCGCGCCAGCGGCCGTCGACCGCGAAGGGAATCGTCTTCATGCTCCTCGAGGACGAGCACGGCCAGGTGAACCTCATCGTGCCGTCCGCCGTCTATGACAGACATCGTGCGGTCGTGCGCGCCGAGCCGCTCGTCCTCGCCCACGGCCGCTACGAGCGCGTGGGCGAGAACCGCAACGTCCTCGTCTCGTCACTCGAGACGCTGGGGCCGCTCGCGCGCCACGTCGCCGAGAACGACACGGTCTGGGAGTCGCTGCCGCGGCCGCACTCGTTCGGCCGTCGCTGAGTGACTGGCGGCGAGGAGCGGGAACCTTCAGCTCGGTCGTCTCCTAGCGCGACTCCTGGCGCGACAGCGTAAACGCGGTCTCGACGAGAGCGATGTGGGTGAACGCCTGTGGGAAGTTGCCGAGCAGGCGCTTGCGCTCCGGGTCGTACTCCTCGGAGATGAGGCCGAGGTCGTTGCGGAGGGAGAGCAGCCGCTCGTACAGCTCGACGGCCTCGTCCTGCCGTCCCTGCTGCGCGAGCACCGCTGCGAGCCAGAACGAGCACGGGAGAAAGACGCCTTCTCCAGGAGGCAGGCCGTCGACGTCGATGTTCTCCGCGTCGGCGCGGTAGCGCTCGACGAAGCCGTCGCGGGTTAGATCGCGCTGGATCGCGGCGACGGTGCCCACGACGCGCTCGTCGGTCGCACGAAGGAAGCCGACGAGGGGGATCAGGAGCAGGCTGGCGTCGAGACGGTCGGAGCCGTAGTACTGGACGAAGGCCCCGATGTCGGAGTTGTAGCCCGAGCGCAGCACGTCCTCACGGATCGCCTTTCGCGCCGCCTTCCAGCGGTCGACTGGGCCGTCGCGGCCGAGCTTCTCCGCAGTCTTGACGGCGCGGTCGAAGGCGACCCACGCCATGACCTTCGAGTGCGTGAAGTGCCTGCGCGGGCCGCGCACCTCCCAGATGCCCTCGTCCTCCTGCTGCCAGTTCGCCTCCAGCCAGTCGAAGGTCTTCTGCGCGAGCGCCCAGGCGTCGTCCGAGGCGGCCAGGCCCCTGCGACGCGCCTGGTAGAGGGCGTCGACGATCTCGCCGTACACGTCGAGCTGGAGCTGATCCGAAGCGCCGTTCCCGACGCGAACCGGCTGCGAGCCTTCGTAGCCACCGAGCCAGGGCAGCTCGAACTCGGTCAGCCGGCGTTCGCCTGCGACGCCGTACATGATCTGCACGTCGTCAGCGGAGCCGGCGATCGCGCGCAGCAGCCAGTCGCGCCACGCACCCGCCTCCTCGACGTAGCCGGCGCGGATGAACGCGAGGAGCGTGAGCGTGGCGTCGCGCAGCCAGCAGTAGCGGTAGTCCCAGTTCCGGACGCCCCCCAGCCACTCCGGCAGCGAGGTCGTAGGAGCGGCGACGATCCCGCCGGTCGGCGCGTATGTGAGCGCCTTGAGCGTGAGCAGTGAGCGGCGTAGGGCCTCGTCCCAGCGACCCGTGTTGGTACAGCGGCCCGCCCACTCCTCCCAGAAGGAGATCGTGTCGGCGAGCGCCGACTCCGCGTCGATCTTCCTGGGGACGGGCTCGTTCGACGGGAACCAGGTGAGCACGAAGGGAACGCGGTCCCCTTCGGCGACCGCGAACGACGCGTAGGTGCGCAGGTCGCGGCCCTCGAGCTCGACGGGCGTGTGCAGTGCCACCGCGTCCGGGCCGGCAATGGCGACGAGTGCGCCGTCGAGGCTCCTGACCCACGGGACGATCGAGCCGTAGTCGAAGCGGATTGCGAGCTCCATGCGCATCTCGACCTTCCCGCGGACTCCCTCGACGATGCGGACGAGGTCCGGCTTGGTCTCCCGTGGCGGCATGAAGTCGACGAGCCGAACCGCGCCGGAGTCGGTCTCGAGCTCGGTCTCGAGGACGAGCGTGTCGCCCCGGTAACGACGGCTCGTGGAACGGAAGTCACCCTCCGGCTGCAGCGTCCAGTGTCCGTTCTCCGCGTCGCCGAGCAACGACGCGAAGACCGCCCCCGAGTCGAACCTCGGCAGGCACAGCCAGTCGATGCAGCCGTCTCGACTGACGAGCGCGGCGGTCTGCAGGTCGCCGACGAGCCCGTAGTCCTCTATTCGTCCGGCCACGAATGCGCCAACTTCGTCAACAGTGCCTGACCCTCATTCGCAACGAGTGGGCGCCAATCGTTCCACAGGGCACTCACTCCAGGAAGGCGGCCATCCGGCCGAACCGCTTCGACGCCGCCCGGTCGAACGCGGCGCGGTACTCGCCGGCCTCGGCGACGTCGAGCGAGCTCGCGTACGCCTCGCGCAGGTCGTAGAGCCGCTCCCCGATCGCGTCCACCACGAGTTGATACTCGCCGTAGAGCTCTTCGGATCGGTCCGCGTCGGCGCTCGTCCAGGCGGCGTCGGCCACCGCCGCCTCCTCGAGCAGCGCGGCCTCGTCTGTCGCGAAGAGATCGAGCTGCCGGGTCACGAGGTCCGCGAAGCGCCCTCGCCGGAACATCAGACCAGCTCCCGATAGAGCGCGATGTGGGCCGCCGCCGAGGCTTCCCAGGTGAGCTCGGCGCGTGCCCGTTCGGCTCCTTGTCTCGCCACCGCCAACTCGGTCTCGTCCTGGAGGAGCGTGCGCAGCGCGCGCGCCATCGCTTCGGTGTCCCCGGCCGGCACGACCGTCCCTGCAGCGAAGCGTGCGACGACCTCGCCGAGGCCGCCGATGTCGTAGACGATCGCCGGCACCCCGGCGCCGAGCACCTGCAGGAGCGCACCGGAGACGTCGATCTCCGCGCGATACGGAAAGAGCGCGACCGTCGCCTCGGAGAGCGCCCTCCGGAGCTCCGCGTCCGGGAGGTATCCCAGTCGCCACTCGGCGCGCTCGCCGGCGGTCTGCCGCAAGCCATCGAGCGGAACCCTCGGATCACCGACGACGAGGAGGCGGGCCTCGTCGACCGCCAGCACCGCGTCCACGGCGTCCTCGGTTCCCTTGTAGGGACGGATGAGGCCGAGGCAGAGCGCCGTCCGCCCGTCGTCCTCGCGGGCCACGTCCGACCGAAACGCGGGGTGAGGGATCACCCGCAGCCGCTCTTCGGCGACGCCGAACTCGACGAGCTGGGAGCGGCCGCGCTCGGAGTGCACGACGATCCGCTCGAACCGGCCGAACAGCGTCTTCCAGAGATCGACCTTCGAGGCGGTCCGCCGCGGGACGATGTCGTGCGCGGTGAAGACCGCCGGGCTGCGGGGCCGGAAGAGCCAGCGGTCGGCCTCGGGCGCTCCGATCCACTGGACGTGCAGCACGTCCGGCTTCAGCGTCGCGAAGCGCGCCATCCCGAGCGGGTGCTCGATCGCCTTCACGGCGAGTCGGACGCGGGACGATCCCATCCGCGACGAGACGGGGTAGAACCACTCCTTGGCCCGGTACCCGTTGGCGGCGGCAACCGAGCCGAACCGGAACCGCGACGTCACGAGTTCGACGTCCACGCCTGCCGCCGCCAGTGCGGCGGCCAGCGAGCGGTCGTACGGAGGCGTATAGGCCGGGGGATCTGCCAGCACGACGCGCATCCGCGCGAACGTTAGACGGGGTGTCGTCAGAATCGGGCGCGTGACGTTCGAAGAGGCCCGCGCGCAGTTTCCCGTGCTCGAGCGGTACGCATACCTCCAGGCCGGCAGTGTCGGCCCGCTCGCGACCCGGACGATGGAAGCGATGCACGCCGCAGAGGAGCACGCGCTCCGCGAAGGTCGAGGGAGCCGCGCGCAGTTCGACCGCATCCTCGAGTTGCGCGAAGCGCTCCGGGCAGACCTTGCGGCGCTCGTCAGCGTCGACGTCGAGCAGGTGGCGCTCACCGCGTCGACGACGGACGGATGCAACATCGTGCTTGCCGGTCTCGATCTCGGCGAGGGCGACGAGGTGGTCACCACGACGGACGAGCACTTCGGCCTGCTCGGCCCGCTGCACGCGTCGAAGGCTCGCGTCGTCGTCGTCTCGCCCGATGCGGACGAGATCGTGGCGGCGGTCACGCCGCGCACTCGGCTCCTGGCCCTGTCGCATGTGCTGTGGACGACGGGTCAGCTGCTCCCGGTGCACGAGCTGCGCGTGAGGACGGGTGTGCCGATTCTCGTCGACGGTGCCCAGTCGGCCGGTGTCATCGAGGTCGATGCGCGCGGGCTCGACTTCTTCACGATTTCGGGCCAGAAATGGCTTTGTGGTCCGGAGGGCACGGGCGCGCTGGTCGTCGCGGACCCCGAAGCACTGCGCGTGGCGCACCCGAGCTACCTCTCGCAGGCGGCCCATGAGCCCGACGGAACCTTCGAGCCCAGGCCCGGCGGACGTCGTTTCGATCCCAACCTCACGCCGAATGCGCTCGTCGCCGGTCTCCGCGAGGCGCTGACGGCGCTCCCCGAGTGGGGCTTCGAGCGGGCGGCGACGATGGCGTCACGGTGCCGCGAGCTCCTCGCCAGCGCAGGCCAGGACATCGTGATCCCGGAGGAGCACGCGACGCTCGTGTCGTGGCGTGCCTCAGTCGACGAATCCGCGTCGATCGTCGAGCGGCTCGCATCCGCCGGCGTGATCGTGCGTGACCTTCCCGGCCGAGGTCTCGTCCGGGCTTCGGTCGGTTGGTGGACGAACGACGACGACCTCGACCGACTCGTGGGGGCGTTGTAGGCTCGGGCCATGTGCTTCGACCTCGACTCCTCGCCGCCGATCCCGCCGCTCTCGGGCGCAGCCGTTTCGCACGAGGACCTCGTGCTGGAGGCCGGCGACGGCAATCGCTTTGCCGCTTTCCTCGCGACTCCCGAGGAGCCCGCCCGCGTCGGCGTCGCGATCCTGCCGGACGTTCGTGGCCTCTATCGCTTCTACGAGGAGCTCGCGCTGCGCTTCGCCGAGCGCGGGTACGCCGCGGTTGCTTTCGACTACTTCGGCCGCACCGCCGGTGCCCAGAAGCGGGACGAAGCCTTCGAGTACATGCCGCACGTGGAGCAGACGACGCCCGAGAGCGTGCAAGCGGACGTCCGAGCCTGCGTCGAGCACCTGCGGGCATCCGGGTGCGACGTGGTCTTCACCGTCGGCTTCTGCTTCGGCGGGCGCAACTCGTGGCTTGCGGCCGCAAGCGGGCACGGGCTCGAGGGAGCGGTCGGCTTCTACGGGCGACCGGGGCCGGGACGCGACGGCACACAGGGACCGACGGAGCGTGCCGGCGAGATGGCAGCGCCGATTCTCGCCCTCCAGGGCGGTGACGATCCCGGCATCCCGGTCGAGGACTCGAAGGCGTTCGACGCGGCGCTCACGGCCGCCGGAGTCGAGCACGAGGTCGTCATCTACGACGGGGCGCCGCACAGCTTCTTCGACCGCAAGTACGAGGAGTTCGCGGCCGACTCCGAGGACGCGTGGAACCGCGTCCTCGCGTTCCTCGAGAAGCACTCCTAGGCCGCGTCGGCGGCGGTGCGCAGGCCGAGCTCGGCTGCGATCGGCTGCATCGCCTCCACGACGTTCGCGATGTGCTCGTCCAGCTCCAGCTCGATGAGCTCCGCCCCCGCGTACACCTCGTCGCGATGCACGCCCGCTGCGAACGACGGCTGCTTGAGCTTCTTCTTCACCGACTTCGGCTCCAGCCCGTCGAGGCCGGTCGGCCGCACGAGCCCGCACGCGTGGACGAAGCCCGAGAGCTCGTCGCAGGCGAACAAGACCTTCTTCAGCTGTGTGTCGCGCGGCATGGCGAGATGCTCGGCGTGCGAGAGGACGGCCTCGACCAGCTCCTCGGGGTAGCCCTCGTCGCGGAGGATCGGCGCGCCGTCCTGCGGATGCTCGTCGAGCGTCGGGTGGATCTCGTAGTCGAAGTCGTGGAGGAGCGCCGTCGCACGCCAGAAGGCCTCGTCCTCGCCGTACCGCCGCGCGTAGAAGCCGACGGACGCCTCGACGGCGAGTGCATGGCGCAGGAGCGCTTCGCTCGTCGTGTAGCGCGTGAGCGTCTCCCACGCTTGCTCGCGGGTCGGCGACATGGCGCAGTACGATAGCCGCCGCCAGTTGGAGCCTCCCGTAACCCAGAAGACCGCCGCGGCATTCGGCACGTGGTCGTCGCCGATCTCCGCGGAGATGGTCGCGCGCTCCGGTGTGCGGCTCACCATGCCCTGGATCGAGAACGGAGACGTGTGGTGGCTCGAAGGCCGCGCGTCCGAGGGTGGACGGGTGGTACTGGTTCGTCGCGGACGAGGAGGCGAGCAGCCGGCCGACGTCGTTCCTGAAGGATTCAACGTGCGCACCGGCGTGCACGAGTACGGCGGTGGCTCCTACTGCATCCACGAGGGCATCGCCTTCGTCTCGGGCTTCGACGACCAGCGGCTCCATCGCATCGATCCTGGCGCGGAGCCCGTGCCGATCACTCCGGCGGTGGAGAAGAGACGCCACCGGTACGCCGACGGCCGGATCACGCACGACGGCGCCCTGTGGATCGGCGTGCGCGAGAAGCACGCGGAGAGCGACCGCTCGGCCGATGTCGTGAACGAGCTCGTCGCCGTTCGGACGGACGGCTCCGCAGAGCCGACGGTGATCGTGAGCGGCCGCGACTTCTATTCGAATCCGCGTATCTCGCCGGACGGGACGCGCCTGTGCTTCCTCGCGTGGGATCTCCCGTGGATGCCGTGGGACGGGTGCGAGCTCCATGTCGCCGACCTCGCGTCCGACGGCACGGTGACGAACGTGGAGGAGGTCGCCGGGCGGATCGGCGTCGAGTCGATCTGGCAGCCCGACTGGAGCCCAAGCGGCGATGTCGTGTTCGCAAGCGACCGGAGTGGCTGGTGGAACCTCGAGCGCGTTCGGGATGGGGAGAGAGCCGTCCTGCACGCCGCCGCGGCCGAGTTCGGCTACCCGGCATGGGTCTTCGGCACGAGCTCCTACGCCTTCCTGCCGGACGGACGCATCGTGTGTGGATACGACAGGGACGCGCGGACGTCCTTTGGCGTGCTCGACCCAGAGAGCGGCGCGCTCGAGGACCTCGACGTGCCGCACGATGCCTGGTCGGGCGGGCCGTCCGTCGTCGCCGACGGCTCGACGGTCGTGTACCTCGCGGGGTCGGCCACCGCACCCGCGGAGATCGTCGCGCTCGATCTCGAAGCGGGTACCTCCGAGGTGGTCCGTTCGAGCTCCGAAGTGCCTGTCGACCAGGCGTACCTCTCCGTCCCCGAGTCGATCGAGTTCCCGACGGAGGGTGGTTTGACTGCGTACGCGCTGTACTACGCGCCGACGAATCCGGCCGCCGACGCACCCGAAGACGAGCGTCCGCCGCTGCTAGTGATGAGCCACGGCGGGCCGACCGGGAACGCGACGGCGAGCTTCGACCTCGAGATCCAGTTCTGGACGAGTCGCGGCTTCGCGGTCGTGGACGTCAACTACGGAGGCTCGACCGGATACGGCCGCGCGTACCGTGAGCGCCTGAACGGCGAGTGGGGAGTCGTCGATCTCCAGGACTGCCTGAACGCCGCCCGCTACCTCGTCGAGCGCGGGGACGCTGACGGCGAACGGCTCCTCATCACCGGCGGCAGCGCGGGCGGGTACACGACGATCTGCGCCCTCACTTTCACGAACGAGTTCGCGGCGGGGGCCACCTACTTCGGGATCGCCGACCTCGAGCAGTTCGGCGGCGGCGACACGCACAAGTTCGAGCTCCAGTACGAGCACACGCTCGTCGGGCCCTATCCCGAGCGCGCCGACCTGTACCGGGCGAGGAGCCCGATCCACTTCGTCGACCGGATCGAGACGCCGATGCTCGTGCTGCAGGGAGCGGACGACAAGGTCGTCCCGCCCTCGCAGGCCGAGCTCATCGTCGGAGCGCTCCGCGAGCGTGGCGTTCCGCACGCCTACCTGCTGTTCGAGGGTGAGGGACACGGGTTCCGGAAGGCGGAGAACATCGTCCGCTCGCTCGAAGCGGAGCTCTCGTTCTACGCGCAGGTGCTCGGGTTCGAACCGGCCGGCTCGATACCCGAGCTCGAGATCGAGCATCTAGCCGTCTGAGTCGGGGAGTCCGTGAGCACCGCGAGTAGCATTGCGCGCGCGATGCAGTCCTTCGTCATCGAGGGCGGGCGTCCGCTGCATGGAACCGTCCGGGCGTCGGGGAACAAGAACGGCGCCCTCCCGATTCTCGCGGCCTGCGTGCTCGCGTCGGGCGAAGTGCGCCTCTCGAACGTCCCGCGCATCAGGGACGTCGAGACCATGGTGGAGCTCCTCGCGGATCTCGGCGCGGACGTCGAGTGGACCGGCGCGAACGACGTCCGCGTCGATGCAGAGGGCGTCACCAAGACGGATCTCGACGCTGAGCTTGCGCGAGAGATTCGCGCGTCCTTCCTGCTCGCCGGACCGCTGCTGGCGCGCTTCGGACGGGTCACCGTCCCGCCGCCAGGGGGCGACGTCATCGGGCGCCGCAGGCTCGACACGCACATCCACGCGTTTCAGGAGCTCGGGGTCACCGTTGCGCTCAACGGCGCCTATGAGATGGAGACCGACGGCCTGAAGGGCAAGCGCATGTACCTGGACGAAGCGTCCGTCATGGGGACGGAGAGCGCGATCATGGCCGCCGTCCTCGCCGAGGGCAGGACCTGTGTCGGACACGCCGCCTGCGAGCCGCATATCCAGGACCTGTGCCGTTTCCTCGTCTCGCTCGGCGCGGAGATCGAAGGCATCGGCTCGAACGTGCTCCACATCGAGGGAGTCGACGAGCTGCACGGGGGCGACTACCGAATCGGGCCGGAACACGTCGAGGTGGCGAGCTTCGCCGCACTCGCCGCGGTCACGGGCGGAGACGTGACGATCGAGGACGTGGAGCCCGACGACCTGATCGCGATCATCCCGGCGTTTCGGAAGCTCGGGATCGAGATGGAGGTCGACGAGCGCTCCGTGCGTGTCGCACCGGGACAGGATTTGAACGTCCTCGACGACCTCGGCTCCCAGATTCCGAAGATCGAGAGCGGGGTCTGGCCGGCGTTCCCGGCCGACCTCACGTCGATCGCCCTGACCTGCGCCACGCAGTCACGGGGCACGGTCCTCATCTTCGAGAAGATGTTCGAGAGCAGGCTGTTCTTCGTCGACAAGCTGGTCGCGATGGGTGCGCGCATCATCCTCTGCGATCCGCACCGCGCCGTCGTGACCGGCCCCGCGAAGCTCTACGGGCAGCGGCTCGAGAGCCCGGACATCAGGGCGGGGATGGCGATGCTGATCGCGGCACTCTGCGCCGAGGGCCGCTCGACGATCGGGAACATCGGTCAGATCGACCGTGGCTACGAGCGGATCGACGAGCGGCTCCGTGATCTCGGGGCGGCGATCGACCGGGCCGACCTGTGACCACGACCGGGGCGGCGCGGATCGATCTCGCTCGTGCGAGCGAGACGCATGTCACTACCGGCGTCGCCGTCCTCGACCATCTGCTGGGCGAGCTCGCCCGGAGTGGAGGCTTCGATCTCCAGCTCGAGATCGCCCCGGACGAGCCGGAGGCCGAGGTGGGACAGGCGGGGACCGCTCTCGGGGACGCTCTCGCGCCGCTGCTGCGCGCAAACGGCGCGCCCGGGCGGGGGCTCGGCGTCGCACCGTCGGACGAAGCGCTCGCAATGGTGGTGCTCGAGACCTCAGAGACCGCGCTCGTCGCGTCGAACGCTGACCTGACCTCGACACGCGCCGGCGGGTTGCAGACCGACCTCGCGGCCACGTTCCTCCATGAGCTCGCCGAGGCCGCCGCTCTCACCGTCCATGTACGCCTCTTCGAGGGCGAGAACTCGCAGCACGTCCTGTCGGCGATCTTCAAGGCGCTCGGCATCGCCATCGCCGACGCCGCCGGAGGAGGGAGGTAGTGGCAGAGAAGGAGGTCATCCGCACCGACCGCGCACCCGGTCCGTTCCAGGGAGCGCCGTACAACCAGGCGATTCGCCTCGGTGACCTCGTCTTCGTGGCCGGCCAGCTCGGAGTCAGCCTCGAGACGGGCGAGCTCGCCGGCGCCGGGATCGCGGAGCAGACCGAGCAGATCATGGCGAACCTCGGCGCGATCCTCGAAGCTGCGGGCAGCAGCCTGGAGGCGCTTGTGAAAACGACGGTCTTCCTGATGGACCTCGGCGACTTCGCGGCGATGAACGACGTGTACGCCCGCCACGTCGGCAATCGACCGCCGGCGCGGTCGACCATCCAGATCTCGGGGCTCCCGAGCGGCGCGCTCGTCGAGATCGAGGCGATCGCGCACGTCTGAGGCGCTCGTCGTCCGGACCGCGTCGGCGGACGACGCTCGCGCGATCGCCGACGTCCGCACGCGCACGTGGCAGCACGCCTACGCGCACGTCTTCCCCGAGAACGAGCTTGCGGCTCTCTCCGTGGAGAGCGAGGCCGAGTGGAGGTACCGCGTCCTTCTCGACCCGCCACCAAGGACGCACACGATCGTGGCCGAGGAGTCGGCGACCGTGGTCGGGTTCGCAATGGGGGGATCCGCGCGAGACTCGACCGAAGGCCCTGACGTCGTCGGTGAGCTGTACGCGATCTACGTCTTGCCGGCCTCCTCGGGCAACGGCATCGGCCGGGCCTTGATGGACGAGTCGCTCGATCGCCTTCGCGTGGAGGGGTTCACGGAGGCGATCCTGTGGGTGCTGGAGGACAACCCGCGAACGCGCCGATTCTACGAGCTCGCCGGCTGGCAGCTCGAAGACGCGGTCAAGGACGAGGAGTTGCTCGGAACTCTCGTCCGCGAGTTGCGTTACCGGATCGCGCTCCGGCCAGCGGGCTGAGGTCGGGGCAGAATGAGCACATGCGAGCCGAGCAGGTCATCGCGACGCATGGAAACACCGACTTCGACGCCTTCGGGGCGATGCTCGCTGCGCGCCTCCTGTATCCGGGCGCCGTCGTCGCGGTCGGCTCGCTGAATCGAAACGTCCGCGACTTCTACCGCCTCCACGCGGACGAGTTCGAGGACGTGGTCGACGCCGGACGGCTGGAGCTGGACACGATCAAGCGTCTCGTGGTCGTCGAAGCGACGAACGCCTCGCGACTGGGGGAGCTCGAGGCCGTCGCGCTCGACCCTCGCGTGGAGAAGGTCCTCTTCGACCACCACGACGAGGCTCCACTCCCGACGTGGGTGCAGCCGGAGGCAGCGGTGCGCTCGGCGGACGGAGCGCTGACGACCACGCTCGTCGGCATCCTCGCCGAGCGCGAACTTCACCCGACGCCCCTCGAGGCGACGGCGTTCGCACTCGGGATCCACGAAGACACGGGCTCGCTCACGTACCAGACCGCGACGCAGCGCGACGTCGATGCTCTCGCCTGGTGCTTGCGCCACGGTGCGCGACAGGATTTCGTCTCCGCCTACCTACACGCTCCCTTGCAAGGCGCCGAGCGGGACCTCTTGTACGAGCTGATGCGGAGCATCGAGCCGGTCGATGCAGCGGGCGAGGAGGTCCTGCTTGCGTCGGTCCGCTGGCCGGAGTACGTGGACGGGGTCTCGAACCTCGCGCACAAGGTCGTCGACCTGACCGATGCGAAGGCGCTCGTCGTCCTCGTCGAGATGGACGACCGTGTGTTCGCCGTCGTTCGGAGTCGGAGCGACTCCATCGACGCCTCCGCGCTCGCGGGAGCGCTCGGCGGCGGGGGACACGCGCACGCGGCCTCCGCGATCGCGCGAGGCGAGCTCGACGAGGCGCGGAGCACCGTGCTCGAGGCGCTCGGACAAGCCGTGCGCGAGCCGCGGCGTGCCGCCGACGTCATGTCCGCTCCCGCGCGCTCCGTCGGGCGCGATGCGACCGTCCGCGAAGCGATGATCCTCTGCCAGCGTCACGGCCAGAGCGGTGTCTTCGTCGTGGAGGAGGGCCGGGTCGCCGGCGGCGTCAGCCGTGAGGACCTCGACAAGGCGATTGGCCATGGCCTCGCACACGCTCCCGTGCGCGGGATCATGAGCGGCCATGTGCATACCGCGACGGAGGAGTCGACGCT
Source organism: uncultured Gaiellaceae bacterium (assembly GCA_963802865.1). Taxonomy (GTDB): domain Bacteria; phylum Actinomycetota; class Thermoleophilia; order Gaiellales; family Gaiellaceae; genus GMQP-bins7. Next base: position 93,582 of record CAWDKB010000014.1, read on the forward strand.
TGCCGAGCTGCAAGCGCTCGTGACCTCCGCCGACGACGGCAGGATCGCCGTCCTGCGCGGGGAGGAGCTCGTCGGCGTTGTCGGGCGCGCCGACCTCTTGCGCGCCCTCGAGGGCGTGGCACCGCGGCCGACGGCGCCGACCGAGACCATCGCGGCCGAGCTGCAGTCGATCGGGCGGCTCGCTCCGATCGTCGACGCGGTTGCGGCGCTCGGCGATCGCGCGCCGGCCGTCTACCTGGTCGGTGGAACTGTGCGCGACGTCCTGCTCGGTGAGGAGAACCTCGACGTCGACATCGCCGTCGAAGGCGACGCCATCGCATTCGCCCGCGACCTCGCCCAGGCGCTCGGCGGGCGCTACACGCCGCACGAGCGGTTCGGCACCGCCATCGTCTCCTACGGCGAGGACGAGCGCGTCGACGTCGTCACGACCCGCACGGAGTTCTACGACTCGCCTGGCGCGCTGCCCACCGTCGAGAGAGCCGGCCTGCAGGAGGATCTGAACCGACGCGACTTCACGATCAACGCGATGGCCGCGTCGCTGCGCGCGGAGGACTTCGGTCTGCTCGTCGACCCGCATGGCGGCCGACCCGACCTGAACGCACGCGTTCTGCGCGTCCTCCACAACCTCTCGTTCATCGACGACCCGACGCGCATCTTCCGCGGCATCCGCTACGAGGCGCGCTATGGCCTCCGGTTCGACGACCACACCGCCGGCCTGGCGCGCGCCTGCATCGAACTCGGTCTCGTCGGAGACCTATCCTCGGCACGCCTGCGTGACGAGCTCGTCGCCCTGCTCGAAGACCCCGGGGCGCCGGACGGGATCAGGCGGCTCGGGGAGCTCGGCGCCGACAAGGCGATCCATGCGCACCTGCGGGGAGACGACGAGGCGGCGACGCTATTCGGACGGGCACGCGCCCTCGCCCGCGACCTCGACGTCGAGGTTCCGGACTGGCGTCTCGGGATCGCGGCGCTCGCGCGGGAGCTCACGTCGGACGAGGTCTACGGCTGGCTCGAGCGACTCAAGGTGCGGCGGCGGGACATCGGCCGTATCGCCGGAGCCGTCACGGTCGCGCCGCGCATCGCCGAGCGGCTGCGCGGTGAGACGCTCGAGCCGGCCGAGGTCGTCGCGCTTGCGGATGCGTTCGCGCCCGACGCTCCGCTGGTCGCTCTCGCGTGGGAAGAGCAACCTGCGCTGCGCGAGTACTTCGAGCGATTGCGCGACGTCCGGCTCGAGATCGGTGGCGAAGACCTCAAGGCGATGGGCCTCGCGGAGTCGCCGTACGTGGGCGACGTGCTGGCGGAGATCCGCAAGCGCAAGCTGAACGGGGAGCTGGCGGGGCGTGACGCCGAGCTGGCGGCAGCGCGGGAGCTCGTCGCTGCGGTCCGGACGTGACGATTGCATCGGCGACGGAGATCGGCGAGCGCTACCGGCGCGTCCGCGCCGAGGTGGGGGAAGGGGTCACGATCGTCGTCGCGACGAAGTACGTGGCCCCGCCCGACATGGCAGCCCTTGCCGACGCTGGTGTGGAGGTCGTGGGCGAGAACCGCGCCCAGGACCTCGTCGCGAAGCACGCGGAGTACGGCGACGCGTTCCGCTGGCACTTCATCGGCCACCTGCAGTCGAACAAGGTGAAGGTCGTCAACGACGTGTGTGAGCTCGTGCACTCCGTCTCGTCCGACTCGGCCGCCCGGCGCGTGGAGATTCCGGCGCTCCTCGAGGTCAACCTCTCCGGTGAGGAGTCGAAGTCGGGCGTCGCCCCGGAGGAGATCCCCGGCTACGTCGAACGCTACCCGCTCATCCGGGGCCTCATGACGATGCCGCCGCTCGCCTCCGAGCCGGAGAGCTCGCGAGCCTACTTTCAGAGGCTTCGCGAGCTCGCCGCGGCACACGAGCTCCGCGAGCTCAGCATGGGCACCTCGCAGGACTACCGTGTCGCCGTCGAGGAAGGAGCGACGCTCGTGCGGGTGGGAGAGGTGCTCTTCCGCCGATGACGGCCATTAGAATCCCGCGGTCATGGGGCTGAGCGACCTCTGGAGCCGTACGCTCGTCTACTTCGGCATCGCCGAGGACGACGAGTGGGACGACGACGGCTACGAGACCAGCGAGCAGGTCGAGGAGAGCTATCGGCGCAGGGATCGGCAGAACGTGCGCCGTCTCCCGAGCACGCCCGAGGAGACCGGGGCGTGGGCCTCTTCCGAGGAGGCGGTACCGGCTTCGACTTCTCGGCGCGACCGCTCGACCCGCCTCCGCAGCGTCACCGCACCCTCTCCCGCGAAGGTGCACCTGGTGGTGCCGAGAGCGTTCAACGACGCGAAGCAGATCGCGGACCGCTTCAAGGCCCAGGTTCCGGTCATCCTGAACCTGCAGGGCGCCGACACCGAGCTCTCGAAGCGGCTGATCGACTTCGCCAGCGGCCTGACGTACGCGCTCGACGGCAGCATGCAGCGAGTCGCCGACAAGGTCTTCCTGCTCACGCCGCGCGACGTCGAGCTCTCCGCCGAGGAACGCGCCCGCGCGATGGAGCGCGGGGGCTTCTACAACCAGGCGTAAACCGCGCGTAGGAACGCGCTCCGCCGCGGCGAACACGCGTCCGATGGGCGCAGACGCCGTCGTTGCCGTACTCGCAGACACAGCCTCGTCGCTGCAGAGCTTCGTGCGCGTCTTCGTGTGGATCTACATCCTGCTCATCTTCGCGTACGTCCTGCTCTCGTGGATTCAGCTGCCGTACTCCGGTGTTGCCTCGACTGTGCAACGCTTCCTGGACGAAGTCTGTCGCCCCTACCTCGGTCTCTTTCGAGGCCGGATCCCGAGCCTCGGGCCACTCGATCTCTCGCCGATCGTGGCCGTGGTCGTACTGCTCGTTGCCGCCGAACTGGTCAATAGCCTCATCGGGGCTCTCCTCTAGGAGGTTCTATGCCGCTCACGCCCGTTGAAATCAGACATGTCCACTTGCGGCGGGCCTGGCTCCGCGGGTATCGACGCGGTCCGGTCGACGAGCTGCTCGACGAGATCGCGATGTCGTTCGAGGAGGTCTGGCGCGAGCGCGCCGATCTTGCCGACAGCCTCGAGGAGCTCGAGGGAGAGGCGGCCAAGCACCGTGAGCTCGAGGCGCTGCTCCGCTCCACGCTCGTGGCGGCCGAGCGTGCAGCACAGGATATGAAGGAGCAGGCCCGGCGCGAGTCCGACATGATCGTCCAGGAGGCGCACGCCGAGTCGCGGCGCGTGACGCGCGAGTCGGCTGCCGAGAAACGGCGGCTGGAGGACGAGATCGTCAAGATCCGCGCCCAGCTGCGAGCGGCGATCGAGAGCCTCGGCGACTGGCCCGGCGACGACAAGCCCACCAAGGCAGAGGACGACAGCGAGATCTCCGAGACACGCCAGGGACCGGTCGGGGAGGTCGGCGACAGCGGCATCCGGAAGGTCGCGGGCTAGCTCCTTCACGGGCCGTGCACGCGGGTATCCTCCCGCCCGTGAGGAGCCCGCGATGACGCTTGACCTCGCCCGCTACCGCAGTGCGCTGGAAGGCGAGCGCGACCGGCTTCGGCACGCGCTCCAGACCGTCAACCACCAGGGATCCGTCCTGGAGGAGACCGGCGACCTCGCGATCGGCTCGGGCGACCACATCGCCGACACCGCCAGCGAGACGTACATGCGCGAGCTCGACGGGGGGCTCGAGGAGAACACGGAGCACGTCCTGGCCGAGATCGAGGCCGCGCTCGGCCGCATCGACGAGGGAACCTACGGCACCTGTATCCGGTGCGGACGCGAGATCGGCGCGGAGCGGCTCGACGCGGTTCCGTACGCGACGCTCTGCATCGCCGACAAACGGGCACAGGAGGGGCACTGATGGGCGAGCCGGCGAGCTACGATCCGCCGGTCGTCGACGTCCGCGTCGGCTCGACGGCGAATGCGCTGCAGCCGGTCTCGACGGCCGAGCGGTCGCTCGGCGCCGGATATGCACAGTGGCTCGTCCTCGGTCTCGTCGCGACCGCAGCGATCGTCGCGGATCAGCTGACGAAGCAGCTCGTGGGGCGAACGCTCGCACTCGGAGACAGCGTCGACATCGCCGGCCCCTTCTCGATTCACCACGTCCAGAACTCCGGGATCGCGTTCGGCCTCTTCGACAGCCGGACCGGGATCGTGATCGGGGTCACGGCGGTCGCCGTCGGCCTGATGCTCGTGTTCTTCGCACGAGCGGGGCGGCGACACCCGCTTCTCCCCGTCGCGCTCGGCCTCGTCCTCGGCGGCAGCGTCGCCAACCTCATCGACCGCGTTCGGCTCGGCTACGTAACCGACTTCCTCGACCTCGTCGCGTGGCCGGCGTTCAACCTCGCGGACACGTTCATCGTCGTCGGCGTCGGGATCCTCTTCGGCACGCTCGTCCTCGGAGGTCGCTCACATCAGATGCACGGCGCGCGAGATGGCGACGCTCCGTTTTACGGTCGCTGAGGAGGACGCGGGCACCCGCCTCGACCGCGCGCTCGCTGCTCGGCCCGAGATCGAGGTGCGGTCGCTCGCGGAGCGGCTCATCGGCGCCGGAGCGGCCACGGTCGACGGCGCGCCCCGGCCGAAGAGCCATCGCCTCGAGGCGGGCTCGCGTGGTGGAGGTCGAGCTCCCGCCGGAGGAAGGGGTTCTCGAGCCCGAGCCGGTCACCGTGCCCGTCGTCTACCGCGACGACGACGTGGTCGTCGTCGACAAGCCCGCGGGCGTCACCGTCCATCCCGGAGCAGGGCGTGCTCGAGGGACGCTCGCTGCACAGCTGCTGACGCTCGGCGCCGTGGGTGGCACCGATCCGGACCGGCCGGGAATCGTCCATCGGCTCGACCGCGAGACGTCCGGGCTGCTCGTGGCCGCGCGCTCCGAGGCCGCGTACGAGGGGCTACGCGAAGCGATCGCGCATCGGGATGTCGAGCGGCGCTACCTCGCGCTCGTCCGCGGGACACCGCGATCGCGTACGGGTCGCGTGGATGCCCCGATCGGTCGCGACCGGCGTGACCCGACGCGTAGGTCGCTCGACACGAACGAGCCGCGGGAGGCGGTCACCCATTTCGAGCTCGTCGAGCCTCTGCACGCGCACGCGCTCCTCGACGTGCGCCTGGAGACAGGCCGCACGCATCAGATCCGCGTGCACCTCGCGGCGATCGAGCTGCCCGTCGCAGGCGACCCCGTGTACGGCGTGAAGGGCGATCTCGGTCTCGAACGACAGTTCCTGCACGCGCACCGCTTGCGCTTCGCACATCCGACCACGGGCGTCGAGCTCGCCCTCGACTCACCACTGCCGAACGAGCTCTCGGAAGCGCTCGAACGTGCCCGGCAGCTAGACTAGCCCCCGGTTTTCGTCCCTACGACCCGGCGCCAGCCGAGGGCGGGGGTGCCGTCGCCATGAGCGCGGTTCCGCCCGGGCCCGTCGGAGATCCATCGTCAACCATGCAGAAAGGGGCTGATCGCGTGTCAGTCGTCACCATGCGGGAGCTGCTGGAGGCCGGCGTCCACTTCGGCCACCAGACCCGTCGCTGGAACCCCAAGATGCGCAGGTACATCTTCGGCGAGCGCGGCGGGATCTACATCATCGACCTCACGAAGACCCAGGAGCTGCTCGAGGAGGCGCACGAGTTCGCGCGCAACATCGCGGAGCGCAAGGGCGCGATCCTCTTCGTCGGCACGAAGAAGCAGGCACAGGACGCGGTGTCCGAGCACGCGTCCCGCGTGGGCATGCCGTACGTCAACAACCGTTGGCTCGGCGGCCTGCTCACGAACTGGAAGACCATCTCCGAGCGCATCGCGTACCTGCACGACCTGCGCCGCCTGAAGGCCGACGGACAACTCGACCTGCTTCCGTCCAAGGAGCGCATGACGATGGAGTCCGAGCTCGAGAAGCTCGAGGCCAATCTCGGCGGCGTCGCGGATATGAAGCGACAGCCCGACGCGGTCCTCGTCTTGGACATGAAGAAGGAGCAGCTCGCCGTCCGGGAGACGCAGCGCCTCGGGGTTCCCGTGATCGGGCTCGTGGACACGAATGCGGACCCGGACGAGGCGTCGTTCGTCATCCCCGGGAACGACGATGCCATTCGCTCGTGCAGCCTCGTGGCCCGTGTCATCGCGGACGGGATCGCCGCCGGCAGCACGAAGGTCACGGCAGCCGAGATGACGGCTGCTCCGCCGGAGTCGGCCGAGCCTGCCGCCACGGAGGAGGAGACACCTCCCGCGACCCAGCAGGAGCCGGAGCTCGAGCCCGCGGCGGTCGCGGAAGGGAGTGAGGAGAAGTGAGCACGACGATCAGCGCATCGCTCGTCAAGGAGCTCCGCGACCTCACGGGCGCGGGGATGATGGACTGCAAGCGCGCGCTCGAAGAGACCGCTGGCGACGTGGACGCGGCGCGCACGCTCCTGCGGGAGCGAGGCATGGCCTCCGCCGGCAAGCGTGCCGGCCGCGAGACCACCGAGGGCCTCGTCGGCTTCATCGTCGAGGACAACGTCGGCTCGATCGTCGGAATCGGCTGCGAGACCGAGCCGGTGTCGAACAACGACGAGTTCCAGGAGTTCGCCATCGCCGTTCTCCGCGCAGTGCACGCGGACGGACCGGACGCCGTCGAAGGATTCGAGGAGCAGCGGGTACAACTCGTCGCCAGGCTCAACGAGAACATCGTCGTCGTTGGCGCGGAGCGCTTCGAGGCGCCGGCGGGCAACGTTCTCGCCGGCTACGCGCATCCACCCGCGAACAAGATCGGCGTCCTCGTGGAACTCGCAGGCGGTACCGAGGAGCTCGCGCGCCAGGTCGCGATGCACGCGTCGTTCGCGACGCCCGAGTGGACCACGCGGGACGACGTGCCGGCCGAGGCGCTCGAGGCGGAGCGCAGCATCTTCGCCAACTCCGACGAGGTGCAGTCGAAGCCGGAGGCCGCGCGTGAGAAGATCGTCGACGGCATGCTCGCCAAGCGCTTCTTCGCAGCCACGCCCGGCGGCGTCCTCGTCGATCAGGCCTGGATCCACGACCCGTCGAAGACGGTCGGCCAGGCGCTCGGGGAGGCCGGAGCAGCGGTGGCACGGTTCGCGAGGATCTCGGTCGCCGGCTGACGTGTCGACGAGCACGGACGACGCCGTCGAGCAGGTCGAATCCGGCCGCGAGACACCGTTCCGGCGCGCGCTCCTGAAGCTCTCCGGCGAGGCGCTCCTCGGCGAGCGCGAGTTCGGAATCGACGAGCAGACCGTACTGGCGATCAGTGAGGAGCTCGTCGCGGTGCACGATGCCGGCACGCAGCTCGCCGTCGTCGTCGGTGCCGGGAACATCTACCGGGGCATGGCCGCGGCCGCGGGCGGGATGGATCGAGCCACCGCCGACTACGCGGGAATGCTCGCCACCCTGCTCAACGCGCTCTCGCTCCAGGACGCGCTCGAGCGGCTCGGCGTCCACACGCGCGTGCAGTCGGCGATCACGGTCTCGGAGGTCGCCGAGCCCTACATCCGCCGCCGCGCCATCCGGCACCTCGAGAAGGGCCGCGTGGTCATTTTCGCCGCAGGCACCGGGAACCCGTTCTTCACGACCGACACGGCAGCGGCGCTGCGCGCGCTCGAGATCGGCGCGCAGGCGATCCTCATGGCGAAAAACCGCGTGCAGGGTGTCTACGACGGCGACCCGCACGAGGACCCGAGCGCGCGCTTTCTGCCGGAGCTGACGCACCTCGAGGCGATCGAGCGCGGCCTGAAGGTCATGGACACGACGGCGCTCTCGCTGTGCATGGACAACCAGCTGCCGATCTACGTCTTCGAGCTCGCGGAGGGCAACATCCGCCGCGTGGCGGCCGGCGAGCGCATCGGCACGATCATCCGGACCCCGTAGCGAAAAGGAGGGCGAATGGCTCCGATCGAGGACTTTCTGGCCGACGCCAAGCGGCGGATGGACAAGTCGATCGAGGCGACGCACCACGAGTTCAACTCGATTCGCACGGGGCGCGCGTCCCCGGCTCTGCTCGACCGCATCGTCATCGACTACTACGGCACGCAGACTCCGCTCAAGAGCCTCGCCTCGATCAGCGCGCCCGAGCCCCGGCTGCTGAACGTGCAGCCCTTCGATCCCAGCTCGATCAAGTCCATCGAGCGCGCGATCCAGGAGTCCGATCTCGGGCTCACGCCCTCGAACGACGGCAAGCTGATCCGCCTTCCGATTCCGGCGCTCACGGAGGAGCGGCGCAAGGATCTCGTCAAGGTGGTGCGACGCGTGGCGGAGGACGGCAAGGTCGCGATCCGCAACGTCAGGCGGGACGTCATGCAGCACCTGCGCGAGCTCGTGACGAACGGCGACGTCGGCGACGACGAGGAGCGCCGCGCCGAGCAGCAGGTGCAGAAGATTACCGACGAGCACACAAAGTCGATCGAGGACCTCTTGAAGTCGAAAGAGGCCGAGATCATGGAAGTCTGATTCGCCTCCGGCAAGTCAGACCAGACATGTGAGCCCGCCGGAACCGCCTCCATCGAGCCACGTTTCGGGCGCCGCCCGAAACGTGGCCCTGATCATGGATGGCAACGGACGCTGGGCTGCGGCGCGAGGGCTCCCCGTTGCCGAAGGGCATCGCGAGGGAGCACGGGCGGTGCGGCGGACAGTCGAGGCCGCGATCGAGCACGGCGTCGAGTCGCTCGCCGTGTACGCGTTCTCGACCGAGAACTGGGCGAGGCCGCCGGACGAGGTCGAGTCGATCATCGAGCTCCTGGACGAGACCATCGACCGAGAGCTTCCGGACCTCGCGAAGCAGGGTGTCCGCACGCGGTTCTTCGGCCGCCGCGACCGCGTCCCCGCCGAGTTGCAGGACAAGATGGCCGCACTCGAGGCGGAGACCGCGCATCTCGACCGGCTGCAGCTGTGGATCGCCTTCGACTATGGAAGCCGGGCCGAGCTCGTCGAGGCGGCCCGCAGGCTCGTGGAAGACGGGGTCAGACCCCAGGACGTGTCCGAAGATGCCCTGGCCGCGCGCCTGTACGCGCCCGAGCTGCCGGACCCCGACCTCGTCATCCGCACGTCGGGAGAGCAGCGCGTCTCGAACTTCCTGCTCTGGCAGTCGGCGTACTCCGAGCTCGTCTTCGACGACACGTTCTGGCCGGACTTCGGTGAGGAACGACTTCGCGCAGCGCTCGAGGAGTTCTCTCGCCGCGCACGCCGCTTCGGCGCGAGATGATCCCCCGCTAGATGAGCTCATTGGTCTCGAGGCTCCTGATCGCCGCGGTCCTGCTGCCGCTCGTGATCGGCGTCGCCTACCTCGGCGGGTGGTGGCTCTTCGGGCTCGCGCTCGTCGGCGGGCTGATCGCGCTGCACGAGCTCTACGTGATGGCTCGGGAGCTGCGCCCGCTGGTCCCCGCCGGCTACCTGGGCTTCGTGCTCGGCCTCCTCGGGCTCCAGCTCGGCGGCGTCGAGTGGATGCTGGGCGGCTTTCTCTGCAGCTTCGTCTTCGCGTTCCTGCTCTACGGGCTCGGCGACGTGCGCCAGTCCGCGACCTCCTCCTTCGGAGTGACCGTCCTCGGCGTCGTGTGGGTCGGTGCCGGGCTCGGCTTCCTGCTCCTCATTCGCGACATCCCCGAGTTCGGGTTCTGGGCACTCATGGCGGTGCTGTTCACGGTGTTCGCCGCCGACACGGGAGCCTTCTTCGTGGGGCGAACGCTCGGCCGGCACCAGCTGGCGCCGGCGATCTCGCCCGCAAAGTCGTGGGAGGGCCTCGTCGGAGGGGTCATCGCCGCCGTGCTGATGGCATTCGTCATCCTCTACCGCGACCGCGACGACTTCCTCACCATCCCGGAGTCGCTCCTGCTCGGGCTCGTGATCGCGCTCGCATCGGTGCTCGGCGACCTGTTCGAGTCCGCCGTGAAGCGCGATCTCAAGGTGAAGGACTCGGGCCGGCTGCTCGGCGGGCACGGTGGCATCCTCGACCGCGTCGATTCGCTGCTCTGGGCAGGGCCTGCGGCGTACTACGCGATTCTCGCCTTCGGGAACGCGTAGCCGAGCCTGAACGAAGCGACGGTTAGCCTTCACGCGTGGCGATGCGGCGGATAGCGCTCCTCGGAGCGACGGGATCGATCGGGCAGCAGGCGCTCGAGGTGATCGAGGCCAACGGCGACTTGGAGGTGCTCGCGCTCTCGTCGGGCTCGCAGCCCCTCGACGCGCTCGCTGCACGACACGGTGTCGACCATGTGCAGGTCGGTGGCGACGTCACCGAGCTCCTCGACCGTGCGGAGCCCGACCTCGTCTTGAACGCCGTCGTCGGCTTTGCAGGAGTGGGGGCGACGCTGTGGGCGCTCGAGCGCGGCGTGACGCTCGCGCTGGCGAACAAGGAGAGCCTCGTCGCAGCCGGCGAGCTCGCGCTCGCGGCGTGGAAGCGCGGAGGGGGGCTGCTCGTACCAGTGGACAGCGAGCACTCGGCAGTCTTCCAGTGCCTCGAGGGGCGCGCGCCCGAGACGATCGAGTCCATCGTCCTGACGGCCTCCGGGGGGCCGTTCAGAAACCACTCGCGCGCCGATCTCGAATCAGTGACCGTGGAGGAGGCCCTGGCGCATCCGACGTGGTCCATGGGCCCCAAGATCACGGTCGACTCGGCAACGCTCGCGAACAAGGGACTCGAGCTGATCGAGGCGCACTTCCTGTTCGGGCTCGACTTCGAGAAGATCGACGTCGTCGTGCATCCGACCTCGGTCGTCCACGCGCTCGTCCGGTTTCGGGACGGCGCCGCGCTCGCACACCTCGGCTACCCCGACATGCGCGTCCCGATCTCGTTCGCGCTCACGTTTCCCGATCGTCGCTCGACGCCCGTCCCGGCGCTCGACTTCTCCCAGGCCATGACGCTCGAGTTCGAGCCCCCGGACCAGGAGCGTTTCCCGCTGCTCGGCCTCGCTCGCGAGGCGGGCGAACGCGGAGGGACCTATCCGTGCGCGTTCAACGCGGCGAACGAGGTGGCGGTCGCCGCCTTCCTCGACGGCAGAGTCGGCTTCACGGATATCCGCTCCTCGTGGAGACGGCACTGGCAGGTGTCACGGTGCGCCCGCGAATGACCTTCCCGAGCTGGTCGAGGCCGACGCGGCGGCGCGACGGCTCGCGGAAGGAGCGCTCGCCACCGCATGAGTCTCGTCATCGCCATCCTCGGTCTCGCGCTCCTGATCCTCGTCCACGAGGCCGGACACTTCTTCGCGTCGCTGGCCGTCGGCCTGCGTCCGCGGCGCTTCTACATCGGCTTTCCGCCGGCGATCGTCAAGACGAAGCGGAACGACATCGAGTACGCAGTGGGGATGATCCCGCTGGGCGGCTTCGTGAGCATCCCGGGTATGCACCGTCCGATACCGCACGACGCCGAACGGCGGTTCTCACGCGCCGTGGAGGAGGCTCCGGCGCTGGCCAGTCCTGCAGACCGCGTCGGCCGCGCGCTGGCCGGGGATGACCTCGACCTCGTCTCCGAGTCGTTGGACGGTTTCGAGGAGTCGCTGAGGCAGCAGAACATCTCGCCCGCGGCACTTCAATCGGCCGAGAAGGGTCTCACCGAGCTGCGCGATGCGGTCGGCCCCGACGCTTACTGGAAAGCGGCAACGTGGAAACGGCTCGTCGCCATCGGGGCAGGTCCGGCGGCGAACATCGTCCTGGCCATCGCGATCTTCGCCTTTCTGTTCATGACCGTCGCCGGACAGGCGACTCGAACCGTCGCCGCCGTCACCCCGGAGCTGTCCGAAGGCGTTGCGTCTCCCGCGTCCACGGTCGGCCTGCGAGCTGGAGATCGAATCGTCGAGATCGACGGGACGACCGTGCAGGCCGACGAGATCGCCGACGCGATCGCCGACTCGGAGGGTCGCGCGCTGACGCTCGTCGTCCTACGCGGCGATCAAGAAATCGAGCTCGGGCCGGTGCAGGCGCAGCTCGTCGACGACCGCTACCGCCTCGGCTTCGGGCTCGAGGGCGAGGGGCTCGGGGTCGGCGCCTCGATCGTGCAGGCGTTCGAGGTGACCGGGATCATCTCCAGGGAGATCGTGAAGTCGCTCGGGCGCCTCGTCACCGGGGACGGGCGGGACGAGGTGTCGAGCCCCATCGGCATCACACGTGCGTCCTCCGACGCCGTCGAACGCGGTGCGGACAGCTACCTCTGGGTGCTCGCGCTGATCTCGCTCTCCCTCGCGTTGCTCAACCTCCTGCCGCTGCTGCCGCTCGACGGTGGCCACATCCTGTTCACGCTGATCGAGGGCGCACGCGGCAGGTTCCTCAAGCGCGAGATCTACGAACGCGTCTCCGTCGTCGGGCTCGGAGTGGTGTTGCTCCTCTTCTTCGTCGGTCTCTCGAACGACATCGGCAAGCTTTCGTAGCGCTCCTCGTTACCAGGGCAAGATCAAGAAGCGCGGATTTCGCTCGCGCGAGCAACCCTGAAGGCGCCCGCTTCGCGGTCGCGACGCTGGCCACCGCTCCTTCGGTTCCCACTCACGAAGCTACGCTCTAACCATGCCGAGCAAGGTGCAGATCCACGTCGGCGACGTGGCGGTCGGCGGCGGCGCGCCCGTCGTCGTGCAGTCGATGACGCTGACGAAGACGCACGACGTTCCCGCAACAACTGCGCAGATCGCCGCACTCGCTTCGGCCGGTTGCGAGGTCGTGCGCGTCGCCGTCCCCAAGAACGAGGACGCGGCGGCGCTGCCTCTCATCGTGCGCCTCTCTCCGCTCCCGGTGATCGCGGACATCCACTTCAACGCCTCGCTCGCCCTGAAGGCGATCGACGCGGGAGTCGCTGCAGTCCGCATCAACCCCGGGAACATCGGCGGGCCTGAGAAGGTCGCGCAGGTCGTCACGGCCGCGAAGAAGGCGGGGATCCCGATGCGCATCGGCGCGAACTCGGGCTCGCTGCCGAAGCATCTCCACGCGCTAGCGCAGGAAGATCAGGCGGAGGCTCTCGTCGCGGCCGCGCTCGAGGAGGTCGAGCTGCTCGAGAAGCTCGAGTACCGGGACTTCAAGATCTCCGTCAAGGCGACCCACGTGCCCACGATGATTCGCGCGTACCGGATGCTCGCCGCGAAGGTGCCGTACCCGCTGCACCTGGGCGTGACCGAGGCCGGCACCGAGTTCGCCGGCGGCATCAAGAGCGCGGTCGGCATCGGGTCGCTCCTGGCAGACGGGATCGGTGACACGCTGCGGGTCTCGCTCACCGCCGACCCGGTCAAGGAGGTCGAGGTCGCGTGGGAGATCCTCAAGGCGCTCGGCCTGCGCGAGCGCGGCCCGGTGATGATCGCCTGCCCGTCGTGCGGACGCGACAACGTCGGTGTCGAGAGCCTTGCGCGCGTCGTCGAGGAGCGGCTCAACAGCGTACCCGGAGGCATTCGAGGTCGCCGTGATGGGCTGTGCGGTGAACGGACCGGGGGAGGCGGGCGACGCCGACTTCGGGATCGCGGGAGGCCGTGACGTCGGGTTCATCTACGCCCACGGTCGTGTCCTGCGCAAGGTCGAGTCCGAGGTCCTCGTCGACGAGCTCTTCGTCGAGATCGACCGCTGGCTCGCGGACGGGATGAAGCGGCCCAAGCGCCTCAAGATGGCCAAGCCCGCGGCTCTGGCGATGGCCGAAGCGTCGCTGATTCCCCTCGACTAGACGACGGCGCCGTCGAGCGCACTCGGCTGGGCGACGAGGACGCGATGGATGCGAACGCCTCCCTGAATCCCTCTCAGCTCCACCGTCTCCTCGCTCAGTCGGTACCCCGCCAGGAGGTCACGAGCCCCAGCGGCCCCGAGGACGTCGTCGGTCAGCACCACGTCCGTGCCGTGCGAGAGCGCCTGTACACGAGCGGCGATGTTGACCGCCTGTCCGAAGTAGTCGAGCCGGTCGTTCAGCGTCACCGCGAGACACGTCCCCGTGTGCGCGCCGATCTTCAGCCTGATGAACTCGTCGCCGGCAGCGGCGTTGAACCCCGCGATGCGCGTATGCATGTCGAGCGCCGCATTGAGCGCGTCGATCGGCTTTGCGAAGCTCGCCATCACCGCGTCGCCGATCGTCTTCACGAGCGCTCCGGAGTTCCGTGAGATCGAATCGCGCAGATAGCCGAAGTGAAGGCGCACGAGGTCGAACGCCTTCATGTCGCCCACACGCTCGTACATCGCCATCGACCCCTGGATGTCGGTGAAGAGAAGCGTAAGGCGCCGCACCTCGAGTCCCTCTGCCGCGACGATCGTCTCGGACGCGAACAGGTCGAGAAACGTCTGGTTCGAGAGCACCTGGGCCGCGGACAGGAACGGCCCCATCGCCCAGACGTAGTCGCCCTCCAGGTTGACGACGAGAAGCGCGTACCGGGCATCGGTCCCGTTCGTGAACTCGAAGCTCAAGGGACCCGCTGCGATCTCTCCCTCGAAGCTCTTGGCGCGGGGGCCCGTGTACTCGAAGGCGACGTGCTGCGTCTCCGATGCGCGCTCGGCGGTCACTGTCAGCGCCGGTCCGTTGGTGAAGTAGAGAAAACCTGGTGTCGCTTCGAACTCGAACGATTTCGTTTCGTGCGGCTCCAGAAACGCCGCAGCCGCCAGTCCGCGCCGAAGATGCTCCCGTATCGGCGTGCCGTCTGTCATGAATCCGTTTCCCGTGAAGCGGTAGGAGAGGAAGTACTCCTCGGGGGTCAGCGACCACGGATCGTGGTACGACGAGGTCCGGACGTCCTTCGAGACACTGAACGTGATCTCGACGTAGTCGGTCAGATCGGCGTCGCGGCTGGACGAGCACGTCTGACAGAAGTAATGCGCCGTGGCCGACGTGAGCGACTGGAAGCTCTCGACGATGTCCCCGCAGCCCGGGCAGACGTAGTGCCACTCCATCTGCAGCAAGCCGACCTTGCGCGCATGGAGGAAGAGCTCGACCACGGATGCCTCGTCGAGCCCGTGCTCCTGCGCGAACCGGGCTGGGTTGATGCGGACCAGCTCCCAGTCGTCGCCTGAGCGGACGAGCGTGGCGAGGACGTCGCGAACCTCACGTCGCTCGGGGAGCCGACTTCCGACCTCGTCCAGCTTCTCGTCCAGGAGGTTCTCGTCGACTGTCACCGCGGTAGCCTAGGCGCCTCATGATCGCCCGGCAGTCACGGCTGTTCATCCCGACTTTGCGCGAGGCACCGGCCGACGCGGAGGCGGTCTCGCACAAGCTCCTCGTCCGCGGCGGGTACATCCGGCAGGTGTCCGCGGGCGTCTGGACGTTCCTCCCGCTCGGCTGGCGCGTGCACCAGAAGGTCGTGCAGATCATCCGCGAGGAGCAGGACGCGATCGGCGGCCAGGAGATGCTGATGCCCGTGCTCACGCCTGCCGAGCTGTGGGAGGCGACCGACCGCATGTCGATCCCCGAGCTCTTCCACCTCGAGGACCGCACCGGGCGCAGGTTCATCCTCCCGTTCACGCACGAGGAGACCATGACCTTCCACGCGCGCGAGATCCAGAGTTACCGCCAGCTGCCCCAGATGCTCTACCACTTCTCGATCAAGGATCGCGACGAGCCTCGCCCCCGCGGCGGGCTTCTACGCGTACGCGAGTTCATCATGAAGGACGCGTACTCGTTCGACCGTGACGACGCTGGCCTCGACGTGAGCTTTCGGAAGCAGGAGGAGGCGTACCACCAGACGTTCCGGCGTTGCGGCCTCGAGTTCTCGGCCGTCGCCGCGGAGTCGGGGGTCATGGGCGGCAAGGAATCCGTGGACTTCCTCGCGCCCTCCGGGTCTGGCGAGAACACGCTGGTGACGTGTGAGAACGGCGACTACGCGGCGGATCTTGAGATCGCACGCGGCATTCCACGTCCCGCCGTGCTGCCCGAGCGCCGCGACGTACCGGAGAAGGTCGAGACGCCCGGCGTTGCGACGATCGATGCGCTGGCGGAGCTCTTGGGGCTCGATCAGTCGGCAACCTCGAAGGCGATGCCAGTCGCCAAGGCCGACGGCACGATCGTTCTCGGGCTCGTTCGTGGCGACGACCGGCTCTCGGAATCGAAGCTGCTCGGGGTCCTGGGGAGCGACTTTCGCCCCGCCACGGACGACGAGATCAAGGCCGCATTCGGCGCCGGCGGCGGCTCGCTCGGCCCCATTGGCGTCGCCGTCCAGGTCGTGGCCGACGACGCGTTGCGGGAGGGTCAGTTCGTCGCCGGCGGGAACCGCGACGGCTGGCACCTGCTCGGCGTCGAGGCCGGGCGCGACTACGAGCCGACATTCGCCGACATCCGCGAGCCGGTCGAGGGGGACACCTGCCCAGTGTGCGGCGGCATGCTCCGGTTCAAGACCGCGATCGAGGTAGGGCACATCTTCAAGTTCGGCGACCGCTATTCCGCGCCGCTCGATGCGACGTTTCTCGACGAGGACGGCGCCGAGAAGCCGCTGATCGGCGGCAGCTACGGGATCGGTCCAGGCCGCGTGATGGCCGCGGTGGTGGAGCAGCGCTACGACGAGAACGGCATCGTCTGGCCGAGCTCGATCGCACCATACGACGTCCACGTCCTGTCGCTCGACGGCGGATCCGAGGAGATCCTCGCGCGTGCCCGGGAGCTTGCAGCAACACTCGACGAGGCCGGTCTGCAGGTGCTGCTCGACGACCGCGACGAGCGGCCGGGCGAGAAGTTCGCGGACGCCGATCTCATCGGCTGCCCCGTGCGCGTAATCGTTGGCAAGAAAACGCTGGATGACGGTGCCGCCGACGTCCGCCGTCGCGACGGATCGACTGATGCGCGCGTGGCGGTAGCAGACGTGCTGAAATGGGTAGGGCAGTCCTGATGGCACGCCGGCGTAAATACAGCGACGAGCCCTTCGGGGCGACCATCGAGCAGCTGATGGCCGAGACCGGGACGACGTATCGGGGTCTCGCCGACAAGGCTGATCTCTCGGCCGGGTACCTGAATCACATCGTCCACGGGAACCGTCCCGTGCCGTCGAACGACGTGATCGCGCGGATCGCGGACTCCCTCGGCGTCGACGCAGAGCACTTCCGCGAGTTCCGCATCCGTGTCATCACGGAGAAGCTCGAGGCGATGCCCGAGCTGATCGACCGCCTGTACAAGCGCCTCGCGTAACGGATCAGGGGCCGCCGCGGCGAGCGGGTAAGGTGTCCCGGCCACGGGGCGTGGCGCAGCCTGGTTAGCGCGCTAGTCTGGGGGGCCAGATCGCGGAGGCCGCCCGTATCGGACTCGCATGGCTTAGCCAAGCGGGTTTGCGGGACTCCGTCACTTCGGGCGATCTGTGACCACGTGTGACCAAAGCGAATCTGACCGAACATGAACGCCGATGGACGGCTAGGGTGGTGACCAAGCGTGACCAAGATCGGGGCGTGGCCCAGCCTGGTTAGGGCGCGTGTCTGGGGGACACGAGATCGCCGGTTCAAATCCGGCCGCCCCGACTGACTTCAGGTTCGCGCGCGCGGCGCGGTGCTTCCATACTCGCACTCTTCTCGGGCTGTACGGCGGCTCCGGCCAGCGCTCCGGAGCACTCGTCTACCTGTCGATGTCGTGACGTGACGTGAATGCGTGTAGCCGTGGGGTGGGCATCCCCCCGGACGAACGGCAGCGGTGCGAGCCTCTTTCCTGGGCACCCCGGCTGGATTGACTCGAGGTTGATCCTCGCGATCTCGTATGTGTATGCGATTCGCGCACTGAAAATTCGTTCAGAACTGACATCGGTCTGACACGGCTGCGCGAGTCCTTTGCTCACGAGGTTGCGGAGCGACCTCCGACAATGCCTGCCGGTCATCCACGCCTCCCCTCGCGCGGCTCAGAGCAGCTGAGGCTGCTCGGGGCTGGCGGCGGGGGACGCGCGCCAGCGCCCGCGGCTAGCGTGACTTCGCGTCAGAGTGTGATCGGATGAGGAAGGACGTCCGTGAATTCATCCGACGGCTCGAAGCAGCCGGGCTCACGGTCGAGTCGACGCCAGGCCACTATCGCGTGTTACGCGACGGCAAGCCGCTTCGAAAGGCCAACGGCATGCCGTTCATGCTGCCATTCTCACCCGACACGACCCGGTGGCGGCGCGCCGCGATCGTCGAGCTCCGCAAGCTCAGCATCGACGTGTAGTTCGAGGCGCACTGCAGCGCTCGGCAGTCTCGACGCACCGGGGATGGGACCCCCGCTCAGCGATCGCGCAAGCGGGTCCCATCTTCTGGGCCTGGGGCGCGGCGGTCATCCGCCAGACAGATCGGTTTCTGACGCACGCGCACGCATGCACGCGAGGGCATGGAACCACCCCCGAGCAAGTCAGTGCGGTGGGTGGTTCCAAGTAGGCGGCATTGCTCGGTCGACGGCGATCCGCATCACCCAGGTGACCTTGCGCTCGAGGTGATGTTGCGCCGGCTCCGACCTGCCACTGTCAGTCCATGAACGCGACACACGCACCGCGGGCGCGTGGATGAGGTGATCCATCGTGCCACTGCTCGCCAAAGACCTCGACAGAAGAGCCGACGAGACGGTCCTGGTGCATGAGTGGCGCTCGGAACAGCTTCGTCGCCTAGGTCTGACGCGCCTCTGCGCGGAGACATTCGCAGACGGCGTCGATTGGCACGCGCTCGCAGATCTCATCGACCGGGGCTGCTCGGTTGAGCTGGCGCTCGAGATCGTTCGCTAGGCGCCATGTACGCACGAGCTGTCGATGACGCCGCCGCGCGCCTCCGGGCCTTGCGTCGCGAGAAGCGGGAGGACTTCGGCCTGGCGGCGCTCGCGGTCGTCCTTGCCGTCGTAGCGGCGGCGTTCCTTCCGGAGCTCGCTCTGCCACTCCTCGTCGGCGGTCTCGCCATCGGAGTACTGGGCCTGCGCGCCCTCTTCCGCCGCTGGGATCTCGTCGAGCGGCTGTCAGGGGAGCGCGATGCGTACGTCATCCCGGAGGTCCTGGCGTACGCGTCCCACGAAGCGGACATCGAGCGGCGACAGACCTTTGCGGCGATGATCCGCAGCCATCAGGCGCAGCCTGGACTCGTCAGCAGGGCAGGGGTGATGGCCGCTGCGGACGAGCTCGACGCCCTGGCCCGCGACCTCGATGATCGCCGGCTCGCCCTCGACCCGGCTTCGGCGGTCGCTTGCATGCGGCTTCTGACCGGCATCGACGGGAGCCCGCTCTTCAACTCGGCGCTCCCACCCGAGGACCTTCGCTCGCGCGTGTACCAGATCCGATCCGGGTTCAAGGCGCAGCCCGACCCGGCTTTGACGGAATCCGGAGTGCTTTCGGACAACGGCACGGAAGACGGCGGCGGCTGGTGAGGCCCACCTACTTCCTCGCCGGCGTCGCGGTCGGCTCTCTCGCACCCGTCATCGCCGGGGTCGCGCTCGGCTTGCGCTGGCTCAGGTGGTCGTGGTGACCCTACCGCTCCAACTTGGCCTCGATAGCAGCAAGACGCTCGTCAAGCCCAACGAGGAGAGCTCGAGTCTCCGCGTCGCTCGCCGCACGTAGCGCAGCATCCTCGGCCGACTTACGTTCCTGATCGTTCGAGACGAACAGGGAGGTAACCGTTGCGGTCAGGAACGAGAGAAAGGTGATGCCGAAGAGGATGACACCGCTCCCGACCACCCGTCCCCAAGGAGTCGTGGGCACCACGTCTCCGTACCCAACCGTGGCGAGCGTGACGAGCGCCCACCAGGCGCCGACACCGAACGATGGAAAGTCCTCCTTGTCGACGAGCGTCATGACGAATCCCGCGAGCAGCGCCACCGCCAGCGTCAAGAGAACGAGGAAGGGGAAGACGCGTCGAGTTGCAACCGCGTGCATGACGCCTGCCTCGACGCGCGATGGGGACGACTTCTGGGCTCTGGCGGACGCTTCGGGCACCGACCCCACGGCTAGGGGCTCGGGACGATCGTGTCGACACGCTCCCGTAGCACAGCCTGGGCCCGTCTCAGCTCCTGAAGCCGAGCGGCGAGCGTTTGCGCACGCTCCCGCTGGGCACGTCAGCGTCGCCCTGAGCTGCTCGGCCTCGGCCCGGAGCTGGGCAGTCTGCGTCCTGAGCTCGTCGGCCGCCGCCTGTTGGCTCTCGAGCGCCTCGATCCGAGCCTCGATGGTGCTCGCGCGACTGGAGCCCTGGCTCGTTGCGACCCCGACCTCGTTGGCGATCGCCGCGACATCCCGGCTGATCGCTGCGAGCTGTCGCTCTCCGAGCTGCCCGGCCGCTTGCGCGAGAGTCCGCTGGAGAGACTGAAGCTCCTCCTGGCTCTCGCCGAGCTCGGCGCGCGTCGTCCCGGAGAGCTGGCTGCCAAGGAGCGAGCGCGCGTGTCCGACGCCGGCTTCCGCGTCGGCGAGTTGCGATGACAGGCCCGCGAGCTCGGCCTGCACATTCGCGCTCATGTACTCGGCGTTCGTGATCGCGTCCGACATCAGCTGGTTCGTCGTCGCCAGGTAGCCGTTCAGCGTCTCGATCTCCACGACCAGTGTCTGGGCGTCCTCGACGGCTTCCGGCGTGCTCGGGTCGGCGTTGCGTGCGAATGCCAGCGTTGTCAGGCTCATCGCGAGCAGCAGTGCCATGAGCGTGATCGCGACCCACGCCCAGGCAGGCGCCGGTCATGCCCGACGCCGAGTGGTCGGCGCCTCCTCCGGCGTCGCTTGCTCGACCGCAGACTCGACGGCCGCCGGCTCGGAAGGGCCAGCCTCCGCCGCGACAGCGGCGGCGTCCGGCTCCGCCTCGGCATCCGGCTGCGTGGTCGGAGACTCCGCGAGCGTCTTGCTCTCGCCCGCCTCGGAGACGTCGTCCCGCTCCGCCTCTACGGCGGGGTTCTGGCGCCGTCATGGGCTCCGTTCGTTCGAGGACGAGCGTTCGGATTGCTTCTGCTTCGCCTCCGCCGCCGCGGCCTGAGCGGAGGCGACGGCGGACTCGAACTGCTCGTTGAACGTGCTGAGCTCATCGTTGGTCGTCTTGACGTCGGCGACGAGATCGTCCAACAGCTGAGAGGCCTCCGCGGAGGCGGCGTCCGCATTCGTCGAGGCGTCGCGCGCCTCGACGAACAGACCCAGCGTCACCACGACCAGCGCTAGTCCCAGCGAGCCCAAGACAACCCAGACCCACGTAGGCACACGAGCCTCGGATGCGTCCTGCGCCCGTAGCCACGCTGTTCGACTCGTGCTCGATGCTGTCGTCGGTCTCGCTCGACTCGGTCACGGACATTGCAGAGCCATCCCTCATTCGCTCCGAGTTCCAGTGTCGCCACCGGCTGGGGTCATCGACACCCCCCATCGGCCTCGTTCACCCGGGTGAAGCCGCCGCCCTCCAATGCCCCACGGGTCTACCCCTTGGCGTGCCTTGACAACGTTGGCTGGACAGGCGGCGCTCTCCCTGGCTAAATAGCTATCTCCGCCACGAAGTTGGAGGGTTGTGTGTCCTCGGCCGTAGAAGAGCATCGAGCCGCGTCAGCGGCCACCGACTCCGCTTCCGCGGCCTACGTCTCGACGATCCTCGCTCGACGCGGCGTCCTGATCGCCGCTGCGATCGCTTGGGTTCTCGTCGCGATCGGAGCGGGTCTGCTCCTCGCGACGAGCGACCACCTCGTCGATCCGATTGCGTACGGCATCCAGCGGGCCGTGATCATCGTGGGATGGTCCAGCGCGGCGCTCTATTGGCTGGTTCGACGTCCCGGCAATCGCCTCGGCCTCGCGTTCGTGGCGCTGGCGCTTGCGTCGGTCGTCATGTCGCTGCAAGGGGCGTCCGATCCCCTGCTCCACAGCATCGGTGTGTTCGGTGACTTCCCGTCGTTCGTCCTGGCCTACTATGTCATCTTCGCCTTTCCCGACGGACGGCTTGCCCGCACGCCGGAGCGGCTGCTGCTCGCGGGATGGGTGCTCTCCTTCTCAAATTTCTTTCCTCAGCTTTTCTTCTCGCCCGTCGTGAGCGGCGGCGGGCCGGTCGCCGGCTGCAACGCGGCGTGTCCCACGAACGCCTTCATGATCGCCGACCGTCCAACGATCGCCGACGGGTTCGGCAGCAACGTCTCGTACCTGACGCTCGCGCTCGGAGTGGCGACTATCGCTCTCTTGTCCTACCGCATGGCGACGGCAACTCGGCCGCGCAGGCGCGCGCTCATTCCCGTCTACGTACCCGCCGTGTTGCTCACGGTGCCCGTCCTGATCTTCCACGGCATCGTCACGCAGCATCTCGATCTGGATCCGAGCACGATCTCGGACGTCGGCTGGTTCCTCACGGTTGGTCGCGCCCTGATTCCCTACGGATTTGTGCTTTCGATCGTGGTGAGCACGTTCTTCGCTGCGACGGCGTTGAAGAAGATCGTCACCCGCCTGGTAGAGAACCCGAGCGCCGCTGAGCTGCGCACGACGCTGGCCGCTGCACTCGATGATCCATCGCTCGAGATCGGGTTCAGACTCGAGCAGGCCGGCGGCTTTGTCGACTCGAGCGGCGAGCCGCTTCCGTCCGCGCCTCCGGCGGGCCAGTCGTCGACTCCGGTCACGCGGAACGGCGAGACAGTGGCCGTGATCATGCACGACAGCGGCTTTGGATACAGACCCGGAGCTCGTCACTGCCGCAGGTCAGGCACTGCTGCTGGCCATCGAGAACGGTCGCTTGACGACCGAGGTCCAGTCGACGAACACGGAGCTGCGCGCAACACGTGCCCGCATCGTCGCCACGGGCGACGCTCAGCGCCGAAAAATCGAGCGCGACCTCCATGACGGGGCGCAGCAGCATCTGGCCGCACTCAGCATCAGAGTCGGCCTGGCCCGCGAACTCGCGGAGCCAGAGGCCGCGCAGCGACTCGACGACGTCGGCAAGGAGCTCGACGAGATTCTGGAGGAGCTCCGCGACCTCGCGCACGGCCTCTATCCGCCCTTGCTTCGCGAGTTCGGACTCCGGGAGGCGCTGGCCAGCGCCGTGCGGCGTTCGGCTTCACCGGCGAAGCTCGAGGCAGCAGCGATCGGCCGCTACTCCGAAGACGTCGAGGCCGCCGTCTACTTCTGCTGCGTGGAAAGTCTCCAGAACGTCGACAAGCACGCCGGTCTGGGCGCGACCGCTGTCATTCGGCTCTGGGAACGCGATGGCCGGCTCTCCTTCGAGATCGTCGACGACGGCATCGGCTACGACGCCAGGATCGGTCACGCAACGCCGGTCAAGGGCTGGCGAACATGTCGGACCGGATCGGCGCGCTCGGTGGAACCCTCGTGGTCGAGTCGGCGCGCAGGACGGGGTACCACGGTCCGGGCGAACATCCCGCTCGACGTCGCCACGCAGCGAGTTGGTGTCCTCGCCTCGCTCCGAGGCGTCGCAGCGGCTGACTTCTAGTCGATCCCTTCAGGGGCGAGCGGACGGCGGCCGTGGTCGACCCACAACCGTCGGAGCAGCGCAGGCCCGAAGTTCTGCTTGCGGACGAACGCCGCCGCGCCGAACAACTCGTCCCCCGACTGATCGTCGAGGCACTCGGTCGAGATGAGCACGACAGTGGAAGCAGGATGTGCGGCGCTGAGGCGGCGCGCTGTCTCGAATCCGTCGATCCCGGGCATGCGGATGTCGACCAGCACGAGGTCGGGATCGAGCTCCCCCGCGAGCGCGAGCGCCTCCTCCCCGGAGCCGGCCTCGCCCAAGTGCTCGAAGCCTTCGGTCGCCTCGATCACCTCTCGTGCGACCTCGCGGAAGACGGCCTGGTCGTCGACCGTCATCACGCCGACGCCGACCCGTGCTCGCCGTTCAACGAGTGAATTCACTGCGGTGCTCGTCGTCTCCATCTGGTGGATTTGTTGGGTCGATTCGGATGCCAGTGGCGCACTACCCCATCCTCGCCTGCGGAAACAAGGCCCGCAATGACGCCTGCCGGTGTCCGCCAGCGTGTGCGCCTGCGTTCGCATGGGGGTGCGTCCACGGTGATCGCAATGGCCCGCGAGTTATCGTGCGCTCGTGCCGATCCGGGTCGTGATCGCGGACGACAATCTGCTCGTGCGCGAGGGCCTCGAGCAGCTGCTCGCCGGACAACAGAACATCGAGCTCGTGGGCGCGTACGGAGACCTCCCCTCGCTGCTCGAGGCAATCGAGGCCGATCCACCGGACGTCGTGTTGACGGACATCCGTATGCCCCCGTCCCACAGCGACGAGGGGATCCGGCTCGCGGCGCTCCTGCGGGAGACCAACCCGCGCATGGGCGTCGTGGTGCTCAGTCAGTACTCCGAGCCGCTCTACGCGCTGGCCCTGCTCGAGTCGGGCTCGGACGGCCGCGGATACCTGCTCAAGGAGCGCGTGCGAGACCGCGAACAGCTCCTCTCCGCCGTAGAGACCGTCGCAGACGGTGGCTCGGTCGTGGACGCGAGGATCGTGGACCTGCTCGTTGCGTCGAAGAGTCGCGCCGAGCGCTCGTCCCTGGCGGCTCTTACTCCGCGGGAGCGCGAGGTCCTCGCCCAGATCGCCCAGGGGAAGAGCAACAGCGCGATCGCCTCGTCTCTCGTCCTGAGCAAACGAGCCGTCGAGAAGCACATCCACTCGATCTTCTTCAAGCTCGGTCTCTCCGAGACGGAGGACGTCAGCAAGCGGGTGAAGGCCACGCTTGCGTTCCTGTCGGAGGAGCCGGAAGCCGGCGATGCGCGCTCGACCGGCGCTCGAGTCTAGTCCCCGTCTGCCTGCAGCTGCCTCGAGAAGTACTCGAGCGCCTTCTTCGTCTTGGTCTGCTGCTCGCCGGTGAGCTCGACGCCCTTCTGCCTCAGGAACGCGCTGGATTCGGCGGCGACCTGGAACGCTTCCGAGGGCGTGCACTTCGTCGACAGCTCGAGGATCATCGAGTTGTCCGGGTAGAGCCAAAGCTCTGAAACGAGCTTGCGGTCGTAGCCCTCAGGCGCGAACTTC
Organism: uncultured Gaiellaceae bacterium; assembly: GCA_963802865.1. Taxonomy (GTDB): domain Bacteria; phylum Actinomycetota; class Thermoleophilia; order Gaiellales; family Gaiellaceae; genus GMQP-bins7. The sequence goes on from CAWDKB010000014.1 coordinate 118,328, forward strand.
AGCTTGAGCACGGAGATCGGGCCGAGGATCGAAAGATCATCCAGCTCGAGCCCCTCGGGTGCGTGTGCCGCGTAGAGCGCCCGCTGCTCCTTTGAGTAGAGCTTGCGAACCCGCCGCTTCCCCAGCACCGCATCCCTGACGTCGGCCGTCTTGAGCGCGCGCTTCATCGATCCCGAGCAGACGAACCCGCCCGGCATCGCATCGACCTCGACGCCGAAGTTCGGCGAGCGCCGCAGCTCCGGCGGGAGCTCGTCCGGCACGACCGGGCGCAGCTTCACGACCGTATCGTCGCCCTTCCCCTGGACGCGGCGGGCACGGACGACGACGCCGCTCTTGTTGAGGGTGAGCTCCGGCGTGTCGAAGAAATAGACCTGCCGAATCTGGGCATCGAGGGGATCCACCCCCAGCGCCGCCGCCCCGCGGCTCCGGTCGGACACGGGCACCGTCAGCTTGAGCTCGATGCTGTCGGCGCCTTTCGTCAGTGCGATGAACTCAGCGAGGTCCTGATCGGAAGGCGTGCGGGTCTTCGTTGCGGCCATGGTCGATCCTCCTCGTGGGGCTATTCCTCGCCGGTTTCTCCCTCCGCCTCGAGCTCGCCGAGCTCGATCGCAAGCCCGAGCGCGCGCACCATCTTGCCCGCCGCCGAGGCGACGCGCGCAGTGCCCACGATCGGCGCGATGGCAGTGATAACGCCGCGGACCTGCTCCTCGTCGACGCCGACCGCGCCGGCGGCTTCGAGGTTCAGTAGATACGACGCCGGCGGAGCGTCGACCGCGACCAGCGCCGCGATGCGCACGAGCATCAGCGACTGCGCGTCGAGGTTGGTCGCCTCCAGCGAATCAGCGGTCATCCTCGTGAGTAGGTCGAGAACCTGAGTCTCGGTGGATTGCTCGGTCATGAGTCTCCTTTCGTCGGAATCACCTGCGGGGTGCTGGTGCCGATCGGCTTCGATGACGAGGCGGGCACTGCGTGCGTCTCTCGCCGGATCAATGCCTCAGCGGTAGCCAACGCCGCAGTCCGCGTCGGCGAAAGGGCAAGTGCGCCGAAATCCGATGGATCCCGCGCTCCAGTCGCCGTGCAAACCGGCGGCGAAAGCGCGACTTTCGGACGTGCGATACGACCGCCGCGACCGCGTGACGTCCCTTCTCGTAAGCCTTCATCCGGCCGCTACCTCGTCAGCTCGTCCGCCGACGAAACGTGCCGCGTCAGTGCCCAGATCACCCAGATGCACAGCGAGATGATCAGGATCGCCCAGAATGGGTAGTACGGAATGAAGATGAAGTTCGCGATCGCGGTCAGCACCGCGAACGTCACCCCGACCACGCGCGCCCAGGTCTTGCCAGCGAAGAGCGCGTACCCTGCGAAGGCGACGACGAGGCCCAGAATCAGGTGGATCCAGCCCCACGTCGTGGTGTCGACCTCGAAGATGTAGTTCGGCGTCACGGTGTAGAACTCGTCCTCGAAGATGGCGGCCACGCCGGCGATCGCCTGGAAGCAGCCGACCACGATCATGATGAGGCCGGCGAACACGTAGCCGCTGGCTGCGGACTCACTGATCCCCGTTGCCCTGTAGTCGGTCATCTCGTCTCCGGCGGCGGATCCGCGGGGCCCCGGGGACTGCGTAGAGTCGTAGTCCGTCATCTCGTCTCCCTCTCTCGTGCGTTGGACAACCTCCGCCATTGTCCAACCGGTCTGTGCCTCCGACCTCACCCGCCGATTGTCTTCACCCAGGTGAGTTCGAGCCGCCGTCGACAGACGGGCATGCGGTGGTCTTGGCTGCGAAATCCGTCCCGTCCCGAGCTGGCCGGGGGTGCACGCACCCCGGGCGCAGGCACGACCGAAAGTTCCGTGCAGGCCGTATTGTCACGCGGGCCTTCCTGAGCGACGCTAGCGGCGTTCCATAGAGGGAGAGGTCAGCGCATGGAGGCAGGCGCCTCAGCATTCCGCAGCGGGACCAGGGTCGGATCGCCGTGACCGCAACGTCGACAGCGGCCGAGCGACTCACAGGTACCCCCTCCGACGACGGGGTCTTCTTCGAGTCGAAGTTCGAGCGGGTTCGCGCTCCGCGCAACGCTCTCGCGCGTACGCGCTGCACCGACGTGCTGTGCGAGTCGGCGCCGAGACTCGTCTTGCTTGCTGCGCCGCCGGGGTTCGGAAAGACGACCCTCCTCGCGCAGTGGCGCGAGGTCGACGCCCGCGCCTTCGCCTGCGTCTCGCTCGACTCGGGGGACAACGACCCGGTCACATTCTGGAGGTACATCGTCCAGGCGATCCGGCACGCCGTGCCCGAATGGGGCGCCGTCGCCCTGAGTGAGCTGCGTGAGCCGCGCGCGGATGTTGTCGATGCGGTCGTCCCGGCTGTTCTGCGCGACCTGGAAGCAATCGGCGAGAAGCTCGTCCTCGTGCTCGACGACTACCAGGAGATCACGAATCGCATCTGCCATGACTCGCTCAGCTCCTTCCTCGAACGGACGCCGAGCAACGTCACCTTGGCCGTCTCGACGCGTTCGGATCCACCGATCCCGATGGGGAGGCTGCGCGCCCTCGACGAACTGCTGGAGCTTCGTGCCGTCGACCTCAGCTTCACCGAGGCCGAGTCAGCCACCTTCCTCAATGAGATCTTGCACCTCGGCCTCGCCTCCGAGACCCTGGGTGCGCTGCACGAGCGCACCGAAGGCTGGCCGGTGGGCGTTCACCTGGCGGCGATGTCGCTGACGCACGAGGCCGATGTCACCGGCTTCGTCGCACGCTTTGGCGGCGCCAGCCGTCACATCGTCGACTACTTGACCGAGGTCGTTCTCGACGCGCTCGACGAGGAGCATCAACAGTTCCTGCTCGAGACGTCGGTCCTCGACACGATGTCTGGGCCTCTCTGCGACGCAGCCACCGGCAGGCAGGGTTCCGCCGAGGTGCTGGTCGAGCTCGAGCGAGCCAACCTCTTCCTGATACCGCTCGACGACCGCCGGGAGTGGTATCGCTACCACGAGTTGTTCGCGGACGTGCTCCGGAACCGACTCCTTCAGAGCGATCCCGAGCTCGCCCTCGCCGTGCATCGACGGGCGTCCGAGTGGCTCGGCCAGGAGGGCCACCGGTACGAGGCAGTGCATCACGCCGTTGCCGCCCATGCGCTCGAGAGCGCGATCACGTTGGTGTTGGAAGACTGGCGTCCCTCGCTCGACCAGGACGACGCCGTGGCGATCCTCCGCGAGCTCGAGGAGCTTCCCCCGATGAACGACGAGCGAGATGCGCGACTCGACGTCGTCGAGGCATGGGCGCTGGGCGCCCTCAAACGCCGCGAGGAGTCGCTCGGCGCGCTCGAGTCGGCGGAGTCGGCCCGAGTCAAACCGCCGATGCCATGCGGCATGCCGTTCGAGGCTGCGACCGCATTGACCCGCGCGTGCTTTCCCTGGGGCGACTCGGCGCGGATGCTGGGCGCCGCTGCACAGGCCTCGGAGCTGCTGAGCGACACATTCTCGACCGGGAGACCGGTCGCGCTCCTCGCGCTTGGCTGGGCGCGGCGTCTCAGGGGCGAGGACGAGGCGGCGTGCGTGCCACTCGAGCAGGCAGCCTTCCTTGCCGCGCGCTCGAACCAATGGCTCGTCGCCGGCATGGCCAGGGCAATGCTCGCGCGAATCTCGCTCGAGACTGACGACGTCGACCTCGCCGTCGTGGTGGCTCGGCGTGCGCTGGACACGCTCGAGGTTCACGGCGTCGCCGACAAGCCAGGCGCAGGCATCGCGCACGTGGCACTTGGTGCGGCGCTCGCCGGCCGAAACGAGCTCGAGGAGGCAGGGAAGCTCCTCGATCGAGGCCTGGCGAACCTTCGGGCGCGCGGCCAGCCGTTGGACATTGCGGATGCATTGCTCGTGTCGGCCCCGGTGCGCCGAGCTCTCGAGGCACCTGCTCCCGCGCGAGCGATGCTGGAGGAAGCGAGGAAGCTCCTTGCGACGTGCCCGGATCCAGGAGTCCTGAGCGCACGCCTCGTGGAAGTCGCGCGTACGCTGACGCCGGCTCACCGGCGAATCGAGGGCGACAGCGACCTGACGGAGCGCGAGCTCGAGGTTCTCCGCTACCTCGCTGAGGGCCTGTCCAAGCGAGAGATCGGCAAGGAGCTCTTCCTCTCCTTCAACACGATCCACTCACACACGAAGTCGATCTACCAGAAGCTCCGAGTCTCGTCACGCCAGGATGCGATTGCTCGCGCGCAAGAGCTCGGAGCCTTTCCGACTGCGCAGACGCTCCACTAGTTGTGGGACCTGGAATGCCTCTGTTTCGTGGACAGCTCGGCCGGGATCCTGCACCGCGAACCAGAATCACCCGCTCATCCTTTCTCGACGACCTCACAGGTGAGCCCGTCGAGTGCGCCATGTGCGCGGCGGTTGTAGCGCACGCGCAGCGCGGCCTCCGGCCCCACGTGTAACCGGTCGGGGAGCACCCACACCGACGTCGCCCAGCTCGAGGTCGGCCACGTCCAGGGATCGAGCGTGTGCTCGATCGCCTCGAAGAGGGCGGCGCGGAACGTGACTGCGACGGCATTCACGGTGCCCGGCTCGTCGACGAGGAGGTCAGCGCAGGCACGCACGGAGGCGTCCGCGAACGTCGCCAGATCCAGCTCCGCGAGCGTGACCGGTGGGCCGACGGGCGGCCAGGCGGCGACCACCTCTGCCTCGGTCGGCATGTTGACGGGGCCTGGAACGGCGGCGTCGAGCAGTGGTTGGAACTCCATCTCGTACAGCCCCCGCCAGCGCTGCACCGCGGCCCGCCCGATCGCGCGCTGCCTGGCCTCGCCGTCCGGCAGGCGAACGGGCCGCGCGAGCAGTGTGAGCCTGTACGGGATCAGCCGCGCGTCGGGTTTCAGGAGGCGGTGGCGGGCATCGAGCGTGGTCTCGAGGATCTCCTCCTCGAACGGCTCGTTGCCGATGATCTCTGCAACCAGCAGGTCGGCCGGCTCGGGCAGCTCGATCTGGCGCGACCAGCCGGGAACGAGCGTGACCTTGTCCGTCACGGCGTTCGCGGCGAAGACCTTCCCCGCGACCTCCGCGATGTCGCTGGCCTCGACCGCGTAGACGCGGCGTGCGCCGGACGCGGGCTGCGGCGACGGCGAGCACCCCGCTCCCGGTGCCGATGTCGAGGACGACGTCTCCCGGTCGCACGGCCGCTACGAGTGCGCTGATGTAGTCGCCGGTCCTGCGGTCGTCATGGAGCATCCGGGCGTGCTCCACCGGGTCGGCCCAGCCGCTTGCCGGCCCGAGGCCGGCGTCCGGTCGCACGAGGGCGCCTTCCTCGATCAGCATGTTGAGGACGTTCATCGTCGGCGCGAAGTCGGTCGAGGGTGCCTCGCGCTCGAACCGCTCGATCGCCTCGCCGAGAGCCAGCGGCTGAGCGAACAACGACAGGACTGCGTATCCGCGCGGCCCGAGGTCGACGGCCGTGCCGTCAGGCGCATCGAGCAGGACATGCCCCGCCACATCGAAGCGCGTTCGCACCCCCGGCGCGAGCTGCAGGAGCGTCTCCGGCGACAGGTCGGGATCTCGAAGCGACACGACCACAGCGGCCTACAGGTCCTTGCGGTACCAGCGGGCGGTGCTTCCGGCCGGGCAGCCCTCGATCACGCCGGCGGTCTCGTAGCCGAGCCGCTCGTAGAGGCCGGGCGCAAGCAGGTCGTAGGCGCGGAACTGGACGAGCGTGCAGCCCCGCCGCCGGGCCTCGGCTTCCGCGCCGGCCATGAGGGCCCGTGCCAGTCCGCGACCGCGGAGCGGCTCGTCGACCCACATCGCCTGTAGCTCACAGCACCCACCCCACACGATGCCGGAGATGCCGGCGACGATCCGGCCGTCGTCGTCCCGGACGAAGATCCCGAACTCCTCGTCGTCGCCTAGGCCGGCGGCGGCGATGGCAGCCGCCGCAACCCGTTCCTCGAGCAACGCCAGGTCGGCCGGGTCCGGCGAGTCCTCGACGACGAGGCTGTGGGGGCCGTCCACCGGTTGAGCCGCGAGCGGCGGTCCTACCTGGCGAGCATCTGCTCCAGCAGCGCCGCGTTGTCGAAATAGTTCCGGAACGCAGAGATCTTGTCGCCGCTGAACTCCGCCACGAGCGCAGCCCCGAGCAGTAGCTCGCGGCCGTTGGGCTCGATCACGGTCTCCTCGTCGACCACGAACGGGCCCGAAAAGTCCGCAGTCACCCGGTACTCGGCGTAGCCCTTGTTCCCGACGATGTCGACGATGTCGATCTTCAGGGACACGTTCGAGATGCTCGTTTCGCGCTCCGCGACCACTTCCGCCAGCTCACCGCGCGAGGCGACGAGCATGTTCGGCGACCAGCCGCTCACATCCTCGGTGAACAGTTCCGGCAAGGCGTCGACCTCGCCGGTGAAGCCGGCCTCGAGGGCTCTCTCCACCACGCCGGCACGACCACTCCGAGCCATGACCACTCCTCCTTCTGCAGCGGTTGCGTCCTAGATGCCGAGGGCCTTGGCCTTGGCGGCCGCGAACTCCTCGTCGGTCAGCACTCCGGAGGCGTGCAGGTCGGCCAGGCGCTGGATCTCGTCGGCTTGGTCGTCCCCGCTGGTCGGGGCGGGAGGCGGCGGCGCCGGCGGGGCCTCCGGCTCGTACTCGTCCTGTCCGCCCCCGCCCGCAGTTCTGCCGGCCGCGTACGCTGCTCCACCGGCGACCATCATCGTCCGGCGGCGTGTTCGTCGACGAACCATTCCCATTGCAGCCTCCAGTCCTCATGGACGACGTTCAGGATCCTGTGCTTGCCCGTGGGCAGCCATTGTCCAACCGCTCCGTGTCTCCGACCTCACCCGCCGGTCCTGTTCACCCAGGTGAAACGTCTCTAGGGGCGAGGACGAGTGCGGTCATTGCTGCGACTGGTCGTCGGCCGGGTTCACGCTGACGATCTCGACGCCGAGCGTGGTCAGCCAGCTCAACACACCCTGGAGCTGGGCCTGATCGAGGAGGTCCCCGACCAGCACCGACTCCTCGCCGACGACCTCGACAGTCATTCCTTCCAGTGGTCCCACGAGCGGCTCGCCGAGCTCGCCGCGAATCACGATCCGGTAAGGGACGCGGTCTTGTCCGCTGCGGCCGGCGTAGCGCTTGGACATCTGTCGGTGCACCGGTCGGCCGACTCAGGTCACGCGTCGATCGTGGCGCGTCCGCCCGGTCGCGGCGGTTCTCGGCGCAGACGCTCGTGAACGCGCCTCCTCACGCGCCACGCCGCGTTGAACCAGGTGAAGATCACGAGGGCAACCAGCCCCCGTCGCCGCGAGCCATGGATACATGACCGTTACCCACAACGATTCCATCGGCCCTCCTTTCGGTGCCACGGCAGGTCTCTAGGGAGACTCCTGCAATCTCGTAGGTCGCACACCACCCGCGGCTCGCCTTCACCCGGGTGAAGTCGGGGCCGGGCGATGTTCGGCGAACGCCTCTCTGCCATGTTCGGGAAGCACGCCACACGCGAGCCGCGATAGCGGTCGGAATCGAAGGAGAGCCCTGATGGCTGAGACACCCACGGACGTCCTCGTTGCCGGTTACCAGGACATCGACGAGGCGACGAAGGACTTCGAGGCACTGGTCGCGCTCGTCAAGGAGAAGAAGGTCTCGATCGAGGGCGTCATCCTCGTCACGCACGCGGAGGACGGCAGCGTCTCGGTGCAGCGGACCGGCGACAACCTCGGCCGCAAGGGAGACGGGCTGGGGAGGTGGCGTCGGGCTCGCGGTGGGCTTGTTCGCGCCGCCGCTGCTCGCGTCGGTCGCCGTCGGGGCGGTCGCGGGCAGGGTGATGGGCAGGTTCGCCGGCAACAAGGTCGAGAAGGAGCTTCACGACAAGATCGGCGAGAACCTGCCGCCGGGGTCGGCCGGGATCATCGCGATCTTCGACGACGAGCAGCGGCTCGCCGTCGAGCAGGCGCTCGCAGGCGCGCTGCTCCGGTCGGTCGTCCAGGGCGACAAGAAGGGCATGGGCGCATTGAAGGAGTCGCTCGGCGAGGCGATGGGGAAGTTCAGCCCCGACCGCACGGTGCTGCCGATCCCGGATCCGAACTTCGGAGGCGCGATCGGGCGAACGCTGGACACGTCCGTCGCCGATTGGACGATCGTCATGACGCCGTCGCCGCCGGAGGGCGCGCCGAACGTGTTGCTCGTGCTGATCGACGACGCGGGCTTCGGGAACCCGTCGACGTTCGGCGGGCCCGTCTCGACGCCGGCGATGACGCGGGTCGCCGACCAGGGCCTCAGATACAACAGCTTCCACGTCGTCGCGCTGTGCTCGCCCACCCGGGCCGCCCTACTGACAGGGCGCAACCACCACACGGTCGGCTTCGGGTCGATCGGCGAGCTCCCTGGCCCGTTCCCCGGCTACTGCGCGAGCGTGCCGAAGGACTGCGCTCCGTTCGTGCGGGCGCTTCAGGGCAACGGCTACTCGACTGCCGGGTTCGGCAAGTGGCACCTGACCCCCGATCACGTCCAGGGTGCAGCCGGACCGTTCGACCGCTGGCCGAACGCATGGGGGTTCGATCGCTTCTGGGGCATCCTCGGCGGCGAGGCGGGCCAGTACGACCCGGTGATCACGCAGGACAACACGACCCTCGGCGTCCCGGAGGGCGAGGGCGGCAAGGAGTACTACTGGCCGGACGACCTCACCGATCAGGCGGTGCGCTGGCTGCACGAGGTGCGCGCCCAGGACCAGGAGAAGCCGTGGTTCATCTACTACTCGACCGGGTGCTCGCACGCGCCGCACCAGGTCGCGGTCGAGTGGAGCGAGAAGTACCGCGGCAAGTTCGACCAGGGCTGGGACGTGCTCCGCGAGGAGACCTTCGAACGGCAGAAGGCGCTGGGGGTGATCCCGCCGGACGCGGAGCTCACGCCGAGACCGGACGCGCTCCCCGCCTGGGACTCGCTTTCGGACGCCGAGAAGACGCTGTACGCGCGGCAGATGGAGGTCTATGCCGGCTTCCAGGAGAACACCGACTGGAACGTCGGCCGCCTGCTCGAGGCGGTCGAGGAGCTGGGCGAGCTCGACAACACGCTCGTCATCTACATCTTCGGGGACAACGGCGCGAGCCTGGAGGGAACGCTGACCGGCTCCTTCAACGAGCTGACGATGCAGAACGGGATCGCCCTCACCGCCGAGCAGCAGCTCTCGCTGATCGAGCAGTACGGCGGGCTCGACGCGTGGGGCACCGACGCGTACGCGCCGCACTACGCGTCCGCCTGGGCGTGGGCCGGGAACGCGCCGTTCCAGTGGGGCAAGCAGGTCGCCTCCCACCTCGGCGGCACGCGCAACGGCACGGTCGTCTCCTGGCCGGAGCGGATCAAGGACGCCGGCGGGTTGCGCACCCAGTTCACTCACGTCATCGACGTCGGGCCGACGATCCTCGAAGCCGCCGGTATCCCCGAGCCCAAGGTCGTGGACGGGATCGCGCAGAAGCCGATGGAGGGGACGAGCTTTCTCTACACCTTCGAGGACGCGAACGCACCTGAGCGCCACACCGTGCAGTACTTCGAGATCGTCGCCAACCGGGCGATCTACAAGGACGGCTGGTGGGCCGCCTGCAAGCTCGACCGCATCCCGTGGGACCTTTCGCCGCCGACGATGGCGAGGTTCGCACCCGGGGCCTACGACCCGGAGCAGGACACCTGGGAGCTGTACTACCTGCCCGACGACTTCAGCCAGGCGAAGGACCTCGCCGCGGAGAACCCGGAGAAGCTCGCCGAGCTGAAGGAGCTCTTCTGGGAAGAGGCCGAGAAGCACAACGTGTTGCCGCTGCTGGCCGCGTTCTCGGTCTTCTTCGGGATCCTGCCGCCGATGCCGACGGTCACGACCCAGACGTTCTACGGCGACGTCCAGAACATCGCCTCCGGGATGATCCCGCGCGTCTACGGCCGCTCCTACGCGATCGAGGCGGAGCTCTCGGTCCCCGACGAGGGCGCCGAGGGCGTGATCGTCGCCGAGGGGGACGAGATGGGCGGCTTCTCGCTCTGGGTCGACGAAGACGGCCTGCTGCACCACAGCTATTCGATGATGGGCGTCGAGCGGTACGAGCAGGTCTCGACCGAGCCCATCCCGACCGGGGACGTCACGGTCCGTATGCAGTTCGACGCCGACCGGCAGGAACGGACGGCCGGCGGAACCGTCTACCTGTACGCGAACGACGAGCAGATCGGCGAAGGACGGATCGAGAGGACGGTCGCCGTCCGCTTCTCCGGCTTACGCCGGCATGGACGTCGGCCGCGACAACGGCCTGCCCGTCGACCGCGCCTACGCGGCCAAGTCGCCCTACCCCTTCACCGGCACGGTGAAGAAGGTCGTCTACGACCTCAAGCCGGGCACCCACGAGGACGAGCTGGCGCTGCACGAGGCCGGCGCGCACGTCGCCGCGGCCCAGGGGATCAGCGCCTAGGCGGCGGCGTCAGCGATCGCCATCACGGGAGGGCGAGCTCTGTGAGCCAAAGTCATCTCGTCATTGACGCCTCGATCAAGGGATCCGCCGCCGCCAAGGCGCTAACCGAGGAGCTGCCCCAGTTGATGCCCGATCTCGCGAGAGCGCAGGACGAGGTCGGTACGTTGCCATCACCTCGGTTCATGGTGGAGGGAGACGAGAGGCTTCTCTTCCTGTCGGGTATGGCGCTCGCCGCTCTGTGCAGCTGGGTGCTGACCAAGCTCCTGTTGCCCGCCGACGTCGAGGTGGCGATCATCCCAACACTCGGCGCTCTGGCCGTGAGGCACTTCAGACACGGCAAGCAGGAGGAGCACGAGCCGAAGCATCCGGCCGTGAAGTTCCTCGTGGCCGCTTGGAACGAGGGCGACTTCAGCGAGGCTGAGAAGCACGTCGCGCCGGACTGTGCCGTCTTCATGAACGGCTTCTCTCCCGACCTTGGTCCCAACGAGAGCGGCCCTGCTCTGGCTGAGGAGAGCATCGAGTACTGGCGTTCGATCGTGCCCGACATCAGGATGGAGCTCTCGCAGGAGATCCGCGTAAAGGACCAGATCGCCATCGAGTGGGTGCTCACGGGCACGCACACGGGTGAGCAGCGGTCCGATCTGCCGGCGAGCGGCAATGCGATCGAGGTCTACGGCTCCGCGTTTCTGATGCTCGACGACGACAAGATCGTCGAGGCGTGGTCGGTCTTCGACTCGCTTGCCCTCGCAGTCCAGACCGGAACCGCCGAGGAGCCGGCCTGGTGGCCAGCGCGCCGCGAGGCCCCGTATGAGAAAGGAGAACTCGATGAGCCAAAGTCATCTCACTGATTGACTTCCCGATCAAGGGACCCGCCAACGCCAAAGCGCTAGCCGAAGAGTTGCCCCCGTTGATGCCGGATTTCGCGGACGTGCAGGACGACCTCGGTACCGTGCACTTCTCTCGTTTCATGATCAAGGGAGACGAGAAGCTTCTCTTCCTTTCGGACATCGACGGCGAGGGCGATCAGCACATCGAGCGGCTCGTGGAGAGTGCCGGCTCGGTGTTCGACGCCATCTTCCAGCACGTGGACGACGCCCCAGCCACGCCCGTGGCCAATGACCCTCAGAAGGTCATCAAGTGGCTGAAGGATCATGTCCGTGAGCCTCTGGATACGTATTTCGCCTACGAGGACGCTTCGGTTCAGGACATCAAGGCGTGCGCTCGTGCGGCGGGCTTCACGGGCAGCACATCACAGGCCCCCTTGCTGACATACATGTCGGTCAAGTCACGCCGGGAGGCCTTCGCCTTGAAGCTGGTCGCCACGAGGACGGTGGGGAGCAAGGGAAAGGAAGCGTCGGATTCGCTCGGGACGCTGCACTTCTCCCATTGGGTGCCCTTCGAGGACAACCACCTGGGCTTCTTCACGATCTTCGACGGTGACTTCGACAAGTACATCCAGGACTTCGCAGACAAGACCTCGTTCGTCTTCGATGCTCTCTTTCCACACGTCGACGGCGCGCCTCCCACCCCAGTGGCAAAGAACGTCCAGGCGTTCTATCAGTGGGCATTGGAAAACAACTATCCGCCCATTGGGTTCTACAGCGCGTATCCAGGTCTCGGCGTTCAAGACGTCAGAGCCCTGCTGGCCGACTATCGCACGTCACCATCGGCCACCGTTGGATAGCGGTGGACGCTTCGTCGCCGGTTGCTTGATCGTAGGCGGCATGCACGCCTAGAAGCCGAGGGTGCTTCGACGGCCGTGGAAGAGCCCGCGCTCGACCTGGCGGACATTCAGGGCTTCGTTCTCCGCGCTTACAGGATGCCGATGTTGCGGCACTTCCTGTTGTCGGTCGAAGATCCGGGACAAGCACGCAGGCAACTCGGACGGCTCGTAAGCGGCGACGAATCCGATGTGCCGCAAATCACGACCGCCGCGGACTGGCACGTAGGGTTCGCACCCGGGCCGGGAGACAATCCCGCCGATGCCCCGCGTCGCAAGCCCGACTATTGCCTCAACATCGGCATCACGTGGCCCGGACTGGTCGCGCTGGAGCTGGAGGAACGCGTTCCGACGCTCTCGTTCAGGTCGTTCGGTGCGTTCATCGAAGGAGCCGCGCAACGCGCAGAGCTCGTCGGAGATACGGGCGCGAGCTCACCCGGGAACTGGGTCGGCGGCTTTGGAACGGGGGACGATCATGTCCTCGTGACTCGCACGCGATCAGCCCGGAGGCGATGTCGAGCTACAGCGACTCTGTGCCTTGTTTGCCGAGGAGAATGCCTTTCGAGAGATCTGGCGCCAGGACGGGATGGCGTTGCATCGAGATGCAAGATGGCCAGCCGGTTCCTACTGGCAAGGTCCACTTCGGATACACCGACGGCATCAGTACGCCGACCATTCGCGGCGGCCCGGAGACAGTATCACCCCGATCACCAGCAGCCCTGCGAGCCATGGCTCTTCGTCTTGCGCGACGACGCCGAGAATTACGACGTACCGGAGCCGCGAGCGCTCGGCCTGAACGGGAGCTTCGCAGTGTTCAAGAAGGTCGAGACCGACGTGGTCGGCTTCGAAGACTTCCTGCAGTCGAAGAGAGACACGATCGATCCCGAGCTGCTGGCCGCGAAAATGTGCGGGCGATGGCGCAACGGCGTTCCTCTCGCCTTGTCGCCGGACACGGATAGTCCTGCGGGAGGGATCTCGGCCGAACAGCTCAACGATTTCGAGTACGTGAATGCCGATGGCTCGGGAGATCCGAAAGGGATCCACTGTCCCGTCGGCGCGCACATACGTCGCGTCAACCCTCGAGGGCAACCAGTCGCCGGCCAGGGAGTGCCCGGCGGCAGCAACAATTCCCACCGGCTGGTTCGTCGCGGCCTTCCGTATGGCCCCACTTATGATCCGCGGCAGCCATACGATGGCATAGAGCGCGGGATGCTCTTCCAGTTCATCAACGCGAACATCGAAAACCAATACGAGTTCGTGCTGCGGCGCTGGGTCAACGACAGCGAATTCGCCGGGGCCGTCAGGCTTCACCCAAGATCGAGGGATCCGCTGATCAGCGCCAATACGGAAGCGGAGAGCATCTTCGTGCTACCGCAGGGAAATGGAGACCCGCCGCTCGAGATCACAGGGTTTTCGAGCTTCGTTACGACGAAAGCAGCTGCCTACCTGTTCCTGCCGAGCATCACGGCCATCGAATTCATCGCCAAGCTTGTGAGGGGGCTGAAATCTGCCGCCGCGTACGGGAGCTCCCTCGTCAGCGCAGCCCAGGCGATCGCCACCTAGACAGGCCGCCGCTCCTACCTCGCTGGGCGCAGTGACGTGATGCGCGACGACTCCCCTGCTGCACTGGCCTCGTACGCGCACTCGCTCGTGCCGCGATCTCTCGCGGAGGCGGCGCCCGGCGTTGCGTTCTTCTTGCGCTATCCGCGCTCGTACCTCCGTTCTGACGTCGTGGCGGGAGCTACCGTGGGCGCGGTCGCAGTGCCCTCGTCGTTGGCGATGGCGGAGCTGGCCGGAGTGCCAGTCGTCTACGGCCTCTACGGGACATTCCTGCCGCTCGCCGTGTACGCGTTGCTCGGGACATCGCGGCAGCACGTGATCGGACCCGAGTCGACGCTCGCGGCGATGACTGCGGTGACGGTGGCGCCGATGGCGGTGGTCGGAGGGGAGACCGACCCGGCGCTCTATGCGGCGCTCGCGGCGGCGCTGGCGCTGGCGATGGGTCTCCTACTCTTCGTCGCAGGCGCGCTCCGGCTCGGGTTCGTGGCGGATTTCTTCGGCAAGCCGGTGCTGCTCGGCTACATCAACGGCGTCGCGCTGATCGTAATCTCGTCCCAGCTCGGCAAGCTCCTCGGGGTCAGCATCGACGCGGACGACTTCTTCGCCATCGTGTGGGAGGTCTTGTCGGATCTCGGCGACGCGAACGGTCCGACCGTGCTCCTCAGCGCGGGGCTGCTGGCGGCGGCAATCGTGATTCGGCGCACGCTTCCTATCCTCCCGCCGTCACTCGTTGTGCTCGCGCTCGGACTCGTGGTCGCGGCGCTCGTCGACCTGGAGGATCACGGGATCGCAGTCGTCGGCGAGGTCGAGGGCGGTCTACCCTCGTTCGCGTTGCCAGGAGTCGGAGCAAACGACTTCATCGATCTCCTGCTTCCCGCGGCGGCATTTTCGCTCGTCGCCTTTGCGGACGTCACCGCGACCGTGCGGACCTTCGCGCAGAAGCATGGCTACGAGGTCGATGCCAACCGTGAGCTGACCGCGATCGGCGGCGCCAATCTCGTCGGTGGCCTGACAGGAGCGTTTCCGGTCTCCTCCTCCAACTCCCGGTCCGCGGTCAACGACTCCGCCGGCGCGAAGTCCCAGGCTGCGGTTCTCGTCGCCGCAGCGGTCGTTGGGCTCTTCCTGCTTTTCGCAATGCCCCTGATCGAGCCGCTGCCGACGGCCGCGCTCGGAGTGATCATCGTCATGGCGGCCGCGGGGCTGATCAACATCGACTCGATCTGGCGCCTACGGCGCGTCCGCCCAGCCGAGGTCGCGCTGGCGCTCGTCGCCTTCGGCGGGGTGCTCGTGTTCGGGGTCGTCGGCGGCGTCGCCGTCGCGATCGCGCTCTCGATCGGCGTGTTCCTCTACCGCTCGGCGCGTCCGCACGATGCCGTTCTCGGCCGCATCGACGACGTCGACGGCTATCGGGATATCGAGCGCTGGGAGGGTGCCGAGACAGTGCCCGGACTGCTCGTCTATCGCTTCGACGCCCCGCCCTTCTTCGTCAACGCCGAGTACCTCCGGCAGCGCGTGCTCGAGCTTGTCGCCGTGTCCGAAGACGTCCGGTGGCTGGTGCTCAACGCCGAGGCGTGGACGTACCTCGACGCCACGGCGATCGATGTCCTGGTTCAACTCCATGACGAGCTCGAGGAACGAGGTATCGCACTGGTCTTCGCCCGCCTGAAGGGACGGCAACGCGAGATCTTCGAGGAGACGGACCTCACGACGCGGATCGGGCCTGACCGTTTCTTTCCCACGGTCAGGGCTGCGGTCGCGGCGTTCGAATCGGCGCACGCGGGTGCACCAGCAGCCCGAAAGCACCTCGCGCCGAGGACTAGCGGCGAACGATTCACCCGGGTGAAACGCGCTCGCGGGCGATGCCGCCACTGCGCGAGGCGGGTGATAGTCGAGGCCACGACTGGGAAAGGAGCGCTCGTGGTGCCTACGACCTGAGACGTTCGCGGCGACGGACGGCCGTGGCGCTAGCCGTTCTTTGTGCTCTTGTGCCTGCGGCTGCCGGGTGCGGTGGAGACGACAAGCCCGCTGTGTGTGACGACCTCGAGCAGCTGAGCTCCGACATGGACACGCTGCAGGGGATCGACCTGACCGCCGGGGAGGGCGCGATCGCGGACCTCGAAGCGTCGCTGGAGGCGATCACGACGGATCTCGAGACCGTCAAGACCGATGCAGAGGCGGAGCTCTCGGAGCCGATAGCGGCGCTGGAGACATCGCTCGGAGCGGTGTCCACGGAGTTCGACGCCGCGAAGGCGGACGACGATCTGAGTGGCTACTGAGGCGCAAGGCCTCCTCGACTCGCTGGCGGCGGTCAGCACGTCGTGGGAGGCGCTGAAGACCGCTGCTCCCGACTGCGAGCTGGACGAGTAACCGCCAAGCGAGCTGACGTGTGCAGCGTTGGCCGTCTGCCTTCTTCTGGCAAGGAGGCAGACGGCTCTCACCACCGCCGGACAGGGTCTAGTCGCTTGTTCAGTCGAGATGCCTGCCAGCGGCGTTCCATCGTCGCCGGCTTCATCGCTCTGCGTGCGCAGCTCGTGATGGAGGGAGCTGTTGAGAATGGGCGAGGTGACGACGAGCCTCCCGGCGAAGTACATGAAGAAGAGGATCGTCGTCATGGCGCCGATGCTCCCGTAGAGCGTCGTCGCGTTCTCGAGCTTCGGCGCGAGGAACTCGACGATCAGCACGTGAAGCACCTGCAAGCCCACCGCGACGAGGATCGCACCGGGTAGCAACGCCCGCCAGGGAGCGTCCCGGTGCGGCAGGCGGAGAGACGCCCAGAGCCACAACGCAGCGAGTGGGGCCGTGACGAGCGTGGCCGCGAGGAGCCGCTCGAGCGACGCCTCGTCGCGCAGCCACCACGTGAGTGCGAAAGCGGCCATGAAGGCGCACAGCACGCCCGTGAAGGCAAGCGAGCTCGTCAACGGCTTCGCCCGCGGAGGGGGCTCGTCCCAGATGAGCGAGTGAATGAGCTGCACCGCTTTCGCGCCCGAGTAACCCGCCCAGAGGAGGAGGGGCACGCCGATCCCGAGAAGCCACCACCAGTCGGATTCCGCGGCTCGCGCCACGTCGCCGATCACGTCGACGACGGCTGCAGGAAGACCGCCGCTTGCAAGGGCCTCCTCAGTGCTGTCCGCATCCATGAGGCCGAGCGCTCCACCGAGTATCAACCCGAGCGGCAGAAGCCACAGGAACAGCCGGTAGGCGATCCCTCCGGCGAGAACGCTTGCGGCGACCCGCCGGTTCCGTTCCGCTGCCCGGAAGGGAACCGCGAGCGATACGTGCCGTGTGCTGGCGTCTCTTGCGCCGGCAACCGCGGCCGTGAGTCTGACGCGGGCGCGATCCTCGAGGCTGGAGTCGGGTGCCTCGTGCCGATCCATTACTCGTCCGATGCGGCGGAGCTCGGCCGGACCGCAGCCTCCGCGCTCACAGCGGCCGGGTCGACACCCTTCGCTGCCTTCCTCCTCCGCCGATCGACGAAGTAGATCGCCGCCAGCGCGGCGGAGGTGATGAGCGAGGAGATGACGAGCGACGCGAGCGGGAAGCCGGAGAGCGTGGTCGCGACGCTGTGGGCCAACCAGCACGTATAGACCGACCACAGGGTTCCGCCCAGGACCGACCACGGGAGGAAGCGGCGGTAGGGAATGCTGGAGAGCCCCATGGTCGCGTTGACGGCGAAGCGCATCCCGGGGACGTACCGGCCGGCGACGATCATGAGTCCGGGGGAGCGATCGAGGGCATCCCAGCCGGCGCGTACCTTGGGATTTTCCAGCGCCTTGTCGAGTTGGCCTTGCACTCTGGCGGCGCTCTTGCGGGCGATCCAGAAAAGCGACGAGTCTCCGACGATCGCGCCGAGCGCTCCAGCCGCCATGACGAGCTCGAGCTCGAGGGTTCCACGTGCGGCGAGCGTCGACGCGGCGCTGAGCGTCGTCTCGCCGGGAAAGATCGGGATGATTGCGTCCAGCCATACGAGCCCGAAGCACAGGACATAGGCCCACTCCTCTGGTGCCTCGGCGAGCCACTCGGCAATGTCGCCCTCCTCGAGGAGCTGGAGCAGGACGATCACGACCAGGACGACCGCGAAACCGCCGACGATCAATGCGCCGAGGTGTCGCCTCCACAGCGGCTCGTGCTGCTCGGCGTCGACCGCCATCCATGCTCCTGTCTCGTTGCTGCCGGCTCGGCCGGGACACGGACGCCACGTCGTGGCGCATGGTCGCGATGCTAGGAGCGGTTGCGCGACTGTTCATCGCCCGGGCCGGCCATTCACCCAGGTGAACTCGAATGCGGGCGATGGCGCGCGATCTCTCGGCCGCTACCGTCGCGACTTTGAACGAGAGCATCCACCGTCTAGAGCCTCTCCCCGAAGCACCCGCCGAAGGAGCATGAGACGTGGGCGGCTCGGGCCTCGTTGCGATCTCTCTCCTGCTTCTCGTATACGCAGGGGCTTCGCGTCGGCTCTCGACGTCGGTGATCACCGCTGCGATGGTGTTCGTCGCCGGTGGCGTGCTGGTGAGCGACGAGGGGCTCGGCTGGCTCGATCCGACGATCGAGAGCGAGTCCGTCCGCTTGGTGGCCGAGGCGACCCTGACGGTCGTGCTCTTCTCGGACGCGTCGCGGATCGACCTCGCCGCGCTGCGCCGCGAGTACGTCGTGCCTCTTCGCCTGCTCGCGATCGGGCTACCGCTGACCATCGTGGCCGGGGCTCTCGCGGGTGTTGCCCTATTCGGAGAGCTCGTGCTCATCGAGGCGATCCTGCTCGCGATCGTGCTCGCCCCGACCGACGCTGCACTGGGGCAGGCGGTCGTCACCGATCCACGGGTTCCTTCACGTGTTCGTCAGGGACTCAACGTCGAGAGCGGGCTCAACGACGGCATCTGCGTGCCGCTCCTCCTGATCGCCATCGCGATAGCCGAGGCCCACGAAGGCGCGATCGGAAACGGCGAGGCGTTGGAGCTCGTGCTCGAGGAGATCGGGTACGGATGCCTCGGAGGCGTGATTGCGGGGCTCGCGGCCGCAGCCGTGGTCAGGGTGGGCGTCCCACGCCGCCTCGTCGATGAGCTCTGGGTTCAGGTCGTACCGGTGGCGGGGGCCGCGCTCGCCTACGGCCTTGCCGTGTGGATGGGCGGCAGCGGGTTCATCGCGGCGTTC
Organism: uncultured Gaiellaceae bacterium; assembly: GCA_963802865.1. Taxonomy (GTDB): domain Bacteria; phylum Actinomycetota; class Thermoleophilia; order Gaiellales; family Gaiellaceae; genus GMQP-bins7. The sequence continues at coordinate 137,158 of CAWDKB010000014.1, forward strand.
GTCGGAGGCGCCGTCTTCGGCGGGTTCCGTCGAGAGGTCGGAGGCGAGGTGACACTCTTGCTCGAGGAGACGGGCAGCCTGCTCGGGGCAATCACGTTCATCCTCTTCGGCGCGGTGATGCTCGTGCCCATGCTCGACGACCTCTCCGCCGAGATCGTCCTGTATGCGCTTCTCAGCCTGACGCTCGTTCGCATGGTTCCCGTGGGTCTGGCGATGCTGAGATCCGGCGCCAGGCGACCGACGGTCGGCTTCCTCGGCTGGTTCGGGCCGCGCGGCCTCGCGTCGATCGTCTTTGCGGTGATCCTCGTCGAGGAGGCCCACCTCGCGAACGAGTCGCTACTGCTGAACACCATCTTCTTCACGATCGCTCTGTCGGTCCTTCTGCACGGCGTGACGGCAACGCCGCTCGCGGGGCGCTACGGAGCGTGGTATGCGGCCCACCCGCGCGATGCCGCACCCGCATTCGAAAGTGCGCCGGCCCCGGAACAGCGTCCACATCGGTGGGCAGGCGGGCTGCGGCGCAAGCAGAGCGGCCGACTAGCTCAGCCCACTCGCACGGCGCTGGCCGCCGCGCGAGTCCTGGGCCGAGGCCTCGCGAGCTAGATCCTCCGGCGACCCCGCCTTCCAGGTGTGACGGCTGCGGCCACTACCGCCGTCTTTGCCACTGGCGACGGCCCGGGTGTTGACGGCCTTCGCCACTACCGCGGTCTTTGCCACCGGCGCGCCGATGACACCAACTCTCCCCACACGCGCTGGCCTGACTGGCATTTCAGACTCCTTCGGTCGCAAGTGCCTTGTCAGCCTCGATGGAGGCGATGATCGCTTGAATGGGAATCCGTCCGGTGGCGATCAGTTGGCCACCCGAACGCCGCGCCGCCGACGCGAATGGCGCAGCCCACAGGTTCTCCCAGATGAGCACTCCGGCAGTGCTGCCCGGCTCCATGGCAGCCGCAAGGTGCTCGACGTCTTCCGCAGCCAACAGCTCCGCCAGCTGGGCCTCGACTTTCTCGAGTTCTCCGAGTTCGGGGATGTCCGAGAGCTCCATCGCATCGATGGTGCCGTCCTCGTCCTTGCTCAGGATCAGCACGTCGATCACGCGGACGATTTCGGAGTCGACCAACCTCAGCAGCTCGTTGGCCATCTCGCCTGTGAAGTTGCTCGCCCCCGCCGGAAACTCGACCACGATGTAGTCGACGGGACCCAGCGAGTCGAGTTCCGTGTCCTGGTCTTGGTCTACAGGCTCAGTCGTGTCCGTCATGAAACCTCCCGACTACGTTGGTGACTCTCAGCGCGTTCTTCCTCCAGTCGGCGCCTGGCTGTCGAAGCTCAGGGCGCTTGGGCGTACTCCTGGCTCGTGGGCGTCATGAACGCCCCGATGAGCCAGAACAGCGGGAAGAAGCACCCGAAGAAGAACATCCAGCCATGTCCATTTCGTAGCGTGGAGAGGCCGAGCGTGAAGAACATGAGCATGTACAGGAAGAATCCACCGATTCCGATGAACCACCACATCTTTTCTCCTTTCGGTCCCTCGAAGGTCCGCGCCTAGATCACGCCTCGAGAGACTGGCGCTCCCGGGTCGACGAGAAAACACCCGAGCGACATGTTCACCCGGGTGATGCTGTTCGCCAGGTGAAGACCCTGGCCGTCGCTACGCCGAGACTCGCGGTGCGGAACCATGCGCTCGGAAACGACTGCATGGTTCCGCCGACGGCTGACCTGGAGGCAGGCTCAACCAGGAGGCACGTGTCCACGGATCAACAGCTGCTGACCGCCCCAGACGAGACGCAGGCGCCACCTCCGGTGCCAGGCATGCGCTGGATTCCCGGCGGCACATTTGCGATGGGCTCCGAGGACTTCTATCCGGAGGAGCGCCCGGTGCATCGCGTCTCCGTCGACGGGTTCTGGATGGACGAGACACCGGTCACCGCAGCGCAGTTCCGTCGCTTCGTCCGCGAGACCAAGTACGTGACGCTCGCCGAGCGTCCGCTCGATGCCGCCGTCTATCCCGACGCCGATCCAGAGCTTCTCGTGCCGGGCTCGCTCGTGTTCCGCAGGTCAACCGGGCCGGTCGATCTCGACGACTACCGCAACTGGTGGGAGTACTTGCCCGGCGCACACTGGAAGCGGCCCGGTGGAAAGGGCACCACGATCAACGGCCGAGACACGCATCCAGTGGTCCAGATCGCCTACGAGGACGCCGCGGCGTACGCGGCGTGGGCGGGGAAGGACCTGCCATCCGAGGCGGAGTGGGAGATCGCCGCGCGCGGCGGACTCGAGGGCGCGGTGTTCGCCTGGGGCGACGAGCACGTACCCGAGGGGAGGGCCATGGCGAACACGTGGCAGGGAGAGTTCCCCTGGCAGAACGCCAAGCTCGACGGCTACGAGGGAACCTCACCGGTCGGCAGCTTCCCGCCGAACGGTTACGGGCTCTACGACGTATGCGGGAACGTCTGGGAGTGGACGTCGGACTGGTTCACCTCGCGCCATCCCGACGAAGTCGAGAGCTCGTGCTGCGTGCCGCGGAACCCCCGCGTGTCTGCTCCGAACGTTCAGGCGGGCGAGACGATCCCGCGCCGTGTGATCAAGGGAGGCTCGCACCTTTGTGCACCGAGCTACTGCCTTCGCTACCGCCCGGCGGCCCGCCAGGGCCAGGCGATCGACTCGTCGACGACGCACCTCGGCTTCCGCTGCATCCTGCGGGGGCCGGTGCGTCAGCCTCCAGCCCCGCTTCCCATGAGCGCACATACGTGAGGGAAGGAAGCGCGATGTCTAGCGAAGCCGGCTCTGAGTACGGCCGATCCAGCGCCTGGCAGCCCGAGCGTCCCCGCTGGCGAGTCTTTCCTCTTCTCGTCTCGTGGTTTGCGACGGGTATCGCGTTGATGGTGGCCGCCGGGATCCTCCCGGGTGTCGACATCGAGAGCTTCTGGGGCGCGCTCGTCGTCGCGGCGATCATCGGCGCGCTGAATGCCGTCATTCCGCCGGCGCTTGCAGCGCTGCGATTGCCGCTCACACTCGTGCTCGGCTTCCTGGTCGTCTTGATCGCCGACGCTCTCATGCTCCTGGCTGCGGCCGAACTGACCGACGGGGTACTCACAGTCGACAACTTCGGCTGGGCTCTCCTAGCCGCGCTCATAGTGGCTGCGGTGAGCGTCGTGCTCGCGGTTCTCCTCGGTTCGGACGACATGGGCTCGATCCGCATCGCCCAGAGGATCGCGCGTCGGCAGGGGATCATCGCCTCGACAGACGTCCCGGGGATCGTCTACCTCGAGATCGACGGGCTCGCACTGCCCGTGTTGCGGCGGGCAATGCGCGACGGCAACACCCCGAACATGGCCCGCTGGGCGCGCCATACGCACCGTCTGGCCGAGTGGGAGACCGATCTCTCGTCGCAGACGGGTGCCAGCCAGGCGGGAATCCTCCTAGGCTCGAACGACGACATCTCGGCGTTCCGCTGGGTGGAGAAGGAGACTGCAACGCTGATGACGTGCTCGGCTCCGGCCGATTGCGCGGAGATCGAGCGCCGGCATGCGACCGGGATCGGGCTGCTCACGAACGGCGGCGCCAGCCGCGGAAACCTCCTCTCCGGCGAGGCGGAGGACGTGATCCTCACCGTCAGCCGGATGGAGGCGGAGAAGAAGTCGAATCCCGGTTATCGGGCGTTTTTCGCGAACGGTGAGAACGCACTGCGCACGCTCGTCCTCTTCGGCTGGGAGGTCATCCTCGAGTGGGTTGCAGCGCTCCGTGCGATCCGCAGGGACGTGCAGCCGCGCGGCCACCGTGGTGGCATCTACCCGTTGATGAGGGGCGCGCTCTGCGTCTTCGTGCGCGACCTGATCGTGTCGGGCGTACTCACCGACATCATGCGCGGCCGACCCGCCATCTACGCCACCTTCTCGAGCTACGACGAGGTGGCGCACCACTCGGGGCTCGAGCGCGCCGACACGCTCGAGGCACTGCGCAAGCTCGACGACCACTTCGCCCAGATCGAGCGAGCGTGTCGCTATGCGCCCCGGCCGTACGAGATCGTCGTCCTTTCCGACCACGGGCAGACGCAGGGAGCGACGTTCAAGCAGCGCAACGGATACGGACTGGACGAGTTGGTCGAGCGGTCCCTGGCGAAGGGCGATGTCTCCGGCATCGCGGGTGGCGACGAGCAGAACGCGATGGTCGGCAACGCCTTCAGCGAGGCGACGGGCAAGAAGCAGAAGCGGCCCAAGAACGACGTGTCCGATCGCGACGTCGTCGTGCTCGGCTCAGGCAATCTCGGTCTCGTCTACTTGATGGAGGAGCGCCGTCGGCTCACGATGAAGGAGATCGACGAGCGGCATCCGGAGCTCCTGCCGGCTCTTCGGGCCCACCCGCACGTCGGCTGGCTGCTGGTTCGCTCGTCCGAGTACGGCGCCGTCGTGCTCGGCGCGAACGGCGCGCACTACCTCGCACAAGGACGGGTCGACGGTGAGGACCCGCTTGCCCACTTCTCGCCCCACGCGCCGCAGCATCTCCTTCGTACCGACGGGTTCGAGCACGTCGCCGACATCATGGTGGGGAGTTTCTACGACCCCGATCTCGACGAAGGCTGCGCGTTCGAGGAGCTGATCTCCTTCCACGGTGGGATCGGCGGCCTCCAGACGCGTCCGTTCATCCTCCACCCGGCGCACCTCGAAGTTCCCGAGGGCCCGATCCTTGGGGCCGCCAGCGTGCACAGAATCCTCGCCGGCTGGCGCCGACAACTCCAGGCAGACCCGAAGGTCATGGAGAGTGCGCCCGTGCGACCGATCTTGCAGGAAGTCGCCGTGCCACCGGTGGCTCATCCGGGCTAGTGGGCGACTCACTAGACAGCGTTACTCGACCGACCCGCGAGCCTCTTGCGGCCCGTGGGATGGTCGAGGGGCGGCTCTGGCGGGCATAGCGATTGTCCGCATGAGCACGGGAGTCGGAGGGAATGTGTGCCCGTCCGCCCAGCATCGGATCACCCAGGTGACCTTGTCCGGGAGGTGATGTTGCACGGTGTCAGTCGTGCCAGTGTCAGTCGCGTGGGCGCGGCACACAGGGGTACAGACAGGAGACGCACGTGTGGTGGCTGATCGGAGTGGCTGGAATAGGCGCGGTCCTGATGTACATCACCATGTTTCTCCTATTCGGCTGGAGAACAATCAGCAATGGGCATGGTCTCCTTTTCGTCCTCGGTTTCTTCCTCCCCGTGCTCTGGATTGTCGGAGTGCTCAGACGACCGAATCCGGAGTATGCGTGAGCTCGTGATGGCGGGCACTGGGGACGCCACGACCGAGTTCTTCGACGGCCTCGCGGCCCGTGGTTACGAGCCGTTGGTGCGCAAGCTGAGCGGCTCGGTCCGCTTTGAGATCGCCGACGGTAAGCGCGTCGAGCGCAGGTACGTCACCATCAACAAAGGGCTGATCTCCGTCTCAGGGAGGGGGTCCGCCAGCGAGACCGTCGTCCGTGCCGATCGCGCGCTTTTCGGCCAGCTCGCGAAAGGCGAGCGGAACCCGGTCGCTGCCCTGCTCCGAGGGGAGCTCGCCATCGACGGCGACCCGAGGCTGCTCGTGCTCGTCCAGCGGCTCTTCCCCGGACCGCCCACGAAGAAGCCGAGCCGCCGCGCGGCCGGCTACGCGAAGAGACGTTCGTGAGCGACAACCTCGTCAAGATCCTCGACGGCAACACGTTCGTCGTGAGCGACGAGCGCGGGGACATCGAGGCGTCGCTGACCGATCCGACCGGTCTCTTCTCCTTCGATACCCGGTTCCTCTCGAGGTGGATCCTCACGGTGAACGGCGAGCGTCTCAACGCGCTCTCCGTCGACGACCTCCAGTACTTCGAAACCCGCTTCTTCCTCGTGCCCGGGACGGGAGCTGTCTACATCGACGCGAAGCTGTCGGTAATCAGGCAGCGCTCGGTCGCCAACGGCTTTCGCGAGGAGCTGACCATCCTGAACCACGCGGACAAGGCGGCCAACCTCACTGTGCGTGTCGAGGCCGGATGTGACTTTGCGGACCTCTTCGAGGTCAAGGACGCGCTCGTGAAGAAGGGGAAATACTCGACGCAAGTGCGCGACGGCCGGCTTCGTCTCGGCTATGACCGCGGAACGTTCGGCCGGGCGACCGAAATCTCGTCCACGTCACCGGCGAAGGTCGACCGCGGTGGGCTGACGTTCAGGATCCGCGTCGAGCCGCACGGCGAGTGGAGGACCGAGCTCGACGTGGTCACGGCGAACCTTGGAGCCGACCAATCCGCGAACGGTCCCCGCGCACCGGAGCGCGCTCGCGCTCGCATGCAGCGCAACCTTGCGAAGTGGCTTGCAGACGCGCCTCGGGTCGAATGCGACAACGAAGTGCTGAAAGCGACCTACAGGCGGAGCCTCGTCGATCTCGCTGCGCTCCGGTTCTCGCCGCCTATCGCGGGAGGGCGCAGCCTGCCGGCCGCTGGCCTGCCGTGGTTCATGACCATGTTCGGCCGGGACAGCATCTTCACCAGTCTGCAGGCATTGCCCTTCACGCCCGAGTTGGCGGCGACCACGCTCCGCGCGCTCGGCGACTGGCAGGGGGTTCGGCTCGACGACTTCCGCGACGAGGACCCAGGTCGAATCCTCCACGAGATGCGGTACGGCGAGATGACGGCCTTCGAGGAGCGTCCGCACTCCCCGTACTACGGTGCCGTCGACGCTACGCCGCTTTATGTCGTGCTGCTCGACGAGTATGAGCGGTGGACCGGAGACAGGGCGATCGTCCGCGAGCTCGAGATCGAGGCGCGCGCAGCTCTCGACTGGATCGACGAGTACGCCGACCTCATGGGCACCGGCTACATCTGGTACCGACGCCGAAACGAGGAGACCGGCCTCGAGAACCAGTGCTGGAAGGACTCCTGGGACTCGATCTCGTTTCGCGACGGGCAGCTTCCGGGCTTCCCTCGCGCGACCTGCGAGCTTCAGGGTTATGCGTTCGACGCCAAGCTCCGCGGCGCACGGCTGGCGCGTGAAATCTGGAGAGATCCCGATCTTGCCGACAAGCTCGAGAAGGACGCCGCTGACCTGAAGCGGCGTTTCAACCGCGACTTCTGGGTCGAGGACGGCGAGTACTTCGCACTCGCCCTCGATCGGCACGGCAACAAGGTTGACGCCCTGTCGTCGAACAACGGGCACCTGCTCTGGAGCGGCATCGTCGACAAGTCGAAGGCGAAGGCGATTGCGCGCCATCTCCTTGGCCCACGGCTCTTCTCGGGCTGGGGCGTTCGCACGCTGGCCGAGGGCGAGGGGCGATACAACCCGATCGGCTACCACGTCGGCACGGTCTGGCCGTTCGACAACTCATTCATCGCCTGGGGCCTGCGCCGCTACGGGTTCAAGGACGAGGCGGCCGAGATCGCCGCCGGGATTCTTGACGCCGCCGAGTTCTTCAACGGCCGGCTCCCCGAGGCCTTCGGCGGGTATCCGAGGCAGCAGACCAAGTATCCAGTGCAGTACCCGACCGCGTGTAGCCCACAAGCGTGGTCGACGGGGACTCCGCTCCTGCTTCTGCGCACGATGCTCGGGCTCGAGCCCCATGGGGAGCACCTCGTCGTCGATCCCGCACTCCCGCTCGACATAGGCCACCTCGAGCTGCTCGACATTCCCGGCCGCTGGGGCCGCATCGACGCGTTCGGCCGCGGCCGCGTCGACGTCGACACAAGGCGCGGTGCGCGGTCCTAGCCAGACCCACCGTCCTCGATCGCCGAGACCACGAGTGGTCATCCTCGGAGGCGGGTTCGCCGGAATCGGAGCCGCGCGGAAGCTTAGAGGTGCACACGCCGATGTGGTGCTCGTCGACAAGCAGGACTACCACACGTTCCAACCGCTGCTCTACCAGGTGGCGACGGACCGACTAGAGACGGATGTCGTGAGTCATCCGCTTCGCGAGCTCGTCAACGATCACCCGAACACCGACGTCCTGCATGCGACCGTCACGGGGATCGACCTCGCCAAGCGCGAGGTGCACTTCCTCGAAGCGGCTCCGCTGACGTACGACTACGTCGTCATCGCCCTGGGAGCCGAAGTCAACTTCTTCGGCGTGAACGGCACGCCTGCGCACGCGTTCCCGATGTACACGCTCAGCGACGCCGTTCGCCTGAAGGAGCATGTCTGGGGAAAATGGGCCGCAGCCGCTCGTGACGAGGTCCTTGTGGAGGACGGCGGGCTGAACGTTGTCGTCGTTGGAGGTGGAGCAACCGGGGTGGAGACCGCCGGGGCACTGGCCGAGGTCTACCGGACGAATTTTGCGCGCGACTACCCGGACATCCCGCAGGAGAAGGCTCGGATCATCCTGGTGGAGGCTGCGCCGAGCCTCTTCGCGATGTTCAAGGGGGACCTTCGCACCTATGCGAAGAAGGAGCTCGAGAAGCGTGGGGTGGAGGTGCTCGTCGAGGAGATCGTCGAGTCGGTCAGCCCCACGCGAGTGCGACTCGAGTCGGGCGAGGTGCTCGCCGCGCACACGCTCGTCTGGGGCGCGGGCCTCCAGGCGAACCCGATTGCCTCGTCCACCGGGGTCGAGCTGCAGCACGGCAACCGCATCGTCACGGAACCGGATCTCAGTCTCGGCGGTCACCCGAACGTGTTTCCCGTCGGCGACATCGCGTGGATCACTGACACGACGTCGGAGGCGTTGCCGCAGCTCGGCTCGGTCGCCTTGCAGTCAGGCGAGCACGCCGGCGAGAACATCGCCCGCCGCATTGCCGGGGTGGACACGGAGCCGTTCCGCTATCTCGACAAGGGCACGATGGCGACCATCGGTCACGGGGCGGCGGTCATCCAGATGCCCCGTGGTCGCACGCTCAAGGGCAGAGCGGCATGGCTCGCGTGGGGATCGGTCCACCTCGCGCTCCTCTCCACCGGGGAGGACCGCGCGAAGGCCGTGGCGGATTGGACGTGGGAAGAGTTCACACACGAGCGTCCCAACAGAGTCAACGTCGATACGAGGACGAAGGAGGGGAGATGAGTGCCACCGAGGCACCAAATACGACGACGGTCGTTCACCGCACCGATTCGGAGCTAGCCGACGTCCTCGTCGTGTTCGGGATCACCGGCGACCTCGCACGGGTGATGACGTTCCACTCGCTGTACCGACTCGAGCAGCGCGGGCTCCTCGACTGCCCGATCGTCGGCGTCGCTTTCGAAGACTGGACGCTCGAGCAGCTCATTCAGCGCGCGCGTGACTCGATCGTCACCACGGGGGAGGAGCTCGACGAGGAGGTGTTCGCTCGCTTTTCAAGGCGGCTCTCGTACCACCGCGGCGATTTCACCGACGACGCGACGTATGCGGAGATTGCGCATGCGATCGAGGACGCGAACAGTCCGGTCTTCTACCTCGAGGTCCCTCCCTCGCTCTTCGGCACAGTCGTCGGTGGCCTTGCGAGGGCCGGTGTGACGGCAAACGCAAGGATCGTCGTCGAGAAGCCGTTCGGCCACGACCAGGCTTCGGCGCGGGCGCTCGCGGAAGAGTTGCATCAGTACATCGATGAGTCGCAGCTCCTCCGCATCGATCACTACCTCGGGAAGATGGGTCTCGAGGAGATTCTGTACCTCCGGTTCGCGAACACGATGCTCGAGCCGGTCTGGAACCGGAACTTCGTCGAGTCGATCCAGATCACGATGGCCGAAGAATTCGGCGTCGAGGACCGCGGCCACTTCTACGACCCGGTCGGCGCTCTGCGCGACGTCGTCGTCAACCATCTCATGCAGGTCGTCGGCGCGACCGCGATGGAGCCGCCATCGGGAGGCGACGCGAAGACGCTGCAGGACTCGAGCGTCTCGCTTTTCCGCGCGATCAGTCCTGCCGACCCCGCGCACTACGTGCGTGGCCAGTACGACGGCTACCTCGCGATCGACGGGGTTGCTCCTGACTCTACGACCGAAACCTACACGGCGCTTCGTCTCAACATCGACAACTGGCGCTGGGCGGGCGTGCCGTTATTCATCCGCGCCGGCAAGCGGCTTCCCATGACACACACGGAGGTGAGGCTCGTCTTCAGGCACGCTCCGCGTCTTGGCTTCGCCGTATTCGACCAACGGCCTGAGCCCAACCAACTCGTGATCAAGCTCGATCCCTCGACCGGCGTGCGCATCGTTCTCGACGCCCGTCGCGCGGACGCCCAGACTGCGGCGCCCATCCCTTTCGACGTCGAGTTCGCCGAGATGGGCGGTGAGGGGCCAACCCCGTACGAGGTACTGCTGCACGCGGCCCTGGTGGGCCAGACGACGCGCTTCACGCGGCAGGACGGCATCGAGCAGACGTGGCGGATCATGCAGCCGCTGCTCGATGCACCTCCGCCCGTCCACGTTTACCAACCCGGCTCGTGGGGACCGAGCGATGCTGCGGACAAGCTGCTCGCAGGGCACGGCCGCTGGCACGAGCCCTGGGTCGGCTCGTAAACGAGCCGCAGACGCCGCAGGACACTCCGCGCAGTCGTCGGCGAAGAGTGTTCGGCGACGGCCCCGGACCCTGCCGGCTGTGACCAAGTCGCGCCGATTTCCGCTCAGCTCCCCGAACAGATTGCGCCGCAATCGCAGTCGTAAAGCCAAACGACACTGAACAGGGAGGCTGCCGCGCCCATAGTCTGGGGGACTAGAGGTCCCGAGTTCGAATCTCGGCGCCCCGACTGCAAGCCGCATGGCCGCGCATCGGCGTGAGCTGTCGCCGTTTCGGCGTCCCTCTCGAGCAGGTATTCCGAAAGCCCGTGCATCGTGTCGGGGTCCGGCCCCACGATGCCCGTCTTCGGCAAGCAACTTGCACGGTCGACGGCGGCCGAGTCGCGTGAACCCGGCCGCCAGTCGTGCCGGCGGTCTGACGTGCCTACTTCTGGATGTACGCGGTGATCGGAGGTACGACGCCGTGGTCCTGCATCGTGGCGAGGACTTCGGGAGACGGCGACGACATCATGGACTGGATGGCCGCAACGTCCGCAACGTCGGCGGTGACGGCGATGTTGTTGCTTCCGTCGGCGGCGACGTAGTCGGTCACATTGCTTCCTGTACCCGACTCGATGGCAGCAGCACGTCCTTCCTTGCCCTGCAACCAGCGATCGATGTCTTCGACGGCATGGGTGAAGACCAGCTTCGGCATCAACGACTCCCTCCGTAGTGGCACATGGGCGGTTGGGCGAACGAACGAGATCGCACGCCACCACCTGGGTGATGGCGACCCTACCGGTGGACCACACAGGCCGTGTCGTCGCGGGGAGCGGTTGTGGCGAACCCGTTCGATCGGCGACGCTGTGCGTCGAACGTCAGGTCGAACAGGTTGAAGGCGTAGTACGTGGTCTGATCCTGAACCCTCGAGTGGGTGCCGAAGCCGTCTGCCTTGTGAGGGTCGACCGGCAAGGTCACGCTGCCTGCTTCGTACGTCCTTGCCTGTGCCCTTGCCTGTGCCTTCGCACTCCGGGCACGCTCCAGGCGCTCGCGCACCTGAGCGTCGATCTGCTGGCGGAGGAAGTCGCGCTGCTCGGAAGTCATGGAAGAAGCGTGTCCCGTTCTCGCCTCGCCCGATAGGGCACGATTGGGTCTATTCCGATCCCTCGCGCCGCCGTCTGTGCTTCCGTCGGCGGCGGGGCTCCGCGAGACGAACCCGCTCTGATCCACCACTGGTCCAACAACGATGCCAGGCAGCCCGACCACTCATGAGCTGACGGTTCGCACCGGCGATGTCTCTCTCGCCGGCTCGCTCTGGCTTCCCACTGACCCGTCGGGTGTGACGGTCCTCATGCATCCCGGCTCAGGGCCGTCCGATCGGGACAATGACGTCTTCTTTCCACCCATCCGCGAGCACTTGCTGGACGCCGGTGTGGCCGTCTCGTCGTTCGACAAGCGAGGCGTCGGTCGGTCGAGCGGTCGTTGGCAGGATGCGGCGATCGAGGAGCAGGCCTCCGATGCAATCGCATGCCTGCAGGCGCTCCGAGCAGATACCTCGCTCGACGGTCCAATCGGGCTGTACGGCCACAGCCAGGGCGGGTGGGTGGTCGTCGAGGCGGCTGCTCGGTGCCCGGATGCTGCGTTCGTGGTGACGAGCTCCGGGCCTGGAGTTACTCCCGGAGAGCAGGAGCGATGGGCGACACGCGGGTACATGGCCAAAGCCGGCATTCCCGACGAGTGAGATCGAGAAGGTCGGCCGTTACTACGATCGCGTGATCTCGATGCTGCGTTCGGGCGACGAGTTGGCGGACGCACGGGAGCAGCTGGAGGGCGAGGGCTTCCCGCAGGCGTTCGACACGCTCTCGCTTCCCGTTCTGCCCGACGACGAGGACGTCTGGCGACTGCTGGCCGCGATGATCGACTACGACCCACGTCCCGCGCTCGAACGGCTCGAGGTGCCGATACTCGCCGTCTTCGGAGCCGCGGACCCGATCACTCCCGTGGAAGAGAGCGTCGCAGTCTTTCGAGAGGCGGTGCGACCCGACCTCCTACAAGTGGAGGTCTTCGACGGTGCCGGCCATCGACTCGAGATCGGAGATCCGCCGGCTTTTGTCGACGGCTACTTCGAGGTGCTGGCGGACTTCATGGTCAGAGCCAGACGCCCCGAGTTCGAGTCTCGGCGCTCCGGCTGAGCGTCGCCGACTTCCGTCGACCGTCGAAAGGTCGGGGTAGAAACCACTCGTCGGGATGGGTACCCGGCTCGCGCGCGGCTCTACGCTCGACCCACCGAGCGGAGAACCGGGAGGGCACTGGAATGGATGTCAAGGGTGCAAAGGCGCTGAGCGAGCGCCTTGCTGCGGCCACACAGAAGGTTGACGCAAGGCTCGCCGCGATGAGCGCGCCCGCCGACCTGTGCTCAGATTCTCACAAGACGAAGTCATCGTCTCTCCAAGGTCGATGCCAAGGTGCAGAGAACGTCGTGTTGACGTTCCTGTACGTGACTGCCGTCGTCAGTGTCGGACTCGGTCTTGTCACATCAACCGTGCTGGCGCTCGCGTTCCTCGCGGTAATCGTCCTGCTTGCGGGCTTCGTCTGGGCGACGAAGTAAGAGACAGCGGCTGCCGAGGCTCGAGCACTAGCGACAGGTGCTGAAGTCTTGGCCCGGCCCCAAGGGCCCGTCCCCGCGGCCAACTCGCTCCTGCCAGGGCAGGCAGTACCCGTTCTGGGCCGAGAAACCCACGAGCAGCGTCGCGAACAGCAGCGCGACCACGACGACAGCGACCGTGACTCTTCGGGGCATGGACTGACTGTGCAGTGAAGAGTCGCGCTCGGAATCTCCCTTCCGAGTGACATGGCGACACAGCTCGAATCAACCGCGTGCGGACGATTACTCGATGTCAGACCCGCGACGGCATCGTCACGATCCGTCGTCGTCCTGGCTCGGCGTGTCGTCTGACTCGTCGGGCACGAGCTCGGGCGGCGCCTTCGCCTGGTCCCGCTCGGGGCTAACTCCCTCCGGAACGGCGCCGTACGCCGTCGACGCCTCCTCGTCCTGGTGCTCGTTTTCGGGTCGACTCGGACACGTGACCTCCTCGACGGGTGATCGCACTTACCCGCGTGGGTCACTTACCGAAACGTGCGCTCTCGGGAAAGATCTCGTCGTGACCGACGGCCCGACGAACGCCGCGATCGCCGACGAGCTCGAGTCATACGCCGCGCTGCTCGAGCTCGCGGACGCGAGCCCGTACGCCGCCCGCGCATATCGACGCGCAGGCGAGCTCGTGCGCACCACTCCGGCGCCGGTCGCGGCGCTTGTGCGATCCGGACGCGTGCGCGAGCTCCGCGGCATCGGGCCGGGCATCGAGGCCCGGCTACGGGAGCTGGTCGAGTCGGGCGAGATCGCGGAGCTCCGTGACCTTCGTACGGAGCTTCGACCCGAGCTGATCGGGCTCGGGCGGCTTCTCGGCCTGTCGACGCGACGAACGCTCGACATCGGCCGCACGCTCGGCATCGAGACCGCCGAGGAGACTGCGCGACGCGGCGCAGGACGGCCGCCTGCGCTCGGTGCCGGGAATCGGCCGCAGCACCGAGGCGAAGATCAGAGCGGCCCTCGCGCTTCCGCCACGTCCTCGCCGCGGCCTGACGTTGAACCGTGCCCGCGCCCTGACTCGGACGGTCGCGGACGCGCTGGGCGGCGATCCCGCAGGTGATCCGCGGCGCTTCTGCGAGCTCTCGTTCGACCTGGCAGTCGTGTGCGCTGCCGAGGATCCGCGGCCGACGCTCGCAGCGTTCGAGCGACTTCCCGTGATCGTCGCCGTCGTCGAACGGGACGAGCGCCGCGTCGTCGGAGTCACCGTGGAGGGTGTTCCGATCACGCTCGTCGTCGCCGAGCCGCATCGTCTCGGCGCGGCCCTGATCGCAGCGACGGGCTCGGCCGAGTACGTCGACTCGCTCGGCGAACTGCCGGACGGCGCGAGCGAGGAGGCGGTGTACGCGGCGCTAGGTCTCGGGTGGCTTCCACCCGAGCTGCGAGAGCTTCCGCTGCGGCCGGCCTCGGACGTGCTCGTCGAGCTCGACGACGTACGAGGAGATCTCCACTGCCACTCGACCTGGTCCGACGGGAAGGCCACGATCGAGGAGATGGCGCACGCCGCCCGCGCGCGGGGCTACGACTACCTCGCCGTCTGCGACCACACGGCGAACGTCCGCGTCGTACCCGGGCTCGAAGCGGACGACGTGCGCCGTCAAGCCGAGGAGATCGCCGCTGTCAACGAGCGCCTCGCACCCTTCCGCGTCCTGCGCGGGATCGAGTGCGACATCCTCGCCGACGGGTCGCTCGACCTTCCCGACGACGTGCTCGCCGAGCTGGATTGGGTCCAGATCAGCCTGCACGCCGGCCAGCGGCGCCCCGGACGCGAGCTGACCGAGGCCGTGTGCGAAGCGCTGCGGCATCCGGCCGCGCGAGCGCTCAGCCACCCGAAGGGGAGAATCCTGAACCGCAGGCCCGAGAACGCTCTCGATCTCGACGCTGTCTTCACGGTCGCGCTCGAGGAGGGAGTCGCCCTCGAGATCAACGGTCTGCCGGATCGTCTCGACCTGTCGAGCACGCACGCCGTGGAGGCGCTGGCGGCAGGAGTCGATCTCGTGCTCTCTTCCGACTCTCACTCGACGGCCGGTCTCGCGAACATGGAGCTTGCGGTCGGCACCGCCAGACGGGCCGCCTGCCCGAAGAGCCGGGTCGTCAACGCCCGACCCTTCGCAGCGACTGGCGAGACGGCTGAACCGAACCGACACGGCGCGATCGACGAAGATGGCCGGGATGCCCCGCACTGCTCTCCTCACGCTGGGCATCGCCGTTCCGTACACGACCGCCGGCCTGTGGGCCGACCGCTACGTCGATCTGTCCGGGCAGCTCGTCCTCGGGCTGCTGACCGCAGTCGTGCTCGCCGGTCTTCTCGCTATCCAACCGCGAGACGTTCGCCTCCAAGCGCTGGCCGTCGTCGGCATCGCGACGATCGGGGAGGTCGTCGGCTCGATCCTCTGGGGCGTGTACAGCTACCGCCTCGACAACCTCCCGGCGTTCGTGCCGCCGGGCCACGGGCTCGTCTACCTCTGCGGGTTTGCCCTGGCGACTCTCGCGGCGCGACGACCAGCGGTGCTGCTCGCCGCGGGCGTCGTGGGCGCCGCCACGTGGGCGCTGCTCGGTCTCACCGTGCTTCCCGCGACCGACGTCTCGGGCGCGATCGGCTGCACGCTGCTCGTCCTCGTGCTCCTGAAGACACGGAGGCCGGTGTACGCGGGAGTCTTCCTCGTCGTCGCGGCGCTCGAG
This sequence comes from uncultured Gaiellaceae bacterium, assembly GCA_963802865.1. Taxonomy (GTDB): domain Bacteria; phylum Actinomycetota; class Thermoleophilia; order Gaiellales; family Gaiellaceae; genus GMQP-bins7. The sequence goes on from CAWDKB010000014.1 coordinate 152,877, forward strand.
ATCTACGGGACCGCGATCGGAACCTGGACCTGGCGGGGTGTCGTCCCGGGACTCGGCATCCCGCAAGGAAACCCGCCGAGTGGGGCTGCAAGCGGCTACGTCGTCTTCGACGTGCTCGCGATCGCGCTCGTGGCGAGGATCGCGACCCTCGCGACCGGCCTTCAGTCCATGAGGGAGCGGAGGACGCCCGCGTCGACCGCTGCGCCGGCTCGGATGAGCTCGCGTGCAGGATCGACCTTGTCCCAGACGTCCCAGAGCAGGAACCCGCGCGCCCTGCCCGCATCGTCCACGTAGCCGACGACGCCCTTGCGGTTCGGCTCGGCCCACTCGGCGACGGTGTCGAGGCGTGAGTCGACGTCCCCGACCGCCTCGTACCCGAGATCGAAGAGGTCGGAGTAGAAGAACGGCAGGTGGTCGTACGGCGTGTCCGCGCCGGCCATGTTGGCGCCGACGGCCCGGCCGTGCGTGTTCGCGTGATCCTCGTGCTCGACGCGCCTCGAGCCGCCGAGCGCGGACACCGGGAACCGCGCGACATCGCCGGCCGCGAAAACGTCGTCGCGGCCACCCGCGCGTCCGAGCTCGTCCACGAGCACGCCGTCGTCGACCTCGAGCCCGGCCGCTTCCGCAAGTGCGGTGTTGGGCACGATTCCGAGCCCGGCGACGACGGCGTCCGCCTCGAGCGTGTCGCCGCTCTTCGTGCCGACGCGGAACAGCTGCCCGTCGCGCTCGATGCTCTCCACGAGCTCGTCGGGACGCACCTCGACCTCGTGCTCCCGGTAGTAGTCGTTCACGAAGTTGGCCAGCTCCGCCGGGAAGAGGCGAGCTCCGATTCCGTCCTCGGGAAAGACGATCGTCACCGTGCAGCCGTTCATCGCGAGTGCGGCTGCGATCTCCGAGCCGATGAAACCGCCGCCGACCACCGTCACCCTGACTCCCTCGCCCGCGAGCTCGTGCAGGCGGCGGTAGTCGTCGATCGTCCGGTAGTAGATGACGCCCTCGCCATCGTCTGCGGGAAGGCGGCGCGGAGTCCCGCCCGTCGCCAGCAGCAGGCGCTCATAGGAGTGCGTCTCGCCCGCGTCGTCGGTCACCGTCCGCTCGGCGAGGTCGACGCTGGAGACCGGAAGGCCCGGGTGGAGGTCGACGTCCAGGTCGGGCGTCCCTCGCCAGATCGAGCCCTCTTCCTTCCCCTTCCAGAGCGCCTTCGACAGCGGCGGACGCGCATACGGCGGATGCGCCTCCGCGGCGAAGAGACCGATCGAGCCGTCCGGGTCGTGGTCGCGGATGCCACGTGCCGCCGCGTCGGCCGTCATGCCGCCCCCGACGATCAGGTACCGGTACGACGCCATCCGCCGAGGATCCTAGACCACGTCGGTCGGAGCCACGCAGTAGAGTGCCGCCCGGCGTGAGCAGAGGACGTCTGGCGTGGGTCCTCGCGGCTGCGGCGTGCGCAGCCAGCTTGGCGTTCCCCTCTGCGGCGGGCTCCGACAGCCTCCCGGCGACGGCAGGGCGCATCGCGATCTTCTACTACCCGTGGTACTCCACTCCGGTCCGGGACGGGCGGTGGGAGCACTGGTACGTCGAGCGCGACGGCAGCGCCCTGCTCTCGACGCCGTACTTCCCGACCCGTGGCCTGTACTCGTCGTCGAACACGAAGGTCCTCGCCGGGCACATGCGGGAGATCGCCGGGAGTGGGGTGGACACCGTCGTCGTCTCCTGGTGGGGGTTCGGGTCGCCGGAGCACGATCGACTCGTGGATGTCGCCTCCGCCGCGGCCCGCTTCGGCCTGAGCGTCGCCATCCACCTCGAGCCGTACCGCGCACGGACTCCGGCTCGAGCGGCCGAGGACATCGCCCGCCTTCAGCAGGAGGGCGGCTACACCGACTTCTACCTCTACGACGCGGACCGCGATCCGGCCGCGGACTGGGCGGAAGCGCTCGATCCGCTCGAAGGCGTTCGCGTCTTCGGGCACACGACGCTCGTGGGGCGCGCGAAGGCCTCGGGATTCGACGGCCTCTACACCTACGACGTCGTCACCTGGAGCGGCGCGCTCTTCCGGCGTCTCTGCACGCAGGCGCACGCCGCAGGTCTCCTCTGCGCTCCTTCCGTCGGGCCTGGCTTCGACGCTCGCCTGACCACCGGACACGAAGCTGGTGCGCGAGCGGAAGGGGGGAGTGACCTACGACCGCATGTGGAAGACCGCCCTCCGGGCCAGTCCCGATCTCGTGACGATCACGAGCTACAACGAGTGGCAGGAGGGGACGCAGATCGAGCCCGCGCAACCCCAGGTCGGTAGGCCGAGCTACGAGGGCGCATGGGGCAGGCGCGGGCGCGCCGCACAGCGCGCGTACCTTTCGGCGACCGCGGGCTGGGCGGCGCGCATGTACGAGACTCCGCGTCAGTAGAGCGCGGTCGCGAGCTTTCGGCGATACGTCACCGTGAGCGGGTGCTCGTGCCCGAGGTCGTGGAAGATCGCGAGTGCCGCGTTCTCGGAGTCGCTCCTTGCGCTCGGGTGAGGATCCCGCGATCTCCTCCAGGATCAGCTCGAGCGCGCGCTCCTCGTCGCCGGCCTCCAGCGCCGCGGCGACCTCGGGCAGGTCGCCGCTCGCCCGAAGCTCGTCGACGACGACCCTCGACACGCGGCGGGGCAAGCAGCTCGTCGAGGAAGGACGACACGGCCGCCGCTCCACGCACGCCCACGAACTCACTCGCCACGCGGCCGTCTCGGAACGCCTTCACGGCAGGAATGCCCTGGACACCGAACGTCGCGGCCAGCCCCTGGTTGGCGTCGACGTCGACCTTCGCGAGGACGACCTCGCCCTCCCGCTTCTCGATCTCCTGCTCGAGAATCGGCGTCAGCGCCTGGCAGGGGCCACACCATTCCGCCCAGAAGTCGACGACCACGGGCGTCTCGCGGGAGCGCTCGACGACGTCCTGCTCGAACGTTGCCTCGGTCACCTCCATGTCAGGCCTCAACGACGCGGGGCCGCCCACTCATCCCACGACCACATCGGCTCCGCAGCCGCCGATGAGCGCCGCGCGCACTCGGTCGGGCTCGACACCTGCCAGGGAACGGTGCCCGAGATCCACCTCGATCTCCGACGTTTCCTCGAGCCCGAGCGACCGGGCGCCGAGCTCGGAGCCGAAGCGCAGGAGCTCGTCGGTGGTGAAGACGCCGCGGCGGCCCGTCTGGCGCCGTGCGATCCCCTCCAGCTCGCGGAGCTCCTCGAATGGATCGATGCGCACGTTCGAGTCCGACCCGATGCAGAGCGGGATGCCGCGCGTACGAACCCGCTCCGCGGGAAGAAAGCCGTCGCCGAGGTCGGACTCGGTCGTCGGGCAGACGCAGATCGTCGAGCCGGAGGACGCGAGCAGATCGAGCTCCGCGCCGTCGGCGTGCGTGGCGTGCACGACCGTCGTCCGCTCGCTCAGGCAGCCCGTGCGCGCGAGCAGCTCGATCGGGCGGCAGCCGTGCTCGGCGAGGCACTCCTCGATCTCGCGCGGCTGCTCGTCGGCGTGGACGTGCAGGACGAGACCCTCGCGCTCCGCGTAGCGACCGATCTCGTCGAGCCAGCCGGCGCTGCAGGCGCGCACGGAGTGCGGCGCGACCCCGACGCGGAGCCCTGCGTCGCGGAGCGACTCGACCTCGTCGAAGTACGCGGCCACGGACTCCTGGCGGAAGCGCGGGAGACCGCCTCGCTCGTACGCGACGTGGAGCAGCACTTGGTCGACGCCGGCGCCCGCGGCCGCCTGTGCCGCAGCGAGCGCCTCGGGGACGCCGAGATAGTGGAACTCCCCGACCGCCGAGTAGCCGGCGGCGCGCATCTCTCGGTACCAGCGCTCGTACTCGACGTGCACGAGCTCGGGGGTCTGCCGGTCGGCCTCCGCGATCATCGTGTCGCGCCAGGCCCAGAAGTCGCCGCCGGCCGCGGACCCGCGCAACGCGCGCTGGAACGTGTGGCTGTGGGCGTTGACGAACCCTGGGAGTCGGAGCGTCTCCGGCACAGGGCGACGCTACCAGGGTCGGCATAGGGTTCAGGAATGCGCTGGAACGAGGTCAGACAGCACATTCCGAACGCGCTCACCATCGCGCGGTTCGCCGCGATTCCCGTGTTCGCCTGGCTCTATCTCGATGCGGGCGACGGCCCGGCCTGGGCGGCCGGCGTCTTCTTCGCAGCGGCGGCCCTCACCGACCAGCTCGACGGCTACCTCGCGCGCCGGTGGCACGTCGAGTCGCGCTTCGGCCAGATCGCGGATCCGCTCGCCGACCGGCTCATGATCGGCACCGCTGCCGTGCTCATGCTCGCGACGGGACGCATCCCCGTGATCGCCGCGCTGGTCATCCTCGCGCGCGACCTCGTGCTCGTCGCCGGCTACAAGCTGCTCGCGCCGAGCGGGCTCGACGTCGACGTCACGTTCCTGGGCAAGCTCGCGACTTGGGTGCTCTACGCAGCCCTCGGATTCGTGCTCGTGACGGCGGAGGGCACGGACTGGCCGATCGTGCTCCTCTGGATCGGAATCGCGCTGTCCATAGGGGCCGGAGCGCAGTACGCGCTGCGTGCCTGGCGGGTGCTCCGGGAAGGGAGAGCGGCCCCGCCGCCGAACCTGTGAAGGCTGAAGTCTCAACCTGAGGTTGACCCCTGCACGAGGCTCCTGCTTTACTCACCTCACCTAACTCGAGGAAAGGCGACTCTTGGAACCACTCCCCGATCTCTCGAAACTGACCGACGAAGACCTTCGCACGATGATCCAGGAGCTCGAGAAGGAGGAGGACGACATCTCCTTCAGGCGGCGGGTGCTCCACGGTCGTATCGACATCCTCCGCGCCGAGCTCGTCGCGCGCCTTCGCGAGCAGGTCAGCGCGGGAGAGGCGAAGCTCGCCGACGTCGAGCGCCTCAGCGAGATCCTCACAGCGAAGGCAGCGCCCACGGACGAGGCGTGAGCCACGTCTACTGCCCGGAGTGCGGCTTCCAGAACCCGGAGGCCTCGAACTACTGCGCCCGGTGCGGGACGTTTCTCGCAACCGAGTCCGGCTCGGAGACCACGATGACGTTCGACATCGCCGACGACGGGGAGGAGGTCGACGTTCTCGAGTCGCTCGGCATCGCCGGACCGGCGCTCGTCGTCCGCTCCGGAGGCGGCATGGCCGGGCAGTCGTTCCAGCCCGACGAGGGCAGGACGTTGATCGGCCGCTCGCCGGAGTGCCAGGTTTTCCTCGACGACGTCACCGTCTCGCGCCGTCACGCCGAGCTCCAGCGTGACGGCGACACGTTCTCGATTAGAGACCTCGGCAGCCTGAACGGGACCTATGTCAACCGCAAGCGCATCGAGTCGGCCGTGCTCGAGAACGACGACGAGGTGCAGATAGGCAAGTACCGCCTGACGTTCTTCCAGCGATGAGCACCGTGGCCACACGACGCGAGCGGGGTGGGGCGGAGCCACGCTTGCGCACGATCGGCTCGGTCTGCGAGGAGCTGCGCGAGCAGTTCCCCGACGTCTCGGTCTCCAAGATTCGCTACCTCGAGGATCAGGGCCTCATCTCGCCGAGACGGACGCGCGGCGGCTATCGGCTGTTCGCGCCCGACGACATCGAGCGGCTGACGACGATCCTGAAGCTCCAGCGCGACGAGTTCCTGCCGCTGCGCGTGATCCGCGAGGAGCTCGACGGCCCCGGCGCGTCGGGCGAGCGGGCTCGCAGGCGCAGCGTCGGCGTCCTCGGGCACGAGGACGAGATCGACGAGGCCGACCTCTGCGAGCGAGCTTCCGTGGCGCCGAACCTCGTTCGCCAGCTCGAGGAGTTCGGGCTGCTCGTCTCGCGGGTCGAGTCCGGCGAGCGCTACTTCCGCGAGAGCGAGGCAGACATCGCTGCGGTCTGTTCCCGGCTCTCGCGCTTCGGCGTCGATGCGCGCCATCTCAGGACCTTCCTCACTGCCGCCGGGCGCCAGGCTGCGCTCGTCGAGCAGCTCGTCTCGCCGGGGCTGCGGTCGCGCAACCCGGAGCGCCGCAAGGGCGCGCTCGAAGACGTCGAGGCCCTGTCGCGCATCGCGCAGGAGCTGTCCCATCTGCTGTTCGTCCGCGACGTGCGCGCGACGGTCGAGCGAAGCTCGTGACGCTCGATCTCCGCGACCGCATCCGCGACGTCCCGGACTTCCCGACCGAGGGGGTCGTCTTCAAGGACCTGATGCCGCTGCTCGCCGATCCGGAGTACTTCGCGGAGGCGATCTCGCAGCTCGCAGCGTGGGCGCGTCCGCGCAACGCCCGACCTCGTCCTCGGTGCCGAGGCTCGCGGCTTCATCTTCGGCGGCGCGCTCGCATACGCGCTGGGCGCCGGCTTCATCGCCGCTCGCAAGCCGGGCAAGCTTCCACGGGAGACGGTCGAGGCGACGTATGCACTCGAGTACGGCACCGACAGCCTCCAGGTTCACCGCGATGCGTTCCCGGCCGGCGCGCGGGTGATCGTGCTCGACGACGTCCTGGCGACCGGGGGCACCGCCCGGGCGAAGGTGGAGCTCGTCGAGGGCCTCGGTGGCGTCGTCGTCGGAGCCCTCTTCGTTCTCGAGCTCGAGTTCCTGCACGGCCGCGACCGGCTCGTCGGCTACGACGTGCACTCGTTGATCCAGTACTGAGCTCCACACCGTCCGAGGGCGGTACTACAACGAGACTGTGTACGACCCGCTGACGAGCACGTACTCGTTCCCGTGTCCGCACGGACGCGACGCGCAGGTGCCGTTGTCGTCGTTCCGCACGCTCGAGCGCATGCCGGGCGCGGCCCATCCGGCCGTGTACCGGATCAGCTTCGCATGCCGCTGCGGCGACGAGCACGCCGGGCTCGTGTCGCACGTGGAGCTCGACTGGGGGCATCTGGGGACGAACGATCGACCTGACGTTCCGCAACCTGCTCACCGCACGTGACGACCGACTGGTAGCAGAGCTCGAGGATCTCGCGGCAGCCCGGATCGCGGCGGGGGAGTGGCCGTGGAGCTTCTTCTGCTACCCGGAGGGGCGGGCGCGTCCCGTCACTCCTTCCGCGTTCACCCTCATCGCGCCCGGAGGAGGCGCATTCGGTGTCGCGGTCGTGTGCCCGGTGTGCGGGTCGGTGTCGGTGAACCTCGTCTCGCGCGAGCACGTCGACATCCCGTTTCGCAACGACGCATCCGTGGGAGTCGTGCAGTACGTCTTCGCACGCGACGCGCAGCGCGTCGTCGCGGACTTCCGTTCCGAGCTCGAGTCCGCCCAGTTCGACGAGAGGAGACTCGATCTCGAGCTTTGACGCGCATGGCGAGCGGAATTCACTCCCGCCAGGGATCGTCGCTGGACGGCTTGCTGCCGATGTCCGCCGCATGAGAGCCGCAGTTCTCACGAAGGTCTCACCCGCGGGCTCGCAGCGCCTCCTCGCCGACGCCAGTGCGATCGTCGGACAAGACGCGGGGGCAAAGAAGCCAGCCCACGACCGGCTCGAAGCCGCGCTCGGGCGCGACTTCGCCGACCGGCTCGTCGCCGCTCTCAGCGAGCAGCGACGCCAACCTCTCGAGCGCTGACAGCGCTCACGTCGAGGGGTTGCGCGGCCCGCCGGCCGCGGGTTCTAGCGCGGACCCGGGTAGTCGCCGCCGCGGACGCGCACGAAGAGGAAGATCAGAGCCGAGACGACGAGCGTGACGACGAGTGCGATGCCCGCGTTGATGCCGAGGAGGATCGACCCGAGCCACATGAAGAGAAAGAAGACGAGTGCCCAGATGAACGCCTGGACGCCCTGGTCGATGCTCGGCACGCGGAGATGCATCGCGGCGATCCTACCGAGCCGGACCAAAAAAATTCACCGAGCCGGTGGCGCTTTCGTCCACCCAGCCCGCTGACCGTCCGCTTCCGCGTAGAGCCTTCGAGCTGAGCTTCGATCTAGTCGCGCTCCGTGCTCGGTGCATCGGGGAAGCTATGGGACGCGGCCGTTCGGGTCAAGCAGCGCTTTCACCGGATTGCCGCAATTTGCGTCGTATTTCTTCCCGCCTCGCGGAGCGAGCCTAGACGTAGGATCTCGCCGTGCGTCGCTCCGTCGTGTTCGGCCTCGCGGGGGCGACCATCGGTCTCGCTCTCGTCCTCACGCTGCTCGGCGTCGGCGACGACACCGACGCCCTGACGAACGGGCAGGCGCTCGTCCTCGGCCTCGTCCAGGGCCTCACGGAGCTGTTGCCGGTCTCTTCCTCCGCCCACCTGATCCTCGTGCCGTGGGCCGCCGAGTGGACCTTCCTCGAGCAGAACGACCGCTTCAACCAGACCTACGACGTTGCGCTCCACCTGGGAACGCTCGTCGCGGTCGCCATGTACTTCTGGGCGGACATCGTGACCCTCGTCCGCGCCTGGCTCGGGTCGATCCGCGAGCGACGAATCGACTCGGCCGATCGCCGGATCGCCTGGTTCGTCCTCGTGGCCACGATTCCCGCGGGGCTCGTCGGACTGCTCGGCGAGGACCTCATCGCCGACAACCTGGGGGAGCCCTGGCAGATCCTCGTACTCCTCGCGGCCGGGGCGCTCCTGCTGCTCTGGGCCGACCGCTCGCCCCAGACGAGACAGATGGGCGAGCTCGGCTTCCGACACGCGGCGGTCGTGGGGCTCGCGCAGGCGCTCGCCCTCGCTCCCGGCGTCTCGCGATCGGGCATCACGATCACTGCGGGCCGCTTTCTGAGGCTCGACCGCGACAGCGCGGCACGCGTGTCGTTCCTGCTCTTGCTCCCGACGACTCTCGGGGCGGTTCTGCTGAAGGGCGTCGGCGACGTCCTCCTCGGCGAGCTTCCGGACGGCTGGGTCGGGCCGTTCGTCGTCGGGACGCTCGCGTCGTTCGGCAGCGGCGTCCTCGCCATCGAGTGGCTCCTCGGCTACGTCCGTCGTCACACGTACGGCGTCTTCGTGGTCTACCGCCTCGTCGTGGCCGCGCTCGTGCTGCTCGCGATCGTCGCGGGCGTGCGCGAAGCGACGTTCTGATGTTCGAGGAGCACTCGCCGCCGCCCGAAGACGACGCTCTGCCGCGATTCGGAGACAGCGCGTTTCGGGTCGTAGCGCTCGCCGGGACCATCCTCGGAGTGGTCGGAACTGCCTTCTTCACGCTCGTGGCCGTTGTGATCGAGGGTTGGGTCGACGAGGGCACATCAGACGACGCTCTCATCGAGTGGCTCATCGCCATGGGCGCGAGCGCAGCCGTCGCCGGCATGGTCGGAGCTCTCGGCCTCGGTGTCGGCGTTCGTCGGCTGACGACGTACGGCGTCGCCGCTCAGGCTCTCGTGATTGCAGCCTTCACGGCAGGTGCCCTCATCACGGGCGCGGACTCCGCCGACGCGGGCTGGATTCTCGGCAGTTTGGGACTACTGCTCGCCTTCGACGCGTCGCTCCTGATCTGGCTGCGGACCGTCGTCTAGGCCTGCATACGTCTCCCCGCTCATCGGGAACGTCGCACCTTCCGTCTTGGCCTTGCGCTCGGCCGCCGCTGCATGCTTCTTCTCGAGCTTGCGAGCACGACGCTCTTTGACCTCACGCTCGCGCGCGATCTTCGACATCGTCTGTTGACGCTTACTCGTCATCGGTGTCCTTTCTCGATCAGGCCCGCTCCTCGATTCGCATCAGACCGGCCGAGATGATGGTCCGATAGTTGGTGAATGCGTGGTGCCCTGCCTGGAGAAGGTACTGATCTGCTGCGAGCATTCGGCGATAGACGTCGAGCGGCACCCTCAACGATCGCTCGCAGTCAGGGCTGGCGCACTCACACGCGAACTCGACGAGTCCCTGTGCGTCCGTCGGAACGTCGGCAGCGGTCGACTTGAGCCTGTTCGCGTTCCGTTGCTCGACACGGTGCGCGAGTCCATCCTGCTCGCCCCGTGTCTGCTCATCCGCTGATGTGGCCATCGCATCTCCTCCTGCCGTGAACGGATCGGGAGGGCGCGAGCGTGCCGCCGTCGAAATTCGTTCTGTTCAGCGCAGTGTAGTTGCAACGATCGGATGCGCTTGACTAATAGATAACGAGCATATATGCTCGTTATCTATGAAGGAGCTCTTTCTCGCACTGCTCAGCGGGGAGCGCGCTCACGGGTATGAGCTGAAGCAGTCGTTCGAGCAAGAGTTCGGCGACCTGTTGCCGGCGCTGAACCCCGGCCAGATCTACGTGACGCTCGGGCGGCTCGAGCGGGATGGCCTCGTCGTCGGTCACGCGGTGCCCGGGGACAGCCGCGGCAAGCGCGTGTACGAGCTAACGGAGGCGGGGCGGACCGCACTCGCGGCCTGGATCGAGCAACCTGTCTCGGGCAGGCGGCTCAAGGACGAGTTCTTCATGAAGTTCATCGTGGTCGCGTCGACGCAACTGGCGGAGCCGAAGCAGCTTCTCGAGGGGCAGCGGCGTGAGTACCTGCAGTCGCTCCGCGACCTGAACGCACTGCTCGAGGCGAACGGGAAGGGACCTGCGGGCGAGCTCCTCATCGAGGGGGCGATCCTGCATGTGAAGGCCGACCTGGAATGGCTCGAGCTGATCGAGCAGCGACTCGCACTGAACGAGGAGGTCTGATGGCACCGGTACTCGAGGCGAGGCAACTCGCGAAGACGTACGAAACCGGCGGCGCGAAGGTTCTGGGACTTCGCGGCGTCGACATCTCGATCGAGCGCGGCGAGTTCGTCGCGATCATGGGACCGAGCGGATGCGGGAAGTCGACGCTGCTCAATCTTCTCGCCGGCCTCGATCGACCGACGGCTGGTGAGGTCTGGCTCGATGGCCAGCGCATCGACGGGTTGAGCGAGACCGAGCTCGCGCGCCTCCGTCGTCGCAAGGTCGGCTTCGTGTTCCAGTTCTTCAACCTGGTGCCGACGCTGTCTGCGGTAGAGAACGTCGAGCTGCCGTTGCTCCTGGTCGGCCGCCGACGCCGAAAGGCTCGACAGGCCGCGAATGAGCTGATGAGCGATCTGGGAATCTCGGGGAAGGAGGAAGCCGCTCCGGCCGAGCTGTCCGGCGGGGAGCAGCAGCGGGTTGCGCTGGCGCGAGCGCTGGCGAACAGGCCCGACATCGTGCTCGCGGACGAGCCAACCGGCAACCTCGATTCGGCGGCGGCGCGGGACGTGCTCGGGCTCTTTCGGGAGGCCCAGAGCCGCGGGCAGACGCTCCTGCTCGTCACGCACGACGCGAGCGTTGCCTCGGCTGCAGAGCGGGTGATCACGCTCCGCGACGGGCTGGTAGCGGACGAGACGGAGCTGGCTGCGGCTCGCCAGGTCAGCTCCTCTGCTCGAGTTGCAGAGCTCGAAATGACGACGTTGCTGTTCAGGCTGGCGTTTCGCGGGCATCCACTCGCGTCTGCTCGCGAGCGCGCTCACGATCGCGATCGCAGGGGCAGCGGCAGCGACGATCGTCCTGGCGCTGGAGGTGCGCTCGAGCGGGCGCGATCCGTGGCAGCAGACGTTCGACGCGGCCAACGGGGCACATGTGCTCGCATACGCCTCCTCGGAGGCCGACGCGCGCGCGCTCGCGCAGCTACCCGGCGTCACCGAATCGGGCCCGCCGGTTCCTCTGGTGACCGTGACCGTGGGGCCGCAGGGAAGTACCGATCGAGCGTTCCTCGCCGGCCTGAGTCGCCCCACGGTCGTGAACATGCCCGTGCTCACCGCCGGCTCGCCACTGCGTGAGAACGGGATCGTCCTCGAACGCAGCCTCGCGAATGCGCTCGGCATCGACGTCGGCGACACGCTCGCAATTACGAGCCGGCTCGGATCGATCGACCTCCCGGTGCTCGGCACGGCGGTCGTACCCAGCCAGCCACGCTACCCACGCCGCAACCCCGGCCTGGCCTGGGTGACTCCCGCCACACTCGAACGCGTCGAGCCCGACCGCACCAGCTGGCGCTGGACGGAGGCGCTCCGGTTGGCGAATCCGTCCGCGGCTGCGGCGTTCACCCAGCAGGCAGCAGCAGGCTTCTCCGGTGATTTCTCCTTCGAGACCTGGCAAGTCCAGCGCGACTACGCACTGGCCGATGCGCAGCCGATCGAGATCATCGTGACGACGTTCACCATCCTGCTCCTGATCGTCGCCTTCGTCGTGGTCGGGATCCTCGTCGGCGCCCGCGCCGGCGCCCAGTACCGTGAGATCGGGCTGCTGAAGGCGGCCGGCTTCACTCCGCGTCAGGTCGGAGTCGTCTTCGCCCTCGAGTCCGCTGCACTCGGTCTCGTCGCGGCGGCCCTCGGCTTCACGCTGGGGATGCTGCTCGCACCGCGCCTTGCCGCGCCCAGCGCGGAAACGCTGATCGGCTCACCGACGATCGCCGCAAATCCTTGGCACGTCCTCGTCGCGAGCTGTGTCGTCATCCCCGTGCTCCTGGCCGGAGCCTTGACGGCCACCCGCCGCAGCACCCGCTTCAGCGTCCTCGAAGCGATCCGTGCCGGCAGTTCGTCTCCGCCGAACTCACGGCTCGCGCGCGCCGTCGCCCGACCCATCCTGCCCTTGACCGTCGGGCTCGGTCTCAAGGACCTACTCGCGCGAGGACGCAGGGCGCTTCTCCTCGCGGCCGCGATCGCGCTTACCGGCGCGGTGGTGGTCGTGGCGCTGTCGCTCGACGCAACGCTCGATGCGCAGGCTGCGACCGGCGAGACCAGCGACATCCCGGATGAACTGCCGCTCCTCGTCTACACACTCGACGCGGTGCTGCTGCTGATCACGTCACGACGCTCGTCGCGGTCGCCCTGCTCTCAGTCCGTGAGCGCATCCGCGACTACGGCGTCCTCAAGGCGATCGGCCTGACGCCCAGGCAGATCACCTCCACCGTCGTCAGCTCCCACGCGGCCCTCGCGCTGGTCGCCTCTCTGGCCGTCCCGCTCGGAGTGGGGCTGTACCTCGCCCTGGCCTGGATCACGAGCGGCACGACCGAGGATGCGGTCGTCGCACCCTGGCGCGTGCTCGCCCTGATCCCGATCGGAACCGTGCTCGTCGTCGTCGCCGCGACCAGCGTTCCGGCCAGTCTGGCCACCCGGATCCGCACGTCCGACGCGCTCCGCTACGAGTAACCCGTTGAGCGAGGCCGCCGCGTCAACACAGGGCTACCATCGGAGGATCCGACCATGCCGCATGCGATCCGGCAACTCGACGCCTCGACCTGGGACGCCTTCGCCGAGCTCGTCGAGCGCGACGACGGGGTTTACGGTGGCTGCTGGTGCATCGGCTACCACCCCAAGGCCGCAGAGAGGGGAGTCAGCTATCGCGCGGTCAAGGAGGAGCGCGTCCGCACGGGCCGCGCCCATGCCGCGCTTGTCATCGACGAGAAATGCCCGCCCAGGGCTGGTGCCAATACGGGAGTCCCGAGGAGCTCCCTGGCATCAAGCGCAAGCGCGAGTACGACAAGGATCGCTCCACTGCGATGGACTGGCGAATCACTTGCATCTTCGTGACAAGAGGCATCGCGGCCAAGGAATCGCTCGGGCAGGCCTGGAGGGGGCGCTCGACCAGATCGCCCGTGTCGCAGTGGCCTCGTCGAGGCCATCCCCGAGGCTGACCGCGCGCGTCGCGACGCGGGACGACCTCGCAGTGCACTCGCCAGTTTGCAAGTCGTGCGTTCCCGAGATGACGATTTGGCTTAGCTAGGCTCAGCCTCAGACCCAACGCACGATAACCGGCGTTATGTCAAGTCGGGACGATCTCGAGCGGGTTGGAGCGTCCGCCCCATTCGCGGGTAAGGTGAGGGCACGCTCGACGACCCGAGGGGGTTCGCGTCAATGTTGGCTCGGAGCGCTCGTATGTTCGTGCTGGCGATCGCCGTCCTTGCCATCGCCGCCGTGATGTTCCTGCTGCTCACGTCGACCGGCTAGCGAGCGAACACCGCCCGGACCTGGCCCGGACGAGGGAAATTCGTCGCTACCCCTAGACATCGGGCCCCAGACGCGAGAGATTGTCAGCTACCGGCTCTCTCCATCCCCGCGCCGCTCGTGACCCAGATCGACATCGAGCACATACTCACGATCGAGGACATCCGGCACCTGCTCGAGCAATCCGAGCAGGTGGGGACGATCCGTGCGTCCGATCTCGCCGAGGTGGCGCAGATCTACGAGCTCACCGAGCTCGAGCAGGACGCCCTCCTGCGGGAGCTCGACCATCGCACGATCGAGATCGTCGAGCAGCCTCCCCAGTCGGAGACCGTCGCCGCGCTCACCGCGCCCGTCGAGACGACGACTGACGCGCTGCAGCTGTTCCTGCGGGAAGCCGGACGCCACCATCTCCTGACGGCGGCGCAGGAGGTCGAGCTCGCGAAGCGCATCGAGCGAGGCGACATGGACGCGAAAGAGCGGATGATCCAGTCCAACCTGCGCCTCGTCGTCTCGATCGCGAAGAACTACCGCAATCAGGGCCTGCCGTTCCTCGACCTCATCCAGGAGGGCACGCTCGGCCTCATCCGAGCGGTCGAGAAGTTCGACTGGCGACGCGGCTTCAAGTTCTCCACCTACGCCACCTGGTGGATCCGACAAGCAGTGGCGCGAGCGCTCGCGGACAAGGCGCGAACGATCCGCATGCCCGTCCACATCGTCGAGCGGCTGCAGAAGATCAACCGCGCGGATCGGCAGCTGTGGACACAGCTCGGCCGCGAGCCGACGCTCGACGAGATCGCGGACGAGGCCTCGCTCACGGTGCAGCAGGTTCTCGAGGTTCGCGCGGCCGCGCGCGCTTCGACGAGCCTGGACGCGCCTGTCGGCGACGGCGAGGACGCCGTGTTCGGCGACTTCGTCGCCGGGGACGAGCCGTTGCCGGAGGAGACCGTCGAGCTCAACCTGCGCAGCGAGGCGCTGCGGCACGCGCTCGCCTCCCTCCCCCAGCGCGAGCGCGAGGTCGTCGTGATGCGCTACGGGCTGACTGGCGCCGAGCCGCAGACGCTCGAAGAGATCGGCCGGCGGCTGGGCCTCACGCGAGAGCGCGTGCGGCAGATCGAGCTCGAGTCGCTGCGGCGTCTCGGGTCGCTGCGCGAGATGCAGTCGGTCGACGTCGTCTGAGTCCGGCTACGTTCTGAGGTACAGCTCGAGCCCGGGCGCAATCGCCCGTAGCTCGCGTAGTGCACGCGCCTCGAGTTGACGCACTCGCTCTCGCGTGATCCCGAGATTCGACCCGACCTCTTCGAGCGTTCGAGGGCGCACGCCGTCGAGTCCGAAACGCTCGACGACGACGCGCCGCT
Organism: uncultured Gaiellaceae bacterium; assembly: GCA_963802865.1. Classification (GTDB taxonomy): domain Bacteria; phylum Actinomycetota; class Thermoleophilia; order Gaiellales; family Gaiellaceae; genus GMQP-bins7. The sequence goes on from CAWDKB010000014.1 coordinate 168,041, forward strand.
GGCGCGGCTGAAGCTTGCCGAGCGCGTCGAGGAGCTCCGTCGAGCGGGCGCGCTCAGCCGTCTCGACCTCGGGCTGTTGCGCGTTCGGATCGGGGATCAGGTCCGCGACGCTCGAGTCGCCGTCGCCGATGGGCGTTTCCATGCTCACCGGATCCAGGATGAGCTCGAGCAGGTCCTGCACGCGCTGAGGAGTCATCCCGGTCTCGGCCGCGATCTCCTCGAGCGACGGGTCACGATTGAGCTTCTGGCCGAGCAGCCGCCGGGCCTTCGTCACCTTCCGGACCTGGTCGGCCACGTGCACGGGAAGCCTGATCGTGCGGCCCTGCTCGGCGAGGGCGCGGGAGATTGCCTGCTTGATCCACCACGTCGCGTAGGTGGACAGCTTGAAGCCGAGCGTGTAGTCGAACTTCTCGACGGCGCGGATGAGGCCCAGGTTCCCTTCCTGGATGAGATCGAGGAGCGGTACGTCTGCGCGCGTGTAGTTGCGCGTGATCGACATGACGAGGCGCAGGTTCGACTCGATCAGCTTCCGCTTGGCCGCCTCGTCGCCCTCGTCCTTGCGGCGCGCGAGCTCGCGCTCCTGCGCGGGCGTGAGCAGCCTTCCGTCTCCGATCTGACGCACGTAGAGCTTGAGCGGGTCGTCCGCGCTCGGTCCGGCCAGGCCGGGCAGCTCGCGGGGAGCCGGCTCGTCGGCAGTGACCTCGACCTCCTCCTCGGCAGGGTCGAAGAGGTGCTCGGCAGCGTTCCCTTCCACGGGCGGTGTATCGGCGCCACAGTTGCCCCGCTTGAGGGATGACAGCCCCCACGAGGGATCTCCCTCCGGACAAAGAAGCCGATTGCGTGTGCGGCAACCGAATCCTCACAAACAGCGGCAGGTGGTACGCGTCTAAGGTCACTGTGTCGTCCGAACTGCGGAGTCGAATAGCGAGTCATGTGCGGCATCGCCGGATTCAGTCTCGGCCCTGAGTCGAGCGTCGATCGGACGCTCGCCGCGCAGGCGCTCCTCGCCGGCATCGCCGAGCGCGGTGCCGATGCCGTGGGCTATGCCCACCGCTCGGGCGACGACGCGATCGTGGTGACGAAGCTCCGTGGCGGTGCGAGCGCTTTGCTGGACGAGCTCGACGTGCCTGCGACGGCGACCGAGGTCTTGATCCACGTGCGCGACTTCACGAAGGGCCACCCGGAGATCTCGGCTAACAACCATCCGATTCGCCACGGCGACGTCGTCGGTATCCACAACGGCATCGTCTCCAACGACGATGCGCTCCTGGCCCGCTACGGAATCGAGCGCGCCGAGCCCCAGATGACCGTCGACTCCGAGGCGATCTTCGCGCTCATGGAGCTCCGCGCGAACGACACGCGAGCCCTGGCGGAGCTACACGGTGCGATGGCGGCTGCCTGGTTGGACGCTCGCGATCCCGCGACTCTCCACCTCGCGCGCGGGCGGCTGCGGCCGCTGTGGCTCGGGAGCTGCGACGACGGGCTCCTCTTCGCCTCCACGCGCCGTGCGCTCGCCGTCGCCGCCGCCGCGCTCCAGACGAGGCTCGACGTCGACGGGGTTCGCGAGGGCAGGCACCTCCACGTCGTCGCCGGCCGAATCGTACGGCAGCGCCGTTTCCGGCCGGATCGGCGCTATCGCGAAAGTCAGTCGCCTCCCGTCCGTCCGAGCTCCTCGCGAGGCCGTCTCGTGCCTCGAGCGGCTCGCGGCCATCGCGTCAGCCGCCGCCGCGTAGCGTCCCGTCGGGCTCGACGCCGACGCCCTCCGCGCGCAGGCGCTCCCGCACGAGGAACTGGAAGGCGGTCCACGCGCCTCGTGGCACGTCGAGCATCCGGTAGACCTGCCATTCGGACAAGAGCGACGAGTCCTCTCGCCGAGCCTCCGCCCAGTCCGCCATCTTCGGCAGCCGGCCGAGCTTCCGGGCGAGGTCGGCGCCCTGGAGGATCGCCCGCTCGAGTCGCTCCTCGCCACGGAGCACCTCGAAGCCGGCCTCGCGGAGAGCGTCACCGAGCGATCCGAACGTGTGCGCGTACAGGGAGGCCGAAGGGAAGGACTTGCGGCGGGCCGCGAGATCCCGCGCGGTCGGGGGCCTTCCGAGCTCCGCGCCGAGTGTTCGGAGCTGCTGGAGAAGCTCCTCACGCGTGAGAAATCGCCGCGGCACGAGCCCTGCGGCCCTCTTCGCCGCGTTCCACGTTCCGAAGTGCTCGATCACCGTCTGCGGGTGTACGCGCGCCTCGGGATCGCGAGCGAACTCGCGCATCGTCGGCGAGGCGCCGAGCCGCTCTGCGGCTGCGCGGAGCTCCTCGAGGATGTCCTCATCCGTGTAACGACGGCGAAGCCCGGCGCGAAACGCGGCGAGCTCGGCCTCGTCGATGCGCACCGAAGCGCGCTTCCGCGAGCGCGGGCGAGCCATGCCTGCAAAGATCTTAGAGCGTTCTGGAGAATCTGCAAGCTTCCCAGAGCACCTCTCCCCTCTGCCCTGTCGCTACGCTCGCCGCCCATGAGCCTTCGACTCGCCCTCGAGACCTCTGCGGCGCGGCTCGTCGGCACGCTCTCACGCGTCGCCGGGCGGGGCGGCGGCACCACGCTGCCGGGGAAGCTCCTGTGGAAGCTCGATCCCGGCGCCGTGGACGAGCTGGCAGCTCGGCTTCCGCAGGGCGTCGCGCTCGTCTCGGCGACGAACGGGAAGACCACGACCACGGCGATGGCCGCCGAGATCCTCGGGCAGGACCACGCGCTCGCCTGGAATCGGGCGGGAGCGAACCTCCTCTCCGGCCTGACCTCGGCACTCGTCGAGGCGCGGGGCTCGGAGCTCGGGCTGTTCGAGGTGGACGAGGGCGCGCTGCCGGAGGCGCTCGAACGCATGCGGCCTCGCGCGCTGCTGCTCGGCAACCTCTTCCGCGACCAGCTCGACCGCTACGGCGAGCTCGAGCTCGTGGCCGAGCGCTGGCGCGCGGCGATCGCGCGTCTCCCGGCCGAGACGACGATCGTCGTGAACGCGGACGACCCCGTGGTCGGCGACCTCGCACAGGGACGCGCCCATGCCCTCCGGTTCGGCCTCGACGATCCTCGGCAGTCACGCACGGGCCTCCAGCACGCCGCGGACTCGAAGTACTGCATCCGTTGCGGAGCTCCCTACGAGTTCGCAGCGGCGTACGTCGGGCACCTCGGTGCGTACACCTGTCCCGCGTGCGGCCACGGCCGGCCCGCTCTCGACCTCGCGGCCCGCGACATCGAGCTGCGCGGGCTGATCGGTTCGCGGTTTCGACTCGTGGGCACGCACGGCGAGACCGAGATCGAGCTGGCGCTACCGGGCCTCTACAACGTGTACAACGCGCTCGCGGCCTCGGCGCTCTCGCTCGCGCTCGGGAGCACGCTCGAGGCGGTCAGGTCCGGGCTCGCCCGGTTCGGCGCGGCTTTCGGCCGGTTCGAACGGATTCCGACCGGTGGGAAGTCGGTCGTCCTCCTCCTGATCAAGAACCCAGCAGGTGCGAACGAGGTCGTGCGGACGCTCGAGACCGGTGTCCCCCCCGTCCTCGTCATCGCCCTCAACGACGCGATCGCGGACGGGCGTGACGTCTCGTGGATCTGGGACGTCGACTTCGAGCCTCTGCTGGAGCATGCGGGGCTCGTGATCGCGAGCGGCGATCGCGCCGCGGAGCTCGGCCTGCGCCTGACATACGGCGGTCTGCCTCAGGATCGGCTCGCCGTCGTTCCCTCGCTCGAAGCCGCGCTCGATCGCGGGCTCGAGCTGACCCAGGCGGGGACCGAGCTCGTCGTCCTGCCGACCTACACGGCGATGCTCGCGCTCCGCAAGACGCTCGAGGACCGGGGCGCGGTGCGCCCGTACTGGGAGGAGCGGGTCGCGTGAGGATCAGGGTCGCGCATCTGTACCCCGACTACCTCAACATCTACGCCGATCGCGGCAACATCGCGGTCTTTGCCCGGCGCGCTGCTCTGCGCGGCCACGAGCTCGAGGTTCGCTCTGTGGGTCTCGGCGATACGCTCGATCCGGAGGCCTGCGATCTTCTCTACGTCGGAGGCGGCCAGGATCGCGAGCAGGCGCTCATCGCGCCCGATCTCGCGGGCAAGGCGGACGCGCTCCGGACCGCCCACGAGCGCGGAGTCGCGATGCTCGCCGTGTGCGGCGGCTATCAGCTCCTGGGCCGCGGCTACCGCGGCGCGCGACGGCTCGCTGATGCCGGGTGCCGGGCTGTTTCCGCACGAGACGGTCGCCGGCACGCGACGGATGATCGGCGACGTCCTCCTCTCGTGCGAGCTCGAGCCGGGAGTGGAGCGCGCGCTCGCCGGGTTCGAGAACCACGCCGGGCGGACGCTGCTCGATCCGGGTGCGACGCCGCTCGGCCGGGTCGTGTTCGGTCACGGAAACGACGGCGAGTCCGGATTCGAAGGGTGTCGGCTGGGAAGCGCGATCGGAACCTACCTCCACGGTCCACTGCTGCCGCGGAACCCGTGGCTCGCGGACTGGCTTCTCTCGCGCGCGCTGGCTCACGCACTCGGCGACGAGCCTCCGACTCTCGCGCCGCTCGAGGACGAGCTCGAGCGGCAGGCGTTTGCCGTATCGGCGGAGCGGGCGCGGCGGCGCGGCGGCCGCGGCTAGCGCACCCACATCTCGCCGAGGTAGACGGCCGGGTCGCCCGGCTGCCAGCGCTGCAGGAACCGCTGGATCGGCGGGTGAATCGCGATCGAGTCGAGCTCACGCAGAAGGAACGCACGATGGCCGCGCACGGCGGAGTCCTGCGAGACGACTTCCTCGAGCGACCCGGAGACATCGGCGGCGAAGATCACGTGCACGACGTGCTTTCGGTAGCGCTCCGTCTGCGGGGAGATCGAGTCCACGATCGCGACGGGTCCCTCGAGAGGCACCTCTTCGCCGAAGGGGAAGAGACCGGTCTCTTCCCACAGCTCCCGCTGCAGGGCGCGGATCAGGCTCTCCCCCGTCTGCACACCACCCCCCGGAAGCAACCACACCTCCCGGGCCTCCTTCTCGTGCCGGATGAGCAAGATGCGCCCTTCCCAGCGGAGGATGGCCGAGACGCGGATTCTTGGCTCCACGAACGGCTACTCGGCAGACGATCCAAAGCCGCGGGAACCGCGCTCGCTGGCGGCGAGCGCGGTCGCTTCCACCAGCTGGACGCTCGCGACGGGGGCGATGACGAGCTGAGCGATGCGCATTCCCGGCTCGACTTCGAACGCGTGCTCGCGGTCGGTGTTGATCAGGACCACTCGGAGCTCGCCGCGATAGCCAGAGTCGATGAGCCCGGGCGAGTTCACGACACCGATGCCGTGGCGGGCCGCCAGTCCCGAGCGCGGCTGCACGAAACCGGCGAACCCCTCGGGAATCTCGACAGCGATCCCCGTGGGAACGACAGCCCGCTCTCCGGGTTCGAGCGAGACGGCATCGCAGGCGGAGAGGTCGAGCCCCGCATCACCCGGATATGCCTGGGTCGGTAGCTGCGCATCCTCCCGCAGACGCCGCACGGCGACCTCGATCACCTCGCGGACACCTTCGACTCCGGCTCACCGGCGATCAGGAACCGCGCGAAGCGAGCGACCTCGGAACGCGGCAGGCGAGCGCGGATGCGGACCCCCTCCGCCGTGTCGCGCCGCTCCGCAATGGGCGCGCCGAGGTCGTACAGGTCCGCGAGTGCGCTCCCGTCCATGTACGGGACCAGCAGACGTACGTCCTCGAAGCGATCCGAGAAGAGGTCCGCGAGCCGTGCTCTCAGCAGCTCGAGCCCCTCGCCGGTCTCCGCGGACACGAGGAGCGCGCGCGGGAACGCGTGCGCGATGCGCCGCCTGCCGATGTCGTCGAGGAGATCGACCTTGTTGAGCACGAGCTCGCTCGGAATCTCGTCCGCACCGATGTCCGCGAGGACCGCGGCGACCGCGCCGATCGTTTCGTGGAGCCGCTCCTCGGGCAGCGCTGCGTCGGCGACGTGGAGCACCAGGTCGGCCACGAGCGTCTCCTCGAGCGTTGCCGCGAACCCTTCGACGAGCTGAGTCGGCAGACGGCGGATGAAGCCGACGGTGTCCGTGACGAGATAGCGCTTTCCGTCGTGCACGAATGCCCGCGTCGTGGGGTCGAGCGTCTCGAACAGCCGGTCGTCCACGGACGAGTCCGCACCGGTCAGCGCGTTCAGAAGGGTCGACTTCCCGACGTTGGTGTAGCCGGCGAGTGCGATGGTGGGCACGCTCGTGCGAACGCGCTCCTTGCGCCGAACCGATCGCTGTCCACTCAGCGTCCGGAGGCGCCGCTTGAGGAGCGAGACGCGTGTGCGAGCGAGGCGGCGGTCGGTCTCGAGCTGGCTCTCGCCCGGCCCGCGCGTGCCGACGCCTCCTCCCAGCCGCTCCAGGTGCTGCCACATGCCGCGCATCCGGGGCAGGTTGTACTCGAGCTGGGCGAGCTCGACCTGCAGCTTGCCCTCGGCGCTCCGCGCATGCTGGGCGAAGATGTCGAGGATGAGCTGCGTGCGATCGACGACGCGAGCTCCGAGTGCGTCCTCGAGCGCTCGCAGCTGGGTGGGGCTCAACTCGTCGTCCGCGATCAGGACCTCGGCCGCAGCCGTGTTGTAGGCCTGTTTCAGCTCGACCAGCTTGCCCTTGCCGACGAACGTACGCGGGTCCGGAGCACTTCGTGGTTGCGTCAGTTCTCCGACGGGCTCGACACCTGCAGTGCGCGCGAGCTCTCGGAGCTCACCGAGCTCGGCCTCGCCGTCGACGCCCTTCGGAAAGACGCCGACGAGAAGCCCGCGCTCCGGCTCCGCCCCGGGCGAGGGATCGGGCTGGCGCGCAGTCACCGCGAGATTATGCCCCGGTACGCTCCGCTCCATGTCCGCGCTCGCCGACCGCCTCGCCGCGCGGACGCTCGAGCTGGTCGACATTCCGTCCACCAGCGGGAGCGAAGCCGCGATTCGCGAGCACGTTCTCGAGCTGGTCCCGCCCACGCTCGCGCCCGAGTACGCGGGGGACGAGGTGTACCTCTTCGTCCCCGAGCGGCGGTCCGAGCACCCGCTCGTTGTTCTCTGCGCTCACTACGACACCGTGCCTCCGCAAGGGAACCTTCCCGGCCGGATTGCCGACGGCGCGGTCCACGGCCTCGGCGCGAGTGACATGAAGGCCGGGCTCGCAGTCGCCCTCGAGCTCGTCCGCGAGCGGAACGATGCCAAGGGACCGTACGACGCCGCCCTCCTCCTCTTCGGCCGGGAGGAGCTGCCGGCAGAGCACAATCCCCTTCCCGCGCTCTTCGAAGGCTCGTCGGTCGTGCACGAGGCGGCGCTGGCGATCCTGCTCGAGCCGACGGACCTCACCGTGCAGGCGGGCTGTCTCGGGCATCTCGTGGCCGAGCTCGCGTTTGCGGGCACGAGTGGCCACTCGGCGCGCCCGTGGCTCGCCGACAACGCGATCGAGCGGGCGGTCGCCGGTCTCGCGTCTGTCATCGCGATCGAGCCGCGGGTCGCCGTGGTGGGCGGCCTGGAGTTTCGCGAGGTCGTGTCCGTGACGCGCATCGAGGCGGGGATCGCCGACAACGTCATCCCAGGCGAAGCCAGGGCGATCCTGAGCTTCCGGTATCCCCCCGATCGCACGCCGGCGGACGCGGAGGAGCACCTACGGGCACTCGTTCCCGACGAGGCGACAGTCACGATCCTGAGTAACGCGGCGGCCGGTCGCGTCGTGAGCGACTCGCCGCACGTCCGTGCGCTCAACGACGCGGGCGCGCTCGGGATCGAGCCGAAGCAGGCGTGGACGAACGTCGCGGACTTCACCGCCCGCGGCATCGACGCGGTCAACTTCGGACCGGGCCATACGCGCTACGCGCACAGTCGGGACGAGCTCGTATCGGTCGACGCCCTCGTGGCCGCGTACGAGGTCCTCGATCGGTTCCTCGCCGGCCCGATGCGAGAGGATGTCGAGCGATGACCCTGGAAGAACGTATCGACGACCTCTGGAAGGCCGGCGAAACGGACGCGGAACCGATCGAGGAGGCGCTCGCCCTGCTCGATAGGGGCGAGTTGCGCGTCGTGGAACGCACGGACGGGGAGTGGCGGGTCAACGAGTGGGTGAAGAAGGCGATCCTGCTCTACTTCCGCCTGCGCAAGGTCGAGCCGCTCGACGTGGGCGCGCTCCACTTCCTCGACAAGATCCCGGTCAAGGACGACCACGCTGCGCGCGGCGTGCGCGTCGTTCCGCCCGGCGTCGCGCGGTACGGGTCGTTCCTCTCCGAGGGCGTCGTGCTCATGCCGGGCTTCGTGAACATCGGCGCCTGGGTCGGCCCACGCACGATGGTGGACACGTGGGCCACGGTCGGCTCGTGCGCCCAGATCGGGGCCGACGTCCATCTGTCGGGCGGTGTCGGCATCGGCGGCGTCCTCGAACCGCCACAGGCACGGCCGGTCATCGTCGAGGACGGGGCGTTCCTCGGATCGCGTGCGGTCGTCGTCGAGGGCGTGGTCGTCGGTGAGGGCGCGGTCATCGCGCCCAACGTCGTCCTGTCGGCGTCGATCCCGGTGATCGACGTGACCGGGCTCGGAGCCAGTCGAGCATCGCGGCTACGTGCCGCCGCGTGCCGTCGTCCTGCCCGGGTCGCGGCCGAAGGAGTTTCCCGCCGGCACGTACGAACTGCCCTGTGCGCTGATCGTCGGAGAGCGCAGCGCGTCGACGGACCTCAAGACGTCCCTGAACGACGTGCTCCGGGAGTTCGAGATCGCGACCTGACCCACGAATTCGCTAGAGCTGACTACGCGACGCGCTCGGCCGAGCCGACGAGCCGCGCCCGTCCGGCGGCGAGGCTGACTCGAAGATCCCCGCCGGGAAAGTGGACGAGGACGTCGCCTTCCCCGTGCGTCGCCGCCGCCACGGCGACCGCGCTCGTCCCCGAGGATGGTGTCTCCCCCACCCCGCGCTCCCAGACGCGCGCCGTCACCTCTCCTGGGCGCTCGACGCGCACGACCTGGACGTTCGTCCGTTCGGGGAAGCGCGGATGCGTCTCGAGCTGCGGCCCGATCCGGAGAATGTCGTCGGGGTCGCCGAGGACGACGGCGTGCGGGTTGCCGACCGACACGGGCACGAGCGAGATCCCGTCGACGACCTCGGGAGCCCCAACGTCGACGGCTCCCAGATCCTGCTCGATATCACCGCTCTCGAGCCGGCGATTCGTGACCCTACGGTCACCCACACGAACGTCGATCGCATCTGCCCCTGATCGTCCGAACAGCCATGCGGCCGCGATGCGTGTCCCGTTCCCCGAGAGCTCCGCCTGCGAACCGTCCGGGTTCCAGATGGCGACGTCGATGGAGTCTCCGCTCTCGGTGAGGACCTCGACGATGCCGTCGGTCTCCCGGGCCAGCTCGCGGGCGCGGGCGGAGTCGAGCCTGCGCTGGCCCGGCTCGACGACGAGATACGTATTACCGAGCGCGCGCCACGTCGAGGATCGCATCCACCACCTGTTCCGAGGGCCGGTCCGCGTCGATCATGACGATGCCGGGAATGCGGCGCATCCACTTGCGCTGGTAGGCGGCGTACCGCCTCGTCCGAATGACGATCCGCTCGCCGGCTTCGTCGGGTGGAAGCGTGGCGACCTCCTGTAGTCCCAGCGCCTTCGCGGCAGTTCGCGAGATAGGGCCGCTGAGCGCGCGCCCGGCTTCCGCTGCCGCTCCACGGTCGAGCATCTCCCGTGTCCGAGCCCGAATTCGCTCCTCGAGCGCTCCTGCCGGAACGTCGAGCCCTACGACGAGCGTCGGCCGGCGCGTCTCCTGCGACCAGAGCCTGTCCGCAGCTTCGACGAGCGAGCCACCTGCCTCGGCCACCTCGAGCGCCCGCACGACGCGGCGGCGATCGTGTGGGTGCACGGCCGCGGCAGCGACCGGATCGATCGCAGCGAGCGCACTGTGCGCGCCGCGAGGGTCGCGGTCGTAGCGGCGCTCCCAGGACTGCCGCGTCTCCTCGTCGACTGCGGGCGGAATCCGCAGGTCGCAGAGCGCCGCGCGGAGGTACAGGCCGGTACCGCCGGCGACGACGGCGAGGCCCCGTGCCTCGACGATCTCGTCGATCGCCGCGTGCGCGAGGTCGGCGTACTCGGCGACGGACATGTCCTCGTCGAGATCTCGAATGGCCACGAGCCGGGTCGCGGCGACCGGCTGATTCGTGAGGATCGGAAGGCCCCGGTACACCTGGAGCGCATCCGCCGCGACGATCTCCGATCCCAGGCGCGCCGCGAGCCCCTCGGCGACGGCGGACTTGCCTGACGCCGTCGGCCCGAAGATCGCGAGGACGTCGTAGTCCAGAGAGGTCATGCCTCGTGGGGCACCCCGGCCCACCACCCGCTGCGATCGTAACGAGGAAAACCGTACGGGTGTGTCACGGAGTGCGCCGAAAGCGTTCAAGCTGCTGCCTACGCGGCAACGGCAGTGACGACGCGACCGCTGAGCGTCGTGGAGGTCGAGCCCTCGACGAGAACGTCGACGAGCTCCCCGGGTGCCGCGAGGCCGACGAAGTTGACGGTCGTGTTCCGGCGCGTGCGTCCGCTCATGAGCGACGGGTCGGTGCGACTGGGTCGCTCGACGAGCACTTCCTCGATTCGCCCGATGCGGTTTGCACTTCGAGCGGCCGCAACCCGCTGCACGACGTCGACGAGCTCCTCCAGCCGGCGATGCTTGACGCCGTCGGGAACCTGCTCGGGAAGCTCCGCCGCCTCCGTTCCCGCGCGGGGCGAGAAGATGAACGTGAACGCGCTCTCGTACCCGACCTCCTCGACCAGCGAGAGCGTGTCCTCGAAGTCTGCCTCCGTCTCGCCGGGGAAGCCGACGATCAGATCCGTCCCGAGTGCGAGGTCGGGTATTGCGCTACGGAGCTTGTCGGCGAGCGCGAGATATCTGGTTCGATCGTAGGTGCGACGCATCGCCTTCAGCATCCGCGTGGACCCCGACTGCGCGGGCAGATGGACGTGCTCGCACACGCTCTCGCACTCGGCCATCGCCGCCACGACTGGGTCGCGGAAGTCCTTGGGATGCGGGCTCGTGAATCGGATCCGGCTGATTCCCGGTACGGCGTCGCACGCGCGAAGCAGCTCGCCGAAGTCGGTCCGGATCCCGGCGCGAGATCGCGTCCCCACGAGTTGACGTTCTGACCGAGCAGTGTGATCTCGCGCACGCCTTCCTCCGCGAGGCGGGACACCTCTGCGACGACGTCACCCGGTCGGCGACTCTGTTCGCGTCCGCGGACGGCGGGAACGATGCAATACGCGCACTTCGAGTTGCACCCCATCGAGACCTGGACCCAGGCCTGGAAACGACGCTCTCGGTGCATCGGGAGCTCCGCGGCGAAGGACTCGTGCGTCCCGAACTTGCCTCGCGACACGGCGTGCCCGCCCGCGGCGATCCAGTCTCCGAGATGGGGAATCGATCCGGGCCCGAAGGCGACGTCCACGAACGGGTACTGGTCGAAGATGCGACCTCGCTGGGCCTCCGCATAGCACCCGCCCACGGCGACCACCAGGTCGGGCCGTTCCCGCTTTCGCGCCGCGGCGTTGCCGAGATGAGCCGCGAGGCGCGTGTCCGGCTTCTCGCGGATCGTGCACGTGTTGAACACGAGCACATCCGCGTCCTCCGACGAGACGGCCTCGCCGAGCCCGAGCGACTCGAGCATCCCCTTGATCCGCTCGGAGTCGTGAGCGTTCATCTGACATCCGAAGGTCGTGACGTGGTACCGGCGCATCACCGGCGAAGTGTAGGGACGCTCGTCCCCAGTCAGGACACGGGAGCCCACTCGGAGACGTCGCGACGCCCGTCCGTTTCGGCCCACGCATCACGCTGCTCGACGACCAAGCCGTCTGCGTCGAAGCGAAGCAGCGATGTCCCGGCAAGTGACTGCGAGGAGCCGTCCCTCGAGGTGACGACGGCCCACCAGTCGACCGCCGCGCGCTCTCCGTCGACTATGGGCTCGCCGAACCGGCATTCGGCGGACTCCTGCTCGGCGAACGCCCACTCCACGTAGGCGGCCGGACGCTCGCGAGCGCGGAACGGGTGCGAGTAGAAGACGGCGTTCGGCGCGTACAGCGCCGCGATCGACTCGACGTCCGCGGTGGGCCATCCGCGCGTCCAGACGTCGGCCCAGTGCCGCGCGGCCGCGCGAGCGTCTACTTCGCCACCTCGATCGCCCGGCTCTCGCGAATGACGATGACCTTGACCTGGCCCGGGTACTCGAGCTGGTCCTCGATCTCCCGCGCTATCTCGTGTGACAGGAGCACCGCAGCGTCGTCGTCGACCTCGGTGGGCTCGACGATCACGCGAATCTCGCGACCAGCTTGCAGCGCGTACGCCTTCGCGACACCCGGCTTGGCGGACGCGATCTCCTCGAGCGCCTCGAGCCGCCGGATGTAGTTCTCGAGGCTCTCGCCGCGCGCCCCCGGCCGGGAGGCCGAGATCGCGTCCGCGGAGATGAGCAGCACCGCCTCGACGGTCTGCGGCTGCTGCTCGTAGTGATGCGCCTCGATCGCGTGGACGACCCCTTCGGACTCGCCGTAGCGACGCGCGAGCTGGCCCGAGATCAGGGCGTGCGATCCGTCCACCTCATGACTCATGGCCTTGCCGATGTCGTGGAGCAGCGCTGCCCGCTTGGTCGTCTTCACGCCCGCCTTCAGCTCGGCGGCCATGATCCCGCTCAGGTGGACGACCTCGAGCGTGTGCTTGAGGACGTTCTGCCCGTAGCTCGTGCGATATCGCAGCCGGCCCAGGACGCGGACGAGCTCCTCGTGGAACTCGCCGCAGTTCGCCTCGAAGACGGCCTGCTCGCCGGCCTGCAGCACGTGCTCCTCGAGCTCGGCCTTCGCCTGGTAGTACATCTCCTCGATCCGCGCGGGATGGATGCGCCCGTCCTCGATGAGCTTCTCGAGCGTCAGCCGGGCGACCTCGCGGCGCAGCGGATCGAACGACGAGAGGACGACCGCGTGCGGCGTGTCGTCGATGATGAAGTCGACTCCCGTCAGGTGCTCGAGCGACCTGATGTTGCGGCCTTCGCGACCGATGATCCGTCCCTTGAGGTCGTCGGACGCGAGCTCGACGACCGTCACCGTCGCCTCGGCCGTGTGGCTGGCGGCGACCCGCTGCAGCGAGTCCGCGATCAGCGCCCTCGCGCGCCTCCTGGCATCGCCGCGCGCCTCTTCCTCCATCTGCCGGACCTCGCGGGCAAGCTCGTGCCGGACGAGATCCTTCGAGCGCTCGAGGACCTGCTGGCGCGCCTCCTGTGCGGTCAGACCGGAGATCTTCTCCAGCGCGGTCAACGCGTCCCGATGCGTCTCGCGCAGCTCCTCCTGCAACGCCTTCACGTGCACCTCGCGATCGCCGAGGCCCTGCTCCTTGCGCTCGACCTCGACGAGGCGTCCATCCGCCTCCAGGTCCTTCTGGAGTACTCGTTCCTCGATCTTCGCGATCTGGACGCGGCGATCCTGGATCTCGGCCTCCATCTCGCTCCGCAGCTGCACCGCCTGCTCGCGAGCTTCGACCTGCGCCTCGCGCCGCACGGCATCGGCTTCGCGCCGCGCCTCGCCGAGCAGCCGCTCGCGCTCGACCTCGGCACTCCGAACCCGCGAGCGCGACCGGGCGAGCAGAAACACGGACGCCCCCAGTGCCCCGACCACGATTCCGATGAGCGCCGCAACAGCCGAGAGCATTCGATCCTCCAGGGAGGGTTCCGTTGTCCACGGCAGGTGCCGCGGGTGCTCTCATCCGGCAGTCGTCGAGCTCGGTCGCGACCGGCGTGTACCACGTCGTTACGTCAGGTGGTCGTGCATCCTCCGGAGCTGCCCAAGCGTCGACCGACGCCGTTGCTCATCGAGGTTCGGATTTGTCTCATGGATTCAGAAAACGCGTGCGAGCAGGAGAAATACCTGGTGAAAGCGCAGTCATCCTAACTCGTCGGCTGGAGCTTCCGCAACGACCTCGCGCACGACCTCGTGCGCGAACCCCTTCCCGGCGAGGTAGCGGGCCGTCTTCGGCCCGGATCCTCGGACTCCGACGACACGTCGCGCTCGCTCGACCTCGGGCTCGAGGTGCGTGAGCGCGTCCTCGACGACGTCCGTCGCGACGCCAGCCTGGCGGAGCGCATGGCGAATGGCGTCGTCCCCGGCGTTGCGACGAGCGAGCGAGTTCGCGCGAAGGTTCGCGAAGCGGTTGTCGTCGACGACGCCCGTTCGTGTGAGGGTCTCGACGGCCGCCTCCCGCTCGGGCTCCTCGACGCCCCGCGCCGCGAGATGACGGTCGAGCTCACGAGCGCTCCGGTCGCGGTGCCTGAGCGCTCGCAGCGCCTTCTCGATCGCGTCGCGACCGGTATCGGTGGCCGCGTCCTGTTGGTGCGACTCCACCCCGTCCCTACTCGGCGACTCCGCTCTCGACCGCCGCCGGCTCCTCCTCGACCTCCACGGCAACGGCCTCCTCGGACGGCGGCCCCGACGGGAGCAGCCGCGCGGAGATGACCTGATCTTCGGGCGCCTCGGCCTGGATGCGGACGAGGATCTGCTGGACGATGTCCGGATTCTCGGACAGGAACGCGGTCGCGTTCTGCCGACCCTGACCGAGCCGCTCGTCGCCGAAGCTGAAGTACGAGCCTGCCTTCTGAACGACCTTCTTCTCGAGCGCGACGTCGAGCACCGTCCCCTCCCACGGGATGCCCGAGCCGTAGACGATGTCGAACTCCGCCTGCTTGAACGGTGGGGCGACCTTGTTCTTGACGACCTTCACGCGCACCCGGTTGCCGAACGCCTCGGCCCCGTCCTTGAGGGTCTCGATCCGGCGGATGTCGAGGCGGACCGACGCGTAGAACTTGAGCGCACGGCCACCTGGCGTCGTCTCGGGATTCCCGAACATGACGCCGATCTTCTCGCGGAGCTGATTCGTGAAGATGCAGATCGTGTCGGTGCGGTTGAGCGTGCCGGCGAGCTTTCGGAGCGCCTGGCTCATGAGGCGGGCCTGGAGGCCGACGTGGGAGTCGCCCATCTCGCCCTCGATCTCGGCCTTCGGCACGAGCGCGGCGACCGAGTCGACGGCGACGATGTCGAGCGCACCGGAGCGGATCAGGAGCTCCGCGATCTCGAGCGCCTGCTCGCCGGTGTCGGGCTGGGAGACGAGCAGCTGGTCGATGTCCACGCCGATTCGCCGCGCGTACGACGGGTCCATCGCATGCTCCGCGTCGATGAACGCGCAGATGCCTCCGCGGCGTTGGGCTTCGGCCATGACGTGGTAGACGAGCGTCGTCTTTCCGGAAGCCTCGGGCCCGAAGATCTCGACGATCCGTCCGCGTGGAAGACCACCGATCCCGAGCGCAAGGTCGAGTGCCAGCGAGCCGGACGAGATCGCACCGATCGACACCTGCGGCCGGTCACTCATGCGCATCACCGAGCCCTTGCCGAACTGTCGCTCGATCTGCCCGAGCGCGACGTCGAGCGCTTCCTCACGTTTCATCGCCCCATCCTTCCTGCGGTTCTGTGGTTGCTCACGACACTGCTCCTACGACACTGTTCCTACGACACTGCTCCTAGCGAACACGACTCGAGTACCTCGTACCGCGCCCCTGACGGGTGCAGACGTGAAAGGAAAGCAGCGACCCCGGACGGTACGAATGGGCCTGTCTCCGGTGGCGGCGGGTCGAGCCTGGGGCGCTCGCGGAACCGCACGACGGTGACGTGAGGGAGCCATGGACGGCGCTCCGGCTCGTAGATGCCGAGCGCCTCGAGACGGCTGTGCAAGCGGCCGGCGAGCCGACTCGCGCCGCCGCTCGGATCGGCGAGGACCAGCATCCCGACCGAGCGCGTCTCCCGGTACCGGACAGGCTCGAGCGCGAAGGGCTCGGTCGCGCGAGCCTCGTTGCGCATGGCGTCGAGCACGGCTGGAAGGACCCCTCGAGGTTGGTAGCCGAGGAACGCGAGTGTGACGTGGAGCTCATGGAGCCGTCGCCCGCCGGTGAGGTGGACGGCACCCCACGCCGCGAGCGCCTCGGAGATGTCTGCAGGCACCTCGAGTGCGAGAAAGAGCCGGAGCCGCTCATCCCCCTCGACGGTACCCGCCCGACTCACCCCGATGTGTCGCGACTCTCCAACAACCTGCGCACGAGGTGGAGCGAGGCGGCCGTCGCCCTCCCGCGGATCATGTCCCGGTCGCCGGGAAGCTCGGTACGGACGGCTTCCTCGCCGTCCGGGCCGACCGCGTGCACGAAGACGAGGCCGACCGGCTTGTCGGGCGTTCCGCCGCCCGGTCCCGCGACACCCGTGACTGCGACGCCGATGTCCGCCCCGAGCCGTGCCCTGACGCCGGACGCCATCTCGCGGGCGGTCTCGACCGAAACGGCGCCGTGCCGCTCGAGCGTCTCGGACTCGACGCCGAGCTCCGTGAGCTTGACCTCGTTCGCGTAGGCGACGACCCCGCCCAGGAACACGTCGCTCGACCCGGGCACCGCCGTCAGGCGCGCAGCGACCATTCCGCCCGTGCACGACTCCGCGGTCGCCACGGTCAGCCCCTGTGCCCGACCGAGGTCGAGGACGATCTCCGCGATGGAGCGCTCGTCCTCGCCGAAGAGGTAGGACGCAAGCCGTCCGCGAAGAACGCCTGCAACCTCCGCGCCCCGCTCGGCGGCACGAGGCTCGACGAAGAGGTCGACGTGGATCTCGAACTCCCGCGCGCAGATCGTCGCCTCGACACCGTTTCCGTCGCCGCCCGCGACAGCCAGCGCCTCCGCAACCGCGGACTCGGGTGTTCCGAAGAAGCGAAGCACGCGGTGCTCTCGTGGCGGTGCCTGTGCGAGCACACGCCGAACGGGCTCCGTCTCGAGCGCGCGCGGCCACAGCCGGCGCAGCTCCCTGGGAGGGCCTGGCAGCACGACGACGACGCAGGATCCTGTGTCGAGGACGACACCCGGCGCAGTCCCGGCAAGCCCGAGCGAGATCCCTCCCTCCGGCAGGGTCGCCTGCTTGCGCACGCCGGTCGCAAAGTCCGTGTACGAGCGGCCCAACCGCTCGGCGATCGTGCGCGAGATCGTCTCGATCTGCCGCTCGAGCTCCTCGTCCAGCACGAGCGCACGGTCTGCGACGCGCGCGACGAGCTCGACGGTCCGGTCGTCGTGGGTCGGGCCGAGCCCTCCCGAGACGAGGCAGAGATCGGCACCGAAGCCTTCCCGGAACGCAAGCTCGAGATCCTCCGGACGATCGCCGACGATCGCGATCCGAGCCGGATCGAGGCCGAGACGAACCGCTTCGGCTGCGAGGAACGGCCCGTTGCGGTCCTGCCGCTCGCCGCGAACGAGCTCCGAGCCCGTGACGACGATCGCCGCCTGCGGGCGGCTCAAGACGTGGCCCGAGCGATCCGCTTCGGTGTGACCACGAACGTGGTGCCGGCGGGCAGGGCGACCCGATTCCCGTTCAAACGGACGAGGACGTTCTCCGGCTCGGCGATCGCGAGCTGCAGGCGCCGGCCCTCGAAGCTCTTGCGCTGACCTCGCTCGAGCGTGCCGCTGTACAGGAGCTTGCCGCCGGCGCGAATCTCCATCCACGAGCTCCCCTGCTGAGCGCGGAGGACGAGCCGTGTCTGCCGCTGCGACGCGGACGTGCTCGTCACGTTCCCGGAATCGGGCGGGGCGAGGCCGGGGACCTTCTCCCCCTCGGGACCCCCGAACTTCCACGCCGCGATGACGAGCGCGGTCGCGACGGCGATCGCGGCCAGAGCAACGACCGCGACGCGTGACTCACGTGGACCGCGGCTGCTGCGCGGGGGCGGGACGCGCCGCGCACGCACGGGCGCCTCGTCCTCGCCGACCGTGAACCGGGAGTTGTACTCGTCGACGAACGGCTGCCCGTCGAGGCCCAGCGACTCGGCGTACGAGCGGAGGAAGCCGCGCACGTAGGTGGGCGCCGGCAGGATGTCGAAGCGCTCGTCCTCGAGCGCCCTCAGGTACTTCGGCCGGATCTTCGTCCTCTCCTCGAGCTCGGGGAAATCGAGGTTCTGGCGCAATCGAGCCTCGCGGAGGCTGGAGCCGATGTCGAACATGCAGCGCGACAGTGTAGACGTGATCGGCGATGAGCAGTCACACGCGCAGCGGCCGCGAAGCGGACGCCTTCAGGGGTTTGGCGCGACCGGAATCTGGCGCTCGCAGATTCCGGTCTTGCGCAGAGTTCAGCCGCGCGACCCGACGTACTCGAGCAACCCGTAGACACCGAGCGCCACGACGGCCGCCGCGGCCATGCACAGTCCGGCGACCGCCAGGACGCGACCCGCGACCGCCACGCCTGATCCGTCGCCTTCGAGCGAGACCGTGCGACGAAGCCGCGCGCGGCGCGATAGCGCGAGAGCCACGAACGCGAGCGCGGCCGCGACGGGGATCGCGAAGCCCGCGTGGAGGAGCTCGTAGCTCGAGCTGAACCGCGTGAGATAGACCGCGACCGGGATCGTCGCGACCGACGCGATTCCGAGCACGACCGACCCCCAGGCTGCCCCCGACGAGGACGAGCGCGCGCTACTGCTTGACGTACGGACGACCAATGGCGGCGGGAGGAATGGAGCGACCGATGACTCCGGCGACCGCGACGAGCGTGAGGGCGTACGGCAACGCCTCGAACAGGACCGAGACCGAGGTCGAGTACGTCTGGAGGTTGTCGGAGAGGGCGCTGGAGAACCCGAACAGGAGGCACGCGGCAGCCGCCCCGAAAGGCCGCCAGCTTCCGAAGATCAACGCGGCGAGCGCGATGAACCCGCGCCCTGCGGTCATGTTCTGGTCGAACGTCTCCACGAAGCCGAGCGAGAGGTACGCGCCACCTGCGGCTGCGAGCGCGCCCGAGAGCACCACTGCGCCGTAGCGAACCGCGTACACGTTGATCCCGACCGTGTCCGCCGCACGGGGGTGCTCGCCCACCGAGCGGATGCGCAGCCCGATCGGGGTCTTGAAGACGACGATCCACACCGCGACGACGAGGAGGAACCCGGCCCAGATCATGAGGTTGAGCTGACCGAAGACGTCGTCGAGGAAGTTCCCGAGCACGGGGACCTCGTCGAGAAATCCGATCGTCACGTTCGGGATGGAGGAGATCCCCGTTGGCGTGCCCGACGTGCCGTAGATCTTGATGAAGAGGTACGTCGTCAGCCCGAGCGCGATCAGGTTGATGGCCGTGCCGCCGACGATCTGATCGGCGCGCAGGGTGATCGAGAAGAACGCGTGCAGGAGGCCGAACAGCGCCCCGGACCCGATTCCGATCGCCAGGCCCAGCGTCCACGTGCCGGTGACGTCTGCGCCCCAGATGGCGAAGAACGCCCCCGTCAGCATCATCCCTTCGAGGCCGATGTTCACGACGCCCGAGCGCTCGGAGAACAGGCCGCCGAGCGAGGCGAACACGAGCGGCGTTGCGTACCGAAGCGTGGCACCGACGAGGGCTCCCCAGACGACGACCGAGTCGAGGTTCTCGACGCTCGAGCGGGTCGCCAGGAGCCCGATCGCGAGCCCGATCACGCCGGCCGCCATCGCGTAACTCCCGATCCTCCGCTCGCCGCGGAACCACGAGCCCAGCCCGATGGTCACCGCGACGAGGCCGAGGACGATCGGCACGATCGGGCTGCGAAGCGTGATCGGCGGCACCATCAAGAGCGCCGCGACGATTCCGACGACGACGCCCAGGCCCGCGAATGCCCTCCGTCGATCAGGAATGCGACTCGCGAGAGTGCTCATGCGGCGCTTCCTTGACGCGAGCGGCTCGCTCGCGCGAGCAGGTAGACGATCACGAGCTGGGCGCCCACGAACAGCACCACGAGCCCCTGGATGATGATCGACAGGCTCGAGGCGAGCTCGGGATCGAAGATCTCCGGGTCGAGGTTCCGGGACGCCGTCCCGGTGTCGAGGGCCGCGAACAGGAGCGCGGCGAGGCCGACACCGACCGCGGTGTTGCGCCCGAGGAGCGCGACTGCGATCCCGGTGAAGCCGATCGTCGCGCCTTGGATCTGGGTGATGTCGAGCCGGAACTGCCACCCGAGCGAGTCGAGCGAGCCCGCGAGGCCGGCGAACGCGCCCGCGATGGCCATCGCGAGGAAGTAGTTGCGGGCGACGCTGATCCCGCCGTAGCGCGCGGCTTCCGGGTTGAAACCGACCGCGCGGACCTCGTATCCGAGCGTCGTCCGGTTCAACGTGAACGCGTACACCACGAGCGAGAGAAGCGCCACGAAGAGTCCGATATGGAGCCCCTGGAGCAGCGGGTCGCCCCAGAAGATGGGGAGCTTCGCCTCCTCCGGGATGTCCGCGGACGAGGGGATCGCGTCGGACTCCTCGGTCTGGAAGGGGCCGCCGATGCCGAAGAGGTAGGACGCGACCCAGATGACGATCCAGTTCAGCATGATCGTGGTGATCACCTCGTGGGCCCCGACCGTGCCCTTCAGGAAGCCGGCGATCCCGGCTACGAGCGCTCCGGCGAGCATTCCGCCGACGATCGAGACGACGATCAGAAGGAGGCGCGGCAGGTCGACGAGGTCCGGAATCTCGGTCGCGATGAGAATGGCGGCCGTCGACCCGGCGATGTACTGACCCTGCCCGCCGATGTTGAAGAGCCCGCAGCGGAACGCGAATGCGACGGCGAGGCCGGTGAGCACGAGTGGAGTCCAGAGGATCAGCGTCTGCTGGAGGTTCGTCGCCGCGAGCGACTCGATGTCGTCCGTGTTCCACGGGAACCACACGCGTGCGTCGGAGAACGGAAGGCCGATGTCGTGGCTCCCGACTTCGAAGAACCAGGAGAGGCCGGAGCCCCGGAAGATGGCCCGATACGTCTCGAGTGTGTCGCCGAGGTTCCTGGTGGTCAGGTAGACGACGATGCCGCTGATCAGGAAGGCGAGGACGACCGTGATGATCGGCGCGAGGATGCCGCTCGACCGCTCGATCCACCCACGTTTGGCGGTGCCCGGGTCAGCTCCCGGCGGCGGCGTCTCGACCTGGGTGACGGTCACGTGGTCACGCCGCGATCTCGCGTTTCCCGCCGCCCGTCATGGCGACGCCGAGCTCCTCTTCGCTGGCCGTCGGCGGGAACTCGCCGACGATCTCGCCCTCGTAGATGACCAGGATCCGGTCCGCGAGGGACAGGACCTCCTCGAGCTCGAGCGAGACGAGCAGCACGGCGCGTCCCTCGTCGCGCTCCTCGACCAGGCGCCGGTGCACGAACTCGATCGCGCCCACGTCGAGCCCACGCGTGGGCTGGGCTGCGACGAGGACTCGGGGGTCGCGATCGATCTCGCGGGCGAGGATCACCTTCTGCTGGTTGCCGCCGGAGAGGGCTCCGCCGTGCGTGGCCGGGCCGCCTCCGCGCACGTCGAACTCGGCGATCAGCCTGCGCGCACGCTCGACGAGACGCTTCGGGTTGAGCCAGCCGAACCGGGAATACGGGCGCTTGCGGTAGTCGTGCAGCCCGATGTTCTCGGCCAGCGTGAAGTCGAGCACGAGGCCGCGGCGTTGCCGGTCCTCGGGAACGTGGCCGACCCCGATCTCGAAGTGCTTGCGCGCGTTGTCGGTCGTCACGTCCGAGCCGTCGACGAGCACACGTCCGCTTTCCGGTCGCCGGAGTCCCGTAAGGGCGTCGATCATCTCCGTCTGGCCGTTGCCGTCGACTCCCGCGATCGCCACGATCTCGCCACCGCGCACCTCGAACGAGACGTCCCGCACCTTCTCGAGGCCCCGTTCGTCGCGCACGGACAGGCTTTCGACGACGAGGATCGGCTCGCCCGGCTCGCTCGCACCCTTCTCGATACGCAGCACGACGTCCCGGCCGACCATGCGCCGCGCGAGCTCCTCCTCGGTGGCTCCGGCGGTCGGGAGCGTCTCGATCTTCTTGCCGCGGCGCAGAACCGTCACGCGGTCGGCGATCTCGAGCACCTCGTTCAGCTTGTGGCTGATGAAGATGATCGACATCCCGTCCTCGCGCAGGTTGTTCAGGATCCCGAACAGCTCCACCGCCTCCTGCGGCGTGAGCACCGCGGTTGGCTCGTCGAGGATGAGGATGTCGGCGCGGCGATACAACGCCTTCAGGATCTCGACGCGTTGCTGCTGGCCGACGGTGATGTCCTGGACGAGCGCGTCCGGGTCGATCGCGAAACCGAACGACCCGGCGAGCTCGGCGACACGCGTCCGGGCGGCTCGGTAGTCGAGGAGGATGCCGTCCCGGCGAGGCTCGACGGCGAGGACGATGTTCTCGGCCACGCTCATCACGGGGATGAGCATGAAGTGCTGGTGGACCATGCCGATCCCGCGATCGATGGCGTCTCCCGGGGAGGAGATCTGCGCCTGCTCGCCGTTGATCAGGACCTCGCCCTCGTCGGGGCTGTAGAGCCCGTAGAGGATGTTCATGAGGGTCGACTTACCGGCGCCGTTCTCGCCGAGTAGCGCGTGGACCTCCCCGCGCCGGAGGTCGAAGTCGACGTGGTCGTTCGCGAGCGTCCCTGGAAAGCGCTTCGTAATGCCCCGGAGCTCGAGGACGACTGGGGACGTGCTCATCGAGGGGCGATTCTAGGGGGTGAGGCGGTGCCTCACCCCCTGAAACGCTCGCTTGCTCTAGTTCGACGCCTTGAACTTCATGATGGGCTTGACCTTGATCTTGCCCGCGGCGATCAGCTTGCCGACCGCCGTCGTCTTGGCGACGAAGCTCTTCTTGACCCTCGGGTTCACGGAGCCGAGCCTGACCCCGTTGTTCTTGAGGCTGTAGACGTAGTCCCTGCGCGACTGGAGCGTGCCGTCCTGAGCCAGCACGGTGAGCTCCTTGACCGCGAGGTCGACGCCCTTGAGCGCGCTCGTCAGTATGTGGCTGCCGAGATAGAGCTGGTCGGCGTCAACGCCGATGCCCCAGATCTTGGCCTCCTTCGCCGCCGAGAGGGCTCCGAGACCACAGCCGCCGGCGACCTGGAAGATGACCCTGGTCCCCTGCTCGATCTGGCCGAGCGCGGTCTCCTTGCACTTCGCCTGGTCGGAGAACGTGGGGTCGTTCGCGTAGTTCGCGAGCACCCTGACGCTCGGGTTCGCCTTCTTGGCGCCCTGGATGTAGCCGCTGATGAACTTCACGATCGCGGGCACGTTGTTGGCGCCGACCGCGCTGATGATCTGCGGGCCGCCCTGGCTCTTGAGCTGCTGCGCCGCCAGGTGACCGACGAGGTAGCCGGCCTCGTGCTCGGCGAAGACGACGCCGGTTGCGTTCCTCGGCTTCTTCGCGTACAGCACGTACGGCTGGTCGATTCCCACGAACTTCAGGTCGGGGTATCTCGGTGCAACCGCGTTGATCGCCGAGAAGTTGAGGAAGCCGACGCCGAAGACGACGTTGTGGCCCGCCCGGGCCGCAGCGAGCGCGTTCGGGATCCGCTCCGACTCCTTCTTCGTCTGGTAGACACGGGTCGAGATCCCGAGCTGCTTGCCGACGGCGATCCGGCCCTCGTTCGCGAGCTGGTTGAACGAGCGGTCCTGGAGTGACCCGATGTCCGTGAAGATCGCCATCTTGAAGTCGTCCTGCTCGGGCTTCGCCGAACCGGCCGAACTGATGATCAGCGCCGACGCTGCCGCGAGCGCGAGCACAGCGCCAATCGCCGCTCTGCGTACTTTCACTTGCCCTCCTTACGAGTAAGCCTGCCGCCCTGATTGGACGCTTGATCTAACCGTAAGTTGGGCCGGTTCTCAAGTCGCAGCCCAGTCCTTACACGCGCTCTAGACAGCGTGGATCTCGGTCTCCGAGACGAGTACACGCCTCGGTTTCGACCCTTCGTACCCTGAGATGATCCCCCGCCGCTCGAGCATGTCGATCAAACGCCCGGCGCGAGTGTAGCCGACGCGGAGACGCCTCTGGAGCAGCGAGACGGACGCCGTCTGTGTCTGCACGACGATCTCGATCGCCTTCTCGAGCAGGGGATCCTCGTCGGGGTCGAAGTCGGCGTCGTCCTCGGCATCCTCGAACGCGGCTTCGCGGGCCTCCAGCAGCGACTCGTCGAGATCCTGGCCACGCTGTGAGCGGCACTGCTCGACGACGAGCGCGACCTCCTCCTCGCTCACGTAGGCGCCTTGGAGTCGCTGCAGCCGTGACGTGCCGAGCGGCTTGAACAGCATGTCTCCCTGCCCGAGCAGGCTCTCGGCGCCGGCGCCGTCGAGGATCACGCGCGAGTCCGTCTGGCTCGAGACGGCGAAGGCGATGCGCGACGGAACATTGGCCTTGATCATCCCGGTGATGACGTCCACCGAGGGCCGCTGAGTGGCCAGGACGAGGTGGATGCCGACCGCGCGGGACTTCTGCGCGAGCCGGATGACGCAGTCCTCGACCGCCTGCGGCGAGACCATCATCAGGTCGGCGAGCTCGTCGATGACGACGAGCAGGTACGGGAGCGTCGCCTCTCCGCGCGCGCGGAGCGCTCGGTTCGCCTCCGGCAGGCTGCGCGCCCGAACGAACGAGAGCCGCTCATAACGGCGCTCCATCTCGGCGACGACGTTCATGAGCACCGTCGCGGCCTCCTTCGGGCTCGACACGACCGAGGTCAGGAGGTGCGGGATCGACTCGTAGTAGCCGAGCTCGATCCGCTTCGGGTCGATGAGGATCATGCGCACCTCGTCGGGTGTCGCCCGGAGCAGCGTCGAGGTGAGGATCGTGTTGATGCAGCCCGACTTGCCCGAGCCCGTGGTGCCGGCGATGAGGAGGTGCGGCATGCGCGCGAGGTCGGTCCACACGGCGTTTCCGGAGATGTCCTTGCCGAGCCACACGGAGAGCGGGCTCGCGGTCGCCGGCAGGTCGCCGAAGATGTCGCCGAGGGTGACGAGCTTCGGGGAGAGGTTCGGCACCTCGACACCCACGGCCTGCTTTCCGGGGATCGGAGCGAGGATCCGGATCTCGGTGGTCGCGAGCGCGTACGAGAGGTCGTCCTTCAGGCCCGCGACCTTCGACACCTTCGTGCCCGGTGCGAGCTGGAGCTCGTAGCGCGTCACTCGCGGGCCGGAGATCTGGCCCATGACCGTTGCATCGACGCCGAACTCGGAGAGCGTCCGCACGAGGAGGTCGGCAGTCTGCGCGCCCGTCCCGCCGTTCGTTGCGGCAACCGCGGGCGACGTTCGCAGGAGCGAGCGCTCCGGCAGCCGGTAGTCGACGTTCTCGACCGACTCGCCGAATACGGACTCCGCGCTCGCGAGCGCCTCGTCGGCCTCCTCGGGGTCGGGAACGAGAACGGCCCGCTCCTCCTGGCCGCGCGACGTGCCGACGAGGTCGGGGTACGCCTGTGCGCCGTCGAGAACGCCTTCGGGCACGGCGGGCTTCGGCGTCGACGGCGGAGCGTCGAAGCGCTCCTCGGTCTGCGACTCGGCGGAGGCCCAGTCGAGCGCTCTGCGCGCTCCGGAGCCTGCTCGGTGCATCACGTGGCCGGTGCGGCGCAGAACGGCGCCGGTGGACGCACCCGACACGAGCAGGAGCCCACCCACCAGAAGCGCGCCGCCGACGATCGCGGCCCCGGTCTCGCCGATGAGGGCAGCGAGCGTCCCGCCGATCGCCATCCCGAGGAAGCCGCCCGAGTCCTTCCCGAGCAGCGTCATCAGGCCGAGGAAGCCGACACCGATGCCGAGGCGGAAGGGTCGCACGTCGAGGAGCTCGCTTCGCGCGAGGAGCAGTCCACCCGTCGCGAGCAAGGCGAGCGGGAGCACGTAGGCCGCGTTGCCGATGAGGTCCTCGAGCGCGCCGGCCAGCCACGAGCCGACCGCACCACCGTCGAGACCGATGTAGAGGATCGCCGAGAGGACCAGCCCGAGCGCGAGGAGCGCGAGCCCGAGCAGCTCGTTCTCGTGCTCGGAGCGGGTCCTTCTCGTCCGCTTCTTCACGCGGGAGGGGACGCGTGGCCGAAGCGGCCGCTTCTTCTTGCGAGCAGCCATGCTCGCGCGTTTCGACGCCTACCCGCCCGCTCCTGCGGGCGGCCGCTACGAGGCGCGCGCTCGAGCCTCGGCCACGACCAGCTCGGCGTCGGCGCGATTCCCGTACCCGCGCGTCTCGACCTTCGCCTCCTCGAGGTCCTTGTAGACCTGGAAGAAGTGCTCGATCTCGTTGCGCAACTCCGTCGGGATGTCGTGCACGTCCGTCAGGCGCATCCATGCCGGGTCTCTGAGCGGCACGCAGATGATCTTCTCGTCCGGCCCCTTCTCGTCCGCCATGTGGAACACGCCGACGACCCGCGCGCGAATGCGGCAGCCCGGAAACGTGGGCTCACCGACGAGAACGAGCGCGTCGAGCGGATCGCCGTCGCCGCCCATCGTCCCTTCGATGAAGCCGTAGTCGGCCGGATACGCCATCGAGGTGAACAGGCGTCGGTCGAGGACGATCGCCTCCAGCTCGTCGTCGAGCTCGTACTTGTTCCTCGATCCGGACGGAACCTCGACGAAGACGACGACGTGCTCGGCCACCACGTGAGGCTATCGTCCTCGGAGCCGTGGCAACCGTGCGTGAGAAGGTCCGCGCGTTCGCACTTTCGCTCCCGGAGGCGGTCGAGGAGCACCCGTGGGGCGAGGACGTGGCCAAGGTGCGCGGCAAGATCTTCGTCTTCCTCGGCTCGAACGGCTCCCGGCAGATCACAGTGAAGCTCGACGAGTCGCATGCCCACGCGCTGTCGATCGAGGGCGCGCGGCCCACCGGCTACGGGCTGGGCAAGGCGGGCTGGGTGACGGTGCCGACGCGCGCGCCGGGCGTCTCACTGGACGTTCTGCGCGACTGGGTCGAGGAGAGCTATCGAATCGTCGCGCCCAAGCGGCTGACGGCCGACCTCGGACGCTAGGCAGCGAGCGCGCGCAGGTCGTCGACGGTCGAGCCGAGAAGCGTGTCATGGAGGTCGAACAGGCCCGCCCAGAGCGACGAGCGATCCGGTGCCGCGTCGAGGGAGGCCGCCGTCGCGAGACCTTCGAGCGCACGCACGAGCACCGCGAGCTCGAGGTAGACGGCAGCCACGCGATTCGGGCACGCGCGCACGCCCGCGCGATCGAGCACCGGACGCCACTCGACGAGCTCCCCCGGGCCGGGGCCCAGGTACCACGAGCGTCCTTCCGCACGCTCGGGCTCGAGCTCGAGCAGGTACTGCGACAACGGCCGCTCGAGCCCTGCGAGCGCGGTCTCGACTCGATCTGCCGCGCGATGGAGAGCGGCCTGGCGTGCACCGGGGGTCGCCGGAACCGCGTCTCCCCTCCCCCACCGCTCGAGCAGGCGGCAGAACGCGAGCGAGGCCGCCTCGCACGCCCGGAGCTGCGCGATCAGCCGCTTGGCGGTCAGCTCGCTGGCGGCGTTGCCCTCGATGACGGAGTGCCAGCCGGGTGTCACGAGCGGAGGCACCACTAAACCTCGATCACGACCGGGAGCACCATGGGCCGCCGTCGCGTCCGGTCGTAGACGATCTGGCCGACGGCATCGTGGATGTGCTCCTGGAGGAGCTTGATCTCGGTCACATGCTCTGCTGCGAGCTCCCGCACGACGCGATCCGCTTCCTGGCGGAGCTCGCCGAGGAGATCGTCGGACTCGACGAAGCCGCGTGCGATCAGCTCCGGAGGCGCGACCTCGCCACCGTCGGACGACGCGAGCGTCGTCACCACGATGAGCACGCCGTCGTCGGCGAGTCGGCGGCGATCGCGGAGCGCGACGTCCTGGAGGTCCCCGACACGAAGGCCGTCGACGAACGTGACTCCCGTCTCCACCCGGTCGACGAGCCTCGCCCCGCCGCGGGCGAGCTCGACCACCGAGCCGTTCTCGGCGATGAGGATGCGCTCCTCGGGGACGCCGGCCTCGCGCGCGAGCTTGGCATGCGCCGCGAGCATCCGGTACTCCCCGTGGATCGGCATGACATGCCGCGGCCGCAGCAGAGAGAGCATCGTCCGCAGCTCCTCCTGGTACGCGTGCCCGGAGACGTGGACCGGCGCGATCTCCTCGTGGAGCACCTCCGCGCCGGCGCGAGCGAGCTGGTTGATCGAGTCGTGCACGCGCAGCTCGTTGCCGGGCACGGGCTTCGCGGAGATGACGACGGTGTCGCCCGGCTCGACCGAGACCGCTTTGTGGTCGCCGTAGGCGATGCGTGTGAGAGCGGACATGGGCTCGCCCTGGCTGCCCGTGCAGAGGACGAGCACCTCGTTTGCGGGCAGCTCGGCCGCGACGTCGGGATTCACGAGCGCGTCCTCGGGAAACGAGACGTAGCCAAGGCTTCGTGCGATGTTCAGGTTCTTCCGCATGGAGCGGCCGACCACCGTGACCTTCCGCCCCAGCTCGACCGCGACGTCCGCGGCCTGCTGCATGCGGTGGATGTTCGAGGCGAACGAGGCGACGAGGATCTTCCCTCGCTTCAGGGGGAAGATCGCGCGGAACGCCTCGCCGACGACTCGCTCCGAGCCGGTGTTTCCGGGTCGCTCGGCGTTCGTCGAGTCGCCGAGGAGGAGGTCGACACCGCGATTGCCGATCTCGGCCAGCTTCCCCACGTCCGTCTTGAGCCCGTCCACAGGCGTGTGGTCGAGCTTCCAGTCGCCCGTGTGCACGACGCGACCGGCCCCGCACTCGATGACGAGCGCAGCCGAGTCCGGGATGGAGTGCGCGACGCGGACGAGCTCGACGGTGAAAGGGCCAATGGTAAGAGGCGCGTCGCCGGGCTCAGCCGCGAGGAGCTCGGCTTTCTGACCCAGCCCGTGCTCGTCGAGCTTCGACTTGACGAGCGCGAGTGTGAGGGGCGTCGCTACCACCGCTTCGACGTCCACCTCGCGCAGCAGGTACGGCAGCCCACCGACGTGATCCTCGTGGCCGTGCGTCAGGACGACGGCTCGGACTTGCCGACCCTCGAGGTAGCCGATGTCTGGCAGCAGGAGGTCGACGCCAAGGTGCTCGTCACGCGGGAACGCGAGCCCGGCGTCCACGATGAGGATCTCGCCTGCGGACTCGTACACGGTCATGTTCTTCCCGACCTCGCCGAGACCGCCGAGCGGGATGATCCGGAGAACGTCGCTCACCGGCTCAGTCTACGGCTGCCGCTTGATCGTGCCCGCGGATGCCCGACTACAGCGGGAACAGGTCGACCGCGAAGAGCTCGCCGTCGATGCGCTCGGCGCTGAGCGCGACGTCGCCCTGCTCCTGGGCGAGCTCGTCGAGCGCCGCCACGCTGTCGGTCGCGTGCGAGCCGTCGATCGTGAGCTCCCGCTGCCCCCCGACGACGCTGAGCTCGACCGTATCGCCCTCGAGGCCGGGTAGGGCGAGGATCCGCACCGATTGGGCAACGCCCGTCCAGAGCGTCCCCTCGCTACGGATCGCAGCCGCACGGTACGGAGGTGACACCGTCGCCTCGAGCTCGTCGGCGATCGGTCCCAGTGAGCCGTCCGGAAGCTCCTGATCGGTGACGATCGTGCCGTCGTCGAGGACGGTGAAGGTCAGCGCGTCGCCCGGCAGGTCGGGGCAGTCCGCGGCTGCAACCGCATCCCACGTCGCGCCGCGCGGGACACCCGTGACGCCTGCGATTCCGAGTCCCGGGTCGCCCTCGATTCCGGGAGGCTGCGCGAGAACTCCACCCGCATGCGCGTTCGTGAGGGCAGCGAGGATCTCTTGCGAGCGCGCCATGCTCAGGCCGCGGCGGGCTGCAGGAGCGCGAGGCGCTCGAGGCAGTCGCGCACGGCGTCGCGCTCCTCGTCGGTCGCCTCCACGAGCGGAAGGCGGTGCCCGCCGACCTCGTGACCGAGCAGGTTGAGGGCGCACTTGATCGCGATCGGGTTCGTGACCACGCGCAGGAGCTCGATCGAGGGCAGCAGCTCCTCATCGAGCGCTCGCGCCCCGTCGACGTCTCCCTCGCGGAACAGCCGCACCATCTCCTTCACGCGCGGCCCCACGATGTGCGTGTGCACACAGACGCCACCGAGGCCGCCCAGCTCGAGGAACGGGAAGATCAGGTCGTCGTCGCCCGCGTACAGGTCGAGCCCCAGCTCGACGATCGCCCGCGCCTGCTCGAGATCGGGGTTCGCCTGCTTCACCGCGCGGACGTTCGGAATCTCCGCGAGCTGCGCGATCGCATCCGTCTCCAGATTCAGGGCGACGCGGCCGGGAATGTTGTACGCCACGATGGGCCGGTCGGAGACGGCCGCGATCTCCTCGAAGTGGCGGACGATCCCTCGCACCGGCGGCTTCGAGTAGTACGGCGTCACCACGAGGAAGCCGTGCACGCCGAGCCCGTGTGCGCGCGCGGTCAGGTGGACGGAGTGGGCCGTCGCATAGGTCCCCGTTCCAGCGATCACCGTCGCTCGATCGCCCACCTCTTCTACGGCGGCCTCGTACAGCTGGAAGCGCTCGTTATCGGAGAGCGTCGGCGATTCGCCGGTCGTTCCCGTCACGACGACACCGTCCGAGCCGTTCGCGACGAGGTGCGACGCAAGAGCTCGGAAGCTCTGGATATCGACCATCCCGTCCCCCTTGAAGGGCGTGACGATCGCTGTCAGGACCTCGCCCAGCACACCGAAATTCTACGACACGGGCAGCCACGCACCTCCTGCGTGACCCGGAGTCGCGTGCTAGAGAAGGCTGTCGAGCCCGACGGTGAGGCCCGGCGGAAGTGCGCGCACCTTCTCGAGTGCGAGCAGAACACCCGGCACGAACGCCTCCCGCGAGGTGGTGTCGTGGCGAATCGTCAGTGTCTCCCCCGGTCCGCCGAAGATGACCTCCTGGTGCGCAACGAGGCCGGGCAGCCGAACCGAGTGGATCGCCGGCTCCGTGCCCATGCGTGCCGCAGTCGCCTTCGCCGTGCCGGACGGAGCGTCGCGCTTGGCCTCGCCGTGCAGCTCGACGATCTCCGCGCGCGGGAAGACCTTCGCCGCCTCCTCGGCGAACCGCAGCATGAGAACGGCGCCCTGGGCGAAGTTGGGGGCGTAGAAGCAGGGCACGCCGGCCGCACGAGCCGCAGCGTCCACCGCGTCGAGCTCGAAACCGCTCGTCCCGAGGACGACGGGAACTCTCGCAGTGAGGCACGCCTCCACGTTCGCGACGACGACATCCGGTTGCGTGAAGTCGACGGCCGCCTCACAGCCGCTCAGGTCGCCTTCGCGCCCGTCGACGACGTCGTGGCCGGCTGCCCCGAGAGCGGGCCCGAGGAGCGAGCCGACCTTGCCGGTCGCGCCGAAGAGAGCGACGCGCACTAGGCAGCTTTCTCGAGGAGCGCCGGGTTCACCCTCGACACCGCCTCGTTGAACCGACCCTCGTCCGGACCGATCCCGGCCACGGACAGGCGCTCGGGAGCGAGCAGGGCGGTCGCGAGCTCCGCAACCTCGTCTGCCCGTCACGCGTTCCAGCCGGCGCACGATCTCCTCGGGGCGCAGCAGCGGAGTGCTCGTGACGAGGGACCTTCCGAGCCGTGTCATGCGATTCGACGTCGACTCGAGCGAGAGCAGGATGCGCCCCTTCAGGTTCTCCTTCGCGCGCGCGAGCTCGTCGGCGCGCACGTTGCCGGCTGCGAGGTCCGACAGCTCTGCGACTGCGATCTCCAGGCACTCGGCCAGGTTCTCCTCTCGCGTCCCGACGTAGACCCCGATCTGTCCCGCATCCGCGTACTGCGACGAGTAGCTGTAGACGGAGTACGCCATGCCGCGCTTCTCGCGGATCTCCTGGAAGAGCCTGGAGGAGGCCGAGCCGCCGACGATCGCGTCCATCAGCGAGGCCGCGAAGCGGCGCTCGTCGAGACGTGATATCCCGGGCGCGCTCAGGCAGACGTGGTACTGCTCCGTGTCCTTGCGCTGAAAGCGCACACCGGGAGCACCCGTCGAGCGAGCCGGTTTCCGCGCGGGCAGGCTCGCACCGTTGGCCGTGCGGGCGCGTCGAGAGCGAAGCAGCGCCACGAGCTCCGCATGGCCGACGTTCCCGGCTGCCGCGAGCACGACGCGATCCGCCCGATAGGCACGGCCGTGGTACGCGGCGAGCCCACGGCGCGAGACGCTCGCGATGACGGGCGCGCGCCCGATCACCGGGCGCCCGAGCGGATGGCGCCCGAAGACCGCCTCGGCGGCGATGTCGTGGACGAGGTCGTTGGGCGTGTCCTCGACCATCGCGATCTCCTCGAGTACGACTTCGCGCTCGGAGTCGACGTCCACGAAGGTCGGCCTGAAGACCATGTCTGACATCACGTCGAGCGCGCGCTCGAGCCCGACGTCCGGGATGCGCGCGTAGACGACGGTCGTCTCGCGCGAGGTGGCGGCGTTCAGCTCGCCGCCGAGCTCGTCGAAGATCTCCGCGATCTCCTGCGCCGAGTAGCGGGCTGAGCCCTTGAAGAGCATGTGCTCGATGAAGTGCGTGACGCCGGCTCGCGCGTCCGTCTCGTCACGGGAGCCCGCACCGATCCAGAATCCGAGCGCGATCGAGCGGACACCCGGAACCCGCTCCGAGATGACGCGCTCGCCGCCGGCGAGCTCGGTGAGTTGATGCTTCGACACGCCGCGGGATCGTAGCGACGCGTGCAGCGGGTCGGGCTGGCCCGCCCGACCCCGCTGGACGTTCGCT
>CAWDKB010000015.1:0-88329 GCA_963802865.1 uncultured Gaiellaceae bacterium
CGCGGGGTCAGGCGAGCGCCGGTCGCCCGCCGCCCGGCCGGGTGATTCGGCCGAGCGAGCGGGCGAGTCGTCGAACGCGGCGGCTCAGGTCAGACGCCGAGCGCGTTCGGTGCGGTCGCTGCGGTCGGCGCGGCCGCCTCGTACGTCGGCTTGTAGCCCATGAGGCGACCGAGCGGCGCACCGAGCACAAGGCCGATCCGCTGCATCCAGGCAGGCGGGAACGGGAGCCGGACGTCGCCGAAGTGGTGCCGTGCGATGACCGCGAGGCGAAGCGGATTCGGCATGCCCTTGCGATTGACCTTCCCGTCGGCGGCGAGCCCGAACATCGTCTCGATGAGCTGCTCGAACCCGAGCGCCGGCGAGACCTCGCACACGAAGTGGGCGGCCTCCGGGCCGGTGTTGCGGAACCGGTGCGCCGTTCCGGCGGGGACGAGGATGCGGTCGCCCGGGCCGGCCACGATCGTCTGCTTCCCGACCTTGAACTCGAGCTCGCCGGCGAGCACCTCGAAGCGCTCCTCCTGCGCGGGGTGGACGTGCGCGGCGGCAACCGCGCCGTCCGGCTCGACGAATGCCTCGACGACGACGGACGCGCCGTTCGTGTCCGCGGACGTCGTGCGGAAGACGAGCGTCTCGCCGGTGGCGGAATTGGTGAGGGTCTGGCCTGTGCTGATCACGTCGTGCCTCCTTGGCGTGGTGATTGACGTGGGCACTCTCGGCGGAGCCGCTTAAGACGCGCTCACCGTTGGCTTAAGGCGAACCTGGGCGCGGATTCAGCGCTAGGAGACGCGTTCGAGCAGGTCGGTGGCGAGCGCAACTGCTTCTTCCATCGTCAGTTGCGCGCCCTGGCGCTCCTGTGCAGCGAGCTCGGCCTCGCCGAGGGCAGCCGCGAGCGAGGCTTCCATCTCCTCGATACGCTCGGACTCCGGCGACTGGATCACGACGTTCGCCCGACCGAACTGCGCCCTCGCCGCACCGAGGACGCGGGCGGTGTCGTCGGGTGCTCGCTCGACCGCGAGGCCCGCGACGATGACGAGCTCGTACGCCAGCACCTCGTGGAACTCGAGCTCGAGGGTCTCCGGAAGAGCTCGCGACGTCCAGCGAGCCGCCTCGGCCTCGTCCCCTTCGTCCGCCGCCACGGACGCGAGCATGTAGAGCGTGTACGCGCGGGTCGTGCTCGCGCCCAACGGCACCAGCACGTCAAGTGCTTCCAGCAGGTGACCGCGCGCGACGTCGTGCTCGGCTCGCCGCACGTGGACGTCGGCGAGCTGCGTGAGGGCATGGGCTGCTCGCCGCTCGTCGCCCAGCTCGCGCATGATCTCGACGGAGCGCTCGAACTCGGCGACGGACTCGTCGTAGCGGCCGGAGCGGGCGAAGGAGGACGCGATGAGGGCATGGGTGCGGCCGAGGCTCAGGGCGTCTCCGGCATCGGCGAGCTCGGGTCGGGCCTCGTGGACGAGCGCGACGCAACGCTCGACGTCGCCGTCGTCCATCGCGTACAGGGCGGCATCGACGAGAACGCTGGCGCGGAGCGCGGCGGGCGCGTCCGTGCTCCGCTCCAACGCTGTGGCGACCCAGCGCCTCCCCTCGATCCGCTCGCGGCGAGTCCGGAAGTAGAAGCGCAGCGCGACCACGAGCCGGAGCTGATGGTCAGAGTCGTCCTTCGTCTCCGCCCAGGTCAGGGCCGAGCGGAGCTCCGCAAGCTCGGCGTCGACCGCGTCCAGCAGCGCGGGCGTCGGCCCGGCGTCGTGCTCGCGGACGGCGATCGACTCGGCCAGTGCGAGGTAGTGCTCGAGATGCCGGTCGCGCGCGTCCTCGGCCTCGCCGGCTTCGTCGAGGCGCTCGAGGGCATACCCGTGGACCGTCTCCAGCATCCCGAAGCGCGGCTCGCCGGCGGCGTCGTGCTGGTGCACGACGAGCCCGGCGTCGAGCAGCGTCTCCAGCGCGTCGGTGACGTCGGCGCCTGCGACGAGCTCGATCGCATCCAGAGAAGCGCTGCCCGCGAAGATCCCGAGGGCGCGGAATGCGCGCTGCGCGGTCGGGTCGAGCAGGTCGTAGCTCCAGGCGATCGTGGCGCGCAGCGAGCGCTGGCGCGGCGGGAGGTCGGGCGCGTCCCGCGCGAGCAGGCCGAGACGCTCCCCGAGCCGCTTCGCCGTTCCTTCCGGCCCGAGCACGCGGACGCGGGCCGCGGCCAGCTCGACTGCGAGCGGGAGCCCGTCGAGTGCGCGGCAGATGCGAGCGATGGCGGGAGCGTTCTCGTCGCTCAGAGTGAACGCTGGCACGAGCGCACTGGCGCGCTCGACGTACAGCCGAACCGAGTCGACGTGCTCGACCGCGCTCACCGTGGTGGCGCCCTGGTCGGGGATGTGCAGCGCGGGCACGCGGTACTCGTGCTCGGCCGCGAGTCGCAACGGCGCCCGGCTCGTCGCGAGCACTCGGAGGCCCGGCGCGGCGGCGAGCAGCTCACCCACAAGCGGATGCGCGGTCGGCAGATGCTCGAGGTTGTCGAGCACGAGGAGCGGAGGCCGTTCGCCGAGCGCTGCGGCGAGATGGGCGGCGTCGAGCCCACCGGTGTCGTCGGCACCGATCGCAGAGGCGATCGTCGGCAGGACCAGCGCGGGATTCGAGACCGGTGCGAGATCGACGAAGACTGCGTGCCCCAGCTCGTCCGCGGCCGCGAGCGCGAGGCGCGTCTTTCCCGTGCCGCCCGTGCCCGTGAGCGTGACGAGGCGGACGTCCGATCGGCGGAGGAGCCCGGTGACAGCAGCGAGTTCGAGCTCGCGGCCGATCAGCGGCGTTGCCGGCGAGAGGCGACCGGGTGCAGGAACGCGCGTATGGTCGAGCGCCGGGTCCTGCCGGAGGATCGCCTGTTCGAGCTCTCGGAGGTCGGCGCCTGGCTCGATCCCGAGCTCCTCGACCAGCCTGCCTCTGGCATCGCGGTAGGCGGCGAGCGCGTCGGCCTGCCGGTTGGAGCGGTAGAGCGCGAGCATGAGCAGTGCCCGAAATCGCTCGCGCAGCGGGTGCTGGGCCACGAGCGCCTCCAGCTCCCCGACGAGCTCGGCGTCGCGACCCAGCCCGAGCTCGGCTTCGAGCCGCCGCTCGAGCCCGACGAGGCGGAGCTCATCGAGCCGCTCGGCCTCCTGCCGCGCGAATGGCTCGTACGCGAGATCGGCGAGCGCGCGACCGCGCCAGAGCGCGAG
Source organism: uncultured Gaiellaceae bacterium (assembly GCA_963802865.1). Lineage (GTDB taxonomy): Bacteria > Actinomycetota > Thermoleophilia > Gaiellales > Gaiellaceae > GMQP-bins7. The sequence continues at coordinate 3,198 of CAWDKB010000015.1, forward strand.
CGCGTCGGTCAGCAGCGGTGCAGCCTGGGCCGGGTTCCCGGTCTCGAGCAGGTCTGCGCCCCTCTCGACGAGCTGCTCGAACCGCACGGCGTCGAGCTCGTCCTCGTCGACACGAAGGCTGTAGCCCGGCGAGCGCGTGACGATGCGGTCGGCCCCGAGCGCCTTCCGCAAGGCGTGCACGTGCACCTGGAGCGCGCCCGTGGCGCTCGCGGGCGGACTCTCGCCCCACACCGCATCGACGAGGCTGTCCGTCGAGACCAGCGTGTTCGGCTGCACGAGCAGGCGCGCGAGCACGGCTCGCACGCGCGGCCCGCCGAGAGCGATCAGAGTGCCGTCGTCGGCGACGGCTTCGAGGGGCCCGAGGATCCGCAGCTCCATGTCGGCGCGAGCGTAGTTGCGCACCACGCGGGATCGCCTCGGCGGAGCGGTCAGTCCGCCACCGGACGGACGGTCAGGGTTTCGCGCCCGCCTCGCCGAGGATTGCGACCATCTCGGCGTAGCCCCGATCCTGGGCGTGCGCAAGTGGCGTGACGCCCTGGCCGTCGGCGAGATTGACATCTACGCCGGCATCGACGAGGCGCCTAACCACCTCGACATGCGCAGCGTCGCCGTCGCCGAGGATGATCGCCTCGAGCAGCGCGGTCCAACCCAGGTTGTTCACGTGGTCGACGTCGATCTCGGTCTCGAGCAGGCGTTCGACGATTCGCACGTAGCCGCGGTCGGCCGCGCGAATGAGCCCGGTCCCGTTGTAGCTGTCGAGGCTCTTGACATCGGCGCCGTTCTCGAGCGTGAGCTCGAGCAACGTCGCATCGTCACCGACCTCGCTCGTGGCGATCAGGTACGCGCTCTGAGTCGTCTCGTCCTTGGCATTGACGTCCGCACCCGCCTCGATCAGGCGTCGCGCGTTCTCGATCTCGTTCGCGTAGGCGGCGTCGATCAGTTGCTGGTCGAGCGCGGGATCGGCCACGGGCTCATCGTCGCTGCCACAGCCACTCGTGGCCAGTGCGAGCCCGATTGCAAGCACGCTCAGGCGGACGATTCCGGCTTCCGCGTTCGTCTGCGTGCGTGGGGGTGCGCCTGGAAGTAGACCTCACGGCGCCGTCGATCCGAGATATGCGTGTAGCGCTCCGTCGTCCCAAGGTCCGCGTGCCCGAGCATCTCCTGTACGGAGCGTAGATCGGCTCCGCCCTCGAGCAGGTGCGTCGCGAAGGAGTGGCGCAGCAGGTGGGGGTGGACGCGGGTCGGCTCGAGGCCCGCTCGGCCGGCGAGCTTGCGCAGGATGAGGAATGCCCCCGCGCGTGTGAGGGCGCCTCCTCGGGCATTGAGGAAGAGCTCGGGCCGGTAGCGGCGGTCGAGGTGCGGACGGCCGAGCGCGAGATAACGGCGGACGGCCTCGGCAGCCGGGCGGCCCAAGGGCACGAGTCGCTCCTTCCCGCCCTTGCCCAGCACCCGCACGACCCGCTCCTCGATCGCGACGCCGCCCTTCTCCAGCCCGATGGCCTCGGAAACGCGTAGCCCCGCTCCGTACAGAAGCTCGACCAGTGCGCGGTCGCGCAGGGCGCGCGGCGTCGTGCCGGTGGCGGCGTCGATCAATCGCTCGGTCTCGGCCGGAGAGAGCGCGCGAGGTAGCGTTCGTGCTCGACGCGGTAACTGAACCGAGGCAGCGGGGTTCTCCGTCTTCGCGCCGATAAGGACGAGGTGGCGAAAGTACGTACGAACCGCAGAGACGCGACGCGCCATGGTGGAGGGGGCGAGTCCGTCGGCGCGCATTGCCGCGAGCCAGCGCTCGAGCTCGTCGAGCGACGTGTCGCCGACAGCGCCCTCGCGGAAACCGGCGAGCGAAGCCAGGTCGCGGCGATAGGCGTCGACGGTCCTCGGGGATCGGCCCGCCTGGAGGTTGAGCAGGAAGCGCTCGACGTCGGGATCGGAAGGAGTCACCGGGCCGAGACGGTTTCGGCAGGAAGGCGCAGGCTCCTGCGCGCAGGCCTCGTCCTGGCCGTCCTCGGAGCCTCGTCCGGCGTCCTTCCCGGTGTCGCAGGCGCGTCGCAGTTGCTCGCGCGGAACACGTCGTCGGAAAGCATCGTCGTTTCCGCGTCCGGCAAGGCGGTGGTCACCTACCACGGGCAAGGCGGGCGAAAGCGGGTGCTCGTCTGGGGTGCGGTGAACGCCCGCACTCCGAGCTCCGCGGGCACGCATACGGCGTTCCGCGTGGACTACTCGGGCGGCTGGGGCGCGTTCGGGCGTCCGGTCTGGAAAACGCTCCGCAACGCGTGTGGCCCCTACCGGGGGCCGCAGCTCTCCTTCGTCGTGGCTGCGTGCAGCGCGCCCGACGGGTCCCACTGGGCCGTTCAGCGGTGGCGGCGTCATCAGGCGAACTTCGGCCTGCCGCCTTGGAAGCCCGGTCACGGCGCGTGGGAGCTTCGAATCTCGCACTGGCAAGGCCCGCTTCCGAACCTCGAGGTCTGGCTCGACTGGAGCTACAGCGGTCGCTGGCATCACCTCTTCGGGCGGCTCACGTATCGCGGCCTGCCGGTGCACGGCTTCTCGACGACGCCGACCGGTGACCCGCTCGACGGATTCGGGCGCGTTCTCTACCTCGACACGCTGGACTCCGCGTACGGGCCTGGCTGGCGGCGGGAGAACGGCTTCGTGGCGCGCAGGCCGGACGGAACCTTCTGCTACGGGTTCGTCCCGCACACGAGCCACACGGGCGAGCGGCGCCCGGCCGGTCACGGGAGCCGCTACCGGCTCGCCGTCAGTGGCCCCGGCGTGACCCCGGACGTGGTGTGGGAGGGTGCGGCGCTGCCCGCGTTCGATCGAGGGAACACGGAGCACGTGGCGCACGAGGCGCGCATGAACGACCTCCAGCGGGGCCTTGTGCAGGGCTCCGCCCCGTGCCGCGCCTAGATCCCAAGTAGCTGTCTGTACTTCGATCTTGGCTCGCGGGCAGTTAGCTGCGCGGGTGCGAGCGGTCGTAGACGCGCCGTAGGCGCCGGGCGTCGACGTGGCTGTAGATCTGGGTCGTCGAGAGCGACGCATGGCCGAGCAGCTCCTGAATCACGCGCAGATCGGCGCCTCCCTCGAGCAGGTGCGTCGCGAATGCGTGACGCAAGCGGTGTGGGTGGCGGAGCAGGCGGCGGACCGTGCTGGTGTCGAGTCGACGACCGCGTGCCGAGAGGAAGACCGCGTCGTTCGCCCCTTTCGCGAGCGCCGGCCGGCCGTCGCGCAGGTAGCGGGCGAGATGGTGTGCGGCCTCCTCGCCGAGCGGCACGACTCGTTCCTTCTCGCCCTTCCCGCGCAGGTGCACGGCCTCGCGGTCGAAGTCCACGTCGGCGAGGTCGAGCGCGACGGCCTCCGCGCTGCGCAGCCCACCGGAGTAGAGGAGCTCGAGCAGGGCTCGGTTCCGCAGAGCGAGCGGTGAGGTGCCGTCGGCGAGCTCGAGCAGCTCTTCGATCTCGGCGGCCTTCGGAACATCGGGGAGCCGGCGGCTTCGCCGCGGAGCGAGCGCTGCGTCGGGCACGGCCGCCGGTCCAAAGGTGAATCGGACGCAAGAGCGCACAGCGGAGAGCCGGCGCGCGATCGAGGCCGGAGCGAGCCGGTCGCGTCCGCTGCCGAGCTCGGCGACCCAGTCCGCGAGCACGCGCGCGTCGACGTCCTCCAGGCCGAGCCCGCGGTCATCGAGCCAGGACGCGAACGAGCGGAGATCGACGCGGTAGGCCCGCCGCGTCGCCTCGGAGAGCCCGCCGTGCTCGAGAAAGCGGTCGATCTGCCGCCTGGGCTCCATGCCGGTCGGATTCGGCGCCCGGCGCGCCGCGCCTGCTCAGTCGCTGCGTTGCCGGGCCGAGCTGCCGGCCGCAGTCAGCACGACGACCGACTCGCCGTCGCCGTCTCTCCTGATCTCCACGAGCCGGTCGGCGAGCGCGTCTTCCCAGGCCGAGAGCCGCGGGCAGTGCGTCTTCCAGGCGTCGAGCGTCTCCGAGTAGCTGCGGCGTCGGAGTGCGATCCAGTCGAGGAGCTCAAGGATCGGTGGGCTCGTGGTGTCGCTCGACATCCGACTCATCGTAGTCCCGCGCCAGACGCGCCCTCCCGCAGGCACGCTACGGCGAGTGCCCGGCCGACGTTTCGACTCATTCACCAGCAACGAGCCGCCCGAGCGGCCCGCCGATCCGGCCGTTCGCAAGGCCAACTTCCGCCGGATCGTGCGCCTCTTCCGGCCGTACAAGGCGCGGCTCGGCCTCGTGTGCGGGCTCATCGTCGTCTCGGCCGCGGTCGGCGTGGTCTCGCCGTTCTTGCTTCGCGAGATCCTCGACGTCGCCATCCCGGAGGAGAACGTCGGCCTCCTGACGGCGCTCGTGGCCGGGATGGTCGCGATCCCGATCGTGACCGGTGTCATCGGCGTCTGGCAGACGCTGCTCTCGAACCAGGTCGGCCAGAGCGTCATGCACGACCTGCGCACGCAGGTCTACCGGCACCTCCAGCGGCTCTCGCTCGCGTTCTTCACCCGCACGCGCACGGGAGAGGTGCAGAGCCGCATCGCGAACGACATCGGCGGCATCGAGACCGTCGTCACCTCGACGGCGACCTCGGTCCTCTCGAACGTGACGACCGTGCTCGCGACCGTCGTCGCGATGGTGCTCCTCGACTGGCGCCTCGCCGTGTTCGCGCTCGCGCTGCTACCGCTGTTCGTGTGGCTCACCAAGCGCGTGGGCGCCCAGCGAAAGAAGGTCACGGCCGAGCGGCAGGCGTCCCTGGCAGACGTCTCGTCGATCGTCCAGGAGTCGCTGTCCGTCTCGGGGATCTTGCTCGGCAAGACGATGGGGCGGACGGAGGATCTCGCGCAGCGCTTCGCGGGCGAGTCGAGGCGCCTCGCAGACCTCGAGGTGCGGAGCCGGATGACCGGGCGCTGGATGATGGCCTCGATCCAGATGACCTTCGCCGTGATGCCGGCGCTCGTCTACTGGTTCGCGGGCTTCACGATCGCACGCGGCTCCGACGTGATCACGATCGGAACGCTCGTCGCCTTCACCACGCTCCAGACGCGGCTCTTCTTCCCGCTCGGAAGTCTCCTCGGCGTGCAGCTCGAAGTGCAGTCGTCGCTCGCGCTCTTCGATCGCATCTTCGAGTACCTCGACCACGAGATCGACATCGTCGAAGGGCGAGCGACGCTGGCCGAGCCGCGAGGCGAGGTCTCGCTCGACTCGGTCTGGTTCCGCTACGACGAGGCGGCGTGGACGCTCGAGGACGTGTCCTTCCTCGTCCCGCCCGGCACCAAGACCGCGCTCGTCGGGGAGACCGGCTCGGGCAAGACGACGTGCGCGTACCTCGTGGCGCGCCTCTACGACGCGACGGGGGGCGGCGTCGCCATCGACGGCACCGACGTCCGCGAGCTCACCTTCGAGTCCCTCGCGGACACGGTCGGGGTCGTCTCGCAGGAGACCTACCTCTTCCACGCGTCGGTGCGCGAGAACCTTCGCTTCGCGAGGCCGAGCGCCACCGACGAGGAGATCGAGGAGGCCGCCCGGGCGGCCCAGATCCATGAGCTCATCGCGACCCTGCCCGACGGGTACGAGACGATGGTCGGGGAGCGCGGCTATCGCTTCTCCGGCGGCGAGAAGCAGCGGATGGCAATCGCACGGACGATCCTCCGCAACCCGCCGGTGCTCGTCCTCGACGAGGCGACCTCCTCGCTGGACACGCAGACCGAGCGGCTCGTGCAGGAGGCGCTCGAGCGGCTGTCCGAAGGTCGCACGACGATCGCGATCGCGCACCGGCTCTCGACCGTTCGTGACGCGGACCAGATCGTCGTCCTCGACCGGGGTCGCGTGGTCGAGCTCGGGACCTACGACGAGCTGATGGCTCGCGGCGGGCGCTTCGCGGAGCTCGTCGCCGGTGATCAGCCGGCCGTCGTCAGCTGAATCTCCGCGGGAAGCTCGGACACGTGCTCGACCGGCTCGAGCTCTGACCTGGCGCGCGCGTCGAAGTAGACGTACGCGGTGACGAGCGCGACGAACGGCATCGCGAGGGCGTAGACCACTCCGGCGAAGAGGTTGAGGTACGCGAGCGGCACCTCGGTCGTGAAGATGAGGAGCGCTCCGATCAGCGGACCCGCCAGGAGCGCGAGTGCGGCGCCGACGCCCACGAGCGAGCCGACACGGATCCAGCCGCCTCGAACGAGCTCTGCGCTTCGTCGGAGCGAGGCGAAGGGGCGGTGACCCTCGAGCTCGACCACCGGAGCAACGAGGCACCAGCGGACTGCGAGCCAGATCGCGACTGGGATGAGGAACACGGTGGTCGTCAGCCCCACCCAGACCAGGACGAACAGCGCGATGGCGCCGAGAAGGGGACGGAACCGACGGCATGCGAGCCGGTACGCGCGCCAGGCGCCGACCGGGCGATTCTCGTCGATCTCCATGAGCGCGCACGCCGTTGCCGCCTGCACGAGACCGAGCCCGAGGAGCGCGAACGTCGTGCCGACGACGACCGAGAGGAACGCCCACGCGCCGGCCCCCTCACCTGACACTGTCCCGAGCACGTCGATCGCGCCCAGTAGCAGCCACTGCACGAAGGTCATGAGGACCGCGATCGGGACGAGGAGCACTCCCAGACCCAGGAAGAGAAGCGGTCGCTTGACGTACATCCTTGCCGAGGCCGCGATGATCTGGCCCCATGACCGCCTGCGGGCGATTCGCAGAGGGGCGACGGGAGTCCAGGTCGCACGCGCTGCCGCGAAGATCGCGAGCCCGAGAATGGCCGCGATCACGAACAGCGTGGGGCCTGGGCTCTGCAGGAGCTGGACAAGCGCCCGCGACCCCTTGGCGACGGCTGAGCAGAAGAAGTCGGTCGTCTCGGTGCCGAACGCGCCACCGGTAGGGATCGCGTAACTTGCGTCCCGCCAGCCCTCGGACCACGTGATCGGCTGTGTCCACTGCGTCTTCAGGTTCGGACCGGTTGGTCCGTTGAAGAACGCCTTCTGCAGCTCGCCCCAACGGCCTTCGAACGCGATCCACGGATAGGCCGCCTCGGCGGCGTCCTGCTCGCTCGGGATCGTCACGATCCTGGGCGAGAGCTCTCGATGTGGACCGCGCGTGTCGTCGCAGCCGACTCCTGCCTCCGCCGAGCTGCCCAGCCAGAGCGCGTCGCCGAACTTGTTCGCGTGCGATCCCGCCGCCGGGTAGACCACTGGACGCTCGCCCACGAGCACGAGCTTCTCGTCGTCCCAGTCGGCGCGCTCGGCTCCCTCGTGCGAGCTGTACCCGACCTCGACCGGCTGGACGGCGAGCGCCGCGCGTGCGTCGGGTGCGTCGAAGACGATCTGGATCATCTCCCAGTCGCCCTCGTGTGTGTTGTTGAAGTTGTTGAAGGGATAGAAGAACCAGTACTGAACGGCGAGCTTTCCCGGGAGCGCCTCTTCGCCGACGACGTGCGCGTACACGACGGGCTCGCTTCCCTCCGTCAGGCGCTGCGCCCAGCGGTTGTAGTCGCAACCCGGCTCGAGGGCATTCCCGGGGAAGTCGAGGTGGTACTCGAACCGGTCGACGAGGTCGTCCGCGGACGGCGCGATCTCGACGAGGTCGGTGTGGTTCCAGGGCCCGCGCAGCGCGACAGTCTGCTCGTCGAGAAGAAGGTCGATGTCCGTCGGGATGAATGGCTCGCCGTAGCTGCACACGTCCTCGTCCTTCTGCTCCACGATCCGGACGATCGGCGCGTACTTCTCCGCCAGCGCGCGCTCGTCCGCGAGGTCGGCTGCGGCGGTCGGCACGGCGACGAGCGCGCCGAGCGCGATCGCGGTGACCAGGCCGCAGCGGGCGACGCGGGACATCCGCGCATTCTCCGGTTGCGCGCGGACGTGTAAGGGCGACCTTACAGATCGGCTACCGTAGGTTCGTGGCTGTCATGCCTGCCCAACCACGTGCCGAGCTCGCGGGTCGCGCGTTCTGCGCGGCGGTCTCGAGCGCGAGCGACGAGCCGCTCGCGGCGACCGCCAGCCGCATCGACCACTGGATCCTCGTCGAGTACCGCGGCGCCTGGACGCGCGACGTGCTCGGAGGAAGCCTGCTCTCGCCGGAGCTCAAGCAGCATCTGCGCTCGCAACTCGAGGCGCTCGAGCGTTCGCGCCTTCTCTTCGTCAAGAGGCCGGAGCGCCGCTTGCAGGCTGGCCGCTCCGTATACGTCGGCTCGTCCGTGCCGGGGAGGGAGCGGTTCCTCCGGCTCGAGGTCGAGCACCAGGACGACATCCGCGGCGTCGACCTCGCCGGCGCGCTCCTGTCCGGCAGTTCGCCCCTCACCCCGGTTGAGGGGCCACTCTTCGTCGTCTGCACCCACGGCAAGCGCGATCGCTGCTGTGCGCTGCACGGACGCCCGCTCTACGACGCGCTACGCCTGGCGACGGACTCTGACCACGTGTGGCAGTCGACGCACGTGGGCGGCGACCGGTTCGCAGGCAACGTCGTGGTGCTCCCGCACGGCCTCTACTACGGGCGCGTGGGGCCGGCCGACACGCCCGGCCTCGTCGCTGCGCAGGAAGCCGGACGCATCGATCTCGACCGCTACCGCGGGCGAAGCGCGTACTCGTGCCCCGTGCAGGCGGCCGAGCATGCAGTCCGAGCTTCGGAGGGGCTAGTCGGGATCGGGGATCTGGAGCTCCTCGGCTGCAGGCGACAGGGAGACGGCGAGTGGCGCGTCCGCTTCCGGAGCCCCGACACGGACGTGCACGAGCTCGACGTCGTGGCGACGCCCGCGCTCGAGCCGGTGTACCTCACGTGCGAGTCGTCGGCGCCGAAGCGGGCGCTCGCGCACGACGTGACCGGGCACCGCGTGCTCAGTCGGTAATCCGGAGGAAGCCCTCGCGCACGAGTCGGCCGGACGAGGACCAGCCGCCCGTCCTCGTCGAGCTGTCCCTCGAGGCTCCGCGCGGAGAACGGCGCTTCGCTCTCGAAGCAGCCGCGAACCTCGCCCGCCGCGTGTGCGGGAAAGCGGACCTCCCGGCCCTCGAAGACGAGAACGACGCCGTTGGGCGACTCCTCGAGGTCGGCGATCACGGTCTCGCGCCGCTCGAGCAGCGTCTCCGCATCCAGCCGTTCGAGGGCGCGTAGCTGCGTCAGGCCGTCTTCGCGGATCGGCCGGCGCGTGTCGAGGAACCGCCGCCGCCGCCGCTGCTCCACCTGCTCGGGGCGGAGCTTGGCTGCGAGGACGTCCACGAAGCCGTCGGCTCCGCTCCCGCCGACCTCTCGCCTGGCCGCGAGCTCCTCCTCGGCGGCGTCGAGCGCGGCCCTGGCCGCGTCGAGCCATGTGTGCTGCGAGATCCCGATCGTCAGGTGGAGCGAGTGCGTCTCCGAGGTGGTCGCTTCGTGCAGCCAACCCCGCGGGAGGTAGAGCGTGTCGCCGGCTCGGAGGCCGAGATCGTCGCACGGGTCTCCGTGCTCGCCGAGCGCGCTGGAGTAACGCTGATGCTTCAGCGGTAGCTCGAGCAACGGTTCGTACACGAGCCAGCGCTTCTCGCCCGAGACCTGCAGGACGAGGACGTCGTGCGTGTCGTGGTGCACCGCGAACCCCTGCGAGCCGGGCGGCGTGTAGTACGCGTTCGCCTGCACGGGTCGGTCGAGCGCCTCCTCGAGCAGGCGGCAGAAGACCGCGAGCGGATGCCAGTTGTGGTGGAGCGCCTGCAGGACGATCGTTGCGCCGGTTTCCCACTCGGCAAGCACGCTCGGGACGTCGGCCGTGCCGGTGAACGGTGGACGCCAGGACACATCATTCGTGTACTCGCGGACGTCGAGTTGGCCGCCCTCGCGAACCATCCGGAACGCGGGATACCGGATCGCGGTCGAGCAGACGAGCCGCTCGACGTCGGCGACGGCAAGCAGATCGTCGAAGCGCCCCGACTCGTCCCGCGGCACGACGAGCGGGCGCTGCTCCCAGCGCTCGGCGAAGAAGGTCTCGCTGTCGAACGGATCGAGGCAGCGCGCGAGCGCCGCCACCGCCGGCCTACGCGGCGTCCGTGTCGTCCGCGTCTGCGTCGGTTGCGTCGGTTCCGTCGGTTCCGTCCGCGTCGTCGCCGTCGGTGTCGTCGGCATCCGTGTCGTCGGCATCGCCGTCTGTCGTGTCGGTGTCGTCGCCGTCTGCGTCTGCCGTAGGCTCGAACTGCTCCCGGCCGGTCTCGATCGTCTGGATCTCGTCGTCACGCAGGGTCGTCATCGCCTACCTCCTCGTCGTGGTGTCGAGTGCCAAGACGCTACCGCACCCGCGCAACCGACTCGGACGCGAAGAGATCGAGCCCGAGGGCGCGTGCGAGGAACCGAGCGGCAAGCTGTCCGCGCACGCTGTTCCCCGCCTCGTCGAGCGGCGGCGAGAACGTCCCGAGGCCGCCCTTGCCGGGCGAGACCGTGACGATCCCGCCGCCGATGCCGCTCTTGCCCGGCAGTCCGACCTCGTACAGCCAGTCGCCCGACGTCTCGTACAGGCCAGCCGTCGTCATCACGGAGAGCGTGCGCCGGCACGTCTCCTCGTCGACCACACGCTCGCCGGTGATGGGGTTGACACCTCCGTCTCCGAGCGTCGCCCCCATCGTCGCCAGATCCTGGGCGGTGACGCGGACGGAGCTCTGGCGTGTGTAGAGGTCGAGCGCCTCGAGCGGGTCGCCCGCGATCCGGTGCCGGCTCTCGAGCAGGTTCACGATGCTGCGGTTCACGTGGTTCGTCTCAGACGCCGACCGGTAGACGTCCTCGTGGAGCGCCAGCCTTCGCCCGGCGAAGCGAGAGAGCCCGTCCAGGACATGTGCCCACCGCTCTTCCTCCGTCGCTCCCGGGACGAGGCTCGTGGTCGCGATCGCGCCCGGATTCACCATCGGGTTCGTTCGGCCGTCTTCGCTCTGCTCGATCGCCTCGAGCGAGTTGAACGGCAGCCCGGTCGCGTTGACGCCGACGGCGCTCCGCACCGCCTCGGGCCCGACCGTCGCGCAGACGAGCGCGAAGACGAAAGGCTTCGCGACGCTCATGATCGCGAACTCCGCCTCGTGGTCGCCCACCCCGTATACGTCGCCCTCGGCACCCACGACGCAGATTCCGAAGTGCTCGGGCGCAGCCTCGGCCAGCGCCGGGTACACCGCAGATACGCGGCCGTCGTCCACGGAGCGGTAGCGCTCGTACGCCTCGTCGACGCGGGCGAGCACGCGCTCGCCGGGCGGTAGCGCACCGGTCGAGACGAACGAAGAAGGATCGGCCTTCACCGTGTCTCTAGGCTCCGCGATGCCTCGTATGGACGGGATCGAGTACCTGCTCTCGCGTCGGACGCTGTCGGACCGTGTCGAGACGACCGTGTACGCGGTCCGCCACCCGCGTCCGTCGACCCGCGTGCGGGTCGTGCACTTTCCGGAGACGGAGCGCCTCGACGTCTGGTGCGCCGCGAACGGCATCGACGAGGCGATCATCGGCGGCTTTTTCCTCCGCGATCCCTACCGGCCGCTCGGCGCGCTCGTGATCGACGGGCGAGGCGTGCAGCACGAGCCCGTGACCGAGCCATTCGGGCCTCGGCGTGCGTCCGTCTCGGTCGTCGGCGAGGACGTTCGACTGGGAGCACTCGAGGACGTTGCCGGCGACTCCGCCCATCACGTCGTGCAGGCGGGACCCCTGCTCGTCCGGGACGGCGTGGTCGTCTTCGATCGCGAGCGCGATCACGAGGGCTTCTCCTCGGGCTGCGGGCAGTTCGACTCGGACATCACCGACGGACGGCATCCGCGCGCGGCGCTGGGCGTCTCGGACGACTTCCTCGTCGCCGTCGCTTGCGACGGGCGACGTTCCCGCGTCGACGGCGGGCTGGAGATGCTCGAGCTTGCGGAGTTGATGGTCGAGCTCGGCGCCGAGAGCGCGATCAACCTCGACGGCGGCGGCTCGACGACTCTCGTTCACCGTCGGCACCTCCTCAACCGGCCGTACTCGACGCAGGACCAGCCCGACCCGGAGTCGCGCCCGATCGTGAGTGCCCTTGTCTTCGAGCAGCACGGCTGAGCCTCGGAATCCCCAGATCAGTCGAGGTGCACGCCCGACCCTGGGCCGAGTGGTATTCCGACGAGGTACCACGCGACGAAGAAGAGCGTCCAGATCACGGACAGGACGACGACGAACGGGAGCATCATCGCCACGACGGTGCCGATGCCGGCGTCCTTTCTGTAGCGCTGCGCGAAGATGATGATCAGCGGGAAGTAGGCCATCAGCGGCGTTACCACGTTGAACGGCGAGTCGCCGACACGGTAGGCGGCGAGCACGGTCTGCGGCGCGACGTCGAGCCGCAGGAAGAGCGGTATGAAGATCGGGGCGAGGATCGCCCACTTGGCGATGGCCGCCGGCATGATGATGTCGACCAGCATCGTCACGAGTACGAAGCCGATCAGCAGCCACACGACCCCGATGTCGGCCTCCTCGAGCCAGTCGCCGAGCTTCACGGCCGACACCTGCGCGATGTTCGAGTAGCTGAAGTACGCGATGAACTGAGCGATCAGGAGGAACAGGAACAACAGGCTCGCGAGACCGGCCCACGACTTCGTGATCGACGCGAGCACCTCGTCGCTCGTCCGGATCGTCCCGGCTCCGCGACCGTAGGCGAGTCCGGCCGCGAAGAAGATGATCGTGATGATCACGATCAGGCTGTCCATGAACGGCGAGTCGCCGATGATGTCTCCGGTGACGGGGTCGCGTAGCGGTGCGTCGGGGAGCACGGTGAGAAGCGTGATCACGCCAAGGACGGCCAGGGTGGCGAAGAGGGCGTAGCGAAGCCCTCGGGCCTCGGCCTCCGGGGACACCTCGGGGCCCTTGTCGGCATCGAGCGAGTCGTCGTCGCTCTCGAGCGCGGGGTCGTGCTTGCCGAGGCCGCGCTCGACGATGTAGACGGAGACGAGCGTCAGGATAATCGTGACCAGGATCGTCGAGGCGATGCCGAAGTACAGGTTCGCCGCGAGGTCGATCGAACGATCGGGGTCGACGAGCGCGCTCGCATCGTTGGTGATCTCGGTCAGCACGCCGTCGAGCGGCGTGATCAGGAAGTTGACCCCGAACCCCGCGGCGACCCCCGCGAACGCAGCGGCCATCCCGGCAAGGGGGTTGCGCCCCACGCTCTTGAACGCGGCAGCGCCGAGAGGTATCAGCACGAGGTACCCGGCGTCGGAGGCGATGCTCGAGAGGACGCCGATGAAGATGATGATCGGCGTCAGCATCGCCTCCGACGAGACGGCGACGAGCTTGCGGATCAGCGCTCCGATCAGCCCCGCGGCCTCTGCGAGGCCGACGCCGATCATCACCACGAGGATGATCGCGACGGCCGCGAAGTTGCGGAAGCTGGCGACGAACGAGGTGAAGAGGAAACGAACCCCGTCGGCGGACAGCAGGCTCTGAATCTCCGCCGTTTCCTCCTTGACCGTGTACTCGCCCTCCTGGACGGACGCGTCCGGCAGGCCCCCGGAGGGCTGGGTGGAACCGCCTTGCACGACCTCCTCGACGGGAACCGGCGGAGGCTCGACGACCTGGTACGTGACCTTGATGTCCGCCCAGGCGAGCAGGGCGGAGAGGATGATCACGATCACGCACAGCCAGATGAACAGGATGGCCGGGTTCGGCATCTTGTTCCCGCCGCGCTCGATCGCGCCGAGGACGCGCTGCATCATCGGCGGCTTGTCGGGAACGGCTGCCGGTGCGCTCGTCACGATGCTCCCTGTCTCGTCTCGAAGGACGCTGCGTAGCGCCCGAAGAGCTCGGCCTCGGCGAGGACGGCCTTCTCGAACTCGTCGAGGAGGACGCGCTCGTTGGGTGCGTGGATGTTCGCGAACCCGTCGGTCGTGCCGAACATGAGGATCTCAGCGTTCGGCGCCGCCTCGCTGAGCGCGCTCACGAGCGGGATCGACCCGCCGGTCGCCACGAAGACGGTCTCGGCGCCCCACGCGCTCGCGAGCGCGGCGCGGGCTGCCTCGTAGGCCGGTCCCGAGGTCTCTGCGAGGAACCCCTTGCCCGTCTCGGCCGCGACCACGTCCAGCTCGATCCCGAACGGCTTCACCCCCTCGAAGTGTCGGACGAGGGCCGCTTGCGCCTCCGACGGATCCTGCGCGGGGTGCAGACGCATGCTCACCTTCGCGCGCGCCGAGGGCACGACCGCGTTCACCGCGCCCTCGACGGACAGCACGTCGATGCCGGTCACGGTGAGGGCAGGTCCCGACCACAGCCGCTCGCCGAGCCCGCCCGTGCCGATGAACGGCATGCCCGGCTCGATCTCCGCGAGCTCGCGAAACTCCTCGTCGCTGAAGGACGCGCCCGTCCACTCCTCGCGCTGCAGGCCGCCGACCGCCACGTCGCCGTGCTCGTCATGCATCGACGCAAGCGTGCGGATGACGGCGAGGAGCGCATCGGGTGCTGCTCCGCCGAACTGGCCGGAGTGCTTCGGGCCGGCAAGCGTCCGCACCTGGATGGTCACCACGGCCACCCCACGAAGGCCGATGGTGAGCGTCGGCACGCCCGGACGAATGCTCCCCATGTCCCCGACCACGATCGCGTCTGCGGCGAACAGCTCGGGTCGCGTCGGCGGGAAGGTGGTGAAGGCGCTGCCCGTCTCCTCCTGGCCCTCGATGACGATCTTGATCCCCACCGGTGGCTTTCCGTCCCACGCACGCAGAGCGCCGACGTGCATGAGGACGTTCGACTTCGAGTCGGCCGCCCCCCGCCCGTAGACAGCTCCGCCTCGCTCGGCGGCCTCGAACGGCGGCGACTCCCACTTCGACTCCTCGCCGATGGGCACGACGTCGTAGTGCCCGTAGAGAAGGACTGTCGGTGCGCCTTCCGGGCCCGGGATCTCTCCGAGGATGACGGGGGCGGTGTCCGGGAGCTCGAGCGTGTCGAGCTGGACGCCGAGTTCGCGAAGGTGCTCGACGATCGCGTCGCGCGCCTCGAGCAGCGCGGGCCGCGTGTTCTCGGGATACCCGAGGGCCGAGATCGACGGGATCGCGACGAGCTGCTCGAGGTCGTCCTTCAGCTGCGGCATCAGGGCCGCAACACTCTCGCGCGTAGGGCTCACCGGACGACAATAAGACGCGTTCGTCGCCCCTGCATCGGTTACCGTCGCCGCGTGAGCGCACGCGAGGTTCGCCGGTACGACGTCGAAGCACGCTCGACCGAAACGTTCGGACGCGTGCACTGGAGCTGTCGCGAGCAGCACTTCGTCGCCGACGGGCCGGTGCAGAACGGTTGCCCGGGCGAGGCCGTCACCCCGGCGGAGCTGTTCCTCGCGGGCGTGGCGACCTGCGGTGTCGAGCTCCTCCAGGTCATCGCACGCGCGAACGAGGTCGCGTTGGAGAACGTCGCCGTCCAGATCTCGGGCGAGCTCGACCCCGCGAACCCCGTGCGCGAGGACGTGAACGTCTTCAACTCGGTGCGCCTGGAGTTCGAGCTCACAGGGCCGACCCGGGAGCAGGGCGCCGAGCTGGTCGAGAGCTTCAAGCGCAGGTGACCGCTCTACGGCAGCGTCGCAGTTGCGACGCCGGACGTGCAGGTGAAGGTGCGCGTCGCCGCCTGACGGGGAAGCGTACGATTGGGCGGCTTCCGGGGAGATGACGACGCTGAGGCTCACATGATCGCGACGGTTCCCGAGCGGGACGAGCTCGTCCAGCACGGTCTCACCGTGCGAGGGCGGATCCACTGGCATCCCACGACCTCGCAGCTCTACTCGCACGCGCTCGCTCGCGGCGACGCGCAGCTCGCCGAAGGAGGTGCGCTGGTCGTCGACACCGGCCAGCACACCGGGCGCTCGCCCAAGGACAAGTTCCTCGTCCGCGAGCCCGGCTCGGAGTCGCGCATCTGGTGGAGCGACGTGAACGCCGAGATCTCGGAGGACGCGTTCGAGCGTCTCCGCGAGAAGGTCACCGAGCGCCTCTCCGAAGGAGACGTCTACGTCGTGGATGCGTTCGCCGGCGCAGACCCGGAGCACCGCATCGCCGTCCGCGTGATCACCGAGAGCCCCTGGCACGCGCTGTTCGCGAAGACGCTCTTCATCGACCCGACGCCGGACGAGCTCGCGGACATGGAGGCGCAGGCGCTCGTCCTGCACGCTCCATCGGTGAGCGCCGTGCCCGAGGAGGACGGCACGAGGAGCGAGACGTTCGTCTGCCTCCACCCAGGACGCACCGAGGTCGTGATCGGGGGGACGTTCTACGCCGGCGAGATCAAGAAGTCGATCTTCACCGTCATGAACGACCGCCTGCCGCTGGAGGGTGTCTTCCCGATGCATTGCTCGGCGAACGTCGACGACGACGGGCACGTCGCGGTCTTCTTCGGACTCTCGGGCACGGGCAAGACGACGCTCTCGGCCGACCCCGAGCGGCATCTGATCGGCGACGACGAGCACGGCTGGTCGGACGAGGGGATCTTCAACTTCGAGGGCGGTTGCTACGCGAAGGTGATCCGGCTCTCGGCGGAGGCCGAGCCGGAGATCTACGCGACGACGCACGCATTCGGCACCGTGCTCGAGAACGTGGTGATGGATGAGCTCGGCGTCCTCGATCTCGACGACGACTCGAAGACCGAGAACACGCGCGCCGCCTACAAGCTGGAGCAGATCGCGAACGCGCTTCCCGCCAAGCGTGCCGGGACGCCGTCAGTTGTCGTCTTCCTCACCGCGGACGCGTTCGGGATCCTGCCGCCGATCGCACGGCTCACGCGTGAGCAGGCGATGTACTGGTTCCTCTCCGGGTTCACGGCGAAGCTCGCCGGCACGGAGATCGGCGTGACCGAGCCGCAGCCCACGTTCTCGGCGTGCTTCGGAGCGCCTTTCCTCCCGCAACCTCCGTCGGTGTACGCAAACCTCCTCGGGGAGCGGCTCGAGCGGAACCCGGACGTTCGCGTCTGGCTCGTGAACACGGGCTGGACGGGCGGGCCGTACGGCGAGGGGCACCGCATGCCGATCCAGGCGACGCGCGCGCTTCTCGACGCGGCGCTGTCGGGCGAGCTCGCCGGCGTCGAGTTCCGCACCGATCCGGTCTTCGGCTTCGAGGTCCCGGTCGCCGTGCCGGGAGTGCCGTCGAGCCTGCTCGACCCGCGTTTGACGTGGGCCGACCCGACCGCCTACGACGCCAAGGCCCGTGAGCTCGCGCAGATGTTCCGCGACAACTTCACGCGCTTCGAGGACGTCTCGCCGGCGGTCGCCGCCGCAGGCCCGACCGGCTAGCGGACACTGCCGCTAGTGGTTGGCGCGGATGTTCTGCGCCGCGAGCCGGACGGTCTCCTCGACACGCCTCGTGCGCGTCTCCGGGCGCCTGGCACTCCCGATCCAGCTGAGGATGTTCTTCTTCGAGGAGGGCGGGAAGGCGTCGTAGTTCGCCGCCGCCGCGGCGTTGCTCGCCAGCGCGGCGGCGAGGTCTTCGGGAATCTCCAGCGCCTCGGCGCTGTCGAGCGAAATCCAGGCGCCGCTTCGCTTCGCGTCCTCGACCACGGCGCGTCCCGCCTCGGCCAGGAGCCCGTCCGCCTCGAGCCGCTCGATCCGCTCCTTGTTGCTCTTCGACCAGCCGCTCTTCGCCCTCCGCGGGCTCATCCACAGGAGTGAACGCGCGTCGTCGAGCTTGCTCGACTTCGAGTCGATCCAGCCGAAGCACAGCGCCTCTTCGACCGCCTCCGAGTACTCCACGCGAGGCGTTCCCGTCTCCTTCCGGGAGGTAACGAGCCAGACGCCCGTCGACCGCGCGTGATTGCGCTCGAGCCACGCTCTCCACGCGGCCCGGGTCTTCGGGTGCACCATCGGCCTGCCGTCGGGCGCGGTCGCCACGAGCTATCCGTGCACCTTGCGCTCGAGTAGGAAGTGGAGGCTCACGCGGACGACCTCGGGGGGAGCGGGACGAAGGCGCTCGTCTCGCGCTGGTAGCGGCGGTAGTCCTCGCCGCGGCTGCGCAGGGACTGCTCCTCGGAGGGCGGGATCCCGGTCACGAAGACGATGAGCAGGAGCATGAGGATCGGTGCGGAGAGGCCGAGCCAGCCGTACGGCGCCGCGAGCGCGATGAGCGCGTAGGCGACCCACGTGAGCCACTGGAAGAAGTAGTTCGGGTGGCGCGAGTAGCGCCACAGGCCCTCGCGCATCGTCTTCCCCGTGCTCTCGGGCCTCGCCTTGAAGGCTGCGAGCTGACGATCGGCGACCGCCTCCCCGCCGGCCGCGACCACCCACAGCCCGGCGCCGAGCCATTCGAGCGGCTCGAGCCCGTCGTGCTCGTTGAAGGTCGCCAGGAGGAACGGGAGCGAGAGGAACGCCGCGGCGAACGCCTGCGCCTGGAAGAAGACGGCGAAGCTGGCCTGCTCCCGCCCGCGCTCGCGCCAGCGCGTGCGGAGCTCGGCGTAGCGCGTGTCCTCGCCGTCGCCGATGCGCTTCACGACGAGCCAGGCGACGCGCAGCGACTCGATCGAGACGAGGACGGCGACGAGCACGCGGTGCTGGAGCGCGCCCGGCGCCAGCACGGCGTAGAGGACGGCGAGCAGCGCGAGCGAGAACGCCCAGCCCGCGTCGACGAGCGTCGCGTCGCGCGTCTGGCGCTGGCGGAGGTAGAGGACCGCCTGCAACGCGGCGGCGACGCCCCAGCCGAGGAGGAACAGAAGCCAGCGCTGCTCGATCACCGGGCCAGCTCCAGCTCGAGCGGCGGCACCTCGCGTGTCAAGTCGCCGACACTCTAAGGCTCGGCGCTAGCCGAGGTAGAGCGCGCGCTCCTCCGGCGTCAGCTCGCGTCCAGTGGCGGCGAGACGCTCGTCGGCCAGCCGCAGGAGCTCGTCGATCTCGCCGCAGATCCGGCACTCGTACGTGCTCGTGACGCCGTCCTCGGTCTGGGCGACGACGGTCCTCGAGTCGGGAAGGAACTCCGCAGCCGTGAACGGCCCTTCAGGCCCGAACAGCAGCCGCGTGAGCTCCCCGTCCGACGCCTTCCACAGACCGATCGACCTCGGCCCGGCGGTCACGATCCAGCGACCGTCGGGACTGAACCGCGCATCAGCCACCGATCCGAAGTGGCCGCGAAGCACGCGCAGCGGCTGTCCGGATTCGACGTCCCAGAGGATGACGTCGTGGTCGCGCCCGGCGGTCACGAGCCGCTTGCCGTCGGGGGAGAACGCCACGCTCGAGACCACGAGCCGATGGCCCTCCAGGTCAGCGCTCGAGCCGTCTGAGCGTTCCAGCCGGACTAGCTCGCCGTCGACGGTAGCGGTCGTCTCGCCGTCGTCGGTCGTCGCAGTCAGCGCCGGTGCCGCAGGCCCGGCAACCGCCGCCGCGCGAGCGAGCAGCGGCCGCGTTCCCGCTTCCCAGAGTCGAACCGTGCCGTCCTCGCCGCCCGTGACCACCGTGAAGCCGTCGGGTGAGAAGCGCGCGTCGAGGACAGCGCCGTCGTGGCCTGCCAGCGTTGCGAGTCGCCGGCCACCGAGCGACCAGGTGCGGGCAGTGCCGTCCGGGCTCGACGTGACGACCGACTGCCCGTCGGGGCTGAAGTCGACCGTGCGCACGAAGTTGGTGTGCCCGAACAGAGGCGCTCGCAGCGTGCCCGTGACGGCGTCCCAGATCCGGCCGGTGCCGTCGGTGCTCGCCGTCGCGACCTCCGTTCCACCGGCGCCGATGGCGACGTCGAGAACCTGCCCCTGATGGCCCGAGAGCTCGTGGAGTAGCCGTCCCGAGTTGCCGCTCCAGATCCGCGCCAGCCGATCTCGGCCGCCCGTGACGACCCGATTTCCGTCAGCGCTGAAGTCGAGGCTCGTGATCTCGCCGGGATGCCTCAGCCGATATCGAGCACGGCCGCTCGGCACGGCGACGACACGCGCTTCCCGGCCCGAGACGAACGCCGCCTGCCGCCCGTCCGGGCTGGCTACCACTCGAACGGCGGTCTCGCCCATCCGCCCGAGCGACCGGAGGAGCTCGCACGAGCCTGCCGACCAGATGCGCCCGATCCCGTTTCCGACTCCGACGACGAAGCCTCCGGTCGCCGCGGCGTCGACGACTCTGGTCGACCCGAGGTCGCAGCGCTCGGTCCCGTCGGCGGCATGGATCCTGCCGTGCCCCGTGCTGTCCAGGACGAGCACGGGGTCGACGGAGACGTCCCCTTCCAGGCCCACCTCACTCGTGAGGACGTTCCGGCCGCTCACCGGATCGACGACCCTCGCGAGCCCGTCGTCCGACGCGAACGCAAGCCGGCGTCCGTTGGCCGACACGTCGACCATGCGAACTGGGCCGCCCGCCCGGAAGAGGTCGCGAGCCTGGGATGTCAGCAGCGATCGGCGAAGTGCGTCCTCTGCGGTCGGTGCGGGCGCGGTCCGTGCGGACTCCGACGCGAGCAGCAGGCTGAGCTCCGGGTCCTCCTCGAGCTGCCTGATGGCCGCCGCGTCGAGCTTGCGCGCATCCGCCTCGCGGGAGCGCTCATTGGCGTTCGCGCGCTGAACGAGCGCGAAGGCCGTGGCCACGAGGACGACGACGAGCACGGCTGCGCCGAGGGCAAGGAGCCGCCGGAACCGCGAGCGCTGCCGGTGCCGCTCGGCGAGCTGATGCTCGATCTCGCGCTCCGTTCGCTGCCGCGTGCGCCACGCGAGCACGGGCTGGGCGAGGACGTCGTGGAAGATCTCGTATCGGTGCTCGCCGCCCTCCTCGACGGAGCGCAGGATCCGCCGGTCGGCAAGCGTTGCCACGACGGGTCGGAGCTCGTCGACCGTTACGTGACCGAAGTCGGCAAGATCGGAGACCTCATGTGCGATCTTCGTTCCCGACGGCGTGACCAGGTGGTTGAAGAGGCGTGCCGCGACGTCCTTCTGCTCCGGCGCCAGCTCGGCCATCGCGCCCTCGAGGTGCTCCTCGACGATGTGCCTGGCTCCACCGAGCCGCTCGAGCGTCGCCACGCGCAACGCCGTCGATCCCGACCCTCGCTCCTCCTCCCACAGGCGCTGCATGACGAGCTGGAGGTACGGCGTCTCGATGCGCGCGCCGTCGTCGACACCCTCGACCGATCCGAACCCTCCGAGTGCCGGCTCGATCTGGCCGGCGCCGACCTCGTTCAGCACCCGGTCGACGAGTGCGGGCTCTGCGGCCACGGTGACCCCGGTGAGTTCGACAAACCTCTCGATCGGACCCTCGATCGCCGCCCGCGCAGCGCGCCTGTCGAGGCGGTCCAGCCGGAGCGTGTTGGCGAACAGGCCGGGGATTCGCCCCGTGAAGCGGTCGAGCTTCGCGAGCGAGTCCTCGCGCAGCGAGACGAGGACGTTGACCCGGAGTGGTGTTCCGAGCAATGCGGGCAGCGCCTCGGCGAAGGATCCAGGCCCGCTGTCGTCGGCGTGGTAGAGGAAGTACTCCTCGGCCTGGTCGAGGATGAGATACACGTCACGATCGGACTGAGCCCGCTCCAGAGCAGCGACGGCCGAGCCGTTCGAGCCGCTGCCGAGGACGTCCGCGAGTGTCTCCGCCAACGCTGTCGAGGGATCCTCGCTCCAGCGTGAGAACACCACGACGAGTGGCTCTTCCGGAAGCTCGCGTAGAGAGCGGGCGACCCCGGCACGCAGCAGCGACGACTTGCCCACGCCGCTCGGCCCGTACAGCACGGTGAGCCGCGAAGCAATGAGGTTGGCGACCACGATCTCGCGCTCCCGCTCTCGCCCGAAGAAGAGGAGCGCGTCGAGCTCGGAGTCCTCGAACGCGTTCAGTCCCTTGTACGGTGAGAGCGGCGCAGAGCTCACGGGCCAGCCCCTGGCCCGTGAGCGTGGAGGGGTGTGGGGAACCGGGAGGTTCCCCACGCTCTCAGGAAGAAGGGGGCACGTGGGGGAAACATGGTTTCCCCCACGAACGCGAGCCGAAGGGGAGCGTTGGTCATGCCGCGGTCTCCAGCCTCCGCTCCAGCAGTTCGACGTACGACTGGGGATCGACGTCGAGCGCGGCGACGTCGAAGCGCCTCCAGAACGCCTGCGCGAGCGGGCTCGGCGAGCGCTGAACCGCCCACGACCGGTACGCGACCGGCCGCTGACCCCAGATTCGATTGAGGATGAGTCGCAGGTTCCAGTCGGCCATCTCGTAGCCGAGGAAGAGGAAGTGGCTCCGGCGGAGACGGGCGGCGAGAGCGACGGGGACAACGGCCGTCAGCTCCGACTGGCCGAGGTAGTCGATGTAGTCGTCCTCGGTGATGACGAAGCTCTCCCACTCGCGCTCGGGGAGCGGGTCGACCGCGCCGTGCAGCTTCAGGAGGATCGTCCGCTCGTCGAGTGAGAGCTCCGTGGCGTACGTGTTCGGGACGTCGATGGGGCGGGGCGGCTCCCCTGGCGGGCGGTGCCAGAAGCGGCCGCGGTGCGGGCCTGTCGCGACGTAGGCGACGATGTCGAGCGCCTCGCCCGCCTCCTCGAAGGCGCGCTCGAGCGCGAGGTCGTAGTTGGTGGTGACGATGAGCTGGTGCGGTGCCCCGCGCTCGCGCAGGAGCGGCGGCAGCCGCGCGAGGAAACGGTGCAGCGGCCCGGGCTCGACGGCGGCTTCGAATCGCGAGTGGAGCTCGTCGTAGAGCGGGCCGGAGCCCTTCATCGTGGCGACGTACTGCGAGACGCGGGCGAGGTCGACCGGACGATCGTCGGGCACCTCGAACGCGCTCGCAAGATGCGCAGCGAGGTCACCCGCGCCGTCGAGTCCGATCACCGGGACCACCCGCCCCGCAAGGAGCGCCTTGACGATCTCGCCGTCGTCGTCGGCCCCCTCCCGCACGTCCCCGGAGGCGAGCCCTGCCCCGTGGCGGAGGATCTCCGCCTGCAGGTGCTTGAGCTCTGGTCCTGGCTCGATACCGAGGTCGTCGATGAAACGCCGTCTCGTATCTTGATAGACGTCGAGCGCCTCCGCCTGTCGGCCCGCCCGATACAGCGCGAGCATCAGCTGCCGGCGGAAGGTCTCGCGGAGGGGATGATCGCGGGCGAGGGATTCGAGCTCTGCGACGACATCAGCGTGGTGGCCGAGCTCGAGGTCGGCGTCGATCCGTTCGCCGAGGACGACGAGCCGGAGCTCTTCGAGCCGCCGAATCTCCGCCTGCGCGAAGTCGTCGAACGCGAAGTCCGCGAGCGCCGGCCCTCGCCAGAGCGCGAGCGCGCTGGACAGCCGGTCGCGCCGCTCGGCAGCAGGCAGGCGCCGTGCATCCGCCAGCTCCTGCTCGAACGCGCGCGCGTCGACGCGCATGCGGTCGGTGCGGAGGAGATACCCGGGAGGCCTCGTCTCGAGGACGTCGGCGCCGAGCGCTCGGCGTAGCCGACCGACGGAGTTCTGGAGCGAGGCGGTCGCGGTCTTCGGCGCACCCTCGCCCCACAGGAGATCGACGAGCCGCTCCGTCGGAACGACCCTTCCCGCCTCCAGGAGGAGGATGACGAGCAGTCCACGTTGCCGCGGCCCGCCGAGCGCGACGTGCCCGGTCTCGTCCGAGACCTCGAGCGGGCCGAGTATCCGGAACTCGAGCGTCACTGGCGACCTTAGATCGGCAGGCCGTGCGCTGTCCAGCATCCGGCACAAAGGTGATCCCACGCGCTCAAGGCCCGCTCAAGAAGGCGGTTGGCGAGCCGTTAGCCACGCGTTGCCAGCCGGTTGGAGGCCCCTCCGACCGTGCAGGCCATGGCTACTTCACGTTCGTTCACACGTCGGGCGTTGCGACCGGTCCTCGTCGCAACCGCTGCTAGTGCGCTCTCGGTCGCGGCAACCGGCCACTCGGCAGCGAGTGGGGGCCACGCAGCCACTCCCGTTCCCGTTCTCATGTACCACGTGATCGCGGATCCACCCGCGGGGGCCGCGTATCCGCAACTCTTCGTCGGCGAGGCCGACTTCGGTGCACAGATGCGATGGCTCGCGCGGCACGGCTACCGGGCCGTGACGCTCCGTGACGTCTGGGACCATTGGCACCGTGGAACTAAGCTGCCGCCGAAGCCGGTCGTCATCTCGTTCGACGACGGCTACCGGAGCGTTGCCCAGGCAGCGCTGCCCCATTTGCAGGCACGCTCGTGGCCCGGCGTCCTCAACCTGACGGTCAAGAACCTCCGTGTCTCCGGTGGCCTCAGCGACTTCAAGGTGCGCATGCTGCTCGCTGCCGGCTGGGAGCTCGCCTCGCACACGCTGACGCACCCCGACCTCCCGAGCCTCGATGAGCGATTGCTCGTCCGCGAGGTAACACGCTCGAGAGCTGTGCTTCGCGCCCGCTTCGGCGTCCCGGTGGACTTCTTCTGCTATCCCGCCGGCAGATACGACTCGCGCGTCGTCCGCGCTGTTCGCGCGGCCGGCTATCTCGGCGCGACCACGACCGTCGAGGGTCTCGCTCGCCCGGGCCGACCGTACGAGCTTCGTCGCATTCGTGTGAGCGGTGATGACGGCGTCACCGAATTCGCCGCGAAGCTGAGCGGATCTTGACCTGACGCTGTGACGCGACGGCGTTACGGTGGGCCGGTGCACCACTCGGCGACACGGGCGGAATCGGCGGGAGCTGGCTGCGTCGGTGCGTACGCCTGGCCGGTGAAGCCCTTCGACCGCGCGCACCCGATTCGGGGTGGGTTCGGCGATCCCCGGACCGTCTTCACGGGACGACGCTCGGAGAAGGCCTTGCTGGAGGGCGACGGCACCTTCTCCTTCCATCAGGGACTCGACATCTCCGCGCCGGACGGCTCTCCCGTCTTCTCGGTCTCCTCGGGCACGGTGGTGCGGGCTCGCGGCGATCGCGTGACCGTCGATTGCGGCAACGGGCGCACATTCCAGTACTGGCACATCGAACCTGCGGCGCGCGTCGGCCAGCGTGCAGTCGCCGGGCGGACGCTGCTCGGCTTCGTGCAGGAGAAGCGCGAGCACGTGCACCTGACGCACCTCGAGCGCGGCCGGGCGGTCAACCCGCTGGCTCCGGGGCGGCTCACGCCGTACCGAGACACGACGGTGCCTCGCGTGCTCGCGATCGCGATCGTGGGCGGAGCCTTCGTTGCCGAGGCGATCGACATGCCTTCCCTGCCCGTCCCTGGCCGCTGGCACGGCTTCCCGGTGACGCCCGCGCTCGTGTCGTGGCGCATGGAGTCGGCGAGCGGCCGCGTCGTCGCGGGTCCACGCGTCGCCCGCGACGTCCGCCGGACCGTCCCGAAGAACGACCGGTTCTGGGCCACGTTCGCCCGTGGCACACACCAGAATTGGCCGGTCTTCCACGGCGACAAGGAACAGGGCCTGAGGGGTCGCTATCTCTTCCGACTCCCTGGGGCGCGGCGTGCAGCGGGTGACGTGATCGTCGTGACTGCGTCTGACATCGCAGGGAACCGCGGCGTGCGCCGCCTCGAGCTCGACGCTCTCTAGCCGCTGAGCGGCCAAGGCGACGCGGACTCCGGCGCCGAAATCGCTCCGGAAATACCGGCGTATTCGACCTTTCTGCTTTCCAGCGCGAGGAACCGTTCTCGTTGGCGGTTCGTTGGCGAATTGTGGCCGCGCGATTAGCGCCTTCCCCGAGCGTGATCGAACGGAACTCGATCACCTCGGGAGGAGGGAACGATGCGCCAGGTCACCTCACTGCACCGCACGCTCGTCGTGCTCGCGGTCGGTCTGCTCGCGCTCGCGGCTCCGTTGCTCGCTTCGGCAGGCGGCCCCGGCCCGAGCGGCGGCTGACCCACGTCGCACCAGAGACGAACGGAGCCCGTGCGAGGCGGGCTCCGTTCGTTCAGACGTACGCAACCTCTTCGAGTAGCTCGCGCGTCCGATCCGCACCGACGATGTTTCCCTTCGCCTCGTACAGCGTGAGCGCGGCGGTGTGCGCGGCTCGCGCTTCGTCCATGCGACCAGCAGCCCGCAGGACGACACCGAGATCATTACGTGACTTGGCATGACGGTTGACTGCATCTGTCGTCTCGGCGAGCCGAACTGCTTCCGCAACCAGGGCGAGAGCGCTGTCGATGAGCCCTCGCCGCGCGTCGAGTTTGGCGCGAACGGGCATCCAGAGAACGAGGGCGTCGAGATCGTCGGGCGCGGAGTAGCGCTCGGCAACTTGCGTCCATTCATGCGCGTCCTCGTCGTGTTCGAGGGAGTAGAGCGCCTCCGCCAGGACTCCCGCGACACTCGCAAGATTGCTGAACGCGTGTGTGCGCTCGAGTTCGATGCAGAGAGCGCGAAGATGCTGTTCGGCGCCGAGCGCATCGGCGGCGAGCAAGTGCACTTCTCCGAGGATCATGCTGCTGAGGGTCGTTGCCGACGTCCTCTGTCCCAGCGCGCCGAAGGCAGAGGCGGCCGATGAGAGCAGGGCATACGCGCGATCGAAGTCGCCCGTCTGAGCGACGAGACCTCCCAAGTACGCCCCCACGTTGGCTCGGCCCAGCTCGTCGAGCGACCCCAGGCCCAGGAGCGCCTCGCATCGATCGACAGCCGCCGGGATGGGCGTCGGTCCGAAGTAGAGAGCGTTCGCGATCTCACCGACGGGCGCGGATATGGGCCAGGTTGAGCGCTCGTAGTGGACGAGCGCCCTCTCTGCCGCATCCAGCCTGAGGTCGCTATGTCCGTGATGGCCACCGTGAATCCAGCCTATGAGCATCCAAGCGCGGCCAAGGAGCCTGTCGTTTCCGGCGGTCTCGAATACCGGCAGCCCCCTGGCTGTCACCTCCAGCAGTTCATCGCCCGTCTTCGAATGGAATGTGAGAAGAACGTACGCTCGTTCCATCTCTGCCCGCGCGAGGGCCGTCCGATCGTCGGCAACCTGCGCGAGGCTCACCGCAGACTCGAGTACTTCCAGCGCGCCCTCGAGGTCACCGGCGGCGCGCAAGAGGTTCCCGAGCTCGCTCAGCAGGTCGCTTGCGTCCTGGGGTCGGAGCGATTCCACCGAGGTCGCTCGTCGGAACAACCCGATCGCGCCCGGCACGTCGCCGCGCTTTGCGGCGCGGAAGCCGCCCTCACCCAGGCGGCGGCTGGCATCCCGCGCGAGTTGGTCGGTCCGCCTGTCCGACTCGCCGAGCTCCGTCCGCAGCCGATACGCCCGCTCAAGGTGGTAGCCGACGAACTCGTCGAGCTCGGGGAGCTCTCCCCATGCGTCATCGAGCCGGTCCGCGTACCGCTCGTGCAGCTCGGCGCGTAGCCGCTTCGGTGCAGCGCGGTAGACCGCCTCCTGGACGAGTACGTGGCGAAAGCGGAGCTCCCGACCCCTCTCCAGCCGGACAAATCCGCGACTTGCCAGCGTGCTGAGGTGAGTATCGGCAGTCGGAACCGCCTCGGGGTCGAGCAGCGCAAGAACGTCGTCGAGACCGAAGCGCTTGCCGATCACGGCGCCGCGCTCGAGAACCGCACGCTCGCCCGGACCGAGCCGGTCGAGGCGGGCTGCGAGCAGCGCCTGGATCGTCTCCGGGAGCGGGCGCTCGGCAAGGCCGCCCTCCAGTGAAAGTGCGAGGAGCTGCTCGAGGAAGAGCGGGTTTCCCTCCGCCGTCTCGACGATGCGGGTGCGCTGGTCGGACTCGAGGATCGTCCCCCCGAGGCCGTCGAGCAGCGCGTCGGTGTCGTCGGGCGAGAGGGCGTCGAGCTCGATCCGGCTCACGTTCGGACGCGCTTCGAGGAACTCCGGCCGCGCCTCGTCCAGCTCTTCGCGTGCCAGGCAGACGAGGGCGATCGGGCCGTCGCCCTTGTCCGCGAGGTGCTCGACGAGCTCGAGGAAGGTCGGCTCGGCCCAGTGGACGTCGTCGAAGACGAGGACGAGCGGCTGGTCGCCCGCAGTCGCCTCGCAGAAGCGGCGGAAGAGCCACGCGATCTCGGGCGCGGGCGGCGGAGCCTCGGCGTCGAGCGCGGCGAGGACCATGTCGCGCTCCTCGCTCTCGTCCGCCTGCTCGAGCGCGTCGCGCAGCGGCCAGTACGTGATGCCCTCGCCGTAGGACAGGCACCGGCCCCACAGCGTCGTGACGCCCTTCGCGCGGCCGACCAGCTCGGCTACGAGGCGTGACTTGCCGACTCCCGGCGGGCCGACGACGACCGAGACCCGAACGGCCGAGCTGTCTACCGAGCGCTTCAGCGTCTTCCGGAGCGCGGCGAGCTCGCGCTTGCGGCCGACGAGCCGCGCATCCTGTCGCTCCTCGAACGCCGGGCCGACAGGAGGCAGATCGAGCAGCCGGTAGGCCTGCACCGGCTCGCGCTTGCCCTTGATCCGCAACTCACCCAGGGGATCGAGCGTGGCGGCGTGGTCGATCAGCCGTCCGGCGACAGCACCGACGACGATCTCGTCCGCGGCGGCCGCCTCCTCGAGCTTCGCCGCGATCCCGACGGCTTCGCCCGTGACGAGGCGCCGGCGCGCATCGGTCGGCGTCGCGACGACCTCGCCGGCCTCGATCCCGATCCGAATCTCGAGTGACGAGCCGTGCTGCTCCAGCAGCTGCTCGTTGAGCGCCGCGATCCCGATCCGGATGTCGAGTGCCGCCCGCGCGGCCCGAAGCGCGTCGTCCTCGTGGGAGACCGGGACGCCGAACGCGGCCATGACCGCATCGCCCGCATACTTCTCCATCCGCCCGCCGTGCCGCGTGATGGCTGCCGCGACGGTCTCGAAGTAGCGCTGGAGCACGGTTGCCAGCGCCTCGGCGTCGAGCTCCTCGGCGAGCCCCATCGACTCGACCAGGTCGCAGAAGAGGATCGTGACGAGCCGGCGGAACTGCATCGCGGGCATGACCGGCGCCGTCTCGGGGAGGAGCAGCGACTCGTCCTGGCGCAGGATCGCGGTCTCGAGGTCGCGGAGCTCCGGGCCAGGGTCGATGCCGAGCTCCTCGACGAGCGGCTTCGCGCGCAGCCCGGTAGGCCGCGAGCGCATCGGCCTGTCGGCCCGAGCGGTAGAGAGCGAGCATCAGCTGCGCGCGTGGCCGCTCGCGCATCGGCTGCGCGGCGACGAGCGCTTCGAGCTCGGAGACGAGCTCGACATGACGACCGAGTGCGAGATCCGCCGCGATGCGCTCCTCGAGCGCAACCGTGCGGAGCTCCTCGAGGCGCGCGATCTCGGTCTGCGCGAACGGCTCGTAGATGAAGTCGGCGAGAGCCGGGCCGCGCCAGAGTGCGAGCGCTTCGCGCAGCGCTCCTTCGGCCGCGGCTGCGTTCTCGGCTCGAGTGCGGCTCGGCCTTCCGCCAGCAGGCGCGCGAAGCGGTGGACGTCCACGTGCTCCGGCTCGACCTCGAGGGCGTAGCCGGGAGGCCGTGTGACGAGCGTCTTCGCCCCGAGTGCCTTGCGTAGCTGTGACACGTAGACCTGGATCGCGTGCGCCGCGGTCTCCGGTGGGTCGCCGGGCCAGAGCGCCTCGACGAGTCGATCCACGGAGACGACCCGCCCGGGCTCGAGCGCGAGCACGGCGAGCAGGGCTCGCGGTTTCTGGCCGCCCAGCACGAGGACGTCACCACCCTTCGATCCCTCGAGCGGACCGAGAAGACGCAGCTCGAGCTGTGGGGTGCCTGCCCGCTGCGTTCCGTCCATGTGCGTACCTCGCTTTCGGACGCACCTTCTCACGGCTCTTGGCCGATTTCCATCCCCGTCTTGAGCCGTCCTTGAGGGCGCGCACGCACGCTCCCTCGCATGGACAACGACTCACGGAGGTCGTCGTGGCCGCACTCGTCGTCGTAGCCGTCTCACCCGCCGGCGGCTTGCGAAGCAGGGAGATGCGGATCGAGATCTTTCCTGGTGGAGCGACACCGACCATGTACTCGGCGAACACGAGCTTCTGGGTCGGGTACGGGTTCGCGGCCGACGGCGATCTCGAGGAGGGGCTCGACGCGGAGACCACGCGGTTCGAGCTCGAGGTGGACGGCGCGGCCGTTCCCATGCGCTCGGACGTTCACCTCGAGGCGGGGCTCGCCTCGCGGAAGACCGACAGTGCGGAGTTCGCGGAGGGCTTGCCTGCCGGGTGGCACGACTTCGTCGGCCGCTGGTACGACGGCGGCCGCCTGATCCTGTCCAGCCGTGCGGCGATCGAGTTCGTCGAGCGTTGAGCGTTCCTTGAGCGAAGGGCGCGACTGTCGGCTCGACACATGCGCCGGCGATACCCGGCGCGGGAAGGGAGCTCGACATGACACTGATGAAGCGCACATGGACCGTCCCGGCAGTCGCAGGCGTCTCACTGCTCCTTGCGGCGGCGGTGGGTGCCGCGACGATCGCGGGTACGCCGGGCAACGACACGCTGCGGGGTGGGGCCGCGGCCGACAAGCTCAACGGCAAGGGCGGCAACGACAGGCTCTACGGGCTCGCTGGCGAGGACGCCCTCGCCGGTGGGCCCGGGAACGACGTCCTCGCCGGTGGGCCTGGAGACGACGTCCTGGTCGGAGGGGCAGGGGCCGACCGGCTTTCCTGCGGTGGCGGCGGCTTCGACATTGCGAAGGGTGACGCGAAGGACACGATCGGCAAGGACTGCGAGGTCGTCATGGGTGTGCGGACCACTCAGCCCGTGCCTCCGGCTCCCGCGCCGCCTCCGCCGAGCCCGCCGCCTCCGGCGGTCACGCCGATCACGCCCGGCTCGTACCAGGGGGCGACGCAGAATGGAAACTTCGTCTTCCTGACCGTCTCTGCCGAGCGAACGTTCACCGGGATGCGGATCAACGATCTTCCGGCCCAGTGTGGGGGCGGCGGCTATCTCCCGGGTGGAGAGGACTTCGGCGACAGCGTGTTCCCAATCAAGCCCGACGGCACTTTCGAAGCCGAAGGGAGCTGGGATGGCTCGATCGTCAACGGGGACCTCGAGTTCACGCACTGGGACGGCCGGATCGCGGGACGCTTCGACACGGCGACTTCCATCACCGGGACGATCGTCATGAACTACGGGATCAAGTACCAGGGAACAGCACTTCAGTGCTCGTCCGGCCAGATCAGCTGGTCGGCCACGCTCCGCTCGTGAGTTGGGGGAGGGAGGAACGGTCGCCGGCGCTCGTTCAGAGCGCTCCGGCGGCCGTTCTTATGCGCCCTTCACGTTGGCGCAGCTATAACGCCCGGGTGGCGCTCCCGTCCCGCCGGCTTCTCGGCGTCGTCCTCGCGGGCGCCGTGCTCGTGGGTGCGCTCGCCGCCGCCGCCTCGACGGGACCGAGCGGCTCGTACGGCGCGGGAATCGCGCTCGCCGCTCGCACGACCGACGCACCGCGGGAAGAGCTTCGTCCAGTGCGGTTCGAGCGCGCCGCGGTCACGTGGCGCGGCGGCCCGATCACGGCCTCGACGGGCGAGGTCGTGGAGGTCCTCGTCTCGGATGCGCTGCCGCTCGAGTCCACACCCGAGGGGTGGGCCGAGTTCCTCGTCGGGCTCACGCACGGCCCGGAGCTCTCGCGCCTGACGACGTACATTGCGACCTTCGACGAGGTGCAGGACATCTGCGGCTCCCGCGCGCTCGGGTGCTACTCGCGAAACCAGATGATCGCGCTCGGCGAGCCCGCCCCGAACGGCACCACTGCGGAGGAGATCGTCCGGCACGAGTACGGCCATCACGTCGGCCTCTACCGGTCGAACACGCCGTGGGAGGCAATCGACTGGGGGCCGAAGCGATGGGCGAGCGCGGCCGACGTGTGCGCGCGCGTCGCTCGGCGGGAGGCGTTTCCCGGGAACGAGGGCACGAACTACACGCGCAACCCCGGCGAGGCCTGGGCGGAGACGTATCGCCTCATGGACGAGCGCAAGGCGGGCGTGACGACGGCCTCGTGGCAGATCGTGTCGTCGGCCTTCTTCCCGTCGGAAGCCGCGCTGCAGGCCGCCGAGCGCGACGTGGTGCAGCCATGGACCGTGCCCGCGACGAAGTCCTTCGTGCGCGTCTTCTCGAGGAAGAACGCGGTATGGCTCATCCCTGTGCAGACGCCTCTCGACGGCGACCTCCGCCTGAGCGCAGCCGTGCCGCCCGGCGCGAACTACGAGATCGCGCTCCTGGGCGCCGACCGCAAGACCGTGATCCGGCGCGCGCAGTGGGCGGGCCAGCGCGTCAAGCAGCTGACCGGCTCCGTGTGCGGGCAGCGCTCCCTGTTCGTCCGCATCACGCAGAAGGGAGCCCTCGGGCGCGTTCGCGTGTCGGTGACCGCTCCGTGATCCGGGGCGGGGTCGCCGCGCTCGTCCTGATCGCACTCTCCGCCGGTGGCGGAGCGACCTCCGGAACCGAGGCGGGCGCCGCGGACCGACTCGTCATGGTGACGTCGACCCGAGCCGACGTCTCCACCGCCTCGTCTCCCGACACGCAGGCGCGCGCCCTCGCGACCTGGTGCGGCTCGGCATCGCAGGTCGACCGTGTTCCCAACACGGTCGGCGGGAACGCCGTGCACTGGATCTACGCGATCCCTTCGGACGGCTCGGATCGCCTTGCTTCCGTCGCGAGCACGATGCAGACGAATGCCGAGGAGATCGATGGCTGGTGGCGCGGGCAGGACCCGCTGCGCGTGCCCAGGAACGACGTCGCTGTGTTTCCGTGCGGCACCCAGCTCGACCTCACGACGGTGCGCGTCTCGCGGACGGGGTCTCAGCTCGCGTCGCTCGACGACCGGTTCGATGGGATCGTCGACTCGCTCGAGGCGGCGAGTTTTCGCTCTCCCTTCACGAAGTACCTCGTGTACTACGACGGCCCGGTCTCCGAAGCGAACGTCTGTGGCCAGGGCGGAAGCGACCCGACCGGATTCGGTGTCGCAGTCGTCTATTTCCAGGCCTGTGCCGGCGTGTCGACTGCGGCCGTGGCCGCACACGAGCTCCTGCACACGCTCGGCGCGGTCCCGCGCGCGGCACCGCACAACTGCACCGGAGACACGTCCGACCACACGTGCGACGACCGCAGCGACCTGATGTTTCCGTCGATCGGCGGCGATCCGCTCGCGAGCAAGGTCCTCGATCCCGGACGAGACGACTACTACGGGCACCCCGGCGCGTTTCAGGACATGCAGGACTCGTCCTGGCTCGTGCGGCTCGACGGGCAGTCGCCGCTCGCGGTCACCATCACCGGCCCCGGCACCGTGTCGGCCGATGTCCCCGGCCTGCTCTGCGCGACCAGCTGCACGACCACCTGGAACACGGGGCAACGCCTGGCGCTGACGGCAGCTCCGAGCGCGGGAGCCAGGCTCGTTCGCTGGGGCTCTGTCTGCAGCGGCACTGCCGGGTGCATCGTCACGGTCGGAGGCGGCGCGACCGTCTCCGCGTTCTTCGCACCCGCGGCCTTCCGGTTGTCGGTTGGCGTCTCGGGGCGCGGCGCGGTTCGAAGCTCGAGGTCGGGAATCACGTGTCGGCCGCGGTGCTCCGCCTCGTTCCCGTCGTACTCGCCGGTCACGTTGACGGCGACGCCGGCGAAGGGATGGAAGTTCCGCTCGTGGAGTGGCGCGTGCCGCGGAGCAAAGCGCACGTGCACGGTGCCGATGAGCGCGGCGACCTCCGCGCGTGCCCGCTTCGCTCGGGCCTGACCGTTCGACGAAGAGTTCCGGGAGCCATCAGGTAGCGTCCGAAGCAGTGGACGCCGTGCATGACGTGGTCGTCGTCGGGGCCGGCTGCGCGGGGATGCGCGCGGCGATCGAGGCCTTCGACGCCGGAGCGGACGTCGCGATGATCTCGAAGATCCACCCGGTCCGCAGCCATTCCGGCGCCGCCGAGGGCGGCATCAACGCGGCACTCGGGAACGCCTCCGAGGACGACCCCGAGAAGCACGCCTTCGACACCGTCAAGGGCTCGGACTACCTCGGCGACCAGGACGCGATCGAGATCCTCTGCAACGAGGCGCCCGACGACGTCTACCAGCTCGAGAACTGGGGCGCGGTCTTCTCGCGGACTCCGGACGGGCGGATCGCGCAGCGACCGTTCGGTGCCGCAGGCGAGCCGCGCACCGCGTACGCCGCCGACATCACCGGGCACGTCCTCATTCACGTGCTCTACGAGCAGGTGATGAAGCGGGACATCAAGACGTACGAGGAGTTCTTCGCGTGGAAGCTCGTGGTCGACGACGATCGCTGCCAGGGCGTGATCTCCTGGGATCTCCTGGACGGTGGGCTCACCTCCATCGGGGCCAAGACCGTGATCCTCGCGACGGGTGGGGCCGGCCGGCTGTACACGGGCACCACGAACGCCTACGCCTGCACGGGCGACGGGATGTCGATGGCCCTGCGCGCGGGCGTCGCGCTCAAGGACATGGAGATGATGCAGTTCCACCCGACCACGCTCGCGCCGACGGGCGTGCTCATCACCGAGGGGTGTCGCGGCGAAGGCGCGTACCTGCTGAACGCCCAGGGCGAGCGCTTTCTCGTGCGCTACGCGCCGAACGCGATGGAGCTCGCCTCGCGCGACGTCATCTCGCGTGCGGAGCAGACCGAGATCGACGAGGGCCGCGGCCTGGACGGCAACGTGCTCCTCGACCTGCGCCATCTCGGGGCCGAGAAGATCGTGGATCGGCTGCACGGAACACGCGAGCTGTCGATGACGTTCGCGGGCGTGGACCCGATCTACGAGCCGATCCCGGTCCGACCGGGCGCCCACTACCACATGGGCGGCGTCGACACCGACGTCTGGGGCCAGACCGGCCTCGAGGGGCTGTATGCGGCCGGCGAGGTGGCCTGCGTCTCCGTCCATGGTGCCAACCGCCTCGGCGGGAATGCGCTGATGGAGACGATCACCTTCGGTAAGCGCGTGGGTCGCCACGCGTCGGACTGGGCGCTGTCGCACACGACCGTGGACGTTCCCGTCTCGGCCGAGACCGACGCCGAGCGCGAGCTGCGCGCGCTCCTCGACCGCTCCGAGGGGGAGCGGCCGTGGCAGATCCGCGACGAGCTCGCGGAGACGATGCACGAGAACTTCGGGGTCTTCCGCCGCGAGGAGCAGATGCTGAAGCAGGGCGAGATCGTCCAGGGGCTCCAGGAGCGGTACGAGCGAGTGGTCGTCGACGACAAGGGCGACGTGTTCAACAGCGACCTCACCCAGGCGCTCGAGCTCGGCTTCCTGCTCGAGCTCGCCGACTGCATGGTCGTCTCCGGGCTCGCGCGCAAGGAGAGCCGCGGCGCTCACGCGCGGCCATACGACTTTCCCGACCGCGACGACGAGAACTACCTCCGCCACACCGTCGTGACCTGGGAGGATGGTGCTCCGAGCCTCGACTGGAAGCCGGTGACGATGACGAAGTGGCAGCCGCAGGAGAGGAAGTACTAGGCGCGTGAAGATGGCCCTGAAGATCTGGCGCTACGACCCGGTGAAGGGCGAGCGGGCGCTGAAGGAGTACGAGGTCGACGCGCCGGACTGGGCGACCCTGCTCGACGTCCTCGACATCGTCAAGGACCGTCACGACGGCACGCTCGCGTACCGCAAGAGCTGCCGGATGATGATCTGCGGCTCGTGCGGCATGCGCATGGACGGCGCTGCCGTCCTCGCCTGCAAGACGCGCATGGTCGACATCGCCGAGTCCGGCCACGTGCCAGTGATCTCGGCGATGGGGAACATGCCCATCGTCAAGGACCTCGTCGTCGACATGGAGCCGTTCTGGGGCAAGATCCGCGCCGTTCAGCCGTTTCTCGAGCCGGGCTACTCGGATCCGGGCGAGAAGGAGTACGTCGTCTCGCAGGAGCAGATGGACACGATCCACAAGGAGTCCCTCTGCATCATGTGCGGCTGCTGCGTTTCCGAGTGCAACTCGATGGAGGCCGATCCCGACTTCCTCGGGCCTGCGGCGCTCGCCAAGGGCATGCGCTTCGTCGGCGACGCGCGCGACCGCGCGACCGTCGAGCGGCTCCAGGAGTACTCCGACGAGCACGGCATCTGGGACTGCACGCGCTGCTACTTCTGCACCGAGCGCTGCCCCAAGGGCGTGGATCCGCGCGACGCGATCGCGAAGCTCGGAGCCGAGGCGATGAAGGCCGGGATCGACTCCGACATGGGCGCGAAGCACGCGAAGTGGTTCGTCACCTCCGCCAAGACGACCGGCTGGCTCCGCGAGACCGAGCTCGTGCCGAAGACGCAGGGCGTGGTCAAGTCACTCAAGGAGGTCAAGTTCGCCATGGGCCTCGCCAAGCACGGCAAGGTGCCTTCGCCCGTTCCTCCGCACGTCGCGAAGCACGTCGACGAGGCGCGGGCGCTGTACGACCTCGTGAAGGATCAGGACCGCGGCGGCGCGCAGGGCGTCGTGCAGTCGGAGAAGGCTCTCGCGCACCTCGAGTTCGCCGAGGGGCACGAGGGCCGCGACCCGTACGGCGAGGGCTCGTTCCCGCGACCGGAACCGCTTCCCGAGAAGGAGTCGTCCGCGTGAGGACCGTTGCCTACTACAAGGGCTGCCTCGCCTCACTCTCGGCGAAGGAGCTCGATACCTCGACGCAGGCGCTCGCCCCGAAGGTGGGGCTCGAGCTCGTCGAGCTCGAGGCGGTGACCTGCTGCGGCGCAGGCGACATCCACGAGGCCGAGCCCGACTTCTACCTCCACCTGAACGCGCGCATCCTCGCCTACGCCGAGGCGACCGGCTCGGACACGCTGATGACGATCTGCAACGTCTGCACGCTCAACCTGCGGCAGGCGAACCACGCGCTCAAGGGCGATGCGGAGCTTCTGGCGCGGGTGAACGAGAACCTCGTCTCGGTCGGCGCGCCGCCATACTCGGGTGGCGTCGACGTCGTCCACTTCCTGTGGCTCATCTCCGCGGGTGAGGGCTACGAGCTCCTCCAGGGCGCCGCGCACAAGGGCTTGCAAGGTCTGAAGATCGCACCGTTCTACGGCTGCCAGATCCTTCGCCCCTCGAAGTTGCTCGGCTTCGAGGACCCGGACAAGCCCGAGTCGCTCGAGCGGATCATCGCCGCGTGCGGGGGAGAGGCGATCGACTATCCCGCGAAGATCAAGTGTTGCGGGTTCCCGATCATCCAGGCGCGCGAGGAGGTCGCTCTCGCCGAGCTCATCCAGCCCATCGAGCAGGCGCGTGAGGCGGGGGCCGACGCGATGGTGACGCCGTGCCCGCTCTGCCACCTGTCGCTCGACGCGTGGCAGTCGAAGCTCCGCGAGCAGACGGGTAAGGACTTCCAGATGCCGATCCTCCACCTCTCGCAGCTGGTTGGGGTGGCCGCAGGGCTCGATGCGTCCGAGCTGATGTTCAAGCGACACGTGGTGTCGGTCGCTCCGGTGACCGACAAGCTCGCAGTCTGACCTGGCTCCTCGTCGCGCTCGCCGCTGCTGCGCTGGCGGCAATGGCCTGGGGCTGGTTCGAAGCAGGCTGGCTGCGAAAGCGGGTGCTCGAGGTCGAGCTCGAGGGCGTGCCGGCCGAGCTCGACGGCCTTCGCATCGCGCACGTCTCGGACTTCCACCTCGGCCCGCCGTCGCAAGGTCGGCGTGCTTGCGAGCAGGCGGCCGCCTGGGTCTCGGAGCGGTCCCCGGACCTCGTTTGCGTCACGGGCGACCTCGTATCGAGGACGTCGGGGCTCGCGCGGCTGGAACGCCTGCTCACCGAGCTCGGCCCGTGCTTCGTCGTGCTCGGAAACCACGACTTCGCGGACAGCCGCGATCCCTTCTCGCAGCCGATCGACATGGAGGAGATCGAGGCGCTCGAGAATGCGAACCTCCTCGGGGACGAGAGCGTCGAGGTCGAGCTACGAGGCAGCCGTGTCCAGCTCGTCGGCGTCGACCCGCGGACCTACGCGGCGCGGCAGGCGCATCCCGACGAGCTCGTCGACCCGGAAGCGAGCCTGCGGATCCTGCTCTGCCACTTCCCGCGGATCGTCCAGCGCATCCCCGACGTCTTCCACCTCGTCCTCGCAGGGCACATGCACGCCGGGCAGATCACGGTGCCGCTCCCGCGCAGGAAGCTGCACCTGGCGCACCCACGTGCCCGCTACGTGGCCGGCCTGTACCGGGTCGGCGCGACGTTGCTGCACGTCTCGTCCGGGCTCGGCACGACGTTCGTCCCGTTCCGCTTCTTCGCGCGGCCGGAGGTCACGGAGCTGGTTGTACGATCGACCGCGAGTGGACGCGAGCTCCGTGATCTCGACTGACGTGCTCGCGCGCTATGCGGGAGACGCAGCGCGGGAGGTTCAGGGCGTCAGCGGGCTCGCGCGGGACCCGGAGATCACGAGCTCCGACGCTGCGACCGACGTCGTCGTGCACCTCGAGCTCGCCTGGGGACACAGCGCACGGGGAGTGAGCGCCGAGGTCCAGGAGCGTGTGCGCGAGTACCTGGAGCGAATGGCCAAGGCGAGCGTCGGCTCGGTCGACGTGGTCGTCGAGGGCGTCGGCGCTCCGCCCGCCAGGCAATGAGTTCGCGGCTGGCCGGCCTCACCGGAGCGACGCTCGAGACTGCGCCTTCCGTCTGCCAGACGTGCGTCTGGTGGCAGAGCCGAGGCAACCGGGAAGCCGAGAAACGCAAGTGGATCGAGCGCGTGGAGGACGAGTGGGGGGCGTGGGGGACGATCTACCGAGACGACGACGGTCGTGTGCTCGGCTCCATGCAGTACGGCCCGGCGCCGCTCTTCCCGCGCGCCGCCGACCTACCTGCCGGGCCGCCGTCCGACGACGCCGTGCTCGTCACGTGCGCCTACCTCGTCACCGACTCGCAGCCGTGGGTCGAGCAGTCCCTCTTCCTCGCCGCGATCGGCGAGACGAGAGACAAGGGCGCCCGGGCGCTCGAGGCGTTCGCCTACCGGTATCGGGAGGGCGCGCCTCCGGCCGAGCGCTTCCTCGTCCACCGAACGGTCTTCCCGCGCGACTTCCTCGCCGACTTCGGCTTCGTCACGGTGCGCTCCTCCGGTCGCATCGAGCTCGCACGCCTGGAGCTGGGCGGCCTCCAGCCGGTCGAGGAGGGCGCGCGCGAGAAGGTGCTCCGCAAGGTGCAGGAGGCCTTCCAGCCCGCGCCTGCGCCGGCTCCTCCGGGCGGCTAGGCGCGGTCGTAGCTCGGCTGCGATGCGCCGATCAGGATCTCGGCGATCTGCAACGCGTTCACCGCGGCGCCCTTGCGCAGGTTGTCCGAGACGAGGAAGAAGGCGAGCCCGTTCTCGGCCGATGGGTCGGACCGTACGCGGCCGACGAGGACGTCGTCGACTCCGACCGCGTGGCCGTGATCGGGCACCGACTCGAACAGCAGCCCAGGGGCGCTCGTCAGGATTCGCTCTGCGTCCGCCGGACATAGGAGTTGCTCGGTCTCGATCCAGACGGCCTCGGCGTGTCCGACGACCACGGGGACGCGAACGCACGATGCGCTGATCGGAAGCTCGGGGAGCCCGAGGATCTTGCGCGTCTCCTCACGCAGCTTGACCTCCTCGTCGAACTCGACGCCGTCGAACGCCCAGTCCATGCGCAGCCGGTGGTCGTCGGGACCCTCGGCTCGAAGGTCTTCGACGGCCTCCGAGCCCGCGCCCGAGACCGACTGGTAGGTCGCGACGCGAACGCTGCGCAGGCCTGCAGCGTCGTGGAGCGGAGCGAGAGCCATGGTCAGCGGAATGGCGCAGCAGTTCGGGTTGGCCACGATTCCGCGGTGCTCGAGCGTTTGCTCGCCGTTGACCTCAGGCACGACGAGAGGGACGCCGTCCTCGAGCCGGAACGCGGCGGACTTGTCGACGCACACCGCACCGGCCGCGGCTGCGACAGGCACGAGCTCCTGGCTCAACCGCGTCCCGATCGAGAAGAAGCAGAAGTCGAGATCGCCCGCTCCGAGCGCGTCGTCGGTCGCCTCCTCGATCTCGAAGGGGCCGACGGTCCCACCGGCCGAGCGCGACGACGCGAATGCGCGAACGTTCGTGTAGCCGCGATCGAGGAGGAGCTGCGTCATCACGCGTCCGACGGCGCCGGTCGCGCCCACGACTCCCAGACGAGGTTGCGGGTCGATCATCGCGCCAGTGTACGGATCAGCTGGAACGACCCCAGAAAGACACTGAACCGGCTGACCCGAAGGCCCGCCGGTTCAGTGCGCGAAACATATGACGCCCGTTCACGGGGTGCAACCCCCTCGGATACGAGAAAGCCGCAATTTCCGCAGAAATCGTTGCAGCGCCCCTACATCTCGCGACGACCGGCCAGGGCGCGCCCGAGCGTGACCTCGTCGGCGTACTCGAGATCGCCGCCGACCGGCAGCCCGCTCGCGAGCCGCGTGACCTGCACGTTCTCGCGCAAGCGATCGGCGAGATATGCCGCGGTCGCCTCGCCCGTCATGGTCGGGTTCGTGGCCAGGACGACCTCCGTCACCCCGTTGCGCTCGACGCGCTCGAGCAGCCCAGCGATCCGCAGGTCGCTCGGCTCGACGCCGTCGAGCGGCGAGAGGGCTCCGCCGAGCACGTGGTACAGCCCGCGATACTCGCCCGTCCGCTCGACCGAGACGACGTCGACGGGCTGCTCGACGACGCAGATGACGGTCCGGTCACGTCGCGCGTCGGCGCAGACCTCGCAAACCTCGTCCTCAGTGAGGTTTCCGCATTCGCGGCAGAAGCGAACGCGTGCCTTCACGTCCTCGATCGCGCTGGCGAGCTCGAGCGCGTCTTCGGGCCGGGCGGAGAGGAGGTGGAATGCCAGTCTTTGCGCCGTGCGCCGTCCGATTCCCGGGAGCTTGGTGAGCTGCGTGACGAGGTTCTCGACTGCGGGGCTCAACATGCGCCGAAGGGTACTCGTCTCGTTCGCACGGTCCCGTGCGTGCATCATGCGCAGGCATCCTTCGCGGTGTGCCGAAGTCGGTCATCGGCCGATAGTGGTGGTCGAGCCTGCTACCTGGATGTTCGCTCGAGCATGTCCAATGACCACGAGATAGTCAGCCCAGAGCTCGCCCTCGTCGATTCGGCGCTCGCGGCGCGGGCTCGTTCGTCGCTGCCAGAGCCTCCTGCGACCCCCGTCCGTGCCGCGCGGACACGCGCTGTGGTGGACGCCGCAGAAACAGCGGCGATCACTGCTCTCGCCAAGGCCGCGCTGGACAGTCCTCCAGAGCCGAAAGTCACTCCGAAGCGGCGTGACCGCCGCGAGTGGCGGCTCCTCGCCGGTGTGGCCGCAGTGACGGTTGCGAGCGTGCTGCTCTTCGACGTGCGCGTCCAGGTGGGCGAGAGGCCCGCATCGGCCGAGTCCCCGCCGGTCGTGGCGGCTCCCGTCACGACGCCTCCTGTTCAGGCCGAGAAGCCGCCCTCGGGTGTTTCCTCGGGAGGAAAGGGCCAGCCCGAGGGGCCTGAGCCGCGGCGCTTCGCATGGGCGCCGACGGCTGGAGCGTCGGGATATCACGTGGAGTTCTTCCGCGGTGCCGTACGTGTCTATGCGAAGGACACGACTCGGCCCGAACTCACGGTGCCCGCGCGGTGGGCGTACGCCGGTGCGACAAAGTCCTTCCAGCCCGGCGAATACCGGTGGTACGTGTGGCCGATCGTCTCGGGCAAGCGCGCGTCGAATGCGGCAATCCAGACGACGGTGTCGATACCCCGAAGACTAGCCGGGTCACCCACTTCCCACGCTTGAAGTACGTCCCTGGCACGGGGGAAACGAGCCGCACCGTTGAGCCAGGTGCCCCTGGTCGGACGGGCAGGCTACCCCGATAGGGGGTCTAGGCCGCGCGGTGGGTCGGCCGAGAACACGGGGGCTGTGTTCGCTCTCGCCGCCAAGCGCACGGTCCTTGCCGCCGTTCCCGCCGCCCTCGTCGTCGCCGTCTCGATTGCGGGGG
Source organism: uncultured Gaiellaceae bacterium (assembly GCA_963802865.1). Lineage (GTDB taxonomy): Bacteria > Actinomycetota > Thermoleophilia > Gaiellales > Gaiellaceae > GMQP-bins7. The sequence goes on from CAWDKB010000015.1 coordinate 44,711, forward strand.
CCGCGGGCGGAGCATCCTCTGACCGCCGCGATCACGAGTCGCCGAGCGCACCGGCGAATGTTCGGGTCGTCGCCGTGACACAGACTCTCGTCCACCTCGCGTGGGACACGTCCGTGGATGACGTCGGCGTCGTCGGCTACTACATCTTCAGCGACAACGGCCAGGGCCTTACTGACAGTGACAGGAGCGACCGTACCCGTGTCACCGTCGACATCCCGGAGTACACGTTTCGCGGTCTGTCCTGCGGCCAGAGCCTGGTAATAACGCTGGTCGCGTTCGACGACGCGCGGAACAGGTCGGAGAAGACGAGTGCGACCGTGTCTACGTCTCCTTGTGCCGACACGCAGCCGCCTCTCCCGCCGTCCGGTTTCACCCAAGTTGCGACCACCGAGGATGCGGTCGTGCTGGCATGGACCCCGTCCGCTGACGACGTGGGCGTCGTCCAGTACGGCGTTTACCGCAATCTCCAGCGGGTCGCGACCCCGGCGGAGCCGAAAGTCGCCCTGAGCGCACTGTCCTGTGGCTCGACCTACGAGTACGCCGTCGATGCTGTAGATGCCGCAGGCAACCGCTCTCCGCTCGCGACCGTCTATGCCCGGACGGCGTCCTGCCCCACTCCACCGCCCTCCGACCCGACGCCGCCGACCTCCTGGACGTTCTGCGCGAACGAATATCAACGCTGCTCGTTCTCGGGGACGAGGGACGTGCGCTACGGCGCGGATGGAACGTTCACGGCCCCTCGCACCCTCACGGGCGGGTTCATGTGCACCAACGGTGTCTTCGGTGACCCGCTTCCTGGTGCGACCAAGCGCTGTGAGACTCGCGCGGCATCGTCGACCTCGCCGCCGCCACCTCCACCTCCACCGCCCTCCGACCCGACGCCGCCGACCTCCTGGACGTTCTGCGCGAACGAATATCAACGCTGCTCGTACTCCGGGACGAGGGACGTGCGCTACGGCGCGGATGGAACCTTCACGGCCCCTCGCACCCTCACGGGCGGGTTCATGTGCACCAACGGTGTCTTCGGTGACCCGCTTCCTGGTGCGACCAAGCGCTGTGAGACTCGCGCGGCATCGTCGACCTCGCCGCCGCCACCTCCACCTCCACCGCCCTCCGACCCGACGCCGCCGACCTCCTGGACGTTCTGCGCGAACGAATATCAACGCTGCTCGTACTCCGGGACGAGGGACGTGCGCTACGGCGCGGATGGAACGTTCACGGCCCCTCGCACCCTCACGGGCGGGTTCATGTGCACCAACGGTGTCTTCGGTGACCCGCTTCCTGGTGCGACCAAGCGCTGTGAGACTCGCGCGGCATCGTCGACCTCGCCGTCGCCGACCTCGCCGCCGCCACCCCAACCGCCCTCCGACACCACGCCGCCGTCGGCTCCGTCGGGCCTCCGAATCTCGAGCGCCACCAGAACGAGCGTCTCCCTCACCTGGATCCCGGCGAGCGACAACGTTGCCGTGGCCGGCTATGAGACGTATGTCAACGACTCCTGGGCCTACGCCACGCAGCAGGCGGGCGGCACGGTCACCGGCCTCAGCTGTGGCACGGCCTATACGTTCGGGGTGGACGCCTTCGATACGAGCGGCAACCACTCGACGCGAGCATCCGTGATCGGTTCGACGGCGCCGTGTGCCGACACCCAGGCCCCGTCAGCGCCGGCGAACCTGGCCCCGACCTCTCGCACTGCGACGAGCATCGCGCTCGGCTGGGCCGCATCGACCGACAACGCCGGCGTGACGGGCTACGGGCTGTACCGCAGCGGAACGCTCGTGGGAACGAGCTCGACGACCACCGGGATCTTCGCTGGGCTCGCCTGCAACACCAACTACACCCTCGCCGTGGATGCATACGACGCAGGCGGAAACCGGTCGACGAAGTCGACAGTGATGGTCTCGACGACGGCGTGCGCGGACACGACACCTCCGTCCGCGCCGACCGCTCTTGCTGCTTCGAACGCGACGCAGACGAGCCTCGCCCTCACGTGGAACGCTGCGACGGACAACCTCGGCGTCACCGGCTACGACGTCTATCGAAACGCCACGAAGGTGGCTACCGTGACCTCGGCGGCCTCGAGTCAGATCGGACTGACGTGCGGTACGGCGTACACGTTCGGTGTCGTGGCGCGAGACGCTGCCGGAAACAGCTCCTCGCAGGCGACGTTGCAGGCCTCGACCTCGGCGTGCTCGACTCAGCAGACCGCCTGGACGTTCTGCGCGAACGAATATCAGCAGTGCGCGTTCTCGGGGACGAAGGACGTGCGCTACGGCGCGGACGGAACGTTCACCGCTCCGCGTACTCTCTCCGGCGGCGTCATGTGCACCAACGGTGTCTTCGGCGACCCGCTGCCGGGCGCCAACAAGCACTGCGAGATTCGCGCGGCATCGTCGACCGCGTCGCTTCCGCCACCGCCGTCTACCGCGTGGACGGGCCCGATCACGATCACGCAGGGTGGCACCTACTCGGGATCGTGGTCTGCCTCGGGCTCCACGCCAGCCGTGACTATCGCCACCAGCGCGCCCGTCACCATCGTGAACTCCCGCATCCGCAACCTGGATGGCGGGGATCTGATCCAGGGCGTCAACTGGCAGGTACGCGATCTAACGCTCGAGCGGACGTTCCTCTACGGCGGAACGGGGCGCGTGTTCGACGTCGAGGGCTTCAACCGGATCATCGTTCGCAACTGCACCATCGAGAACACGAGCGGGATGAAGTTGGCGCGGGAAGTGAATGGGGCAACCGTGCTCGTCACCCGCAACAAGTTCCGCAACATCCAGGGACCCGCGGGCTACCTCTCGGCGTTCTTCAAGGTCGCGGAGGTTCAGAACGCTGCCATCGAGGTCTCCTGGAACGAGGTCGTCAACGAGTACGACCAGTCGCATCCCGAGGACGTCATCAGCCTCTTCAAGTCGGCCCATGCGAAGGTCCACGACAACTACATCCAGCACTCATCGACGCCGGGCAACGCCTACAACACCTCTTCACAGGGCACCATCACGATGGACTACCCCGACGGCGTGGGGCCGGTCCCGCACCACAACGAGATCGTGAACAACCAGATGGTGGACACGGTGAACGGCGTCCACATTCCCGACGCCGCGCACGACAACCTCATCAGGGGCAACCGCCTGATCCAGGACGGCAAGCTCCCCGACGGCCAGCAGATGGGGAACGGCTGGGGCGGCTACTCGATGATGCCGTCCGCCTGGAACCTGAACAACCGCTGGGAGGGCAACGTCTCCGGATACGTGAACCGCGACGGCGACCGGCTCGACTGGGCGCACATGCCGGCTGCCGTCGTCGCAGCACAGACGACGCTCCCTGGTCTGATCACGGCCCAGATGGAACAGGCCGAGTGGACGCTCTGGCAGCAGAAGCTCGCAGCGAACGGCGTCACCGTCGGGGCGTAGCGCTCCCGCCAGCGGCAGTAGCGAGAAAGCGCGGCACTCCACTTCTGAGCGATGTCGCTGTATGGTTCTGGGCGCCTCGGCAACGTCAGCCGCAGAACAGCCCCGTTAGACGCTCGTTGGGAGGGAGGACGTCAGCATCGCGCGGGTAGTCGCAACGGCTTTCATCCTCACGCTCGTGGGACTGACCGGCGCGGCACGATCTGCGCTGCCCTCGGTTGCCGAAGGTCCCGATAACGATCACCACCGGCGGTACGTACTCCGGCAACTGGACGTCCACGAATTCGACGCCGGCGGTTCGAATCAGCACGACCGAGCCGGTCGTGATCAGGTCGTCGAGAGTCACGAACCTGAGCGGGGGCCCGCTCATCGTCACCGACTGGCCGCTCGCTGTGAATCTGACCCTCCGCGGAGTGCGCGCATTCGGCGGTGCGGGTCGATTCCTCGAAGCCGAGGGCTTCAAGTCGATTCGAGTCGAGAACTGCACGATCGAGAAAACGGCGGGGATGAAGCTGGTGAGTGCGGCGCAGGGAGCGTCGGTGGTCATCACGAGGAACCGGCAGTCGAACATCCAGGGACCGAACCAAGGCGCTCACGGCTTGTCGCAATTCGTCCAGCTCAACGAGGTGCAGGCCTCGACGGTCGACGTCTCGTGGAACGACGTGGTGAACGAGTTCGGAAAGTCGGAGGTCGAAGACGTCATAAGCATCTTCAAGTCCTCCCATGCGCGTGTCCACGACAACTACATCGAGGGCGGCTACCCCCTCATGAACACGTCCGACTCGTCCGCGAACGGGATCACGGTCGAGGTCGGGGACGGTTCGGGTCCGACGTCCTTCGAGAACAGGATCTATCGGAACCAGATCGTCGACAACGTCGGCGGGGTCGGACTCGTCGGCGGGCGTGACAATCTCGCGTACGCGAATCGGGTGGTGCAGGACGGCAAGTTGGTCGGAGGCGCCCGGCTCGCCGCCTCGAACGTCGGCCTCGCGGTGTGGAACATCGCGAATCTCCCCGACTTCGTGAACAACAGGGCATACGGCAACATCCTGGGCTTCGTCCACGCGGGAGGCCACCGCAACGACATGTGGCTTCCCAACTCGCCCGGTGACTACCGCTTGAACAGGCGAATCCTTGCCCCGGTCACGCGCAAGACCGAGCAAGCGGAGCGGCGAGCATGGCTTCGCAAGCTCGCGTCGAAGCGGATCCGGATAGGCGCCTGACGCTCCGGTCGAGCGCGTACCTCACCGATCGGTCGATCCACCATGAAGGTCATTGCGCTGCTCACGTGCCACAACCGCAGAGAGCTCACCCTCCGCTGCCTCGCCGCTCTGTTCGCGCAGGAGTTCGCGTCCGCGACCCCGGAGCTGCGGGCCGTCGTGGTCGACGATGGGAGCACCGACGGCACCGCGGAGGCTGTACTCGAATCGTTCGATGCCGCACAGGTCGTTCGCGCCGGCGGCTCGCTCTTCTGGGCTGGAGGGATGCAGCTCGCGGAGCTGACCGCGATCGCGGAAAGACCCGATTACCTCCTCTGGCTGAACGACGACGTCGAGCTCGATGTAATGGCACTGGATCGATTGTTGGCGACTGCTGGAACGTGCCCGGACGCAGTCGTCGTCGGTGCGCTCCTCGACCCCGACTCGAGGGCAGTCACGTACTCGGGTGTGACGCTGAGCCGGTGGCATCCGTTGCGCGCACGCCTCGTCGAACCCGGCGATCGGCCGCTGGAGGCGGACACGTTCAACGGCAACGTCGTCCTCGTGCCTCGCGTGGTCTATGAGTCCGTCGGGCGGATCGACGGGTCCTTCTCGCACGGACAGGCGGACTTCGACTACGGCCTGCGAGCGCGACGAGCGGGCTTTCGGGTCGTCGTTGCGCCACGAGCCGTCGGTGCCTGCTCGCGCGGTGGGGAGCACGGCACCTTCGCCGACACGGCGCTGCCCTTGAGGCGCCGGTGGCAGCTCGTGCAGAGCCCGACGGGGCTTCCGATGCGCTCGCACGCGCGGTATCTCCGGCGACACGGTGGTCCTCTCTGGCCGCTCTTCTGGGCCGCGCCGTACGTAAAGCTCACCTTGAGCGCACTCGCGACGGCTCCTCGAAGGAGACACGCACGGGCATGAGGCGCATGCGATGCGAGATCAGCCGGCCAATCGCTGAACCGCTTCTCAACGCATGGCGATGTACGACTTGGTGAGAAAGAGAAAGCGCTCCCGCAGAATCTGACAATCGGGAAACAAGAGCCGCATCTCCCGGTGGGAGAGAAGGCGCACCTCGTTCAGGAAGGCCTCACGCTCCTCGGGTGTCGGTTTCGCGATGAGGCCCCAAACGGTGAAGCGAAGGAGCTTGCGCTGGAGCGCTCTCGGAAGGTAGTGGATGAACGGCGTCACGAGATGTGGCTCGACCGGGAAGCTCTTCGCCGGCGTCTGTACCCACAGGTGCCCGGCCACCCGGCGCATCTCGGACGCGAAGGCCTGTTGATCCTCGTACTGCGAGAGGTGCTCGATCACGGAGTTGGAAAAGCCGATGTCGAACGAGCCGTCCTCGAACGGCAGTCGACGACCGTCTGCGATGGTGAAGTTCCAGCGGTCCAGCTCCACGTCGGGGAGGTCCGGCTTGTGGACGTTGACGATCGTGATGCTCGCTGGGACGACGTCGCCGGCCCAGTCCCAGGGATAGCCGCCGACGTCCACGATCGAGGTCGCAGGGCTCGGGGCGAACTGCGAGGCGAACCTCTGCATGCGCCTTCGCCTGAAGTGCGGCTGGAAGAAGGAATAGAGCTTGTGGATGTTCACGTGCGTCGACGTTACCGGCGTGGAATGCGGAGCGCGTCCAGGACCCCCCCGGCGAAGTTGTCAACCATCGTCTCGAGCGAGTAGCGCGACGACTCCAAGCCACATGCTGCCTTCAGGCGGACCAGCTGGTCGCGATCGACGAGCACGCCCTCGACGGTCTGTGCGAACTCGGAGAGGTCGTCGCCCGAGATGCGGCCGTTGACGCCGTCGACGAGGTAGTCCACCTCCGGACCGTGGTACGGCCAGCGGGTTGTGACCATCGGCGTTCGGAGTGCGAACGAGTCCAGCACCGCAAGACCGACGCTCCCTGGCATGAGCAGCACGTCCGCGACGGCACCGAGTGTCGCCTTCTCCTCACCGACTGCCCTGCCGACGTATCGGAGCCAGCGGTAAGAAGCGAGCGAGCCTTCGACGACGTAGCGCTCCGGCCCGTCTCCCACGACCACCAGCGCGAAGTCCGGGATCCTGCTTGCCAGAAGCGAGCATGCCTCCAGCAGGAAGTCGATCCTCTTCGACGCGTCCAGCGCGCCGACGTAGAGGCAGACGTTCTGCGCAGGTAGGTCGAGCTCGTCGCGCAAGCGCTCGCCGCTCGTCCGCGGAGACACGATCTCTGAGCTCGGCGAGCTCTCCGACGTCGAACGTGTTCTGCACGACCGTGATCCGTTCCCTGGGAAAGCCGCCTGCTGCGACCTCGTTCGCGGTGCGCTTCGTGTACGCGAAGAACCAGTGAGCCGACCTCGTGATGCGGCGCTCGAGAAGCCGCTCGAGTCCAGTCGTCCGTTTGGCTCGACGGGTGCCGTGGCCCCAAAGCGCGACCTTGGGTCCCCGCCGCTGTGCGAGCAGCAGCGGGTAGCTCTCGAGATGGCGCAGGGCCTGGTCGACGATGACGAGGCTCGCTGAGTGGGTCAGCGTGGAGAGTCGCTTATAGGTCAGCCGGCGCCCGGCGACCAGAACGGATCTGACCGGCACGCTGTGCACCATCGGGAGGGAGGGCACGGCGTCACCCCGCGCCGCGAGAACATCTGGAGCCAGGCCGACCGCCACTCTGAGGCGAATAGACTCGGGAGCAAGTGCAGCCTCGAGCAGCTCGAAGAACCGTCGACGGTACTCGGGAACGTAATCCTCGACGATGAGGACATCGGTCGTGTCTGAGGGTACGCCCGTTCCGCCGAATCGCGCACGACCGCTCGCCGTTCCCGGTGCCACGTCGGGCGAACTCTACTTCGGTAACCGTCGGGCAACGCGGAACGCCGGCAGCCGCAGATGGACGCGTGGCGAGCTGCGTTGACTGATCGACTCCGCCGCGCGATGAAGGCGGGGCGAGGCGCGTTCCGCCGACGCACCCGACCGGTGAGCTGGCACGACCTGCGCCGACTGGAGCCGATCGACCGGCGGTTCGGGATGTCGCGGGGGACGCCGGTCGACCGTTACTACATCGAGCGCTTTCTCGCCGCGCACCGGGCCAGTGTGCACGGCGCTGTTCTCGAGGTGGGCGATGCTCGATACACCTCGATGTACGGGGGGAACCGCGTGACCCGGTCGGCCGTGCTGCATGCGGATGACGAGAACCCGAAGGCCGAGATCGTCGGTGACCTCAGCAGAGGGCTCTCCGGCCACGAGGGAAGCTTCGACTGCGTCATCCTGACGCAGGTGTTGCCGTTCTTGTTCGACGTGCGAGCGGCTGCCCTGACGACTCGGACTCTCTGCCGCGCTGGCGGCACAGCGCTCGTCACCCTTCCCGGGGTCAGCCAGATCAGTCGCTACGACATGGAGCGATGGGGAGACTATTGGCGGTTCACTCCCCTGAGCGCGCAGAGGGTATTCGCCGACTCCTTCGGCGCGGACAACGTCGAAGTCGTTGCCTACGGCAATGTTCTCACGTCCGTCGCGCTGCTCCATGGGATCGCAGCGGAGGAGCTGACCGAGGAGGAGCTCTCGAGCTTCGACGCCGACTATCCGGTCACGATCGGCGTGGTGGCACGCGCCGCCGGCTGATCCTCGCCGAGATGCGGATTGCGGTGCTCCACTCGCGCTACCTCAGCGGAGACCTCTCCGGAGAGAACCGTGTCGTCGCGGACGAAGTGGCGTTGCTCGAGGCGGCCGGACACGACGTCGCTACTTTCACACCGTCGGCTCGCCTCGAGGCCGGGTCCGTGGTTCTCGGGCGCGACGCGATCTGGTCATCTGCCTCGGTAGAGAGCGTACGTCGTCTCGTCGAGGAGTTTCGCCCCGACGTCGTCCACGTGCACTCGCTCTATCCAGCGCTGTCCCCCGCGGTTCTGCGGGTTCGACTCCCGGTCGTGATGACACTGCACAACGCTCGGCTGCTCTGCCTTCCAGCCACCCTTCTCCGCGATGGGGAGGAGTGTGAGGTGTGTATCGGCAAGATTCCGTGGCGCGGCGTCGCCTACGCCTGCTACCGCGGATCTCGCCCGGCCAGCGCCGCGATTGCCGCGTCCCTGACGCTGCATCGGTCGATCCGTACGTTCGACCGGGTCGCGCTCTTCCTGGCTGTGAGCGAGTTCGTCCGCGCGAAGCACGTCGAGGCCGGATTCGATCCTGGCCGGATCCGTGTCAAGCCCAACTTCGTGCAGCCTGCGAAGCGTCGAGTCGGGCCGGGAGGGCCCTTCGTGGTCGTCGGCCGGCTGACGCAAGAGAAGGGCGTCGACTCGCTTCTACGTTCATGGGGTGAAGCGCCGCTGGAGATCGTCGGGGATGGCGAGGAGCGGGCAGCACTCGAGCAGATTGCGCCTTCCTCTGTGCGCTTTCGGGGAGCGATTCGCGCGACTGAGGTTCCGGAGCTTCTGGCCGGCGCAAGGGCGTTGCTGATCCCGTCCCGCTCTGAAGGGCTGCCGCGGGTCGTGGTCGAGGCATTCGCTGCAGCGGTGCCCGTGATCGCGAGCCGGGTCGGAGGTCTTCCGGAACTCGTCGAGCACGACGTCAACGGGCTGTTGGTTCAGCTCGACGACGAGGACGCCTGGCACGCGGCGTCGGAGCGACTGGCCGACGACGCGGAGAGCATCCGGCTCGGGGCGGGCGCGTTCGCGACGTGGGAGAAGCGACACTCGCCTGCGTCCGGTCTGTCCGAGCTGGAGCGGGCATATGCCGACGCGATGCAGACTCGACGCGTGGATCAGGCGGGAAGGCGACCCCACGGGTCGTCCGGAAGCTCCTGAAGGAGTCGCTGGTCCACTGCTCCGAGCACGTAGCGAGCGAGCTCACGGTCGCTGAGACGGTGACGCACCCATCGATGTGCAGTGAGCCCGAGCTCCAAGACCTCTTCCTTCGGCCGACCGAGTAGCTCGCGAACCCTTTGGACGACACTGTCGACCGACGGCTCGAGGAAGAGCCCCGTCTCGGGCCCCGGGAGCCATTCCGAGCTCGGGTGCAGCGTCGTCACGTGGGCGCGTCCGGCCAGGAGCAGAATCGCAAGTCGGTTCGACGCATACGCTTCGAGCTTCGGGAAGTGGTCCCAGTTCGCGGTGATCAGCGCACGCCGTGCGGCGGCGGCTTGATCGTCGTAGTGGACAGAACCACGCACGCCTCGGCCGGTCCAATTCGCTCCGTATACAGCCAGCGGGATCCGAGTGTCGTCTTGAAGGGAGCGCACGAGTCGATGGCGCTGCCTCGCGCCGGGCAAACGAGAGATGAACCGATTGCCCCACCAGTTGGCGATTACGGCGACCTCCGAGAAGTCACCCTGCGTCGAGGGCTCGTTCGCTTCCTCTTCGCGATGGCGGACGTGGTCGTAGGTGTTGGGGACGAATCGGACCTCGCGGCCGCCGTAGCGCTCGATCAGCTTTCTCTGATCCCCGACGGCCACCGTGAATACGGCGTCGGCCGCTGCCCAACACATGCGGGTTTCAGCCGGAACAGGCTTGCTCCACCGGCCCCATGCGTCACCTTCATACGCAAGCAGGATCGGACGGGAAGGCGCAGCCGCGACGGCCCGGAACCACCCCGCTGTGAACGGAAAGCCGTGTGGGCTCGCCTGCACGATCACGTTGGGGCGCTTCACGTGGATGGCCTCGAGGATCTCGCGAAGCACATCCTTCGCGCCTTTCGACATCGCCATCGTCTTCGGAGCGACCCATGCGAACGAGTCGATGGCTCCGTCCTCTTCGAGTCGCGCGAAGCCGTCGCGCTGGCCCGCATGCTCGCCTTTCTCCTCGTTCGTTATCAGGAGGACGCGAAGCCGGTCGGTCGGCGACGAATGACGCAGGCGGAGGGGCTTCGCGTGTTCGCTCATCTACCGAGATTTGCGCGCCCCGTCAGGACGCTTGGGACACGGTCGCGCGCCAAGGGATGCGTATCCCGCGTCGGGAGAATGCCCTTCCCGCGGGAAGATGAGGAAGCGCGGCCCACGTCGCGAGCGCGAGAAGTGCGACGACGCTACAACTCGCGACGATCCGGATCGCAAGACCCTCGCCGGACACCGAATGCGTCGTCAGCATCGTCGCGATGTACCAGATCCCCGCGACCAGCGCACCCCAAGCTTCTGCCCGGAACGTGCCCATGGCGTCGACCAATCGCACTCCTGCGAGCAGCGTGATCTGGAGGACGTGTACTGCGATCTGGACTCCGGCAGCGACCAGCACGATCGCGCGCATGTCGGCATCCGCGCGGACGGCGACGCCCAGAGCGCAGACCAGGACGAGGGTCCAGCTCAGCTGAACCAGCCAGATCTGTCTGAGGTGACCGAACGACTCCGTGAACTGGGCGAAGACTGCGTAGACCAAGTTCGCGGTAGCGTAGAGACAGAGCGGGCCCACGATCGACGCGGCCGGTGCCCAACGGGCACCGAGGAGGAGCTCGACCACCAACGGGGCGAGGCCTGCGAGTGCGGCGAAGAGCGGCCAGACCATCGTCGTCGCCACGCTCGCGACATCGGTCATCAGGCGCCTGCACTCCTCGTGGTTGTCGCGAAAACGGGGATAGATCGGATAGAGGGTCTTCTGAATGCCCTGGGCGAGGAACGTCTGCGGTAATCCGACGAGCAGCGTCGCCCGAGAGAAGAACCCGAGACTCGCCGCACCGAGGAAGCGGGACACTGCGAAGCTCGGGAGGATGTTGTTCACGTAGTGACCCAGGTTCTGGAGCGAGACCTGCGCGGAGAACGAGAACAGCGACCGGGCCTGCACGCGAGAGTACGAGACTCCGATCTGCGAGCGGGTCGCGAGCAAGCCGAGTGTGAGGAGCGCACCCGCCCCTGCGACTTGCGCAATGACAAGCGCCTCTGCGTTGCGGAGTTGCCAGGCGAGAAAGGCTCCGATGCCGAATCCGATGAGCGTCGAGGATGTCTCGATCAGGGTGGCCGAGCGATAGTGCAGGTCTCTGCGCAGTAGGCTCACCGGCACGATCGCGAGTCCTCCGACCAGCGTCAGCGGTGCGTAGAGACGAATCAGCAGCACAGCGTCGGGCGAGTGCCAGAGATCGGCCCAAAGTGGAGCGGCGAGAAGGACAACCACCGAAACGACGGCGCCGGCCGCGCCGGTGAGGACAAGTGCCGTGCCGACCACCTTGCGATCGAGCGACGGGTGGCGGATGATCGCGTTCCCGACCGTGCTGAGCGTGAAGTACCCGACGAGCATGAGCAGCGCCTGTGCAGTCGCGTAGGCGCCGAATTCCGCGGGGCTGATCAGGCGCGCCGTTAGGGCGGTGTAGAGCAGTTGGCCGACGACCACGACGCCAGCGCCCCCGTAGTTCCACGCTGCACCGCGTATGCCTCGCCGTGCGAGCGAGACACCATGCCGATCGCCCGCGGACACGGGGTCAGACACGGCGAGACGTGTGGACACGAAGGCATGGCGAGGGCGTCACGTCGTAGCACCGATCACTGGTCTATCGAGACTCACGACGGGATGTTGCGACGCGCGTAGTCTCACGATGAAGCGTCGACCAGGCTGGGTCGCGATCGGCGACCCGAGAACTATCATCCGAGAGCGTTCCGCCGTTCGGGTTCGGTTCTGTGGGGAGAAGGCACAGCTCGATCGAGTCCGAATGCTCTCTCGACGCCGATCGACACTTGACGACACGAAGCATAGTTCCAAAGGAGTGAAGCGCTGCCAGCTGTGACACACAACCCGTCTCGACAGCCTGACCGAAGGATTCAGTCTTGATCCACGAGGTCCTCCGCCAGGGTCCGATCCTCGTTGCAGCCCTACTGGTTGTCGGCGGATTGAGCTACCTGTTCGTGAAGAGTGCCTCGGCGGCGCTCTGGACGCTGGTGGTCGTCTTCGCGGCGACCAAGGCGATTGTCCCACCACTCGAGCTCGATGTAGCCGTGGGGGGATTCACGCTCTTCGCGTTGGATCTCGTCACCGGTCTGATGTTCGTGATCGGTGCGGTTCGGCTCTTGACCCGACCCAGCCCGCGCGCGGTATCACTGCCTCTGATAGCGCTGTCCGCCGCCTTCATGGCTCATGTTGCTTGGGGCGCGTCCGCTTTCGGATTACAGATCGCCGTCAATAACTCCCGCCTTTGGCTGGGCGTGCTCGGGCCGTTGGTCTACTGCGCCCAGGCATTCCGCCCTTGGTCGCGCGCTTCGTTCCTTCCGCTCTTGGCGGGCGCCGGCGCGCTGGCGGCGTATGCGCTCGTGCAGATCGCCCGCAACGGCCTCTACGGCGCAACGGACTACATCTACGTTGGTGACCAGCTGGTCGATGCGCGCCCGGTGACTGCCGCGGGGGCGCTGCTGATCGTCCAGTGCCTCCTGATTGCCTTGGCGGGCCGATTCGTTCGGTCGCTTCCGTGGCTCTTCGTGATCGTGTCGTTGGGAGCAGCAGTCATCCTCCTCCAGTTCCGCACCATCTGGATCGTTGCGGTCTTGGTGGGGACGGTCGCGTATCTCAGGTGGGCTCGCGAAGCGATTCGAGTCAACGAGCGAGCCGCAGCCCTGGCCGCGAGCGCAATACTCCTGATCTCGCCGCTGGTCCTGACGGCTGCCGCGTCGTCGAGCGCGTTCGAGCAGTCCGTCCAGAGAGCGAGGGGTTCGGACAGTACCTTGGGCTGGAGGACTGCGAGCTGGGGGTCGCTCATCGAGGCACACAGCTCGCCGGAGGACGTCTTCATCGGACTACCGGCAGGGACGTCCCTGGAGCGGCGCATCGAGGGCGAGTCCGTGACACAGTCCGCACACAGCCTCTATGTCGACTCGCTCCTGAGCTTCGGCATCCTCGGACCCCTTGCGGTCGTGTGGTTGTGGGCACTGGTCGTCCGACACCGACGGCGCGTTGCGGGTGTTCTCGAGCTCTCGGCGGTAACCGTCGTCCTCCTGATCGCCAGCCAGGCCGTTTTCGGCATCACGAACATGCTCAACCCGCTTCAGGGTGTGCTCCTGGGGATGCTGCTCCAAGCGAGCTGGATCGCTCGTCCAGACGACGCCTGATCCTCGATGAGAGACGGGATGCCGAACCCGGCACGACCTGTACTTCCCGCGAGCATCCTCGGGCTTGCTGCGTCGTGCTTCGTCGGCGACCTCGATGTTGCTGCGGATCGCCTTGTAAGGCACTCGGCCGAGGGGCGCGGTGGGTACGTATGCCTCTGCAATGTCCACGTCGTGACAACTGCGCTCCGAGACGTGAGCCTTCGAGCAGCTTTGAGCGACGCGGAGATCAGGTTTCCCGATGGCGAGCCCGTCGCGTGGCTCGTTCGCAGGCTCGGATCGCCGCAAGCCCGTCGCATCGGTGGACCCGACCTTCTCGCGCTCGTCGCCGAGCGGGGAAGGGGGATCGGGCTGCGACATTTCTTCGCAGGTTCGACCGAGCCGCATCTCGAGCGTCTCGTAGGCGTGCTGGACGCGCAATATCCCGGGCTCGACATCGTCGGCCAACACTCGCCACCGCATGCAGCAGAGCCCGAGGCGGGGGAGGCGATCGCGAAGATCCGCGCGTCGCGGGCTCAGGTCGTCTGGGTGGGTCTCGGAGCACCGAAGCAAGAGCTCTGGATGTCCAGGGCCGCTCCGTCCTTGCCCGGCGTGACGCTGGTCGGAGTCGGAGCAGCGTTCGATTTCATCGGCGGCTCCAAGCGTCGTGCTCCGGTGTGGATGCAACGAGCGGGGCTCGAATGGTTGTTCCGCCTGGGATCTGAACCACGCCGTTTGACCTCTCGCTACATCCGCTCGAACTCCGAGTTCGTCGCGCGCACCACTCTCGAGTTCGCGCGCTCTCGGGCCGGCAGCTGTCGGCCGCGAACCAGGTCCTGATCAGGCATCGGGCAGCCACGTCCGGCGTCGGCGGGTCGCTCGGGCGAGACGTGCAGCCCGACTCCGTCGAGCCGCTTGCCCGAGGCGAGAAAACCCCGCAGCGAGTCGAATCCGACTCCCTGTGGCACCCATTCCGATCCGAGGGCGTCGGAGGGGCTCATCGACGGAGTGTGTGAACGTCAACGTGCATCCGACCTCGTAGCCGGCCCGTCGCGCAGCTTCCGCAACGCGCCAGTCGGCGACACCGTACGGGTACGCGATCGACGAGCAGCGACCGAGCCGGCGTTCGATTACGGCGCGCGATTGCAGCAACTCGTCCGCGAGACTTTGGTCGCTCGCCCGGGTGAGAAGAGGATGCGTGACGGTGTGGGATCCCACCTCCCACCCGCTGGTGGCCAGCTGCTCCAGCTCAAGCCACGACAGCGAGCGCAGCTCTTCAACCGTCTCGGGACGAAGCCATTGCTCGATTCCTTTCCACGACAGCGGCGCACCCGACTCGACGAAGCTCGTCACGACGAAGACGGTTCCGGGAAACCCGAACTCCTCGAGGATCGGGATCGCACGGAGCGTCGACGCGTACCCGTCATCGAAGGTGACCACGACCGACCGGCGCGGAAGAGTTTCCTCCTGCCGTCGACGTTCCGCTTCGGCGAGGGTCAGTCCGGCATACCCCCGTTCCTTGAGGTAGGCGAGTTGCACGCGAAAGTGCGACTCCGAGACGGCGAGCTGAGCCGGCCACGTCGAGCTGATCGCGTGGTACCCGAGGACTAGTGGACGGCGCTGCACGCCTTGCGAGACGCTGCGTCCGTAGAGTGATCGCATGGGTCGGGCATGGCGAAGATCACACAGTGCAAGCTACCGTCTGGCACCGTCATGGGGCCGGTCGCTGGGGCAGAAAGCGTGCCGCTCGGGCGTCCCGTCCGAACTCCGCGGGCCGCGTCCTCCAGGTTCGGCGCATGGTCACCTCGGAGACACATAACGAGCTGTGTCGCGAGCTGATCAAAACGCGGTGCGGGTCCTTCACGTGCTCGCGGAGCTTGGCCGGTCGGGCGCCGAGTCCATGCTGCTGGCATCACCGTCCTACTTCGCGGAGCACGGCTACTCCTCTGACGTCCTGAGCACGGGCGATACCGCCGGTCCCACGGCTAGTGCGTTCGAGTCGGCGGGCTTCGGTGTGCATCACATCCGGTTCGCGAGAACGCCCCTCTTCTTCCTCCGCGTGTATGGCCTGATGCACCGATACGACGTGATCCACCTGCACACCGAACGCGCCAACTTCTGGTTCGGCTTGGTGGCATTGGCTGCACGACCGCGGCGTCTGCTGAGAACCGTTCACAGCGTCTTCGCATTCGAGGGCGCATTACGCCGGCGACGAGGGTTTCAACGGCGCGCTCTGCATCGACTCGGCGTGATACATGTCGCATGCGGTCCTGCCGTCCAGCGCAACGAGGAGCAGCGCTTCGGCCTTCCAACTCGCCTCGTGCCGAGCTGGTACGACAGCCGGCTGTTCTTCCCGTTCACCGAGCACGAGCGGCTTCATTCAAGGGCGTCTTTCGGCTTCGCGAACAACGAGACCGTTCTCGTGACCACCGGGACGTGTGCCCCGGTCAAGAACCACGGTGGACTCCTCGAAGCGTTGGCCCGACTTCCTCACAAGGTCCGTCCCGTATATCTCCATGTAGGTATCGAAGAGCACGGTCAGCCAGAGCGAAAGCTCGCCGAGCAGCTGGGTGTCGCCGACAATGTTCGCTTTCTCGGCCCTGTACCTGACCTCCGCCCCGTCTATGCCGCCTCGGACGTGTTCGCCATGCCGTCGCTGTACGAAGGGTTCAGCGTTGCCATACTCGAAGCACTGGCCACGGGACTTCCGACCGTGCTCACGGACGTTGGCGGACTGCGCGACCTTCGGACGTTCTATCCGGGCCTGTCATACGCCGAGCCCACCGTTGGCTCGCTGGCGAACGTGCTCGCAGGACTGCTGGCCGAGTCGCCCGACCAGCGTCGTGCTCGCAGTGCCGGATACGCAGAGGTGACCCGGCGGACCTTCGGCGTCGAGGTTGGCGTCGAGCGCTACGTGGCGATCTACGACGGGCGCTCTGTCATTGCGGACGCTGAGTTGACGACCGAGGACGTCGGCTAGACGACGCAACCGTCATCGGCGCGCCGCCGTGCTGGCCCGAGCAGCTCTCGTCCTCCGAGGGCCGAACACCTCGCCGTCCCTCGCTACCCTGTGCGCCTCGGAGGGGTGCCGGAGCGGTCGAACGGGGCGGTCTCGAAAACCGTTAAGGGTGCAAGCTCTTCGAGGGTTCAAATCCCTCCCCCTCCGCTTCATCTCTCCTGACAGCGAGGACACCAGTAGGCGGTGCGGTTCGCGTCGCCGAGCCCGCGGGACGAGATCGGGGTTCCGCAACGAGGACATCCGCGACCCGCGCGGCGATATGCGGCACGCCGCGGCCGATCGCCGGCGACAGCTGCGCGCATGGCGGTCCTCGCCCACGCCAGTGCGTCCTTCAACTCGGCGTCACTCGCCTCCCCGAGCCGCCGCCACGGAGAGACGCGCGCATGCCAGAGCGACTCCGCGAGCCACATGTTCCCGATGCCGGAGACCACCCGCTGATCGACGAGCGCCTCGCCCACGAGGCGTCCGCGGTCGCCGGCGCGAACTCGTGACACGAGCTCGTCGATCTCGGTTTCCGGCGCCAGCAGATCCGGGCCGAGGCGGGAGAGGTGGCGGCGGTCGAGACTGAGAATAGGCCCGTTCCACTGCGTGGCCTCCCAGACGCTCCCGCGGAGCGCCAGCCACGGGAGCCCGCGCGGGCGAGTCGCGGGCTCGCGGTGGGCCACGCGCCACCTCCCGTTCATCCGCAGATGGCTGCGCACGACGACGTCGCCGTCGAAGTGCAGGAACAGGTTCTTGCCGACCGCTTCCACACGATCCAGCACGCGCCCGTCGACAGCTCGGGCGACCCCCGTCGCCAGCCCGCGCGGGTTCGGGCTCTCGGCCTCGAGGCACTCTCCAACGAGAACCTGGAGCCGCTGTGCCGTGCGATGGAGGGAGTCGCCCTCCGGCACCGGTCAGCTGCCGAGCGCCGAGTCGAGCTCCTGGAGCGCCGAGAAGATCGTCTCAGAGAAGGTGGGGTACGGCTGAATCGTGTCGAGAAGGATGTCGACGGGCACCTCGGCTCGGATCGCGAGCGTCAGCTGCCCGAGCCACTCCCCCGCCTCGGGGCCGACCGCCACGGCTCCGACGAGAACCCGCTGCTCGCGGTCGGCCGCGAGCTTCAGGAATCCAGGGCGCTTCGGCCGCTCGTACGTCGAGAGCCGTCCGCCCGTGAGATCGAAGCGCGCAGTGACCACGTTCTCGCCCTCCATCTCACCGACGGACGCGACCTGCGGATCGGTGAAGACCGCGGCCGGTATCGCCCGGTAGTCGGCACGCACGTCGCGGCCCGCGATGTTCGCCGCCGCCACGCGCGCCTGGTACTTGCCGAGGTGGGTCAGGAGCCCAACGCCTGCCACGTCGCCGATCGCCCACACGCCGTCGCCCGCGCGCATGCGGTCGTCGACCGTGACCCCGCGCCGGGTGATCTCGACGTCGAGCTCCTCGAGTCCCAGCCCGTCCACGGTCGGGCGCCGACCCGTGGCGACAAGAAGCCGCTCGGCCACGATTGCCGCATCCCCACCGAGCTCGAGCCGGACTCCCGAGTCGGTCACTTCGGCACGTTGTGCCGCGGCTTCGACCAGCACCCGAACGCCGTCCTCCTCGAGTCGCTCGCGAAGAAGATTGCCGGCGTCCGGATCGAGCCTCGAGAGGACCCGGTCGTGGCTCTCGACGAGCATCACCTCCGAGCCCATGCGCTGGAAGAACTGGGAGAGCTCGACGCCAACCGGGCCACCACCCAGTACGACGAGGCTCCGGGGAACGGCGTCGAACCAGACTGCGTCCTTGTTCGTCCAGTACGAAACCGCGTCGAGCCCGTCGACGTCCGGAACCGCTGGTGTCGAGCCCGTCGCGACGACGAGCTCGTCGTATGGGAGCTCGCGATCGCCCGCCACGACGATGCCGCCGCGTACGACGTGTGCTTCTCCCCGGACGAGCTCTGCCCTCTGATCGGCGAGCCAGCCGACGTGCCACGAGTCATCCCGACCCTCGGTTACCTGATCCCGCCACCACCGAACGCGACCGGCATCGATGTCACCGACGACGGCTTCGGCGGCACCCGGAGCGATCCGCGCCGCGGTGACGACTTCGGTCGGCCGCAGCAGTGTCTTCGTCGGCAGGCACGCGTAGTACGAGCAGTCGCCTCCTGCCAGGCCACGCTCGACGACGGTGATCTCGGCCTCCGGGTCGAGGCCTCGAAGCGCGCCGACGAAGTGCTCGCCGCTCGATCCCGCTCCGAGCACGACGACGCGACGGCTACTCATGCGACGGAGAGGGCGGGATTTGAACCCGCGACGCACCTTTCAGCACGTACGCGATTTCCAGTCGCGCTCCTTAGGCCGCTCGGACACCTCTCCAAGGAGCCAGAGGTTACCCGCCCCTCGGCGAGGCTCAGCCGCCTGCCGCCGACGAGACGTAGGCTGCCACGTCCTGGATCTGCTGCTCGCTCAGCGAGTCCGAGAACGACGGCATGCCGCCCTGACCGTTCGTGACGCGGTCGACGGCGAGCTCGTAGGAGGGCATCGTCGCATCGAGGTCGGGGCCGATCGTGCCGGTCGCGCCGGCGTCGGAGAGCGTGTGGCAGCCGGCGCATCCTGCGGAGCCCACGAAGACCTCCTTGCCCGCGGCCGGATCGCCCTGGCCACCCGCCTCCGGCTCCGTGGTCGTAGTCTCGGCCGGCGGCGTCGTCGGTGGCTCCGTCTCGGGCGGCGGCGGCGTCGGTGGCTCCGTCTCGGACGGCGGCTCGACGGCCTCAGCCTCCTCGTGGCCGAGGTAGCTGTCCACCATCACCGCGCTGAGCTGTGCGGCGAAGAGGAGTGCGCAGATCACGACGAAGATTCCCAGTCTCTTGCCCGGGAAAGCCGGCTTCGAGCGAGGGATGACGAGCGCGCAGACGAGCGCGAACACGATGAAGACGGCGGCGACGCCCAGCAGGAGCGTCTCGTACCCCGTCAGCGCCAGCAGCACGTGCCTGACGCTACCACGGTGCCTAGTGACGAGATTCGGCTACTGCTCGAGCGACGCCATGGTCAGCCCGAAGTCCTGGAGCTGCGACCAGTAGAGCTCCGCCTGCTCCTTCTCGCCCGCCCAGACGATCGCCTGGCCGGTCGAGTGGATCCGGTTCGCGAGCTCCATGCCCTGGTCGAAGCTCACTCCCGGGAGGACGTTGGAGAGGGCGTAGGCGACGCCCTGGAACGTGTTGTGGTCGTCGTTGAGGACGATGACGCGCCACGGCCTGCCCAGACCCGTGCCGCCGCCGCGTCTGGTGCGCTCGCGCGGCGGCGTCAACGTCGCGGGCGCCATTGGAGGAACGTACCAAGGGCTGCGCTACCCTTACGCGCTCCCGGGCGCATAGCTCAGCGGGAGAGCGCTCGCTTCACACGCGAGAGGTCCCTAGTTCGATCCTAGGTGCGCCCATGTCTCGGCGGTCGCCTGGCGATCGCGGCCTGGCGTTCACCGTCGAAAAGGTCATCCTGCAGCCGTTTGACCTCCTTGCGCTGCCGCCGCAGTTCCCCGTCGTGCTCGAGGACGGCGTCGCGTACGTCTGCCGCGCGCAGTCCCTCGTCGTCCCACCAGAATCGATCCAGAAACCACCACCAGCGCTTTCCGCCCGACGTCGTGACCAGGACCGGTGTCACCGCCTGGAGATCGACGAGCTGCTGGTAGCGCCCTTCCGAGCAGTCGAGATGGTGGCCGGCCGAGTGCAGTCGGTACGTGCATGTCACGCGCTCCGTCTGCTCATGCGCTCGGCGTTCGAGCGACTCCTGCCGCGACCGCAGCCGTGCGGCGTCGTCCCGCTTCCTCAAGAGTCTCTCGAGCGCAGCCTGAGACCGGCGTTCGAGCACCCCGGCAGGCTCACCGTTCGGCTGCGAGGATCCGTTCCCGTCCGTCGCCACATGAGCTGCAAGCGCTCGCTCGTTGTATCGCAGCTCGTTCTCGAGGACGCTGATGTCGCACTGCACCCTGAGGAGTCGGAGGTGCGCCTCGGTCGCGCGTCGTTTCAGCCTCTCGGCCGCTCTCGTGCACGTCGCAACCTCGAGCTGCTCCACGAACGCTGTCGTGTCCTCGACCAACACGGAATCGGCTCTCCCCACTCCCGTCGAAACGACGATCGGCTACTGCAAGTCGACCCGCATTTTATCGAGCTTCTCGCGCGAACCTCACCGCCGCCAGATCGCGTCCTGACCGAGCGGCGCTCGGCTGATCTCGCCGCGCTCGACCAGGTCGCCGAGGATGCGCTCGGTTCGCGTGTGGTGCGGGATCGGATCGGGTCCATCGGCGAGCAAGAGCGCGGCCTCCGCCGTCGTCAGGCCGTCGGGAAAGAACCCGAACAGCTCCAAGGCCGACTCGGGCGCGGGTACGCGCTCGAGATCGGGGTCGAGGTTCGCAAGCAGAACGTCGTAGGCGAGGAGCGGCTGCCAACCGCCCGCCACGAGCGTTCGGCCGTCCTGCCGGAAGACGACGGACGGCGCTGTGAATCGCACCGGCCCGTCGGACGTCGACGTCTTGTCCTGCGCGTGCGCCGCAGATCCTGCAGCCGACCGCGTCTCGGCCTTGTCCCGTTCGTAGGCTTCGTTCACCTCCGGCGCGTCGAGGGCGTCGACGATCCGGTCTGCGTCGACCCCGTCAATTCGACGCATGACCTCGCGGATGCCCTCGTCGTCGTCCAGGTAGAGCTCCTGCGTGAAGTTCGCGAACTGGAGCGCGCGGAACACCTTCCACTCCGATCCCGGCTCGACGGAGCCGCGCCGCCACGACGGCTCGGCATCCCCGTCCGCTCGCGGCGGGCCGCCCTTTCGGAACGAGACCGAACGGCATGCCGTAGCGCTCCATGTAGACCTGCTGCCGCGCGACGACCCGTTCCGGATCGTGCGCGCTGACGGAGGCCTCACTCACGTCGTCGCGCAAGCCGATCATCACGAGGCGCCACTCGAGCTGCTCGCGATACCGCCATTCCAGCACGCGCAGAGCCGGATTCGCGGAGTACGCCCATGGGCACGCGGCATCGGAGAAGAGCGTCGCCTCGATCACGCTGCAACGATCGTAGTCCGGAACGAAGGTGGTACCCTCCGCTCGCTCGGCCGCGCTAGGTGGGGAGTCAGCGGTTCCCTGAACCCGAAATCCGCTCCATGCGGGGCCGAACGCCGTCCGAGGGACGGTTCGTCGGGACAGGATCGGCGCACGTGGCGTTGACGATCGGGTTCCGCGCACTGGGAGCGTCCGAACCGCGTCAGGTCCGGAAGGAAGCAGCGCTAAGGACTCCCTCTCAGGTGCCGCGGCTCCGCCCGATCCGAGCAAACGACGCAGACACCTCCGGTGATGCCGATCTCGACGACGGAGCGCGTGGCCGAGCGCTCTGCTTCTCGCAGAGGGTGGGATCCGCGAGTGCGGATCCCACCCTCGCGACACGCCTGAAGGCGGCCGCGTGCGCGGCCGCGACCGCAGCTGACCTCCTAGGCCTCTCACCTGATTGAATCAACGAGGTGACCGCCCTCTACCGCAAGTACCGCCCCCAGGGCTTCGACGAGGTCGTCGGCCAGGAGGCGGTCGTGCGAACCCTGCAGAACGCGGTCGAGCACGACCAGGTGCGGCAGGCGTACCTCTTCGCAGGCCCGCGCGGCACCGGGAAGACCTCGATGGCGCGCATTCTCGCGAAGGCGCTGAACTGCGCGGGGACGCCCGGGCCGTCGCCCTCCCCGGACAAGACTTGCCCGGTCTGCCTGGCGATCGCGAACGGTACGTCGCTCGACGTCGTCGAGATGGACGCCGCCTCGCAGCGCGGCATCGACGACATCCGCGAGATCCGCGAGCGCGTCGTGCTGCAACCCGTCGAGGGCCGCTTCAAGGTCTACATCCTCGACGAGGCGCACCAGCTCACCCCGCAGGCGTGGCAGGCGCTCCTGAAGCTGATCGAGGAGCCCCCGCCCCACCTCGTCTTCGTCTTCTGCACCACCGAGCTCTTCAACGTCCTGCAGACGGTCCGGTCGCGCTGTCAGACCTTCGTCTTCCAGCGCCCGCGGCTCCCCGAGGTGGTCACCCTCCTGCGTCGCGTGGCCGAGGGCGAGGGGATTCAGGCGCCCGACTCCGCGCTGTCGCTGATAGCGCGGGGCGCGCGCGGCTCCTTCCGGGACGCCGTCTCGACGCTCGACCAGCTGGCAGCGGCGACCAACAACTCGATCGACGCGCAGGCCGTGCTCCAGCTCGTCGGCGCCGTCGAGGAGGAGTCGCTCCTGCGGCTCTGCGACATGGTCGTCGACCGCGACACGGCCGGAGCGCTGCTGTTCGTGGACGAGCTCGCCGAGCGCGGGCAGGACCTCGGCCGCCTCGTCACCGATCTGCTCGAGCACCTGCGACATCTCCTGCTCGTCCAGCACATGGGGAACGTCCCGGAGTCGCTGCCCGTGACCGAGGAGACGCGAGAGCTGCTGCGCGAGCAGGCGAACCAGCTTCCCGAGCCGACCGTCCTCAGGCTGATCGACCTTCTGGCCGTCGCCGTGGACGACATCCGGCAAGGCGCCGACCCGCGGCTGCCGCTCGAGCTCGCCCTCGTGAAGGTGACGCGCCCGCAGGCAGATCTCTCGCGCGAGTCGCTCGCCCACCGTGTGGAGCTGCTCGAGTCGAGGGGCCCGGTCGGCGCGCCACCTCCCGCGCGTGTCGAGCAGGCGCCGGCCGCCGCAGAGGACCCCGCGCCAGCCGCCTCGACGCCGGCACCGTCGCCCGAGCCGACGGAAGCACCGTCGATCGAGCTGTCACAGGTCGCCGAAGCATGGGACAGGAGCATCCTCGACGCAGTGCGCGAGCGGTCGATCCCCGTCGCGAGCCTGCTCACCGAAGCGACTCCGACGGAGCTCTCGGAGAACACGCTGACGCTCGAGTTCCCGGCCGGCGCGGACTTCCACCGCCGCCAGGTCGGCGAGCCGCAGAACATCGGCCTGCTCCGGGATGCGCTCTACGAGGTGACCGGCCGGAAGCTCGCAGTCGTCCTCGAGTCGGGGGACGCCGAGGACGAGAGCGTGGGAGACGACGAAGAGGCTCCGGACGAGGATCGCTTCATCGCAGCTCTGAAGGACACGTTCGACGCCCAAGAGGTACAGGAGGAACCCGAGTGAACTTCGACATGAACAAGATGCTCAAGGAAGCGCAGCGCATGCAGGAGGAGCTCGCCAAGGCGCAGGAGGAGGCGGCGACCGAGGTCGTCGAGGCCTCGGCCGGAGGCGGAATGGTCACGGTCAAGGCCAACGGCGCCGGCGACGTCGTCTCGATCACGATCGACCCGCGCGCCATCGACCCCGACGATCCCGAGCTCCTCGCGGATCTCGTGCTCGCGGCGGTGAACGAGGCGCTGCGCTCGGCACGCTCGCTGATGGAGTCGAAGATGTCCGGTCTCCTGCCCGGCGGGCTCGGAGATCTCGGCGGGCTCATGCCTGGCGCTTAGCGCTCTCTCGTCGAGCAGAAGCCCGAAACACGTGGGCCGGATCGCTCCGGCCCACGGTTTCACGACGTCCGACGAGCATGCCTCAGTTCAGAGGACAGCCCCGCTCGTTCGCGGCCGCGAGGGCGTTCTTCACGGCCTCGATGACGGTCGCATTGTTCGTCGCGAGCGCGATGTTGACCGCTATGACGATCGCCCCGGCGCTGACCGGGTAGTTCACGTCCGGGCTGTTCGCGTTCAGCATTCCAGCGATCGCGTGCCGCAGGAGCTGGTACGCCCCGTTCGGCCCGCTCCCGTTGAGGGCCCCGGCCCCAGGGGGCCCGAGCGCCTGGTCGAGAGTCTTGCTGTCGATGTTCAAGCTGTCCGGAACGCTGAAGACCGACTCGAGCGTTGCGCCGGGTGAAAGCCCGACCCAGCTGTCGGCGTGCTGCGGCGACTTCCAGAAGCCGGGCGTGCACCCTTCGAACACGACCGTTGTCGTCGTCGTCGTGGTGGTGGACGTAGACGTCGATGTCGAGTCGGTCGAGGTCGATCGTCGATGTCGATGTCGATGTCGACGTCGTCGCGAATCCGACGCCCGCCATCACCGAGGCGACGAGGAAGCCCGCGACCGCGAGCGCCGGAACGCCCAGGATGCGACCAAGCCGTCCCTTACGGTTACCCATTCTTCTCCCCCTTTTGATTCGACTCCGCGCGGACGAAGCCCCAAACCTCCCCCGCGCTCCAAGCCGAGATATACCACGAGTTCGGACAAGATTCCAGTGTCGACCGTCACTAAGGTGCGACGGATGCGCCGACTCTGCGGTGTCCTGGCGGGACTTGCGCTCGTCGCACCGACCTGCGCATTGGCAGATGGAGCCCAGGCGATCACGCGTGACGAGGCGATCCAGGTCTTCCTCGCCGACGACCGCGTCTCTCGCTGGCTCGAGCGCTATGACGACACGGATGTCGAGGCGTCTGCCGAGCGCTCATCCGGCGCGGACGTCTGGAGGGTAAGCGCTACAGCGGGAGGGGCGGGCACGATCGCTTCCGGGGAGGTCGGCATCCAGGGCGACCTTCGCACCGTCTTCGTTGGCCCCCAGGTTGCATGGGATCTGGCGCGGGGGAAAGGGGTCGGAGGCGCGATCAACGAGCCGAGCATCTGGCTCGCGTTCTCGCTCTTCTTCCTCATCGGCCTCGCCAACCTTCGCCGGCCGCTCAGCCTTCAGAACCTCGACGTTCTGGCTCTCCTCTCCCTCTCCGCCTACCTCGCATACTTCAACGCCGGCCGAGTCTTCGCGAGTGCGATCGCCGCGGCCGCATCTCTCGCGTACCTGATCGTGCGGTGCGGATGGATCGGCGTCACGAACCGCGCATCGCCATTCGTATCGTCGGTTCCGGTCTGGCTTCTGGTCGCCGGCCTCGTCTTCCTCGGAGGGCTTCGCGTCGGGCTGAACGTCTTTTCGCCGCATACGCTCGACGTCAGCTACGCGGGGGTTATCGGTGCCGATCGACTGGCCAGCGGTGAGACACCGTATGGCAACTTCCCGGAGAAGAAGCTTCTGTTTCCGTGCGGACCTGCGAACGCGAGCGGTGAGATCTCCGACTGGGTTCAGGACAGCGGCCGCTGCGAGACCGCGAACCCGCTAGGCGACACGTACGGGCCGGTCAACTACCACGCGTACCTGCCCGGGCTGTGGCTGTTCGGATGGAGCGGGAAGTGGGACTCGCTTCCAGCCGTTCACTTCACGACCATCCTCTTCGACCTGATCGCGATGCTCGGAATGGCTGCGATCGGCTGGCGATACGGCCGAAAGCTGTTGGCCGTCACGCTCGCGTTTGCGTGGATTGCCTACCCCTTCACGCAGTACGTCGTCAGTTCGAACTCCAACGACACGATCATGGCGGCGCTGCTGATCTGGGGATTCTGGGCCGCGACGTCGCCCGTCGGGCGCGGGTCGTTCGTCGCGCTCGCGTCGTGGACGAAGATGGCAGCGCTCATCGTCGTCCCCCTCTGGCTCACGTATCCGGCGAGGGCGCTGCGACCTGGCGTTGCATTCGCCGCGGCGTTCGCGCTGACGACCGTCCTTGCTTTCTGGGTCATGGTGCTGAGCGGCGATCCCCTCCACGAGCTTCGTGTCTTCTACGAGCGCACGTTCGAGATCCAGGCAGAGCGAGACTCGCCGTTCTCACTCTGGGACTGGGGTGACTACCACGCGGCGGGCTTGCCGGATCTCAAGATCGTCCAGCGCCTCCTCCAGATCTGCCTCGTGCTGGCTGCCATCACCGTTGCCCTGATACCGAGGCGAAAAACGCCGCTCCAGCTCGCATCGTTCACCGCGGCGTTGCTCCTGGCGTTCGAGCTGACACTCACTCACTGGGCGGCCACGTACGTCGTCTGGTTCTTCCCGTTCGCCCTGCTCGCGATGTTCGCGTCAGGCCTCCAGGGCGATGCCACGACGTCACCGCGTGAGCTGCGACCGACGTTGAATGATGCCGGCGAGCGGGTAGCGTGTGGGTGATATGGCTGGAGCGAGTACGAGGCGAGGTACGCGAGTCGAGCGAGAGACCCATTCGCCGGACCGCGTCGCGCCACCCATCCCGGAGGGAGCCGAGAGTTACATCATGCGAAACAGCGCTGCCTGGGACCGCTGGGCCCCCAGAGCAGCCGCTTCCGCGAGAGAGTCGTGGCGTGACGAAGACTTGCGCTGGGGCATCTGGAAAAGCCCTGAGTCGGAGTTGCAGCTGTTTCACGAGGTCGGCGCAGGCACGGACGTCATCGAGCTCGGGTCCGGCACGGCGGCGATCTCGGCGTCGCTCGCCCGCCGGGATGCACGCCCCGTCGCCGTCGACTTCTCGCGACGGCAACTCGAGACCGCGCACCAGCTGCAGATCGACTTCGACATTCACTTTCCGCTAATCCATGCGAATGCAGAGCAGATCCCGTTCGATCACTCCAATTTCGACCTCGCTGTGTCCGAGTACGGCGCCAGTGTCTGGTGCGACCCGCAGCTCTGGCTTCACGAAGCGAGCCGACTGCTGCGTCCCGAGGGCGTACTCATCTTCTTCACCAGCGGCGCCATGCTGATGACGTGCACACCGGAGGAGGGAGGCGCCGCCGGCACGTCACTCGTCCGTGACTACTTCTCGCGCTACCGATTCGAGTTTTCGGACGAGGACACGGTGGAGTTCCACCTGACGCACGGAGATTGGGTGCGCGCTCTTCGTGAGGCCGGATTCGTGCTGGAGGATCTCGTCGAGGTGCAGCCTCCGCCCAAGGCCAAACCGCGGCTCGACTTCGCGACGATCGAGTGGGCGCGGCGCTGGCCCAGCGAGGAGATCTGGGTCGCGCGGAAGCTCGCCTTCTGAGTCACTAGGTCGGTCATGCGCGAACGCGCGCATGCCGTGACTCGTTAGGTCCAGCTCCTCCCGGCCGCCTGCTTGACGACGTCCGCTTCCGCGACGTCCTGCCGCGTGGGCTCCGGTGGCAGTTCGGCCGGACGATCGCCGGCAGCGGACTTTCCGGCCGCGGTGCTCCTGGGGCGGTACTCCGCGGGGAGCGACCAGGGCGCCGCGGACCCGTAGTACTCGCGCTTCGGCATCGACTCGTGGTCGGTGGCGACGAGCCCGAGCTTCACTGCCGGAGACGACATGAGGACGCGCTCGAGCTCCCGTATCTGGGCGCGTCGGAATGCGTTCATGCGACTGACGAGAAGAAGCGCGTTGACCTTGGTGCTCACCGTGAGGGACTCACCCGCGAGCAGCAGCGGCGGCCCGTCGACGATGAGGAGGTCGGCCCGCTCGAGCAGCTGCTCGAGCGTGGAGTCGAGCTCGGGCTTGACCATGAACTCGCCGGGGTTCGGCGGAAGCGTGCCGGAGCCGATGACGTCCAGAATGCCCGGCTCGGTCTCGCCCTTCTCCGGCCGATCGGTACGCAAGAGGCGAACTCCTCCAGGGTACGAGGGTTCGAACGCGTCGCCGAACGTCATCCGCATTCCCGCGTCTCCGATCGACGCGCGACCGTAGACCAGATCCGTCATTCCCGGACGCGTACCGAGGTCGAAGAACCGGTCGAGGCTCGGCCGGCGCAGATCGAGGTCGACGAGCACGACGTGCCGTCCTGCGCGAGCGAACGCGACGGCGAGGTTCGCGGCCGTTGTCGACTTCCCCTCCTGCGCAAGAGCGCTGCTGACCATGATCGAGCGGCAGCCGCTCTGGAGCGCCGTCACCTCGAGCCCGGTGCGCAACATCCGGTAGAGCTCGGCGTCCCCGCTGTTGGGCGCATCGAGCATCAAGACGCGGTTGCGTGCGCGCAGCAGCTTCGGCGGCTCGGGCAGGCTGCCGAGAAGCGGAAGTCCCAGCAGCTCGGCAAGCTCCTCCGGGTCACGCACTCGCGTGTCGATGGCCTCGACGAGAAAGGCGATTCCCAGGCCCAACACGACCGCGAAAACGAACGCGAGCATGGCGCTCCGGAGCGGCCGAGGCTCGACCTGGGTCGCGCTCTCCGCCTCCCTTACGAGCAGCGCATTGGACTCTTGCAGCACCTGTGCCGACGTGAGTTGCTGGAGCTTCTCGGCCAACGACCCGTACAGGCCCGAGTTGACGTCGAGCCCGCGCTCCTCGAGCGACGCGAGCTGCCGGCGCATCGCCTGCGAAGCTTCCTTCAACGATGTCGTATCGAGCTCACGACGGAACGCGATGTACTCCCGCGCGTACAGATTGGCGAGAGCCGTTGCACGAGCCGCGCTCTCGTCGCGCACCGTGAACGTGAGGAGATCGATGTCCTCGTTCGCGGCAACGGACGACTTCCCGACGAACTCCTCCCAGCTTCCGCCGGCGTTCTCCTTGTCGACCACGCGCTTTGCGATCGCGGGCAGGCGAGCGATGTCCGCCTGGGTTCGAATGACGCGCTCCGGCTGGAAGATCAGCGGATCCTCGAGGCCCGAGAGCGCCTGGTTCTGGCGGTTCAGGTAGACCTGACTGGACGCTTCGTAGATCGGAGTCTTCTGGATCGCGAACACGTACGCGGCCAGCGGAATCAGGATCAGGATCGGGATGATGATCCACTTGCGCCGCGCGAGCACCGCCAGATACCCACGCCCGTCCATGAGCAGGCCCTCGGTGGCGCCCTGACCGGCATGGGCGTGCGTCGCGTCCCGTGGACGCGTTCCCGTCGAGGTCTCCATAGCTTCGTCACAGGGTACCGCCGACCCCGGCAGGATCAACCGGCCGATCGGGCAGTCTTGGTGAAGCTGATGATAAGAAGCATCCCGTGAGCCGAGGGACGATTCTCGTCACCGGAGGCGCGGGCTACGTCGGCTCGGTCCTGGTCGACGACCTGTTGCAGCGTGGCTGGTCCGTTCGCGCGCTCGACGCTTTGACGGTGGGCGACGGCCGTTCCCTCCTCCACCTCTGGGGCCGAGCCGGGTTCGAGTTCGTCGGCGCGAACGTGAGCGACGGCGAAGCGAGAGCGTCGGCCGTGCGCGACGTCGACGCGGTCGTCCACCTCGCGGCGATCGTCGGTGACCCTGCCTGTGCAAGGCAGCCCGACCAGGCCCGAGCAGTCAATCTGGAGGCGACCGTCGCGCTCGCCGACGAGGCTGCTGCGGCCGGTTCTCGACGATTCGTATTCGCGTCCACCTGCAGCAACTACGGGAAGCTCGACGATGGCAATGCTCTTGCGACCGAGGACTGGGAGCTCCGGCCCGTGTCGCTGTACGCGGAGACGAAGGTTGCCGCCGAGCGCGAGTTGCTCGCACGGGCTGCGGAGAACTTCGCGACGACATGCCTCCGCTTCGCAACCGTCTACGGCGTGTCACCGAGGATGCGCTTCGACCTGACGGTGAACGAGTTCGCGAGGGACGCTCTGCTCAACAAGAAACTGGTGGTCTACGGGGAGCAATTCTGGCGGCCGTACGTGCACGTGCGGGATGCGGTTCGGGCAATCTCGTCCGTGCTGGAGGCTCCAACCGAGGCGGTGAGCGGCGAGGTGTTCAACGTCGGGCACGAGAGCCAGAACTTCCGCAAGCAGGATCTGATCGAGCTCTTGCTCGAGAGAGTCCCGGACATGGTCGTTGAACGCGTCGTGCAGCCCGACGATCCGAGGGACTACCGCGTGGGTTTCTCGAAGATCGAATCGCGGCTCGGCTATGCGACGGAAAAGACGGTGCCGGAGGGGCTCGACGAGCTGATCGCGCTGCTCGGGTCGCGCGTGGTCTCGGATCCGTTCGCGGACGTCTTTCGGAACTGATCGCTACTCGGCGACGGTGTCGCCTTCTCGCGTCGCCCACTTCTCGATCGCGAGCTCGTAGTCGTCGCGCCGGCCGATGTCGAGCCAGAAGCCGGAGTAAGGGTAGGTCCCCACCCGCATGTCCTCGGCCAGAAGGGCACGCACGAGGTCGGGGAAGTCGAAGTAACCCTCGGGTACGTACCCAACGACCGACGGCTCGAGCACGTAGATGCCCATGCTCACCGTGAGCGTCATCTCGGGCTTCTCCTCGTAGGCGACGAGGCGAGGCGACTCTCCCTCTTCGACGTGGAGGACCCCGTAGTCGATGGTCTCCTTCCGGTCATGCGTCGCGATGGTGATCGCGTTGCCCGCACGACGGTGGGCCTCGATCAACGCAGGGAACTCGAGGTCGGTGAGGAGGTCTCCGTTCATCAGCAGGAAGGTGTCGGCGAGATCGCCGACCAGTCTGAGCGGTCCCGCGGTTCCCAGCGGCTCGTCCTCGTGGACATATCGAAACTGCGCCCCACGCGGCCTGCCGTTGAACACGGCTTCGATCAAGTGTGCGAGATGCCCCACGCACAGCGTGATGTCCGTGATGCCGCTCTCGACCAGTCGATCGACCGTGATCTCCAGGATCGCCCGATCCCCGACGGGCATGAGCGGCTTCGGGAGAACCGATGTGTACGGTTCCAACCGCCGGCCACGACCACCGGCGAGGATGATCGCCCTCGTGCTCAAAGTGTTCCCACTTCCCTCTCCGTTTCGACCGATGACGAACGTCTCTGAGTGTAGTCAGCGGTTCTGGAAGTGCCACGTCAGGCGGTCGTCTCGATGAGCGCCCCCACCTGGCGCGTGCCGCTGTCCGACGTCGTCGTCGACGATGCCCTCTCGGCTGCCGGTCGTGAGGTGCTCGAGTCGGGTTGGTGGAGCATGGGGCCGCGCGTCGCCCAGCTCGAGAGTCAGTTCCAGGCGTTCGCGGACGTTCAGCACGCTCTTGCCGTAGCGAACGGGACCGCTGCACTGCACCTCGCCCTCCTCGCGCTCGAGTGCGGACCGGGCGACGAGGTGGTGCTGCCCTCCCTCAACTTCGTCGCCGCCGCGAACACGGTCGTCTGGACCGGCGCGACTCCGGTCTTCTGCGACGTCGTGGGGCCAGACGACCTGAATCTCGACCCGGACGACCTGGAACACGCGATCACACCTTCGACCAAGGCGGTCATCGCGCTGCACTACGGGGGGTACCCGTGCGACCTCGCCCGCGTGCTCGAGATCACGGAGCAACGAGACATCGCCGTGATCGAGGACGCCGCCCACGCGATCGGTGCGCAGTGGAACGGGCGGGCGGCCGGGACGATCGGCGCGATCGGCTGCTTCAGCTTCTTCGCGAACAAGAACCTGCCCGTCGGCGAGGGCGGCATGGTCGTCACCGACGACGACGAGCTCGCCGAGCGCATTCGCCTCCTACGGTCACACGGAATGACGACGTTGACGTGGCAGCGGCACACGCGGTCACGCGAGCTCGTACGACGTCGTCACCCCGGGCCTCAACTACCGCCTGGACGAGCTTCGCTCGGCGCTTGGCCACGGTTCAGCTCGAGCCGGCTTTCCGCGGCGAACGCCGCCCGACTCGAACACGTGCGCCGGTACCGGGAACTGCTGGACGGCGTCTCCGGAATCTCGGTTCCCTTCCCCGAGTCGGCAATTGCGAACTCGTCGCACCATCTCGCGGTCGTCGTGCTGCCCACCGATGCGCCGCGAGACGCAGATACGGTCCCGCCTCCAGGAGGAGCGAATCCAGACGAGCGTCCACTATCCGCCGATTCACGGTTCACGGCGTACTCCGAAGCGTCGTGCCAGACGGCCGCTTCCGCAGGACCGACGAGGTCGCGGATCGGATCCTCACCCTGCCCCTGTTCCCCCACATGGATGACGACGACGTGAATCTCGTCGCGGATGCGCTCAAGCGGTCGCTGGACGCCGAAGCGGCAGCTGTCTGAACCACGATCGGCGCGGTACGAGTCCAGGCGGTCGGACGGGACAGCATGCTCTGGCCAATCGTCTAGCAACGATGGACACCGGACCGAACGCGTGCTAATGAACTACGTACAGTCAAAGCAGCAACGGGAGCGGGTCGACATGCACTGGAGACCTCGGATGCTTGCGCTGGTTACCGGCCTCCTGGCCGTGTCGTCCGGTTTGCAGGCGGAACAGCACGGAAACTGCGGAAAACGACTATTGTCGTAGGAGGCGCCGTGTGCCACCATGGCCCGGCGTCTGGGTGAGGGGAGAACGGAGCGGTATGGGGATGCGGACGAGCGGGCTGGTTTCTGCGTTGACGCGCGGCGCTCTGGGTTCTGATCGTGGTTGGAGCCTTCGCGCTGTTCGCGCCGAGCGGCGCTCCTCCGCCCGCGTCCGAGCCCGCGAGCGCAGCTCCTCCGGCGGGGTTCACCGAGACGACCGTCTTCAGCGGGCTCACGAACCCGATGGTCGTCCGGTTCGCCTCGGACGGTCGAGTCTTCGTGGCCGAGAAGAGCGGGATCATCAAGGTCTTCAGCAACCTCTCGGACCCGACGCCCGACGACCTTCGCGGACCTCGCACGAACGTCCACAACTACTGGGATCGCGGCCTCCTCGGGATGGCGCTCGCACCCGAACTTCCCGGCGAACCCGTACGTCTACGTCCTCTACACCTACGACCACATGCTCGGCTCGGCGAGCGCACCGCCGATGGGGCTCCCCGGGGCGACCTCCGACGTGCCCGACGCCGCCCGGACCTACCTCCGACGGATGCGTCGTCGCGGGCGGCTCTCGCGGCTGCAGGCGTCAGGCAACGTCATGACGGGCTCCGAGCAGGTCTTGATCGAGGACTGGTGCCAGCAGTACCCGAGCCACTCATCGGGTACGGTCGAGTTCGGCCCCGACGGCGCGCTCTACGCGAGCGCCGGCGACGGTGCGAGCTTCACGTTCTTCGACTGGGGGCAGGACGGCAATCCGGTCAACCCTTGCGGCGATCCCCCGGCGGGGGTCGGCGGTGCGCAGACGCCACCGACGTGCCGAAGGCGGAATGCTGCGCAGCCAGGACCTGCGCACGTCGGGCGACCCGGTCGACGCTCGACGGATCGGTCATCCGCGTCGATCCGGCGACCGGCGCGGGCTTGCCGTCGAACCCCTTCGCCGGCACGGCGACCCGAACGTCCGCCGGATCATCGCCTACGGCCTGCGAAACCCGTTCCGCTTCACGTTCCGGCCCGGAACAGCGAGATCTGGACGGCGACGTCGGCTGGGCGACTGGGAGGAGATCAACCGCATCGTCGACCCGAGCGACTCGACGGTCGAGAACTTCGGCTGGCCGTGCTACGAGGGAACGCCGACGACAAACCGGATCGACACTCCTCACGGCGATCTGCGAGAACCTGTACGCCCAGCCGAACGCGGACACGAAGCCGTACTTCGCGTATCGACACCGAACAAGGTGGTGCCCGGCGAGGCGTGCCCGGCGGGCAGCTCGTCGATCTCCGGTCTCGCCTTCAGTTCCGGCTCTGCCGAGCACCTTCCCGGCCGCAGTATCGGCGATGCGCTCTTCTTTGCGGACTACTCCCGGGACTGCATCTGGGCCATGAAGAAGGGCGGCGGAGCGCTGCCCTCGCCTTCATCCCTGGAGACCTTCGTGCCGAACGCCGCCAACCCGGTCTACCTCACCTTCGGCCCTGGCGGCGATCTCTTCTATGCCGACTTCGACGGCGGCACGATCCGACGCATCCAATGGCCGGGGAGCGGAGCGCCCACCATCACGTCCCGCACGCCCGCTCCGGGCGCCACCGGCGTCGCGCTCAGCGTCTCACCGACGGCCACCTTCTCGGAGGCCATGAACCCGGCCACCATCACCTCCTCCACCTTCACCCTGCAGAAGCAGGGAGCGCCGAGCCCGGTCGCCGCGAGCGTCAGCTACAGCGCGACCACCGCCACCCTCGATCCCACGCCAACCTCGATCCCTCGTCCACCTACACGCTCACCGTCAAGGGCGGCGCCTCCGGGTCAAGGACGTGGCTGGCAACCCGCTCGCCGCCGACGTCACCTGGACCTTCGCCACCAGCACCGGGGGCGGGGGCGGCTCCACCACCTACCTCTCCGACCTCACCTGGACCTCGGCCGTCGACCACGGCGGGGTGCCGAACCTCGACGTGAGCTACAGCTACCGACCGCTGACCCTGAACGGGACCGTCTATCCCAAGGGCCTGGGCGCGCATGCCCCATCCGACATCCGCTACGCGCTCTCCGGCTGCGATCGCTTCAAGGCCTCGATCGGCGTCGACGACTTCATCACCGGGACGAGCGTGGGAATCGTCGTGTTCGAGGTGTACGCGGGCGCGACCGAGATCTACGACTCCGGCGTGATGAACCCCACCACCGCCACCAAGCAGATCGACGTCTCGATCGCCGGTGCGAGCGAGCTGCGCCTCGTGGTGGACGCGCAGGGAAGCAACGACTCCGACCACGCCAACTGGGCGGAGGCGCGCATCGAGTGCGGCGGCGGCGCCGACACCACCCCACCGACGATCACGTCCCGCACGCCCGCTCCGGGCGCCACCGGCGTCGCGCTCAGCGTCTCACCGACGGCCACCTTCTCGGAGGCCATGAACCCGGCCACCATCACCTCCTCCACCTTCACCCTGCAGAAGCAGGGAGCGCCGAGCCCGGTCGCCGCGAGCGTCTGCTACAGCGCGACCACCGCCACCCTCGATCCCACGGCCAACCTCGATCCCTCGTCCACCTACACGCTCACCGTCAAGGGCGGCGCCTCCGGGGTCAAGGACGTGGCTGGCAACCCGCTCGCCGCCGACGTCACCTGGACCTTCGCCACCGGCGCCGGGGGCAGTGACACGACCCCACCGACGATCGTCTCCCGCACGCCCTCGCCAGGCGCCACCGGCGTCACCCGATCCATCTCGCCGACCGCCACCTTCTCCGAGGCGCTGAACCCGGCCACCCTTACCACCGCCACCTTCACCGTGCA
Source organism: uncultured Gaiellaceae bacterium (assembly GCA_963802865.1). Taxonomy (GTDB): domain Bacteria; phylum Actinomycetota; class Thermoleophilia; order Gaiellales; family Gaiellaceae; genus GMQP-bins7. The sequence goes on from CAWDKB010000015.1 coordinate 79,937, forward strand.
GCGGCAGGGAACGGCGACCCCGGTCGCGGCCGCCGTTTCCTACGCCTCTACCACCGCCACCGCCATCGTCGACCCGAGCGCAAACCTCGCTGCATCCGCCGTCTACATCGTCACCGTCAAGGGCGGCGCCTCCGGGGTCAAGGACGTGGCCGGCAACCCGCTCGCCGCCGACGTCACCTGGACGTTCACGACGGGAACGGGAACCGACACGACCCGGCCGACGATCACGTCCCGCACGCCCGCTCCGGGCGCCACCGGCGTCGCGCTCAGCGTCTCACCGACGGCCACCTTCTCGGAGGCCATGAACCCGGCCACCATCACCTCCTCCACCTTCACCCTGCAGAAGCAGGGAGCGCCGAGCCCGGTCGCCGCGAGCGTCAGCTACAGCGCGACCACCGCCACCCTCGATCCCACGGCCAACCTCGATCCCTCGTCCACCTACACGCTCACCGTCAAGGGCGGCGCCTCCGGGGTCAGGGACGTGGCCGGCAACACGCTCCTCGCGGACGTCACCTGGACCTTCACGACGCTCGCGGGTAGCGACACCACCCCACCGACGATCACGTCCCGCACGCCCGCTCCGGGCGCCACCGGCGTCGCGCTCAGCGTCTCACCGACGGCCACCTTCTCGGAGGCCATGAACCCGGCCACCATCACCTCCTCCACCTTCACCCTGCAGAAGCAGGGAGCGCCGAGCCCGGTCGCCGCGAGCGTCAGCTACAGCGCGACCACCGCCACCCTCGATCCCACGGCCAACCTCGATCCCTCGTCCACCTACACGCTCACCGTCAAGGGCGGCGCCTCCGGGGTCAAGGACGTGGCTGGCAACCCGCTCGCCGCCGACGTCGCCTGGACCTTCGCCACCAGCACCGGGGGCGGGGGCGGCTCCACCACCTACCTCTCCGACCTCACCTGGACCTCGGCCGTCGACCACGGCGGGGTGCCGAACCTCGACGTGAGCTACAGCTACCGACCGCTGACCCTGAACGGGACCGTCTATCCCAAGGGCCTGGGCGCGCATGCCCCATCCGACATCCGCTACGCGCTCTCCGGCTGCGATCGCTTCAAGGCCTCGATCGGCGTCGACGACTTCATCACCGGGACGAGCGTGGGAATCGTCGTGTTCGAGGTGTACGCGGGCGCGACCGAGATCTACGACTCCGGCGTGATGAACCCCACCACCGCCACCAAGCAGATCGACGTCTCGATCGCCGGTGCGAGCGAGCTGCGCCTCGTGGTGGACGCGCAGGGAAGCAACGACTCCGACCACGCCAACTGGGCGGAGGCGCGCATCGAGTGCGGCGGCGGCGCCGACACCACCCCACCGACGATCACGTCCCGCACGCCCGCTCCGGGCGCCACCGGCGTCGCGCTCAGCGTCTCACCGACGGCCACCTTCTCGGAGGCCATGAACCCGGCCACCATCACCTCCTCCACCTTCACCCTGCAGAAGCAGGGAGCGCCGAGCCCGGTCGCCGCGAGCGTCAGCTACAGCGCGACCACCGCCACCCTCGATCCCACGGCCAACCTCGATCCCTCGTCCACCTACACGCTCACCGTCAAGGGCGGCGCCTCCGGGGTCAAGGACGTGGCTGGCAACCCGCTCGCCGCCGACGTCACCTGGACCTTCGCCACCGGCGCCGGGGGCGGCGGCGGTGCACCCAGTGCCTTCATAGACAGCCCAGCGGTGATCTGGAAGGTCGGTGACCTGATCTCGTTCTCCGGCCATGCGACCGATCCGGAGCAGGGCACGCTGCCCGCGTCGGCTCTCACGTGGACGCTCCTGATGCAGCACTGCCCGTCCGGCTGCCACACCCACACGATCCAGTCATGGGACGGAATCGCCAGCGGCTCCTTCAATGCCCCGGACCACGAGTACCCGTCGTATCTCGAGACTCCGGCTGGTGGCGACGGACTCCGGCGGTCTCACCGGGTCGACGATCCTTCGTCTCGATCCCCAGGCCGTCGAGCTTCGGTTCGAGACGAGCCCGCTCGGACTCAACCTGTCCGTGAACGGCCAGACGTCCACGACGCCGTTCACCCGCACGGTGATCGCCGGGTCCACAAACTCGGTGAGCGCGACCTCCCCGCAGACGTTGTCCGGAACGACGTACACCTTCTCGTCGTGGTCGGACGGTCAGTCGCAGGCCCACAACATCGTGGCCCCGATCCTGAACGCGACGTGGATCGCCACCTACTCGTCCGGTCCGCCGCCGACGGGGAGCACCTACCTCTCCGACCTCACCTGGACCTCGGCCGTCGACCACGGCGGGGTGCCGAACCTCGACGTGAGCTACAGCTACCGACCGCTGACCCTGAACGGGACCGTCTATCCCAAGGGCATAGGCGCGCATGCCGCTTCCGACATCCGCTACGCGATCTCCGGCTGCGATCGCTTCAAGGCCTCGATCGGCGTCGACGACTTCATCACCGGGACGAGCGTGGGAATCGTCGTCTTCAAGGTGTACGCGGGCGCGACCGAGATCTACGACTCGGGCGTGATGAACCCCACCACCGCCACCAAGCAGATCGACGTCTCGATCGCGGGCGCGAGCGAGCTGCGCCTGGTGGTGGACGCGCAGGGAGACCAGGACTCCGACCACGCCAACTGGGCGGAGGCGCGCATCGAGTGCTAGGCGCGGGGGGCTCGAGGGCCCGGCCTGGCAGTCCGATATCCTCCGCAACCCGAGGAGAAGTGGCCGAGTGGCTGAAGGCGGCGCCCTGCTAAGGCGTTAGGTGGGGAAAATCCCTGCCTCGAGGGTTCGAATCCCTCCTTCTCCGCCTCGCTCGCTCGATCAGTTGGACTTGGGCCTGGCGGCGTCCCACAGGAAGTACACGAAGAGGCCGACCACTGGCACCACGAGGATCGCGACGATCCAGAGCACCTTCCCGCCGACGCCGATGTCGTCGCGGCGGAGAACGCGGACTGCGACCAGGACCCAGACGAAGATCCATACGACGAGCGCCGCGAACGCGAGGCCCCAGCCGAAGGTGTACGCGAGCACCCGCGCAGCCTAGTCGTGGATCCGGGCGATGAGGTCCTCGCGCTTGAGCACCTTCACCTCGAGCCCGCCAAGGCGGACGTCGTACCCGGTGTCGCGCGGGTAGAGCACCTTGTCGCCGGCCTCGACGCCGCTCACGTCGGCACCGACCGCCGTCACGATTCCCGTGCGGCACGGAGCCGACTCGGTCGCGGAGGCCGGGAGAATGAGACCCGCTCGAGTCTCCGACTCGTCCGAGACCGGCTGCACGACGACGAACTCGTCCAGTGGCTCGAGCGTCAGATCGACGCTTCTCGACTCCTCGATCATGTCCGAACTGTACTCCGGCTGCGTCCTAGAGCCGCCCGGCCTCGACGATTCGCTGCAGGAACTGCTGCGTGCGCGGCTCGCGCGGCGCGCCGAAGATCTGCTCGGGCGTGCCTTCCTCGAGGAGGACGCCCGCGTCGAGGAAGCAGACGCGGTGGGCGACGTCGCGCGCGAAGCTCATCTCGTGCGTCGCGATGAGCATCGTCATCCCCTCCTCCGCGAGCTCGCGGATGACCGACAGCACCTCGGCGACGAGCTCGGGATCGAGCGCGCTCGTGACCTCGTCGAGCAGCAGCAGTCCTGGCTGCATCGCGAGCGCGCGCACGATCGCGACGCGCTGCTGCTGCCCGCCCGAGAGGCGGTCGGGATAGTCGTCGCGCTTCTCCGCGAGCCCGAACCGGAGCAGGAGCGCGTCGGCACGGGCCTCTGCGTCGGCTTTCGAGAGGTCGGCCGCCTTCCGCGGTCCCAGCGTCACGTTGTCGAGCACGGTCATGTGCGGGAAGAGGTTGAACGACTGGAACACGATCCCGATCCCGCGACGGACGACGTTGACGTCGACGCCGCGCCCCGTGACCTCCTCGCCGCGGACGAGGATCCGGCCCGAGTCGATCGGCTCGAGCAGGTTGATGCAACGCAGCAGCGTCGACTTCCCGGAGCCCGACGCGCCGATCAGGCAGACGACCTCGTGCTCTGCGAGCTCAAGGTGGATCCCGCGTAGCACCTCGGTCTTGCCGAACGACTTCCGGAGACCGTCGATCTGCGAGCGCGCTCATGCGAGCCTTCCCGCCTGTTGCCGGCGCTTGTCGCGGGCGACGAGCCAGTCGGTGAACCGGGCCATCGGAATCGTGAGCGCGATGAAGATGATCGCCGTCGCGATGTAGGGCGTGTAATTGAACGATGCCGCGACCTCGATCTGGGACTGCCGGAACGCCTCGACCACGCCGAGCAGCCCGACGAGCGCAGTGTCCTTCTGAAGCCCGATGAAGTCGTTGAGGAGCGGCGGGATCACGCGGCGCACCGCCTGCGGGATCACGACGTAGCGCAGCGCCTGGCCGTGCGTCAGTCCAAGCGAGCGGGCGGCAGCGGCCTGGCTCGGGTGCACGGACTCGATGCCGGCGCGGTACACCTCCGAGACGTAGGCCGAGTACACGAGGACGAGGGAGACGACGCCCCAGAACAGCGGGTCGATCGGGACGCCCGGGAGCGCGAGCGCCGGCACCCCGAAGCCGAGGATGTAGATGACGAGGATGGTCGGGACTCCGCGGAAGAGATCGACGTAGACCACGGCAAGTGCCCGCACCGGGAAGAACACTGGCCCGGGAAGACCCCGCAGCACCGCGATCGCGAGCGCGAAGACGAGGATGAACACCTCGGCGATCAGGAAGATCTTCACGTTGATCCAGAAGGCCGAGAGGATGTCCGGGAACGCCTCTTCGAACTCATGGCGGTCGAAGAACGCCTGCTTGACGTCGTCCCACCCGGAGGAGTTCACGACGACGAGCGCGACGACCGCGACGAAGAGAGCGGTCGAGACGAGGGCGACGGCGACGCCTCTGCTGCCGCCGCCCGTCGTCAGGCTGCCGAGCAATCTTCGAGCCGCGGTTCTCGTTCAGGTGCGCGCTACTTCAGGATCGGGGCGCCCTGCTGCCCAGCCAGCGAACCTCGAGCTTCCTGCAGCGTCCCGTCCGCTCGCATGGCGTTGATCGCCTTGTTGATGCAGCGCACGAGCGGATTGCCCTTCTGGAACACGAGGCCGAAGTGCTCCTTGCGGCCCTGCGTCGGGAGCCGCCCGACGACCGTCGAGCCCGGGATCTGGACGTTGGTGACGTAGCCCATGCTCGGGAAGTCGTGGACCATCCCGTCGATCTGCTTGGTCTTGACGGCGGTCACGACGTCGTTGACGGAGTCGTACACGCGGGGTGCCTGGTCGGGCGTGATGTACCTGACGATGTAGTCGTAGCTCGTCGTCCCGACCGAGGCGCCGAGGCGATACTTCTTGAGGCCGGCGAGCGAGCGCGACCTTCGAGATCGAGTTCGCCTTCAGCGCCGCGACCGCCTGGTTCACGACGTAGTACGACGTGCTGAAGGTCACCGCGTTGCGGCGCTCGGGCCTGTTCGAGACCTGCGCGATGTAGAAGTCGAACGACTTCTTCCCGGGTGCGAACGACTTCAGGAACGGCACCGCCTCCCAGCTGACCTGCGCCTTCGTGAACCCGAGCCGCCTGGCGATCCCGTACGCGACCGCGGACTCGTAGCCCTTGCCCGTCGTCGGGTCGTTGATCTCCCAGTCCTTCGACTTCGAGCCGCCCGTCCACCACGGGGTCGAAGGCGGGGTTGTCGGTCGCCAGCGAGAGATTGCCGTCCTCGACGAGGTTCAGGCCCGCTTTCGCGCATCCGGGAATCGCCATGGGCTCGGCCGGTGTACCGGTTGCCGTCGCAGCGAGCGACGAGAGCCAGGGTCGTCAGGGCGAGACCGAAGAGGACCGTACGCATCGCAGCATTCCCTCCTCGGGACGGGGAAAGGGGCGCGGCGAGCGTACCAGCGTGCGCTCTGGCTAGCGTTGCGCGCATGGCGAGCCCGTTCGTCGAGCTGGAGGTGGGGGAGCGCGTCGTCAAGCTCACGAACCCGGACAAGGTGCTCTTCCCGAAGGCGGGCAAGTCGAAGCTCGACCTCGCGCGAGTACTACATCGCGGTCGGAGACGGGATCGTGCGCGCGCTGTACGAGCGCCCGACGCAGCTTCGGCGCTTCCCCGACGGAGTGAAGGGCGAGGCGATCTACCAGAAGCGGGTGCCCGAGAAACGGCCCGAATGGGTCGAGGCCGCACGTGTGACGTTTCCCTCGGGACGACACGCCGACGAGCTCTGCGTCACCGAGCTCGCGCAAGTCGTCTGGGCGGCGAACCTCGCGGTGGTCGACTTCCACCCGTGGCCGTCGCGGCGGCGGGACACGGAGCATCCTGACGAGCTGCAGGATCGACATCGACCCGCAGCCCGGCACGACATTCAGGGACGGCAAGCGGGTCGCTGCAGCTCGTCCGGGAGATCCTCGAGGAGATCGGCTACACGGGTTGGCCGAAGACCTCCGGGAACCGCGGCATCCACGTCTTCTGCCGGATCGAGCGCGATGGGAGTTCCCGGTAGTGCGCCGCGCCGCGCTCGCGTTCGCGCGTGAGATCGAGCGCCGCGTGCCGAGGAAGGTGACGACTGCGTGGTGGAAGGAGCAGCGCGGGAAGCGCGTGTTCATCGACTACAACCAGAACGCGCGCGACCGGACCGTCGCGTCGGCGTACTCCGTGCGCGGTCGCCCGGACGCAACCGTCTCGGCGCCCGTGACGTGGGACGAGCTCCCCGACGTCGAGACCGAGGACTTCTCTATGGCGACGATGCCCGAGCGCTTCGCGAAGCTCGGCGACGTGCACGCGGGTATCGACGACGCCGTGTGCGACCTCGAGGTGCTGCTCGCCTGGGTCGAGCGGGACGAGAAGGAAGGGCTCGGCGAGGCGCCGTACCCGCCGAACTTCCCGAAGATGCCCGGCGAGCCCCCCCGCGTGCAGCCGTCGCGAGCGAAGAAGCGCGACTGACTCCTAGCGGAGGAGGGTCGACACCGTCGCCCCTGGATCCGCAGGGGGACGCAGTTCGCGCCAGGTGCACTGCGCGGGATCCTTGTCGTCGCGAAAGCGAACGAGCTTCGTGCCGTGCCGGAAGCGGTTCGACTGCACCTTGTCGTAGCGCACCTCGACGACCAGCTTCGGGCGCACGGGCGACTCCTCGAGTTCGCCGCCGCCCCAGCGATTCGGCTCCGAGAACCGGCGTTTCGGCGCGTCCGGAGAAGCGGCCGAACGCGGGCCATGATGTCGTCGTGCCGCGCGGCGCCACGGCCGCCGAGCCGACGTAGTCGATCTCGCCGTCGTTTCCGTAGAGGCCGAGAAGGAGCGTCGCGAGGCGATCGGGCTTCTCCTTCCAGCGGACGCCGACGACCACGCAGTCCGCCGTCTTTTCGGGCTTGACCTTCACGACGCCCTCGCGCGAGCCCGGGAGATACGCGAGGTCGCGGCGCTTTGCGATGACGCCGTCGAGACCGATCGCCTCGAAGCGCTCGAGCCAGCCGAGCGCCTCGGCGCGATCGCGCTGGCAGGGGAGAGCTCGAACCGCTTGGCGCTGCGCTCGAGCGTCGCCGTCGCTTCGACAGCAGGTCGTCCAGGCTCGTCGCCCTCCCACACGAGGACGTCGAACGCGATGAACCGGGCGGGGATCTCGGCGGAGAGCCTGTTGACGCGGCTCTCTGCGGGATGGAGTCGCATCTGCATCGCGTCGAAGTCGAGGAGGCCGTCGCGCTCGATGACGATCTCCCCGTCGAGCGCGAGCGGGGGGAGCAGCTTGCTCGAGCGGCCGTAGCTCAGGGAAGTAGCGCAGGAGCGGGCGCGCGTTGCGAGACCAGAGGCGCAGCTCACCCGAGTCGTTCTCGAGGACGCCGCGGAAGCCGTCCCACTTCGGCTCGTACTGCCATTCCTCGCCCTCCGGGAGCTCGCGCACGAGCTCGGCCTCCATCGGCGGGAACGGGATCGCCGGGTGCGAGGTCGGCCGGCCGCTCGACCGGCTCGGTGCTTGACCGTCGACGGCGGGGACGGGCCATCGCTCCAAGCTACTACGCTCGCCATCCTCGTGCGTCGCGTTGCCGTCACCGGGCTCGGAGCCGTCACCCCGCTCGGGCTCGACGCGGGGATCGACCTGGGACGCGGCGGTCTCCGGACACAGCGGTGTGGACTGGATTCGATCGTTCGAAGCGAGCGAGTACCCGGTACGCATCGCGGCGGAGGTGAAGGGCTTCGAGGCCGCGGACGTGGTCGGCCCGAAGGACGCGCGTCGACTCGAGCGGAACGTCGTGCTCGCCGTCGCAGCCGCGCGCGAGGCGTGGACGGAGCAGGGTGGAAGGGATCGATCCCGCGCGCGCCGGCATCCTCGTCGGCTCCGCCGTCGGGGCTCAGCGGCGTGCTCGCGCAGGACGAGGTCAGGCGCGAGCGAGGGCATGACCGCGTCTCGCCGTGGTTCCTCCCCAACATCCTGGTCGACTCGGCGAGCGGGCA
>CAWDKB010000016.1:0-103965 GCA_963802865.1 uncultured Gaiellaceae bacterium
ACGTGCGCGCTGCCGTGCTTCGAGGCAGCGGCGCGGGCGAGCACGGTCTTCCCGGCCCCGCCAGTACCTGTGAGCGTGACCAGCCTCACGTCGGATCGGCCGAGAAGCGCCTGGATCGAAGCCAGCTCGAGCTCGCGTCCGATGAGCGTCGACGAGTCGCGCCCAGGCAGGTGCAGCCCGTGGTCGGGCGCAGCGAGGGTCGGGTCGTGCTCGAGGATCCGGCGCTCCAGCGTTCGCAGCGACGCCGAGGGCTCGAGCCCGAGCTCGTCCAGGGCAGCGCGGGCTTCTCGGTACGACGCGAGTGCGTCGGTCTGTCGATCCGAGCGGTAGAGCGCGAGCATGTGCAGCGCGCGCAGCCGCTCGCGATGAGGATGGTCGACGACGAGGGCCTCGAGCTCTGCCACCAAACCCGTGTGGCGACCTGCGTCGAGGTCCCCGTCGATTCGTGCCTCGAGCGCGGCGAGCCGACCCTCGTCGAGTCGGATCGCCTCGGCGCGGGCGAACGGCTCATCTGCAAGGTCCGCGAGGGCGGGGCCGCGCCAGAGCGCCAGAGCCTCGCGCAGCGCGTCCCGGTCGCCTCGGTCCACCAGTTGCCTGAACAGCTCGAGGTCGAGCTCGTTCGAATCGACTCGAACGAGGTAGCCGGGCGCCCGGGTGACGATCCGATCCGAGCCGAGCGCTTTGCGCAGTGCGTGCACGTGGACCTGTAGCGCGCCGAGCGCGTTCGCGGGTGCGGCCTCGCCCCACACGCCGTCGATCAATCGATCCGTGGAGACGGCCTCGTTCGCGTGCAGCAGGAGCAGCGCGAGGAGCGCACGCGGGCGCCTGCCGCCGAGTGCGAGCGGGACGCCGTCGTCGCCGATGACCTCGACGGATCCCAGCAGCCGGAACTCCATCTCTTCTAGCTGCCTCCTCCAGTCGTCTTCAAGCCCGTTTCTCCCGCTGCGATCGCGTCCGCCAGCCAGTCGGGCACGCGCGTCGGGCGGTACGTCTCGCGGTCGACCACGGCGTGATTGGTGTAGCCGTCGGCGACGAGCTCCCCGTCGCGCTCGACGCGGTACTCGTACCGGAAGCGCGCGCCACGCACGTCGACGCACCGTGCCCAGACGGTCAGCCGCTCGTCGAAGTACGCGGCGCGGTGGTAGCGGAGGTGCACCTCCGTCGTGAGCGCCTCGATTCCGCGCTCGCGGATCGCCCGGTAACCGTCCGTGTGCCGCTCGAGGTACGCGACGCGCGCGACCTCCAGCCACACGAGGAACGACGCGTGGTGCGCGATGCCCTGTGCGTCGGTCTCGGCAAAGCGGATGCGGATCTCCGTCGCGAACGAGAAGCCTTCCATGTGGGCAACCCTAGAATCCGCCGGTGTCCGCCGCCGCGCTAGCCGCGCTCGTCCGTGAGCGGCAGCCGTGTGTCGTGCTGACGGGCGCGGGCATCTCCACGGAGAGCGGCATCCCGGACTTCCGCTCGGCGTCTGGGATCTGGGCCGAGGTCGATCCTCTCGAGGTCGCCTCGATCCAGGCGTTTCGCCGGGATCCCGAGCGCGTGTGGTCCTTCTACCGCCAGCGGATCCAGGTCCTGCTCGACGCCCAGCCGAACGCGGCGCACCACGCGCTCGCCGAGCTCGAGCGTCGTGGTCTCGTACGTGCGGTGGTCACACAGAACATCGACACGCTGCACTCGCGTGCTGGAAGCCGCGATGTGGTGGAGGTGCACGGTTCGATCCGCTCGGCGGTGTGCCTCCAGTGCCTCTGGACAGCGCCTGCCGACGACGTGCTCGCGCAGCTCGAGACACACTCGATGCCGCTTTGCGTCCACTGCGGCGAGGTGCTGAAGCCCGGCGTCACCCTCTTCGGCGAGCTCCTCCCGGCCGGCGCGATGGAGCATGCGACCGACCTCGTGCGAGCGGCAGGGCTCGTGCTCGTGGTCGGCTCCTCGCTCGAGGTCTGGCCCGTCGCGGGCCTTCCGCTCGAGGCGCGCGCGTACGCGATCGTCAATCGCGGCCCGACGGCGCTCGACGACGGGGCGCTAGTGAAGGTCGACGCGTCCGCGGGCGAGACGCTCGCCGCGGTGGTTGCCGCGCTCAGCCGAGAGTGACGGCGAAGCGCTTGCTGAAGCGTGTCCCGCGCGCGCTGAAGGAGACCGTTCCGCGCAGCGCCTTCCCCTTGGCTGCTCGTGGCGTCCGGAAGCTGCAGGTCGCCGAGCCGCGCGCGGCCCTTGGTGTGCCCGTTAGCTTCGTCCCGCCTGCGGTCGCCGAGCACGCGACCGCTCCCGGCCGTACGGCCGTTCCGCCTGCGGTGACGCGGACCGTGGCCGCGACGAGACCACCCGCTCTCGGCTTCGCCGGCGTGACCCTCGCGGCACCGGCGGAGACGGTCGCGGTTCCGCCACCCTCGGTGCCTCCGCCGCCCGGCGCTGGCGCATCACGGACGACGACCGTCGCAGATGTCGCGTTGTTGGCAGGGCTGGGATCCGCGACGGATGACTGCACGATCGCGGCGTTGAGCACGTAACTCCCCGCCCTGTCGGCGATCGCGTCCCAGGTCCACACGGCCGTTCGGCGCGAGGGATCGGTCCCGATCGTCACGCCCGTCAGGCACTCGGCGACCCTGTCCGTGAGCGTGCAGCCTTCCGTCGCGTCGGGCGCGTCACGACCGTAGCGCAGACCCTCGGGCAGTGTGAAGCGGGCGCGTGCGGATGCCTCCTCACCGCCGTCGTTGTCGACGGTGAGCCCAACCTGGAACGCGAGTCCGGTGACCGTCGCAGTGCCTCCGGTCTGGATCACCTGCGGGCTCGTGACTCCGGCGGTCACGTAGACCTGAAAGTCGGCCACGAAGGGAGCCGAGGTGGCCGCAGGCGCCGAGACGACGGCCACCAGGCCGACGACGATCACGAGCCAACGAGAGGGATGCCGCAATGCGCGGCCGAGCGTCTCACGTTTGCTGCGCAGGTGCAAGACCTCCGCTCGGGTGGTATGACTAACGCATGACCGAGAGCACAGCGAGAACGAAGGCGGCCGCGGACGCGAAGATCGGCGAGAAGGACTTCGTGACGCGCCTCGCGGATGCGGGGGAGGAGGCGCTGAACCGACTCTCCGAGCTCCCGGGCGGTCAGAAGGCCGTCTCGGCGGTGAACGATCTCCGCGCCCGCGTCGACGACCTCGCCAAGAAGGTCCGCGGGATCGACGCGATCGAGGCGCGGGTGGCGAAGCTCGAGAAGGAAGTCGCCGGGCTGAAGAAATCCCAGACTCCGCCGCGCCGGCGCCCCGCCGCTCGCAAGCCTTCCGTCTAGTTCGAGGCGGGAACCCGCAACCGCAGCGTTTGCGGGACGACCTCGAAGCGCGCGGGAGTCGTCCCGGGCTGCTCGCCGTCGAGCTCGATCGGCAGCGGCTCGTCCGCCTCGATCGTGACGGCGCGGCCGCGGAGGAGCTCGAGTCGCGGATGCGGGAGATGCTTGCCCCTGTACGTCTTCGGGAGCACGAACGCCAGGTCGCGCTTCGTGACGTCCCCGATCAGGAGGACGTCGAAGACACCGTCGTCCGGCTCGGCTTCGGGGCACATCATCATCCCGCCTCCGAGGTAGCGGCCGTTGCAGACCATCGCGTCGATCATCCGCCCGCTGCGGCTCTCGTCGTCGACGGTCACGCGCAGCTCGCCCGTCTGCCAGCCGACGAAGACCGCGAGCGTCGCCCAGTAGTACGAGATCTTCCCGCCGAGCGCCTTCGACGACTCGTTCGCGCGCTGCGCGATCGCGCCCGAAATGCCCGCGCTGGCGACGTTCGCGAAGTAGGACACTCCCTCGCCGCCGGCCCAGGTTCGGAAAGACACGCGCCCCGCGTCGATGGTGCGCGTGTGCCCGCTCGCCGCGATGTCGATCGCCGTGTCGAGATCGCGCGGGATTCCGTACGTGCGCACGAAGTCCCAGCCCGTCCCTCGCGGGATGACCGCGAGCTCGACGGCGTCGGCCTCGGCGACGCCGTTGACGACCTCGTTCACGGAGCCGTCGCCTCCGACGACCACCAGCAGGCCCGCGCCGGCGGCAACCGCATCGGCTGCAAGCCTCGTCAGCTCACCGGGAGCCTCCGAGATGAGCGCGTCGCCCTCGAGTCCGCGAGCAGCGGCACGGTGCGCGATCTCCGGCCAGCGCTTCCCCGTCGACCCGCCCGCCGAAGCGGGGTTGACGAGGAAGACGGTCCGGCCCGAGCTAATCGCCGTCGGAACCTGCCGTCGCGGTGTCGAGCGCGATCCGCGCCATCCGATCCACCGCCGTGCGCAGCTCGTCGTCGGAGATCCGCACGAACTCGCCCTCGACGACGATGTCGCTGATGGTGAGCAGGCAGCCGGCGAGCACGCCGCGGAGCGCGGCCAGCGTGAACAGCGCCGCCGCTTCCATCTCCACACCGAGAATCCCGCGCTTCGACCAGCGCTCGTACTGGCCCTGGTCGGGGTTGTAGAAGAGGTCGCTCGAGGCGACGGGGCCGACGCGGATCGGCTGCTCGGCGTGCTTGGCGATGTGTACCGCCTCGTGCACGAGCTCCCAGCTCGCGGTCGGGCAATGCGGCTCGCCACCGACGAGATGGGTAGCGGTCGAGTCGGCCGGGACCGCCGAGATCGCGACGATGAGATCGCCGAGCCCGTGACCGGGTTGGAGCCCCCCGCACGTCCCCACGCGGACGAGCCGCTTCACGCCGAGCTGGATGAGCTCCTCGGACACGATGACCGCGCTCGGGCAGCCCATTCCGGTGCCCTGCACCGAGACGCGCTTGCCGTTCCAGAGCCCGGTGAACCCGAGCAGGCCGCGCTCCTCGTTCACCTGCTCGACGTCGGTCAGGAACGTCTCGGCGATGTGCTGAGCACGACGCGGGTCGCCCGGGATGAGGCACGCCTCGGCGTAGTCGTCGGGGGCGGCGCGAAGGTGGATCGGCATGCGCGGAACCCTACGGGTTGGCGGTCGGCGCGCCGTCCCGAACCGCGCAGTCTTAGAGTTGGGCGCTTGCCGGTGAAGCTGATCGAGCCGAAGCGCGAGCAGATTCTCCGCTTCTGCAAGGAGGACCCCGTCGAGCGAGTCTTCCTCGAGGACGTCGCGCGCCGCGGCCACGGCCGGTTCATCGGCGCAGCCGACGGGCGTGAGCTCACCGCGCTGTGCCACGTCGGGGTCAACGCTGTCCCGTCGGGCGACGGGTGCGGCGTCTTCGCCGACGAGGTCGCGCGGGGAGGTCCGCGCATGCTGATCGGCGAGGCTCGCGCCGTATCCGATCTCTGGGCCGCGGCCGAGAGCGTCCTGCCGAGCCCGCGCGAGGATCGTCCCGGCCAGCCCGTGTTCGTGATCCGAGAGCCGCCGCCTGCGGCCGGCACCGGGCTCCGTGAGGCCACGCTCGACGACCTCGAGCTGCTCATGCCTGCGTGCGCAGCGGCGCACGAGCAGGAGCTGGGGATCGATCCCATGCGACGCGACGCCGACGGGTTCCGCTGGCGCACGCGGAGCCAGATCGAGGACGGCCGGTCGTGGCTCTGGGAGGAGGGCGGCGTCATCTACTTCAAGGCCGAGGCTTCGGCCTGGACACCGGAGGCCGTGCAGCTCCAGCAGGTCTGGGTCGACCCCGCGGTTCGTCGTCGCGGGTACGCGGCGCGGGGCATCGCCGACCTGTGCCGGCTCCTGCTCGAGCGCGTGCCCACCGTCTGCCTCTTCGTTCGCTCGGACAACGTGCCCGCGATCCGCCTCTACGAGGCGATCGGGATGGAGCACGCGCTCGACTATCGCTCCTTGCTCTTCTGACCGTGGTCGAGCTGCTCGTCGCGCGACACGCGTTCGCGTTCTCGAATCGCGACGGACTCGCGTCGTGTGCCGTGCCCGGCGACGGCCTGACGCCCGAGGGAGTCGAGCAGGCGCGTCGACTCGCGGCCGAGATCGCCCGGGACGAGGTCGCGCTTGGCGCGACTTCGGAGCTTGCACGGACGCTCGAGACCCTGGAGCTCGCGCTCGAGGGTCGGTCAGTCCCGCGGCTCATGGTCCCCGAGCTCAACGAGATCGACTTCGGTTCGTTCGCGGACGGGCCCCTGCTCGAGTACCGGGCCTGGGCGGCCGCGCATCCACCGGACGTGGACGCGCCCGGCCGAGGCGAGAGCCGAGCCGCGGCCGCCGCCCGTTTCGCCCGCGGGCTGCGGATCCTGCTCGCGCGTCCCGAGGAGGTCGTGCTCGTGGTCTGGCACGCACTGGGCGTCAGGTACCTGCTCGACGCGGGGCAGGGCCTTGCTCCGGCCGCGCTCATCACGCCGGTCGAGCACGCGACCGCGCACCGGCTGGATGCTCGAGCCGTCGAGAGCGCCGCGGCGCTGCTCGAGTCCTGGAGCCTCGCCCCGCGCTTCCGGTCCGAGTAGACGCGGCACAATGCGCCCATGGCCGAGACCGTCGCCGAGTGCGTCGAAGAGACGATCCGCCGCCACGATCTCGTCGACCCGGCGGGGAGCGTCACGTGCCTCGTCTCGGGAGGCGCAGACTCAACGTGCCTGTGGCACGTCCTCGGCCGGCTCGGCTACGACGTCTCCGCCGTCCACGTGAACCACGGCCTGCGCGGCTCCGAGTCCGAACGCGACGCACGGTTCTGTGCGGAGCTCATGAATGCGGAAGTGCTGAGTCCGCACGCCGAGCGCCGGGCAGGCAATCTCGAGGCTGCGCTCCGAGCGCAGCGGTACGAGCTCACGGCCGGGCACGGGCTCCGGGCGACTGGCCATACAGCGTCCGACCAGGTCGAGACGGTCCTCTATCGCCTCGTCTCCTCCGGGAACAGCAAGGGCATCAAGGTGCAGCGGGAGGACGGCGTCGTCCGCCCGCTGCTCGGCGTCTGGCGAGAGGAGACCGTCGCGTACTGCGACGCGCACGGGCTGCCGTTCCGCAGCGACGCGTCGAACGCGGACACCAAGCGCGGCCTCGTGCGCGACGAGATCCTCCCGCTCCTGCGCAGGCTGCATCCGGCCGCGGAGCAAAATCTGCTCGCACTGGCCGAGGAGCGGCCGCGTCTCCCGCGTGCGCTCGAGCGCACGCTGGCCGACCTGGTCGCGGGCGAGCACGGCACCAAGTCGGCGGATCTCGGCCACGGCGTGCGCGCGGTGCGGGAGTACGACGTCGTTCGCCTCGAAGGAGAGGTCAGCTTCGGATCGTGGAGGCTGGAGTCAGCGCGTCCCGGCCTCGTCGTCCGCACGCGGCGCCCGGGCGACCGGCTCGCCGGCCGGCGCAAGAAGGTGCAGGACGTCTTCGTCGACGCGAAGGTCCCGAAGGGCGAGCGTGATGCCTGGCCGCTCGTGGTCGACGGGGACGACGTCGTCGCGGTTCCGGGCATCGCCGAGGCGCCTGGCTGGGAAGGCGCCGTCCGGGCATGGAAAGATGGCGACCGATGACCCAGGCGGAGCTCGAGAAGGGAGTCGGCGAGATCCTCATCGACGAGGAGACGCTGCAGGCCCGGATCGGCGAGCTCGGTGTCGAGATCTCCGCCGACTACGCGGGCCGCGACCTCCTGCTCGTCGGTGTGCTCAAGGGCGCGGTGTTCTTCATGGCCGATCTCATGCGCGAGCTCACGGTGCCGTGCGAGATCGACTTCATGGCCATCTCGAGCTACGGGGCGGCGACCGACTCATCGGGCGTCGTCCGCATCCTCAAGGACCTCGACATCAACGTCGCGGGCAGGGACGTGGTCGTCGTCGAGGACATCATCGACTCGGGGCTCACGCTCTCGTACCTCATGCGGAACCTGCGGGCGCGCAAGCCCGCCTCGCTCGAGGTCGTCACGCTCCTGACGAAGCCGGAGCGGCGCGAGATCGACGTCCCGGTGCGCTACGTCGGCTTCGAGATCCCGAACCGGTTCGTGATCGGGTACGGGCTCGACTTCGCGGAGCGCTACCGAAACCTGCCGTACGTCGCAGTCCTGCACGCTGACCTGATTCCGCCAGCGCACTGACGCACGCGCGCGAGGCTCGGGTCGGAGACATTCAGTGCACTGAACGGCCACATCGCCGAAGCGGGATTTACTCCCGCGATAGGCACGCCTCGATTGTGGGTGCTCGCCGTTGAGGAGGGGGGTCGTGGGGGAACCATGGGTTCCCCCACGTGGCGAACGCGACATAGTCCTGCAACTGGACCGTAACGGGGGACAGGGGATCCCGGCCTGGGTGCCGAAGAAGCATGGTGGTACCCTCCGACAACTGCCGTGAATCGCTTCTTCCGCAGCGCACTCTTCCCGCTCATCATCATCGTGCTGCTCGTCTATCTGGCGAGTCAGACGCTGTTGCCGGGCAAGAACGAGGCGCGGAAGATGACCTACTCGCAGCTGATCGGAGAGGTCAAGAGCGGCGCCGTCAACGACGTCCTGTTCACGCCCTCGCGGCAGCAGATCTCGGCCACGCTCGTCGACGGCGACAAGGTCAAGGTGAACTACCCGACGCCGCAGTCGGCGACGGAATTCCAGAACCTCCTGCAGCGGCAGAACGTCAAGTTCGACTCGAAGGGCACGGGCTCGTCGGCGTGGTGGGCGATCCTGATCAACTTCCTGCCGTTCGTCCTCCTGATCGCGTTCTGGATCTTCCTCATGAACCAGATGCAGGGCGGCGGCTCGAAGGTCATGAGCTTCGGCAAGAGCCGCGCGAAGCGCATGTCGCCGGACTCCCCGAAGGTCACGTTCAAGGACGTCGCGGGCGCGGACGAGGCAGTCGAGGAGCTGCACGAGATCAAGGAGTTCCTCGAGAACCCGAAGAAGTTCCAGGCCCTCGGCGCGCGCATTCCCAAGGGCGTCCTCCTGTACGGGCCGCCCGGCACGGGTAAGACGCTCCTCGCGCGCGCGGTCGCGGGCGAGGCGGGCGTTCCCTTCTTCTCCATCTCCGGCTCGGACTTCGTCGAGATGTTCGTCGGCGTGGGCGCCTCTCGCGTGCGCGACCTCTTCGAGCAGGCGAAGCAGGCGTCGCCCTGCATCATCTTCATGGACGAGATCGACGCCGTCGGCCGTCACCGCGGGGCTGGTCTCGGTGGAGGCCACGACGAGCGCGAGCAGACGCTGAACCAGTTGCTCGTCGAGATGGACGGCTTCGAGATGAAGGACAACATCATCCTCATCGCGGCCACCAACCGGCCCGACATCCTCGACCCGGCGCTCCTCCGTCCCGGGCGCTTCGACCGACAGATCGTCGTCGACCGCCCCGACCGCCTCGGCCGCAGGAAGATCCTCGAGGTGCACGCGCGCGGCAAGCCGCTCGCGCGCGAGATCGACCTCGACACGCTCGCAGCCGGCACGCCCGGCTTCACCGGCGCCGACCTCTCCAACCTGATCAACGAGGCCGCGCTCCTCGCCGCCCGCAACGGCAAGAAGATGATCGAGCAGGACGAGCTCGAGGAAGGGATCATGCGCGTCATCGCCGGGCCGGAGAAGAAGGCCCGCCTGCTCTCCGAGAAGGAGCGCAAGATCACGGCCTACCACGAGATGGGGCACGCGCTCGTCGGCCACTACCTCGAGAACACGAACCCCGTCCACAAGATCACGATCGTCTCCCGCGGCCAGGCGCTCGGTCTCACCATCTCGCTGCCGACCGAGGACAAGTACCTGACCACGAAGTCGGCGCTGATGGACGAGCTCGCAATGACGCTCGGCGGTCGCGCGGCGGAGGAGCTGGTCTTCCACGAGGTGACGACAGGGGCCGCGAACGACCTCGAGAAGGTCACCGCGACCTCGAAGCAGATGATCATGCGCTTCGGCATGAGCGAGAAGCTCGGCCCGCGTGTTCTCGGCCGTGCGCACGATCTTCCCTTCCTCGGCCGCGACATGGGCTCGGAGCCCGACTACTCGGACGAGATCGCGAAGGAGATCGACGACGAGATCCGGCGCACGATCGAGGAGGGCCATCAGTCCGCCCACCGCGTGCTCCGCGCGCACATGGACGAGCTCCACCAGCTGTCGGCGATCCTCATCGAGCGCGAGACGATCGACAAGGACCAGTTCGAGCGGCTGCTCGCAGGCGAGGCCGAGGAGTCCGTCTTTGCCGAGCCCGAGCCCGCGATCCCCGCGCCGGAGCCCGAGGCCGAGGCGAAGCCCAAGCTCAGGCCGCAGCCGCGGCCGATTCCCGGCGCGGCGATGCAGCCGCCCCCGCCGGACCCGGCAGCCTCCTAGCTCCGCGCCTCGCTCTCGTCCGCGCTCCGCGGGCGACGGGTGACGAGGACGATCACGGCGAGTGCGCCAACGGCGGCCACGGCGCCGACGACGTCGAGTGCGATGCCTCTCGCGCGAAGGACGTCGACGACCACGAGCGGCAACCACGTCACGAGGAGCGCGCCGATCCCGAGAAGGGCGACGAAGCCCGCGCGGCGGAGCGTCTCGCCCGGCTCGCCCGTGATCCGTTCGCGCTCCTCGAGCGACCAGTAGGCGAGCTCCGCGGTCAGCAGCAACGCCGCTGCGACAGCTGGCGCGGCGAGGTCCAGGCGGGCGTCGTCGACGGCCAGTTGCGCTCCGTAGAGCCCGCCCGCACCGACGACGGCAACCGGCACGAGGACCGGCCAGTCGAGGACGAGGGCAGCGACGAGCACGAGGAACGCGATCGCCGCGAAGCGCAGCCCCGCCGTCTGGAACGTGTCGTCGCCTCGCGCGAGCGCCAATCCCGCGACCGCGCTCAGCAAGACGAGCGCGCCCCCGCCCGTGGCTAGGCGCGTGCCTGACGCGCGTAGCGTCTGAATGTCCTCACCTCCTCGAGAACCGACTCGAGGTCGTCGTCTCCCCAGCGTCCGATGGCGATCCCGAGCCCCTCGAGCCGCGCGCGGGCGACCTGCCGCTCGAGCAGCCAGAGGCGGTAGGCGAGGCGCTCGGACTCGCTCGAGCCGGCCTGGACGAGCCCGATCGGGTCGACCTCGACCACGGCGACGTCGAATCGCCGCGCCCGCAGGTCTTCCAGCGCGGCGACGAACCGGGGGTCGACGAGCGGTGTCAGCGCGAGCACCAGGGAGGCGGGAGGGAGGACCTTCGCCGGGATGAGGCTGACGTCTCGCCATGTGTAGGTCGGCTCGACGCCGGTTTCGAGCAACGTCTCGATCAGGCGATAGCGCTGGGTCGTGCCGAGGCCCGGCCGCAACCAGCGCAGGACGCCGCCGAAGCCGACGAGCCCGACCCGGTCTCGTCGTTCGAGGTACCGCGTCGCGAGCGAGGCCGCCGCGCGAACGGCCTCCTCGAGGACGCTCATGCCGTCCCCGTGCACGTCGGTGAAGCTGTCGACGAAGAGCACGACGTCGGTGTTGCGCTCGGGGTGGCGCTCGTTGACGACCAGACCCTGACGCCGGGCAGACGCTCGCCAGTTGATCGAGCGGACGCGGTCGCCGGGCACGAAGTCGCGGATGTCCGCGTACTCGACTCCTTCGCCCTTGGTGCGCGCGACCTCGCTGCCCGCGAACGCCTGCGTCTGCAGTGGAGCCAGGACGCGCTGGAGCGAGAGCGGGCGCGGATATGCCTTCAGGCGCTGCGGATTCACCGCGCGCGCCTCCCAGACGACGAGACGAAATGCGTCGCGGGCGCGCACGTCGACCGTCCCGAGGTCGAAGTTCCCCCATCTCGTGCACCGGAGAGCGACCGGAATCTCGCGCTCCGGCGAGACGAGCCGGAGCGCCTGCCCCGCGTCGCCGTCCACGACCTCCATCGCCTGCGGAAGCTCGAGCATGAGCTCGAGCCGGTCGACGGGTCGCTCCGTGCGTACGAGCAGGCGGCCGTCCACCTCTGCACCCTCGAGCGTCCGCTCCGAGTCGAGCTCGAGCTCGACCTGCACTTCCGGATCCCGAGCGAGCACCGTTCCGAGCGCGAGCAGCAGTGCGAACGGGAGTGCGAGCACCGCGAGCTCGGGTCGGCGTGTCGCCAGCGCCGCGACCAGTCCGGTCGCTGCGAGCGCGGCGAAGCCCGTGATTCGCGGGCTTCCCGTCCTCGTCACGAGTGTTCGGTGGCGACGACGTCCTCGGCGCGAGGAGTCGGGACTGCTCCGAGCACGTCACGGACGACGTCGTCCGCCGACACGCGCTGCACCCACAGCTCGGGGCGCAGGACGAGCCGATGCGCGAGCGCAGGAACGGCGACCCCCTTGACGTCGTCGGGGAGCACGTAGTCGCGCCCGTCGAGCGCCGCCCTGCACCGGGCGAGCTTGAGCAGCGCGAGGCTTCCGCGCGGGCTCGCTCCGACGGCCGAGCTCTCCGACGTGCGCGTCGCCACGACGAGGTCGACGCAGTACTCCTGCACGCTCTCCGCGACGTAGACCGTTTCAATCGCCCGTTGCATCGCGAGGAGGGTCTCGCGGTCGACCACCGGCTCGAGCTCGACGTCGTCGGCCTCGCGCGCGATCCGCCGTCCGAGCACCTCGACCTCGTTCTCCCTGCTCGGGTAGCCGAACGCGGTTCGGAGCAGGAAGCGGTCGAGCTGCGCCTCGGGCAGCGGGTACGTGCCCTCGTACTCGATCGGGTTCTGCGTCGCGATGACGAGGAACGGCGGCTCCAGAGGATGCGTCACACCCTCGATGGTCACCTGCCGCTCCTGCATCGACTCGAGCAGGGCGGCCTGCGTCTTCGGGGGAGCGCGGTTGATCTCGTCCGACAGGAGGAGGTTCGTGAAGATCGGGCCGGGTCGGAACTCGAAGTCGCCGTCGCGCTGGTTCCAGATCGACGAACCGGTGACATCCGACGGCATGAGGTCCGGCGTGAACTGGATCCGTGAGAAGCGCATGCTCAGCGCCTGCGCGAACGAGCGCGCGGCGAGTGTCTTCGCGAGGCCCGGGTAGTCCTCGAGCAGGACGTGCCCGTCGGCGAGGAAGCCCATGAAGACCAGCTCGAGCGACTCCCGTTTCCCGACGACCGCACGCTCGACCTCGTCGAGCACCTGGCCCGACAGTTCCTGGACGCGGATCAGCTCCATCAGACGCGCTCCAGCGCGTCGACCACGCCGCTCAGATCCGCCGGCGCGATCCCTCGCGCGAGCCGGTCGTCCGGAGGTCGGCGATCGCTCCGAACGAGCTCCCACGTCGTCTCGCCGAGCAGCGCGCGGCTGGCATCTGAGCTCGCATCGAGCGAGACGCGTCGACGCGACGCGAGCAGCCCGGATGCAAGAGCTCGAAGTCGCGGGACGAGCCGATAGTGGAGGTCGAAAGCGCCGGCGACGCCCAGTGTCACCTCGTCCTCGATGCGCGCGAGGCTGCCCGGCGGTCGGCGCTGCTCGCCGCGCGTCGGCTGTGCGGGGCGTAGCGGGCGAGCGCGCGGATATCGGCGACGAAGCTCGCCGAGGACGAGCCCGAGCGCAGCCGCGCACACGGCGAGCGCGAAGATGCGGGCTGCCAGCGTGACCCGCCCCGGCAGGAAGGCGGCCACGACGACGAGGCCGACCGTGGGCAGGAAGAGGAAGCGCGCCGCCCGCGCGACGTCGCGTCTCACGTCGCCGTGCCCGAGACTGCCGCCGCCTGTGGCTCGGGAGCGGTGTCGACCGGAGCCGCCGCTTCGCGAAGCTCGTCCCGCACCTGCTCGAGCGCGCCTATCGCTTCCTCCTTCATCGCCACGTCGACCTCGTGCTGGGAGAACTTAGCCCGTGCATAGAGCGTTGTCAGCCGCACGATCGCGTCCGATCCGAGGTCGAGCTGGTGCAGGATGCGCTCCAGGAGCTCCTGCGGCGTCTCGGACGACTTCCGAGGCACGCGATTCGCGGCGAGCACGCGCTCGAGGCGCGCATACGCCGCAATCACGGCGCGACGTGGATCGGCTTCCGCGCGGAGGTCGTCCAGCGTGTCGTCGAGCACCGCCGCGAGCTGCTCGGCGAGATTCTCCTCGAGCGGCCTCGAGCGCGCCGCGCGCCGGTCGGAGACGTAGTACGCGACGATGGCCGCGGCGATGAGCGCCGCGACGACGACGACCGGAACCCAGGTGAACTGGGCCGTGTACGCGGTGCCCGACTCGTCCTGCGGCCGAGGCGGGAGCTCGCCGTCCGGAAAGGCAGGATCCCGCTCCTCGGCCGGCTGGAGCGCTGCCCGACGACCCGCGACGACCCAGTATCCGATGAGGCCGGCCGCCGCCATCCACAGGAAGAACCCCACCAGCGTCGTCCTCCGGTACCGGCCCGTCGCGACCTCGCGGGCGATTGCCTTCCGCTGCGCCAGGCCGTAGAGGAGGAGCACGCCTCCGAGCACGACTGCCACGAGCGAGAGGCTGAAGAACGTGTCGAGGAGCGTTCTCGACGGCGGCCGCACGGCGTCCGTCCCCTCCTGCGTCACCCCGCCGGCGGCGATCGCGACCACGCTGACGAGCCCGACCACGGCCAGGCCGAGCCCGAACGCGCGCGCGGCGTTACCGCGCACGCGCCCGTCCTACACGACGCCCGGCTCGTCTCTTGGCAATGTGCCGGCGGAGCGCTCGCTCTCCCAGTAGCGATTCAGTGCGCCCTGGTTCTTCCAGAACCACACGATGCCCGTCAGGATGAGGAAGCCGAACGGGAACAGCCAGAGGCCCGTCCAGCCCGAGATGGGCGACTGCCGCCCGTCGCGCTCGTACATCTTCCCGACCTCGGACGGGATCACGAAGGCACTCACCGGGCTGATCACGATCCAGATGACGAGGCCGAGGACGCCGCCGAGGCCGTCGCCGGTGTGTTGCTTCATCTCCTCCTGCGTCTTGTACACCCAGTACAGGCCGTAGATCCCGAGCGTGATGATGAAGAGCAGGATCCCGAAGCCGATGCCGCGCGGTTGGCCCAGCGGGCCGGTGTTTCCCTGAGGTGTGCTCATGACTCGCGATTCTGCCGGTTCGTGCAGACGGCGCTACCCTCCGCGCCGTGAGCACGAGCATCGTGCCGATCGAGGAGCGCTGGCCGCGTCCGTCCGTGATGGGGGTGGTCAACGTCACGCCCGACAGCTTCTCCGACGGCGGTCGCTTCGTCGAGCCCGGCGCTGCCCTCGCGCACGCCCGACGCCTCACGGAGGAAGGCGCCGCCCTAGTCGACATCGGCGGCGAGTCGACCCGCCCCGGCGCAGCTCCGGTCTCGGCCGAGGACGAGCTCACCCGGCTGAGACCCGTGCTCGAGGCGCTCTCGGGCGTGTCGCTCTCGGTCGACACGTCGAAGGCGGTCGTGGCGCGCCGAGCCCTCGAGCTCGGCGCCGGGATGGTCAACGACGTGACCGCCCTCGGAGGCGACCCCGGGATGGCGGAGGTCGTAGCCGAGTTCGACGCGTACGTATGTCTCATGCACATGCAGGGCGAGCCGCACACGATGCAGGTCGCCCCCCACTACGACGACGTCGTGGACGACGTGTTGGACTTCCTCGAGCAGCGGATCGCGTTCGCGGTCGAGCGCGGGATCGCGGAGGAGCGAATCTGCATCGACCCCGGGTTCGGGTTCGGCAAGACGCCCGACCAGAACCTCGAGCTCCTGCGCCGGCTCGACGAGCTCCGCTCGCTCGGACGGCCCGTGCTCGTGGGCATCTCGCGGAAGAGCACGCTCGGGAAGGTGCTGGGCGATCCTGGTGCGACGACCGGCTCGGTGTCGGCTTCGCTGGCCGCGGCCGTGGCCGCGTTCGAGCGCGGTGCCTGGATGGTTCGAGCGCACGACGTCCGCGAGACGGTCGAGGCGCTCGCCGTCGCTGCCGCCGTCGAACGAGGGAAGGTCTCCGCATGAGGATCGAGCTCGCGGGCCTGGTCGTGTTCGGGAAACACGGGTACCTAGAGGAAGAGCGGCGGCTCGGACAGCGCTTCCTCGTCGACCTGTGGGTGGACGTCCGCGGCGAGGCGACCGAGACGGACCGGATCGAGGACACGGTGGACTACCGTCGTCTGGCCGCGCTCGTCCGCGAGGTCTTCGCCGGCCCGGAGCGGCTGCTGCTGGAAGGCCTCGCCGGCGCGGTCGCCGACGGCATCGTCGAGCGCTTTCCTGCGGTCGAGCGGGTCAGGGTTCGGGTGCGGAAGCCGGACGTCGTGCTCGATCCTCCTGTCGACTTCGCAGCCGTCGTCGTCGAGCGCCCCCGCTAGCTCCTCGATGGCCCGTGCGTTCGTAGGGCTCGGCGCGAACCTCGGCGCGCGGGACGAGACACTGGCACGGGCGGTCGAGAGCATCCGCGCGCACGAGGGGGTCGACGTGGTGGCGATCTCGGAGCTGCGCGAGACGGACCCGGTGGGAATGGTGGATCAACCGCGCTTCCTCAACGGCGCCGTCCTCGTGGAGACGACGCTTTTCCCGCGCGCTCTTCTCGACATGCTCCTCGAGGTCGAGCGTGAGCTCGGCCGTGTGCGAGGCGAGCGCTGGGCGCCGCGCACGGTCGACCTCGACCTGCTGGTCTACGATGACATGACGATCGACGAGCCAGGCCTGCGCGTGCCTCATCCGCGCCTGCACGAGCGGCGTTTCGCCCTCGAGCCGCTCGCGGAGCTCGATCCCGACCTCGTGATCCCGGGCCGCGGGAGCGTGTCGGCGCTCCTGTCGGCGCTAGACTGAGCCGTCGTGTCCCACCTGGACGACCTGGACGAATTCGAAGCGGAGCTCGAGCTCGCCGTCAAGCGGGAGTACTCGGCGGTCTTCCCGCTCTTTCGCTACTGCGTGCTCACGCCCGACGAGACCTACCTCTGCAACAAGATCGAGCTGGAAACGCTCTCGCAGGTCAGCTACCCGTTCTTCCACGTGCGCATGGAGGACGTGTGGGTCTGGGACAAGAGCCGTCCGACGCGCATCTTCCCGCGGGCCGAGGTCTACACCTCCGGCGACATCACTGTCGAGGAGCTCAGGGGCGAGGGCGAGGAGCCGCGCCTGACGGCAGAGGCGCTGGCCGAGCGGCTGGGACAGCCGCTGGCTCCCGACGACGACTCCACTTAGCGCGCCGAAATCAGCCCGGTCGCCGGTCGCGTTCGGCGAGCCACTGTGCGAAACGGCCGTGCGGCGACTCCAGGTACCCGCGCACGCCGTCCTCGAGCCCAGCCACCTCGTCGCGGACCTGGAACAGGAGGAACTCGAGCTGCCGCTCGCGCTCGCACACGTGCGTGTCGAGCTCGGCGACGGGAACGGACGCACCGCACTCGGCGCACGGCATGTGCTGTGAGGTGAAGAAGTTGGACATGGCCGCTCTGCGGCCACACGTATTCGCCGTGAGGGGCGTCGACCCTGCGCGGGAGCTCAGGCGCGTGCGGGCTCCGCGATCGCCCCGAGCTGTACGAGCAGGCCGAGTGTGTCCCAGGCGGTCCACTCCTCGATCACGAGGCCGCCCTCGACGCGGGAGATCGTCAGCCCGGAAACCGTCACGTCCCTGCCAGTCGGAGCGATGCTTGCGAGCTCTCCCTTGTGCGTCCCGCGTCCGGTCCAGCGCGTCGCCACCGTCTCGCCGTCCGCGATCTGCTCGTCGATCGTGATCGCGCCGCCCGGGAACGCCAGCAGGTACTTCTCGAAGCGTGCCCGGACGCCCGCGGGTCCCTGGATCGGCTCGGGCTCGGCCGAATCGTGGCCGACGTACGCAGGCGAGACGAGCTCGTCGATCACGTCCAGGTCGCCGTTCCACGGCTCCTCGAATAGCCTCCTGACGACGAGCTTCGGATCGACGCTCGGCTCCACTGGTCGCCGCCGTCGCCTGCGGATCGCGACCGCGGCAAGCGCTCCTCCTGCCGCGAGCCCCGCTACGGCTCCCCCGACCGCGGCCCCCGTCCGGTCGTTCGTGCGCTTGCGAAACACCGTCGGCCGACTCTAACAAGCGCGTGACGTCTGATTCACTTGCCCGATGCTGCTCGCCGTGGACGTCGGAAACACGCAGACCGCCCTCGGCGTCTACGCCGGCGAGCGCCTGGAGGATCACTGGCGGCTCGCGACGGAGCGCACGTCGACGGCGGACGAGCTCGGGGTGCTCCTCAGCGGGTTGCTCGACTTCGACGACGTGGACGGCATCAGCCTGGCGTCGACCGTGCCCGTACTGGTTCGCGAGTGGGAGTCGCTCGCCGACAAGTGGGCGCACGCGGAGCTCCTCGTCGTCGGGCCGGGCGTGAAGACGGGCGTTCCGATTCGTTACGACGACCCTCGCGAGGTCGGCGCCGACCGGATCGTGAACGCCGTCGCGGCCAGGGCTCGCTACGGAGCGCCCGTCGTGGTTGTCGACTTCGGCACGTCTACGAACTTCGACGTCGTCTCGGCCGAGGGCGAGTACGTCGGCGGAGTGATCGCTCCGGGGATCGAGATCTCGATGGACGCCCTGTTCGCGCGGGCCGCCCGGCTCGTGAAGGTCGACTACTCGGAGCCCGAGTCGGTCATCGGGAAGACAACGGTCGGCGGGCTCCAGTCGGGCCTCGTGTACGGCTTCGCGGGCCAGGTCGACGGCATCGTCGGCCGCATCCGCGAGGAGCTCGAAGCGGAGGTGCGCGCAGTTGCTACGGGCGGCCTGGCCGATCTCGTCGCCCCGCACTCGCGGACGATCGAGCAGGTCGACCCGTTCCTCACGCTCGAAGGCCTTCGGCTCGTCTGGGAGCTGAACGCGTGAGCCCTACGGCTCAGCCGCCGCCGTAGATCGAGACCGGCAGCTCCAGGGTCATCTCGTCGCCCGACGGGACCTCCGCCTCGAGCCGCTCGAGGATCTCGATCGCGCCTGGCGCCGCTGCGAGCAGCCGCAGCTCGACCTCCTCGATCGACTCGAGCTGGACGAGCTCCTGCTTGAACGGCCTGGGAAAGCGGCCCTGCCCGAGGTACCAGCCGTAGAACTTCTTCAGGAACCCCGACGCGCGCTGCTCGCCAAGCTCGCGGACGGCCTCGCGCACGAACAGGACGAGCTCGGCCACGACCTCCTCGCGCGACGGCTCCCGCCCGTCGCCGTCGACGATCTCGCGCAGCGCCCACGGATTGCCCTGCGCGCCGCGGCCGACCATGACCGCCTCCGCGCCAGTGTTCGACAGCACCGCCAGGGCGCGCGTGCGCGACGTGACATCACCCGAGGCGACGACGGGAACGTCGACGAGGGAGACGAGCTCCTCCGTGAGAGCGTGGTCGGCGACTCCGGTGTACATCTGCTGGGCGGACCGAGGGTGAAGCGTGAGCGATGCCGCGCCGGCGTCGACGAGCCGGGGCCCGAGCTCAAGACAGGAGCGCGATCCGTTCCGCACGCCGCGCCGCAGCTTGACGGTGACGGGGACGTCCACTGCCGTCGCGATCGCCTCGATGATCCGGCACGCGCGATCCGGCTCCTCGAGGAGGTGCGCCCCCGCTCCCGTTCGCGTCACCTTTTTCACCGGGCAGCCGAAGTTGACGTCGACGATGTCCGCGCCGACCTCCTCGACCATGCGCGCCGCATCGGCCATCGTCGCGGGCTCGGAGCCGAACAGCTGGATCGCGAGCGGGTGCTCGTCGGCGGCAACCCGCAGGTAGCCGAGCGTCCGCTCGTTCCGGTGCTCGATGCCAGCGCAGCTGACCATCTCGGAGCAGACGAGACCGGCTCCGTAGCGCCGTCCCTGCCGGCGAAACGCCTGCACGCTGACACCGGCCATCGGCGCCAGCACGAGCCGCGTGGGCACCTCCACGGGGCCGATTCGCCAGGGTGTGCGCAGGTCGATCACGGGCTCCGGGATGGTACTGAGCCGCTGTTGACGAGCGTTCTGCGCGCTGGCTACCATTCCCGGCCGTTGTCGGGGCCGGTCGGCCCCGCACTCTCGTCTCTGGAGGCATTTCAGTGAAGGACGTGCTCCTCACTCCCGACGGCTACAAGCAGCTGAAGGCCGAGTTGGAGCGGCTGCGCACGCAGAAGCGCCGGGAGATCGCAGACCGAATCGCCGCCGCGCGCGAGTTCGGCGAGATCGCCGAGAACGCCGAGTACGACGACGCGAAGAACGAGCAGATGATGCTCGAGCACCGGATCTCGCAGCTCGAGGATCGTCTCGCCGACGCGCGCGTGATCGACGTCAAGAAGGTCGACACGAGCGTCGTGTCCATCGGCTCGGTGGTGCGCCTCCGCGACGTCGACGCCAAGGAGACGGTCGAGTACTTCATCGTGGGCTCCGCCGAGGCGAACCCCGCCGAGCGCAGGCTCTCGAACGAGTCGCCGGTCGGGAAGGCGATCATCGGCCGCAAGAAGGGCGAGACGGTCGAGGTCGTCACGCCGCGCGGCTCGAAGGTGAAGTTCAAGATCATGGAGATCAAGGCCGCGTAGCGCGGCCCCGATCTCGCTCTGAGCTCACATCATCGCTAGCTCGCCGGCGCATCTCCGACGCGCGTCCACGGGACGCTGTTGAACACCTCGCTGATCTTCTGATCCTCGTCGGAGTCGTGGGGTGGAAGGGCTTCGATGTCGCTCCACGTCACCTGGTCGCCGTCGACCGTGTAGCTCATCTCCCAGTCGCCGAAGCAACCCGACCTCCCACTCGAAGGTGACGCGTTGCCCGTCGCCCTCCTCGTACGTTCCGCTGCACGAGCCGGTCCTGCCCTCCGCGGTCCGCCACCGATCGACGAACTCGCCGGCGGCGAGGGTCGCCTCGTGGGCGCCCGACTCGCTCTCCGCCTGCTGCGTGGAGATCCCGTTCTCGACGAGGTACTCCTCGGTCAACTCGTACTCGTACAAACCTTCCTGGAGCGGCTCGGAGGCCTCCTCGGACCCGCCGCCGCAGCCTGCCAGCGCGACGGCCGCGCAGATCAGCAAGAGCAGTGCAACTCTCATTCGACTCTCCTCTCGTCGGAAATGCCCGGAACTGGACACCGAGCGAGCGTGCGAGATGGGCCTTTCCGGTTGCTGCCAGGGCGCTATCGGCGCGCTGACGGGCGTGGTACGTTCGCTCTCTGGCGGCCAGCGGCCTTGACTTCCACATCCTCGGCCCACTCGAGGTTCGAGACGGCGATCGGGAGATCCGCCTCGGAGGGGCGAAGCAGCGGAGCGTCCTCGCGATCCTGCTCTTGCACGCGGGCGAGGTCGTCTCGTCCGACCGCCTGATCGACGAGCTCTGGGGTGACGATCCTCCGGAGGACGCACAGACCGCCCTGCAGCAGCACGTGTCACGGCTTCGCAAGCAGCTCGAGCCGCACGAGGTGCTGTTGACGCGAGCGCCCGGATACGTCGTGAGCCTCGAGTTCGCGGAGCTCGACGTCTTGCGTTTCCGGGAGCTCCGGGACGGTGGACGGCTACAGCTCGACGCCGGGCGCGATGAGGACGCGGCGGGGACGTACCGCGCCGCCCTCGATCTGTGGCGAGGCCGACCGCTGGCCGATCTCGAGAACGAGAGGTTCGCGCTCGCGGCCATTCCACGACTCGAGGAGGAGCGGCTGGACGCGCTCGGTTCGCGCATCGATGCGGATCTCGCGTGCGGGCGGCATGCGGAGGTCGTCGTCGGAGCTGCGGTCGCTCGTTCGCGAGCAGCCGCTGCGAGAGCGCTTCCGTGCGCAGCTCATGCTCGCGCTCTATCGCTCGGGGCGGCAGGCCGAGGCGCTCGAGGTATATGCGGACGGGCGGAGGACGTTCGTCGCGGAGCTCGGCCTGGAGCCGGGGCCCGAGCTCCAGCGGGCGCAGCAAGCGATCCTCGCGCACGATCCGGCGCTCGATCCTCCGCCAACGCGACCGGCCGCGCGCCGACAACGACGGCGGCTCGGATTCCTGGCAGCCGCCGTTGTCGCGACGCTCGTGGTCGCCGCCGCCGTCATCGCCGTGACGCGTGACGAGGTCGACGCTGGACTGGCCGCCTCGGTGGACGAGAGCCATGTCGTCGCGGTTGATGCCGTGACCGGCGAGGTTCGACGGCGCATTCCGGCGGGTAGGACGCCGAGCGCGCTCGCGGCTCGCGCCGGGTCGGTCTGGATCGTCGACGCTGACGCGCAGACGGTGCTGCAGATCGCCGAGGACTCCCATGCGATCGAGACGTTCTCGACAGGTGCGACTCCGACGGACGTCGCGGCGGGAACGGACGCGGTGTGGATCGTGAACGGACGCCCGCTCCGCTCCGCGCAGTTCGTCGGTCCGGTGGGGACGAGTGTGGTGAGAGTCGATCCCACGACTCGCACCGAGCGAGCCGAGGTTCCGCTTCCTCGTCGCGCCGGAGCGGTCTCGAATCTCGTCGCGAACCACATCGCCGTGTCGCAGCATGCGGTCTGGGTCGTGACTCCGGATTACGGCGTCGCACGCCTGAACGCCTCGACCGGAGCGGTGACGGGGGTGTCACGGGCGATCCGCGCGAGCGCCGTCGCCTCGGGGCGAGCGGGTGTCTGGGCGCTCGGCATCGACGGCACCGTCGCGCTGCTCGACGAGCGGTCGGGACGCGCGAAGGCACGAACGCGAATTCCGGCGACGTCGGTGACGTCGATCGCCGTGGGCGACGACGCCGCGTGGGTCACTTCCGGGACCGATGGGACGCTCTGGCGCGTCAGCGGCGGCCGGCGACCGGTTCTGGGCAGCGTCGATGTCGGGCGAGGAGTCACGGACGTAGCGGCAGGGCCCGACTCCGTCTGGGTCACGAATCCACTCGCTGGGACGCTCACCGAGATCGACGCCGCCACGGTCACGCCCGAGCGCACGGTCGACCTGCATGGCGTCCCGGACTCGGTCGCGGTGGACGGGGACACCGTGTGGGTGAGCGTCGTCGCCGGTCCCTCGGCGGCGGCGACGAACGAGGTGTCCGGTGTTCAGGCCCTTCCCTCGACCGCGTGCGAGCCCGTCGTCGCCGGGAAGGGCGAATCGGATCTCCTCGTCGTCTCCGATCTGCCGCTGCAGGGCGGCATTCGGATCACGGCGACGCAGATGGCGCAGGCGATCGCATTTACCCTCCGGGCGCGGGAGTTTCGCGCCGGCCGCTTCCGCGTCGCGTACCAGTCCTGCGACGACTCGATCGCGCGCACGGGCCTCTACGACGAAGCCAAGTGCGCGGCGAACGCGCGCGCCTACGCCGACAACGCCGATGTCGTCGGCGTGATCGGCACTCTGAACTCGCCGTGTGCTCTCGCTGCCGTGCCCGTGCTCAACACCGCGGAGGGCGGTGCGCTCGCGATGGTGTCGCCTCTCAACTCCTTCCCCGGTCTGACCCGCACGGGAGCCGGCGTCCCCCCGTCACTCCCCTCGTCGCTGTACCCCACGGGGAAGCGGAACTACCTGCGCGTCTACCCGACGGACGACCTCCAGGGAGCCGCGCTCGCGCTGAGGGCGAAGGACCTCGGCGCAAAGCGCGTCTTCGTCCTCGACGACGGCGAGCCCGGCTACGGGGAGCTCATGGCGCACGGTTTCGAGACGGCGGCTCGGCGACTCGGTCTCGACGTGGCCGGACGGTCCTCGTGGAACCCACAGGCGCGCTCGTATGACGCTCTGACGGAGCGAGTCGCACGGTCCGGGGCATCGGCTGTGTTCGTCGGCGGACTGCTCGACAGCAACGTTGCCCAGGTGATCCAGGATCTTCGCGAGCGCCTGGGCAAGGACGTCGCGATCCTCGGTCCGGACGGACTCACGCCGCTCCCCCTGCTCGTCGAGCAAGCCGGAGAAGCGGCGCGCGGCGTCTACGTGAGCCTCGCAGGCGTCGTCACCGAGCGGCTCCCTCCGGCCGGCTCCCGCTTCGTCGAGCGCTTCGGGCGCACGCAGGGAGGCGCGGAGGTCGAGCCCTCGGCCGTCTACGCCGCGCAGGCGGCGGACGTGCTCCTGGATGCGATCGCCCGCTCGGACGGGACTCGCGCATCGGTGATCGACGAGCTCTTCGCCACCCGGGTCGAAAGAGGGCTGCTCGGCAGCTTCGGCTTCAACCGGAACGGCGACATCACCGAAAGCCCGGTCACGATCCTGCGCGTGGCGGGGCGAGGCACGTCGAAGACGATCCTCAGCGTCGAGGGCGGTGTCGTCGATCGCGTCGTCCGCCCATCGCCCAAGCTCGTCGCTCCAGGCCAGTAGCCCGAGCGCAGCCCGTCCGCAGAGCCGTCCACGATTCGCGCGTGTTCGTCGAGCCCGATCCCCTGCCCGCGATCGCGTCGATCGCATCGGTCGTGGCGTGGGCGCTGGTTACCGCCGGAGTCTTCTTCGTTCGAAGCCCACGCAGGCCACCCGTCGGGCCGCGGACACTCGAGCTCGGACCCGAGCCTCCGGCGCTCGCGAACTTCCTCGTCCACGACTTCAGAGTGACGGGCGAGGCGCTGCCGGCGACCGTCATCGACCTCGCCGCACGCAACGTCGTGGACATCGAGCAGCGGGGACCAGGCGTGTTCTACGTCCGCGTGCGCCCGCGGGCAGAGCAGCAGCTCGCCGGCTACGAGCGCCTCGTTCTCGGCCTCCTCGAGGAGCGGGCGAGCGACGGCGTCGTCCCGGCCGAAGCGCTCACGACAGGGCCCGAGCGCGAGTCGAAGGGCTGGCACCAGGCATTCACGGCCAAGGTGGTCGAGGACGCGCAGGCCCGTGGGCTCTCGGTCGACTCTCTCGGCGTGGGCGTCTTCTACGTGCTCATGGCGGCCGCGGCGATTCCGGCCCTCCTCGTCGGCCTCGCGTGGGGTGTCGCACCGGCCGTCGTCGTCGCTTCCGCGGCAACCGGGTTGCTCAGCTGGATGCGAGGCAGGCACGACCAGCGAGAGACGCCTGCGGGACTGGAGGCGGCGTCGCGCTGGCTGGGAGTCCGCGCCGAGCTCGCGGAGAACGAGGTCTTCTCGTCGCACTCACCGCTGACCGTCGAGCTCTGGAGCCGGCTGCTCTCGTACGGGGCGGCGCTCGGCGTCGCGTCGGGTGCCAGCCGTCCGCTTCCCATGGGCGTCGAGTCCGACACACGTGCGTGGAGTGCCTACGGCGGCCGCTGGCGGCTGGTGCGGATCTCGTATCCGCACCTCTGGCCGCCGGCGTGGGGGAAGGAGCCTCTGGGCGTGCTGACCGTCGGCCTGGTGCTCGTGGTCGTGCTCGGCATGTTCGTGTACCTCGACGGCTTCTCGCGACTCGAGGGTGGCGTGTTCGGAATCGGCTCGCTCGCCGCCGCGTGCGTCGGCATCGTGCTCGGTGCCGCCGCCGTCGTGATGGCCGCAGCGGACTGGCGGAACGAGAGCGAGGTGACCGGTGCGATCGTCAGGCTGCGCGCACGTGGTGACGACGACGACCTCCGGTACTACGTTGCCGTCGATGACGGCTCCTCGGACCGGATACGTGCCCTGCGCATCGACGAGCGGCTCTACAGGGGCCTCGCCCAGGGGGAGGAGATCACGATCCGTCTCACCCCGAACCTCGGCTGCGTTCGCTGGATCGTCGGAGCCGAGAACGAGGCAGACGCCGGGATAGGGTAGCCCGGCGATGGCTCCCAAGCGCTTCCCCGACCGGGACGGGATCGCGGACGTCCGCGCGGCGACGGAATCGCTCGACGCCGGAGGAGAGCTCGACGAGGTGCGCCGGATTGCGGGTCGCGTGATGGCGAGGCGCGAGATGGGAAAGCTCGTCTTCGTCGACCTCGTCGATCGCTCGGGTCGGATCCAGCTGATGTGCGACACGGGCCGCATCGGGGACGTCGACGTCCGCCTCGGCGACATCGTCGGCGTCTCGGGCAAGCCGGCGAAGTCGCGCCGGGGCGAGCCGTCGCTCGCCGTCGACGAGCTGATCGTCCTCGCCACCAACACCAGCCCGCTCCCGGACACGTTCCACGGACTCACCGACACGGAGACGCGGTACCGGAAGCGCTACCTCGATCTCCTCATGAACGAGGACGCCAGGGAGCTCGCCACGCTGCGCGCCCGTGTCGTCACCGCCATCCGCCGCTACCTCGACGAGGAAGGCTTCGTCGAGGTCGAGACGCCCTGTGCTGCAGCCGCGCTACGGCGGCGCCTTCGCGCACCCGTTCGTCACGCACTCCCACGAGCTCGAGTCGGACCTCTTCCTGCGCATCGCGACCGAGCTCTATCTCAAGCGCCTGATCGTCGGCGGGCTCGAGCGCGTGTACGAGATCGGCAAGGACTTCCGGAACGAGAGCGTCTCCTACAAGCACCAGCCCGAGTTCACGATGCTCGAGTGGTACGAGGCATACGCGGACTACCAGGACACGATGGTGCGCATCGAGACGATGCTCGAGCAGGTCACGCGCGAGGTCCTGGGAACGACGACGGTGACCTTCAGAGAGCACGAGCTCGACCTGACAAGCCCGTGGCGCCGCCTCGCGTTCGTCGAGTCGCTCGAGCAGCACGAGCTCTGGACTCGCGACGCGGACGAGCTGCGCGCCTGGCTGAAGGAGCGCGGTGTCGACACCGAGGCCGACCGAGACTGGGCGCAGCTCGTCGACCACGCGTTCTCCCACTTCGTCGAACCGACCCTCGTCGAGCCGACGATGGTGTACGGGCACCCGATCGAGCTCTCGCCGTTCGCACGGACGATGGACGACGACGACTCGCTGGTCGAGCGGTTCGAGTACTTCGCGGGCGGCATGGAGCTCGGGAACGCCTACTCCGAGATCAACGACCCGGCGGAGCAGCAGCGGCGGTTCGACGAGCAGTCGGAGCACGTCGTCGGCGTGGCCGGCGACCCGGACTACGTGGAGGCTCTGTCCTTCGCGATGCCGCCGACCGGCGGGTTGGGCCTCGGGATCGACCGCCTGGTCATGCTCCTCGCGGGCCGCGACACGATCCGCGACGTGATTCTCTTTCCGGCTCTACGTCCCGAGGGTCGATAGCCGCGCGACGGGCTCGTCGGCGCTCCACGGGAAGTCGATCCAGAGGTCGGTGCGCCTCCAGACGTACTCGCACTTCACGATCGAGCGGGACTTCTCGTACAGGACGGCGCCGCGCACCTCGGCGACCTTGCCCGCGCAGAACTCCCTGACGAGCGCCATCGTCTCACCGGTGTCCGCGACGTCGTCTGCGATCAGCATCCGGGCCGACTCGAGGTCGACGAGCTCCGGGACCGGCGGCAGGATCATCGGAACGTCGAGGCGCTCTTCGACCCCGGTGTAGAACTCGACGTTCATCGTCCACGTGTTCTTGACGTCGAGGGCGTAGCCGAGCGCCGCTCCGACGAGCAAGCCTCCCCTGGCGATCGAGAGGACGAGGTCGGGCCGGTAGCCGTCATTCGCGACTGCCTGTGCCAAGGCTCGCGTCGCGTCGCCGAACTCGACCCACGACAGTCGCTCGCGCTCGGCCACCCGCCGATCCTAGACGCCTACTTCGCTGCGGCCGTCTTCCAGACAGGGCCGACGTCCCGCGAGGCTCCCTCGTGGTCGGCCGTGACCGGCACGTCTTCCTCGGGGTGCGCGGCGCGGTGCTCGCGGAACCAGGCGACCGACCGCGCGATGCCCTCGTCCAGCGACACCTGCGGGCTGTAGCCGAGCAGCTCGCGCGCCTTCGAGAGATCCGCGACGTAATGGGTGACCTCGCCGAGGAGCGAGGGCGCCAGCGTCATCTGCGGGGTCACGTCGAGCTCGCCCGCGATCAGCTCCGCGCAGCGGACGAGGGTGTTCCCCTGGCCGTACGCCAGGTTGACCGTCTGGTTGACGACCCGGCCCTCCGCGAGCGCCTCGATCCCCCGGACGATGCCGTCGATGCAATCGTCGACGAACGTGAAGTCGAGCGTCTTGTCGGTCCCGCCGTAGATCGTGATCGGCTCGTCGCGCAGCATCGAGTGGATGAACAGCGGGATGACGCGCACCATCCGGTTGAGGTCGTTGTCGTAGCGCCCGTAGACGTTCGAGAAGCGAAAGACGAGGTAAGGCAGCCCGTAGCAACGCGCGTACGAGTAGATGAACGCCTCGCCCGCGATCTTGGACGCGGAGTACGTGCTCTCGGTGTACGCGAAGTCGGCGACGTGCTCGGTGTATTCCTCGAAGCGGTGGACGTCGCCGTACACCTCACGGCTCGACGAGAACACGATCGGAATGTGGCGGAGTCGCGCGTACTCGAGCACGTTGAAGGTCATCACGGCATTCTCGAGCGCCCTGTGCGGCTGCCGGACGAGCTGGTGCACCTTCGCGTGGGCCGCGAGGTGGACGACCAGGTCGACGTCGGGGTACTCGACGCCGTTGATGCCGCCGCGGAAGGCTGCGTAGTGCCCGGCGAGATCCTGGAGGAGGTAGTCGAACTCGTCGGTCCAGGTGTTTTGACGCTTGTCGACGCCGAACACCTCGTGGCCGTCGTGCCGAAGGCGGAGGGCAAGGTTCGTCCCGATCTGGCCGGAAGATCCGGTGACGAGAATCCTCAAAGGCGACGATCCGATTGGCGCGCGATTAACGAATCGTTGTACAACGGCCGAGAAGGGTACAGAGCACGCCGGGCGAACCCGCGTGTGAGACTCGCACCGCGACCAGTCGGCTACGATCAGATGCGTCCCTTCGACCCGGGGGAGTCAGGCGGCCTCCCCGGCAACCGAGCGAAAGGAGCGTCGAGGGAGTTGTTCGAGCGATTCACCGAACGGGCCAGGCAGGTTGTCGTTCTCGCACAGGACGAAGCGCGAGCCCTGAAGCACAACTACATCGGCACCGAGCACATCCTGCTCGGACTCCTTCGCGAGGAGGAAGGCCTTGCCGCCCGTGTCCTCGAGTCGCTCGACATCACGGTGGAAGAGGTGCGCGCCCAGGTCGCTCGCATCGTCGGCCAGGGTGACGAGGTCACCACCGGGCAGATCCCATTCACGCCGCGCGCCAAGAAGGTCCTCGAGCTGGCGCTGCGCGAGGCTCTCTCGCTGGGCCACAACTACATCGGGACGGAGCACATCCTCCTCGGCCTCGTGCGCGAGAACGAGGGCGTTGCAGCCCGCATCCTGCTCGACTTCGACGCGGACGCGGAGAAGATCCGCAACGAGATCATCCGCATGCTCTCAGGGCCAGGCCGGCGCCAGTCCGGCTCGAGCGTCGCTCCCGGCGAGAAGACGAAGAGCTCCAAGCTGCTCGACCAGTTCGGCCGGAACCTGACGAAGGCGGCGGTCGAGGGGAAGCTCGACCCCGTCGTCGGCCGCCAGACCGAGATCGAGCGCGTCATGCAGATCCTCTCGCGCCGCCAGAAGAACAACCCGGTTCTCATCGGCGAGCCCGGCGTCGGCAAGACCGCCGTCGTCGAGGGCCTCGCGTCGCGAATCTCCTCGAGCCAGGTGCCCGAGATCCTCAAGGGCAAGCAGATCTACACCCTCGACCTCGCGGCTCTCGTCGCGGGCTCGAAGTACCGCGGTGAGTTCGAGGAGCGCCTGAAGAAGGTGATGAAGGAGATCACCCAGCGCGGCGACATCATCCTGTTCATCGACGAGCTCCACAATCTCGTCGGCGCCGGCGCCGCCGAAGGCGCGATCGACGCCGCGTCCATCCTCAAGCCCGCGCTCGCCCGCGGCGAGATCCAGACCATCGGCGCGACCACGCTCGACGAGTACCGCAAGTACCTCGAGCGTGACGCGGCGCTCGAGCGGCGGTTCCAGCAGGTTCGCGTGGAGGAGCCGACGATCGACGAGACCGTGCAGATCCTGCGCGGCCTGCGCGACCGCTACGAGGCGCACCATCGCTGCAAGATCTCGGACGAGGCGCTCAGCGCCGCGGCGATGCTCGCCGACCGCTACATCCAGGACCGCCACCTCCCCGACAAGGCGATCGACCTCATCGACGAGGCGGGCTCGCGCGTCCGCATCGCGACGATGGCCGCGCCTCCGCGCTACCGCGAGCTCGAGGAGGAGATCGACAAGGTCCGCGCCGACAAGGAGAACGCGATCGAGGCGCAGGAGTTCGAGAAGGCCGCGCAGCTCCGCGACAAGGAGCGGAAGCTGACGCAGAAGAAGAAGGAGCTCGAGGAGGAGTGGCGCAACCAGGCCGACGAGGAGCAGCCGGAGATCGGCGAGGACGAGATCGCCGACATCGTCTCCATGTGGACCGGGATCCCGGTCTTCAAGCTCACCGAGGCCGAGTCGCAGCGGCTGGTGCGTATGGAGGACGAGCTGCACAAGCGCGTCATCGGCCAGCACCAGGCGATCGTCGCGGTCGCGAAGGCGATCCGCCGCGCACGCGCCGGAATCAAGGACCCCAAGCGCCCGACCGGCTCGTTCATCTTCCTCGGCCCCTCCGGAGTCGGCAAGACCGAGCTCGCCCGCACCCTCGCCGAGTTCCTCTTCGGCGACGAGGACGCGCTCATCCAGGTCGACATGTCCGAGTACATGGAGAAGCACTCCGTCTCGCGGCTCGTCGGGTCACCGCCCGGTTACGTCGGCTACGACGAGGGCGGGCAGCTGACCGAGGCCGTGCGGCGCAAGCCGTACTCGGTGCTGCTCCTCGACGAGATCGAGAAGGCGCACCCGGACGTCTTCAACATCCTCCTGCAGATCCTCGAGGACGGGAAGCTGACGGACTCGCAGGGCCGCAAGGTCGACTTCCGGAACTGCATCGTGATCATGACCTCGAACCTCGGAGCGGCGCAGATCTCGAAGAACCAGACCCTCGGCTTCTCGATCGGCGACGAGGCGGGCCTCTCGTACGACGAGATGAAGGAGCGGGTCATGTCGGAGCTCAAGAAGGTGTTCCGGCCCGAGCTCCTGAACCGCATCGACGAGGTCATCGTCTTCCACAAGCTCGAGAAGGTCGAGATCCTCGAGGTCGTCGACCTGATGATGAAGCGCGTCCGCGAGGAGATGGGCAAGCACGGCGTCGTCATCGAGCTGACCGACGACGCGCGCGAACTGCTCGTGGAGCAGGGCTACGACCCGGCGATGGGCGCTCGCCCGCTCCGCAGGGCGATCCAGCGCATGATCGAGGACCCGCTGGCGGACTTCATCCTCGGCCGCGATCTCTCACCGGACTCGACGCTGATCGTCGACCGGCGCGAGAACCCGGTCGACGATGAGCCCCCGGTCGAGATCAGGGTCATCGAGGGCACTCCGGTGCCGGCAGCAGTGGGCGGTCCAGCCGACGAGGCCGACCTCGGCGACGAGCCCGTCGACGACCCGTCCGACGAGTAGCCAGCCGCACATCCGCCACGCGAAGCCGTCCGACTACGGACGGGTCATCGGCCGCGTCAACGTCTGGTGGGGCGAGCGCGACATGGCACCGATGCTCCCCAAGCTCTTCTTCCTCCACTTCGAGGG
Source organism: uncultured Gaiellaceae bacterium (assembly GCA_963802865.1). Lineage (GTDB taxonomy): Bacteria > Actinomycetota > Thermoleophilia > Gaiellales > Gaiellaceae > GMQP-bins7. The sequence continues at coordinate 30,942 of CAWDKB010000016.1, forward strand.
GACGAGCTTCGTCGCAGAGGACGACGACGAGGATCTCGTCGGCTTCCTGTGCGGATTTCTCTCGCAGACGTCCGAGGACGAGGCCTACATCCACTTCGTGGGTGTGACTCCGGATCAGCGCGGCGAAGGAGTCGGGCGCGCGCTCTACGAGCGGTTCCTGACCGAGGTCGCGGCGAGCGGGCGTAGCGTCGTCCGTTGCGTGACCTCGCCTGTCAACCAGGGCTCCCTCTCCTTCCACGAGGCGCTCGGGTTCGAGGCCGAGCGCGTCGTACCGGACTACGACGGCCCGGGTGAGGACCGGGTGCTGCTCGTCAAGCGGATCGGCTGAGCGCTCCAGTCGGCGAGCGGGTCAGGCTGCGGAGCCGAATCCGCCGCGCCTCCGGCGAAGAAGCGGTCGTGTGCTTCGCCTGGCCTCGGCCCAGTTCAGGTACGTCCCTGCGACAGACGAGCACCGCGAAGCCGACGAACACGTAGCTCTCCCAGCTCGAGTTCGCATCGGTCAGGTTCTTCACCACGGCGAGCAGTGCGCAGGCTCCGCCGAGCCCGAGGATGATCGAGTCCCAGGAGACGTCCTCGGACATCTCCACCTCGGTCAGGCGGGTGAGCACGACGAGCGTGACGATCGTGATCGAGAGCAGCCCGATCAGCAGGCCCCATACGTCCCAGCCGTCCTGCGTCAGCACCGCCACGCCGGCCGCCCCGTAGTCGACCTCGAGGTTCTGCCAGGTGAAGAACAGACTCAGGAGCAGGAGCGGGCCGGCGACGAGGACGAGCTTCGTCCCGAGCGACGAGGCCTTGATCTTCTCCATCGGGCGTCCTTCCGGCGGACTCGTGACGGCGTCTGTGACCGCAGCCATATGCGCTGCCTACTCGCCACAGGGTACTCCGCAATGCGCCGGACGGGGTATTCGGCCGCCCGTGCGGGTGTATTGCGTCGCCACCGCGGCGCGACGAGCGCGCCGCGGTGGCGACGCCTGGAGCTACGGGTTGCGGTCGCCCGGCGCGTCCGCGTCGGGAGCGTCGGCCGGCGGGTCGGGAGCCGTCACGTCCGGTGCCGCAGGCGCGTCCGGCGCGGGCACGTCGGGAGTGGTGTCCGCCGCTGCGGGCGGCGCTGCGGTCGCGGCCGGCGTCGCCGCGGAGGAGCCGCCGAGATTGCTGGCCTCGGCTCGGAGCGTTTCCACACCGCCCGCTTCCTGCACGGCCATGAACGCTCCCACGGCGATGACGATCGCCAGCACGAGTCCGACCCACGCCCAGATCGTGGCCTCGTCCCCGAGGATCGTCAGCAGCTTGATGACCGTGAAGATCAGGATCAGCGTCCCGAGCACCGCGGCCGACATCGCCGTCGAGACCGGCAGCGGGATGTTGACGGACGCGAGCCGCACGATCAGCCATGCGAGCAGGACGATCGTGAGGAGCCCGACAAGGACGCCGCCAAAGCCTCGCCAGCCGCTGAACGACGCATCGACGCCCAACTCGTCGGCGAGTCCTCCGACGTCGAAGTCCTGCCACGGCAGGAACAGGTCGATGAGCAAGAGCACAGCTCCGACGAGCATCAGCTGTACCCCCCGTCCCAATTCATTGAAGCGGTCCATGCGGCATGTCCTTTCGTCGGTCGGCGGCGGCTGAACCAGAGACTCTTATCGACCAGCGCCGAAGTTTCAAGCGAGTCGTTGCAGTTTCGTGAGGAGCGGCGTCGGACCTCCCTCCTAGACTGGCTCGGTGGCAAAGGTCACGGTCCAGTTCACGTGCTCGGAATGCGGCACGACGTCCGGGCGCTGGCTCGGAAAGTGCCCCGGCTGCAATGCGTTCGGGACACTCGTCGAGGAGCTCCACGGCTCCGACGCGGGCGCCGAGAGTGTGCGGGCTTTGTCGCCCGTCCCCATACGCGACGTCGCCGTCGACGAGGCGGAGCGCATCTCCACCGGGATCGCCGACCTCGACCGCGTGCTCGGCGGCGGCCTCGTGCCGGCGTCGCTCGTACTCGTCGGCGGCGAGCCCGGCGTGGGAAAGTCCACGCTGCTGCTGTCCGCGCTCGGGAACGTCGCGCGTGCCGGGCGGCGGGCGTTTCTCGTCACGGGTGAGGAGTCGGTCGCGCAGGTGTCACTGCGCGCTGCCCGTCTCGGAGGTGCGGAGGCCGTCGAGATCCTCGCCGAGACGGATCTCGACGCGGTCTGCGCCACCCTCGACCGCGAGCGGCCTGACGTCTGCGTCATCGACTCCGTGCAGACGTTGCATGCATCGGGGCTCGGCTCCGCACCGGGCTCCGTCGGGCAGGTACGCGAGGCGGCCGGACGGCTGCTCCGCATCGCGAAGGAGGCAGGCGTGGCGACCATCCTCGTCGGTCACGTGACGAAGGACGGGGCGGTCGCCGGCCCGCGCGTGCTGGAACACCTCGTCGACTGCGTGCTCCAGTTCGAGGGCGACCGCTACCACGAGCATCGCATCCTCCGCGCGACCAAGAACCGCTTCGGATCGACGAACGAGCTCGGCATCTTCGAGATGACCGCGTCCGGCCTCGTCGGCGTGCCGGACCCGTCACAGCGGTTCGGCACGACCCATCCCGGAGAAGTGGGAGCGGCCGTCGGCTGCGCGCTCGAGGGGACGAGACCGATCCTGCTCGAGATCCAGGCACTCGTCGCGCCGACCGATCTCGCGATGCCACGGCGCGTCGCGACCGGTGTCGATCCACGTCGGCTCGCCATGATCGTGGCGGTGCTCGGTCGCCACGCGCGGGTGCCGCTCGCGAGCGCCGACGTGTTCGTCAACGTCGCCGGAGGCGTTCGGATCGAGGAGCCCGGCGCCGACCTGGCCGTTGCGCTGGCGATCGCCTCTGCCGCGCGCGGCGTGCCCGCCCGCGCGGGGCTCGCCGCCTTCGGCGAGATCGGCCTCACCGGGCGCCTGCGTCAGGCCTCGCAGGCCGAACGACGCCTCGAGGAGTGCGCGAAGCTCGGGATCGAGGTCGTCGTCGCGCCTGCCGGCGCGCCCACCCGGAGCTCGCTTCACGTCGCGGCGGCGGAGACGTTGCGCGCCGCGATCACGGCCGGGCTCGGCGCTGAGGAAGCCGCCGCGTAGCGGCGAGGAGCGGTTGCGGTTCCGTTAAGGACCTGTGCAGGAACAGCTATGATGTGTCCCGGATGCCGGCAGAAAGCGCTGCCGGCCCTTTTCACGTGAAGGCGACGGATACCGACATCGGGGAGGCTCTCTTGTTCGACATTGGCGACAAGGTCGTCTATCCGCACCATGGCGCAGGGACGGTCGTGCGGAAGGAAAAACGGGAGGTTCTCGGTGAGGTGAAGGAGTACCTCACGATCCAGATCCTCCACAACGACATGACCGTGAACGTGCCGTGCGAGAACGCCGAGCGGGTCGGTCTGCGAACCGTCATCGATCAGCGGACAGTGACGATGGTCGTCAGGACGCTCTCGGGTGGGTCGACCGAGATGCCCAAGAACTGGAACCGTCGCTTCAAGCACAACCGCGACAAGATGAAGACCGGCAACATCTTCGAACTCGCGGAAGTCGTACGGAACCTCGCCGTGCGCAACAACGAGAAGGGCCTCTCGACAGGCGAGAAGCAGATGTTCGTGAAGGCGAAGAAGATCCTCGCCTCCGAGCTCATGTACGCGAAGGACATGGACGAGGAAGAGGCTGCGGCCTGGCTCGACGACGTCCTCTCGCGTGCCGGGCAGCCGAAGCCGAAGTCGAGAGCGAAGCCGAAGGCCGCAACCGCGAGTGCCTGACGGCTCCGGCGTCGCCGGAGCTACGTGGGCACTGCTGGCTGCCGCCGGGTCGGGTGAGCGGCTCGGGATCGACCGTCCGAAGGCATTCGCCGTCCTCGGCGGACGTCCGCTCGTCGCCGAGAGCCTTGATCGACTCGACCGCTGTGAGCTGATCGACTCGATCGTCGTCGCGGCTCCACCCGGCTGGGAGGAGCCGACGATCCTCCTTGCCGAGGAGCTCGCAGTTTCGAAGGTCGTCGCCTGCGTGCCAGGCGGCGCGACACGTGCCGAGTCCGTTGCGGCGGCGCTCGCCGAAGTCCCGGACGATGCTGTCGTCGTCCTCGTCCACGACGCAGCGCGGCCGCTTCTGGGCCACGAGGTCGTCGAGCGGGTGCTCGGGCCGCTGGGGGAAGGATTCGACGGCGCGGTGCCCGCTATCCGGATCTCCGACACCGTGAAGCGCGTGCGCGACGGCACCGTGACCGAGACCGTCGATCGGCGCGGCCTCTACGCGGCTCAAACGCCGCAGGCGTTCCTCGTCGAGTCGCTGCGGAGGGCGTTCGCGGGGGAGTTGGCCGACGCGACCGACTGCGCCTCGCTCGTCGAGCGCTCGGGAGGACGTGTCGCAGTCGTCGAGGGCGATCGTCGGCTGCGGAAGGTCACGACGCAGGAAGACCTCGCGCTCGTCGAGTCGTGGCTCTGAGAGCAGTCGTCTTCGACGTCGGCGAGACGCTCGTCGACGAGGAGCGATGGTGGCGCCGGCTGGCCGATCGGGAGGGCCTGCAGGCGCACGTGGTCTGGGCCGCGCTCGGCGTGACGATCGCGCGCGGCGAGGAGCACACAGCTCTGTGGGGTCACCTCGGGATCGAGACGCCTCCGCGCTGGTGGGACGAGATCCCGTACTCGCTCGAGGACCTCTACCCGGACGCGCTCGACTGCCTGAGCCGCGTTCGCGAGCTCGGGCTTCGGGTCGGCGTCGTCGGCAACCAGACCGAGGCACTCGAGCGCTGGGCGCGCGAATCTGCACTCCCGGCGGACGTCATCTCCTCGTCGGCCAGCCTCGGTGTTCGCAAGCCGGAGCTCGCGTTCTTCGAGAAGGTCGTCGCGCTGCTCGGCCACCGCGCCGACGAGGTCGCCTACGTAGGAGATCGCGTGGACAACGACGTCCTTCCGGCTGCCGCAGCAGGTCTCGTCGCCGTCCACATCAGGCGTGGGCCCTGGGGAAGGCTTCAGACGACACCGCCCGAGGCGACCCTCGGGCTGGACGACCTCGCCTCGTTGCCCGAGGCGTTAGCCTCGCTCTAGTGGTCCCTCCCGGAGATTCGGTCCTGATTCGCGCGGCTGCAAACACTTCGCATGCCGTCGTCCTCAGTCGGCCACATGCCCACTGGTCTGCGGCCTCCCTGCGTCCTAGGCATGCTCGGTTTTCGCCGGCGAATCACAACCGAATCTCCAGGAGAAACCACTCGTGACCGAGCTCCGGGTCGGCATCGGCTACGACGCGCACGCGCTCGACGAGGGCGTTCCCCTCGTCCTCGGCGGCGTGCCGATCGAGTATCCGCGAGGTCTGGCCGGCCACTCGGACGGCGACGTGATCGCCCATGCGCTGATCGACGCGCTGCTCGGTGCAGCGAACCTCGGCGACATCGGCACGCTCTTCCCGTCCGACGACGAGCAGTACCGCGGCGCGTCGTCGCTCGATCTCCTGTGGGAGGCCTACCGCGAGGTCAAGGAGAGCGGCTGGGAGCTCGTGAATGCGGACTGCGTCCTGATCGGCGAGGAGCCGCGGATCGGGCACGCGCGGGAAGAGATGTGCGACCGGCTGGCCGGAGCGCTCGGAGCCGATCGAGGACGTGTGACCGTCCGCGCGACGACGACCGACGGCATGGGCTTCAGCGGTCGCGGTGAGGGGCTCGCGGCACAGGCGGTCGCCCTCCTGCAGCGATCGTGAAGATCGTCCGCTACGCCGACCGCCCCGACCTCATGGAGCGGCGCTTCGAGGAGCTGTCGCAACCGACGTTCCCCGAGTACATGAACCAGAGCGACGCTGCCGACCTCTACTGGGGGCGCTTGTACACCGACTTCCCGGACTTCCAGGTTGCGCTCGTGGACGGCGACGCGTTGCTCGCGGAGGCGCACGCCGTGTCGTTGCCCTGGGACGGCACGCTCGACGACTTGCCGTCGGGATGGGAGGACGGGTTCGTCCGCGGGATGACCTCGGAGCGGCCGCACACGGCTTTGATGGCGATTGCGATCAGCGTCTCACCCGAGCAGCAGGGGAGGCAGCTCTCGAGCCGGATGCTCGAAACGTTCGTCGACAACGCGCGTGCAGCCGGTCTGACGAAGGGTGTGGTCGCTCCGGTGCGGCCGACGTGGAAGGAGCGCTACCCACTCATCCCGATCGAGCGCTATGCGGAGTGGCGGCGCGACGACGGGTCCCACTTCGATCCCTGGCTGCGTGTCCACGAGGTCATAGGTGGCCGCTTCCTCGCGCTTGCTCCGGAGTCGATGCGGATTACGGGATCCGTGACCGACTGGGAGCAGTGGACGGGGATGGCGTTTCCGGACGACGGCGAGTACGTCTTTCCGGGAGGTCTCGCGACGCTCCTCGTCGAGGACGGAGCAGGCACGCATGTCGAGCCCAACGTCTGGATGCTGCACGAGGCCTGATCAGGCGGCTGGAAGCGTGAAGCACACTCGCGCGCCGCCGCCGTCGCCGTCCTCCGCCCAGACCCGGGTCAGGCCTCCGAACCTGTCCGAAGGGGCAGGGCGACGAGGCCATCGGATACGACGACGAGGCCGTCCCGCTCGAGCGCACGGACCGCCTCGTCGTCGAGGCCCGCGGCATCCTGTGGGGCCGAGGCGATCGCCCGTAACGTCATTCCTCGACGCTGTCGGAACGATCCCTCGAAAGGTCCCTGCTTGCGGGCAGGAGCATCGCGGACGCCGCGCGACGGGCATGCGCTCGCGAGCGGGCAGATGTTGCACCGCGGCACTCGAGCGAGGCAGATCGTCGCGCCGAGATCCATCAGCGCCTGTGCCGAGCGCGCCGAGAACTCGACGGCCGTGCGTCGTCGCACCCGCCCGACGTTGACGTCGACCGGGAGGACGTCCTCGCCGTGCGCGAAGCAACGGATGGCGGCCGCGGTGTACGGCCCGACGCCAGGAAGCTCGGTGAGGTCGTCGGGCCAGCCAGCCGCGGCAATCTGTCGAGCCGCACGATGAAGGTTGAGCGCGCGCCGGTTGTACCCGAGCCCTTGCCACTCGCGAATGACGTCGCCGGCGGACGACGCGGCGAGCGTCTCCACCGTCGGCCAGCGCTCGAGCCAGGCGAGATAGCGCGGCACCACGCGCCCCACCTGTGTCTGCTGGAGCATCAGCTCGGACACGAGGATCGCGTACGGGTCGCGCGTTCGACGCCAGGGGAGATCGCGACCCTCTCTCGCGAACCAGTCCGACAGGAGCCGCTCCACCCGTGCGAGGGTACGCGACACCCGCGAGAAGGAGGACGACGTGACGCTGACCGACTTCCAGGAGGAGCTCTGCACGACGAGCCGGTGGGACTTCTCCGACCTGCGCGCGCTCTTCGTCAACTGCACGCTCAAGCCCTCGCCGGAGCAGTCCCACACCGAGGGGCTGATGCGGATCTCGATGGCGATCATGGAGCGAAACGACGTGGAGGTCGACTTCGTGCGCGCCGTCGACCACGACCTCGCGCCCGGCGTGTGGCCCGACATGCGCGAGCACGGAGCGGAAACGGACGACTGGCCCGTGCTGTACGAGCGCGTTCAGGCGGCGGACATCCTCGTGCTCGGCTCCCCGATCTGGCTCGGCGAGAAGTCGTCCGTCTGCACGCGGGTCGTCGAGCGACTGTACGCGTGCTCGAGCCTGTTGAACGAGCACGGTCAGTACGCCTTCTACGGGAAGGCCGGCGGGTGCCTGATCACCGGGAACGAGGACGGGATCAAGCACTGCTCGATGAACATCCTCTACTCGCTGCAACACCTCGGCTACACGATCCCGCCGCAGGCCGACGCCGGCTGGATCGGCGAGGCCGGGCCCGGGCCGTCCTATCTCGACGAGGGCTCGGGCGGACCGCAGAACGACTTCACGAACCGGAACACGACCTTCATGACGTGGAATCTGCTGCACGTCGCGCGGATGCTGAAAGACGCGGGCGGCATGGCCGCGCACGGGAACCAGCGGTCGCTCTGGGACGCCGGCTGCCGCTTCGACTTCGCCAATCCCGACTACCGCTAACGGCGAGCGGTAAGCCAGTCATCGCGCAGGATTGCGTAGCCGACGCTGTCCGTCCAGCCGCCATCCTCGATCGGCCACGACCGGCGGTAGTGGGCCTCCTGGACCCAGCCGCAGCGCTCGAAGACGCGACGCATGGCCGCGTTGTCCACCCGTGTCTCCCCGGCGAGACGGTGCTTGGCCGTCGTGGTGAAGAGATGGTCGGCCGCCCACTCGACCATGCGCGTACCGTGCCCGCGCCCGCGGAAGGGCGAGAGCAAGCGGAGGTCGACGTCCGGGCTGACGTCCTCGAGATACCGGTAGTGCACGATCCCGATCCGCCGTTCCCCGAGTTCAACCCAGAACGTCGGGTTCGTCCCGGAGAAGTCCCCGTCCTGGATCGAGTCCATGGCGTCCGCGACAGTCCAGCGCGCCCGGCCGTGGAAGGGCCACGGCTCGGCCGCCAGCCACGACGCGAGATCGCCGACCTCGCCCTCGGGAACGAGCGTGAACACGAGATCCGAGCCGGAGGTTTCCATTTCGACCATCGAAGCAGGTCCGCCGCGACTAGCGTTACGCCGTGCTCCTCTACAACTCGGCGGTCTCGGGCAATTGCTACAAGGTTCGGCTCCTGCTCGCCCAGCTCGGGATCGAGTACGAGACGGTCGACGTCTCGGTCGTCGACCGCACGAACCGCAAGGAGCTCCTCGGCGATCTGAATCCAGGCCTGCGCGTGCCGACTCTCGTCCTCGACGACGGGCGCCCGCTCGGCGAGTCGAATGCAATCCTTTGGTACTTCGCCGACGGCACGCAGTACGTTCCCGGACGACGCGTACGAGCGCGCGCAGGTGTTGCAGTGGCAGTTCTTCGAGCAGTACAGCCACGAGCCCAACATCGCCGTCGCGCGGTTCTGGCTGGCGTACTCGGGGACACCCGAACGCTTCGCCGATGGGCTTCCCGCTCGGATGGAGGGGGGCTACGCGGCGCTCGACGCGATGGAGCGGCACCTGGACGGCCGCGACTTCCTCGTCGGCGACAGCTACTCGATCGCCGACATCTCGCTCTACGCCTACACCCACGTCGCACACGAAGGCGACTTCGACCTCGAGCCGTACCACGCGATCCGCGCCTGGCTCGGGCGGGTCGCTGCACAGCCCGGGCACGTCGCGATCGACGCCGAGTGAACGTCCGCCTCCGGTTCGCACCGAGCCCCTCCGGCTCGCTCCACCTCGGGAACGCGCTGACGGCGGTCGCCAACCGTCGCTTCGCCGATGCGAGGGAAGGCGTGCTCATCCTGCGCATCGACGACACCGACCCGGCGCGCACGGTCGAGGGTGGGGAGGCGGCGATCCTGGGCGACCTCGGGTGGCTCGGCGTCTCGTTCGACGAGGAGCCGGTTCGGCAGAGCGAACGCGGGTCGAGCTATGCCGAGGCCGCGGAGCGTGCGCTCGCGACGGGGGCGGCCGAGCGAGACGAGGACGGCTCGGTGCGGCTCGGGAACGACGGAACGACCCTCCTTCGGGCGGACGGGACGGCGACGTATCAGCTCGCCTCGGTCGCGGACGACCTCGAGCTGCAGATCACACACGTGATCCGTGGGAACGATCACCGCCCGAACCTGCCGGTCCAGCAGCGGATCGCCCGTGCGCTCGGTGGCGAGCTGCCGGAGGTGATCCACCATGGGCTCGTCCTCGGGCCAGACGGCAAGAAGCTCTCGAAGCGGCACGGGCACTCGTCGATCGCGGAGCTGCGCGACGAGGGCTTCCCCGCCCGGGCTGTCCGCGCTTATCTCGAGGAGCTCGGGCTCCCGGAGCACGACGTCCAGCTCGACGTCGCACGCCTCCGCCGCCTCGCGATCGACGCGATCGCCGCGATGAGCGACGACGAGCTCGCCATGGCAGCCGAAGCACCGGTCGAAATCGCGCCGGCGCTTCGCGGCGCGCGCTCGCTGGTCGAGGCGAAGGAGTACGCGCACCTCCTGCTCGAGCCCGAGCAGGTACGTCTCGACGAGGAGGCGCGCGCGACGCTGGCGCGTTTCGCGGAGCTGCGGGAGCCCGCTCCCGAGCGGCTCACGGCCGAGGAGTCGCGCGCGCTCGTACGCGAGCTGAAGGCCGTCGGGGGCGACCTGCGCTCGCTCAGGCTGGCGCTCACAGGCGCGCCAACCGGGCCCGAGCTCGCGGCGGTGCTGTCTGCGCTCTCGCGCGAGGAGGCCCTGGCGCGGGCCGCTGACGCAGTCGGCTCCTGACTACGATCGCCGGTGTGCGCCTGTACGACACGCTGACTCGCTCGCCGGTCGAGCTGCCGGCTCCACCCGGCCCGATCCGCATGTACTTCTGCGGACCGACCGTCTACCAGCGTATCCACGTCGGCAACGCCGTCCCCTTCGTCCTGCCGATGTGGCTCGGGCGCTGGCTCGAGGTCGGTGGCTACGAGGTCAAGCTCGTGATCAACATCACCGACATCAACGACAAGATCTACGACGCTGCCCCGGGCGCGAGCGCGACACTCGCCGCCGATGCGTCCCGCTGGTACGTCGAGGACACCGATCGCCTCGGGCTCGGTCGCCCCGATGTCGAGCCGACGGCCGTCGAGACCGTCGCCGACCAGGTCGCGATGATCGAGGAGCTCGTCGAGCGGGGATTCGCGTACGCATCGGATGGAGACGTGTACTTTCGCGTGGCCCGCTTTCCCGAGTACGGCCGGCTGAGCGGCCAGCGACCGGATCAGGTCGAAGAGCAGGAGCCGAACCCGCGCAAGGAGGATCCGCGCGACTTCGCGCTCTGGAAAGCGACCAAGCCAGGCGAAGACACGTCGTGGGAGTCGCCGTGGGGCCTCGGGCGTCCCGGCTGGCACATCGAGTGCTCGGTCATGTCCGAGAAGCACCTCGGGCCGGAGTTCGAGATCCACGGCGGGGGCCTCGACCTGGTCTTCCCGCACCACGAGAACGAAATCGCGCAGTCCCGCGCGCTCGGCCATCCGTTCGCGCACGTGTGGATGCACAACGGGATGCTCACGTTCGCCGGCGAGGAGATGCACAAGTCGGTCGGCAACGACGTGTCGCTGGCGGACGCACTGGATCGCTGGGGGCGCGAGACCCTGCTCGTCTTCTTCCTCACCGGGCACTGGCGCAAGCCGCTCGAGTACTCGGACAGAACGCTCGAAGCCGCGGCGACGCGCACGGAGCGCTTCCGCGACGTCTTTCGCGACCCGCACGAGCCGGCGCCCGCAGGTTCGTGGGAGCGCCTCGCGGAGGCGCTCGACGACGACTTCAACACACCGGCTGCGCTCGCGGTGATGCATGGGTGGCGCGATCACGAGCTCTTGCGCCGCGCGCTCGCGATCTTCGGGCTGGACTCGCTCGCGGCGGACGAGGAGGCGCCTCCCGAGGCGATCGCTCTCGCGGAGCGCAGGCAGAAGGCGCGGGCAGCGCGGGACTTCGAGGAGGCGGATCGACTCCGTGCGGAGCTCGAAGCTGCCGGCTGGGACGTGCGCGACGATCCCGACGGCTTCCGGCTCGTTCGCCGCAGATGACGCGCGAGCTCGTCTACGGGCGGAATGCCGCCCGGGAGCTTTACCGTGGGCCGCGGCAGGTGCTCGAGACGTGGGTGACCGAGCGCGCGGCGACTCAGATTCCGTGGCTCGACGCCGGGCCGCGCGCGCAGGTGAAGCCCGAGCGCTTGCTGACCGAGGCCGCCGGAACCCGTGACCATCAGGGCGTCGTTGCCTGGTGCGAGCCCTTCCGGTACGCGGACGCATACGAGCTGGCCGACTCGGGAGCAGCCGCTGCTCGTGTGTCTCGACCAGGTGACGGATCCCCACAATCTCGGTGCGGTCGCGCGGAGCGCCGACGGTGCGGGGGCGACCGGGATCGTCGTTCCGGCGCACGGCTCGGTGCGGGTGACGAGTGCGGTTTGTCGCGCGTCGGCGGGAGCGGTCGAGCACCTTCCCGTGGCGGTCGTGCCGAACCTCGCGCGCTACCTCGCCGACGTGAAAGGGCAGGACCTGTGGGCGTACGCGGCGGACTCGGAGGGAGGGACAGCCATGTGGGAGGCCGACCTGCGCGGAGGGCTCGCCCTCGTCCTCGGCGCCGAAGGCAAGGGTGTCCGACCCTTGGTGAAGCGAACCTGCGACGGCACGGTCGCGATCCCGCTCGCCGGAAAGGTCGGGTCGCTCAACGTCTCGGTCGCAGCCGCCGTCCTCCTGTACGAGGTGCGTCGCCAGCGCAACAGCGATGGCTGACCCGACCCTGTACCTGTTCGACGGCTACAACCTGCTCCACGCAGGGTCGTTCTCGGAGCGCGGCGAGCTCGTCGACACGCTCGCGAGCTTCGTCGCGGGGAAAGGCGCCCGTGGCATCGTGGTCTTCGACGGCGTTGGAGAGGAGCGTCGGGTCGGGCCGTTGTCGGTTCGGTTCACGGCCCATGCGGACGACCTGCTCGAGCGGCTCGCCGCGGAAAATCGCTCCGGCGAGCTCGTGTGCATCGTGTCCTCGGACGCCGACGTTCGCCGAACCTCGGGGCAGGAGGTGCGGAAGCTCGCCTCGCGCGCGTTCCTGGACGGCCTCGAGCCCGTGAGCCATCGCGACCACGAGCAGCGGGGCGCCGGCGGTCGCGTCGGCGACCGGCTCGATCCGGAGACGCGCGCCGAGCTCGAGCGCCTGCGTCGTGGCGAGTGAGCGGGGTCAGGCCTGCAGGGCGAGGACGACCGCCAGCACGCGGCGATGGGCGTCGCTCGAGGGCGGGAGATCGAGCTTCGAGAAGATGTTCGTGACGTGCTTCTCGACCGCGCGAGGCGTGACGTAGAGGCGGTCCGCGATGCCCTGGTTCGAGCGTCCCTCTGCCATCAGGCCGAGCACCTCTCTCTCCCGTGCCGTGAGCGCGCCCAGTGGATCGTGCTCGCGATGCCGGCCGACGAGCTCATCCACGACCGCGGGATCGAGGGCGGTGCCGCCCCGCGCGACACGGCGAACCGCTGATGCGAACTCGGATATGTCCGAGACGCGGTCCTTGAGCAGGTAGCCGAGGCGTTCGCCGCTCTCGGCGAACAGGTCCATCGCGTACGCGGCCTCGACGTACTGCGAGAGGACGAGGACGCCGGTCTCGGGAAAGCGCTCACGGATCTCCCTCGCGGCACGCAGTCCTTCGTCGGTGTGAGTCGGCGGCATCCGGATGTCGACGACGGCCACCGTGGGCTGATGCATCGCGACGTGTCGGAGGAGACCCTCCGCATCGCCCGACTGGCCGACGACGTCGAAGCCGGAATCGGTGAGAAGCCGTGCCACGCCCTCTCGGAGCAGGACGGCGTCGTCGGCGAGCACGACCGTGATGCCGGCGCCGAGAGTCGAGATCGTCTTGCGGAGCGGCGGAAAGTCGCGTGGCAGATCGTCCGCGAGGAGTTGGTGAATCTGCTCGGGCTGGGTGAGCCCCGGCAGCCAGAACTCGCCGAGCCGGCGCAGCGCCAGTCCCTCGACAGCCGACGCACAGTCGGCGGAGACCAGGATCTGACCTCCGTGACCGGACGTCGTGATCCTCGCGGTGCGGACGACGTCGAGGCCCGTGTAGCCCTCGTCCCCGAGCGCCGGCGTCCCGGTGTGCAGGCCCATGCGCAGGCGCACGGCGACACCCCCCGGCCACTCCGCGTCACGCAGGGCGCGTTGAGCGGCGAGCGCCGCCTCGGCGGCGTCCGGCGCGCTCTGAAAGGCGGCGACGTATTCGTCGCCGACCGCGTCGGCTTCGCTCCCACCGTGCCCCGTCGTCGCGTCGCGCAGGATGCGCCTGACGGTCCCGATCGTGGCCGGATAGTCGAGGCGAGGGTCCTGTTGCAGGCCCGTCGACCCCTCGACGTCGGCGAAGAGGAAGGTCACGGTGCCGGTCGGGAGCGCAGCCACGCGCGAGACTCTATGCCTCGGCTTCCTCCTCCAGGGGGATCTCCGCTCGAACCTGCGTCCCGCCGCCGGGACTGCTCTCGACCACCAGCCGGCCGTCGAGCGACGCCAGCCGGTCGGAGAGCCCGCGCAGCCCGCTGCCCGCCTGTGGGTCCGCTCCACCGACCCCGTCGTCGCCGACCGTCACGGTGACGAGCTCCTCCGTGACCGCGACCTCGACCGAGGCCGATGACGCTCGCGCGTACTTGATCACGTTCGTGAGGGCCTCCGCTGCGACGAAATACGCCGTCGCCTCGACCGCGGGCGGCAGCGGGAGCTCCGGGTGCTTCAGCGAGACCGGTAACGGCGCCCGCGCGGCGAGCGACTGGAGCGCGGGGCCGAGACCACGGTCGGTGAGGATCGCGGGGTGGATGCCGCGGGCGAGCTCGCGGAGCTCCTCGAGCGCTGACGTGAGCTCGGCGCGAGCGTCTTCCAGCATCTCGGCGACTCCCTCGCCTCCGGTTGCGACCCGCGACTCGGCGAGGCGAAGTAGCACCGAGAGGGACACGAGCCGCTGCTGCGCGCCGTCGTGCAGGTCGCGCTCCAGCCGACGGCGAGCCTCGTCCGCCGCCGACACGAGCCTCGCGCGGGAGGCGCGGATCTCCTCTTCCTGCAGCCGCCGCATCGTCACGTCCGCTCCGGTGACGAGTACGAGCCGTGCGCCGGTCAGGGCCGTGACGGGGCGCGCGCTCCAGGCGACGATGCGGCTGTCGCCGTCGCGAGTCTCCCAGCGCGACTCGATCTCGTCCTCGATGACTCCGTTCGCTGCGTTTGCGATCAGCATTCGGGCGGCGTGGTCCGACTCCGGGACGACCGCTCCGACGAAGCTCTGTCCAGCGATCTCGGACGGCGTCCAGCCGAACGCTCCGGCGAAGGCCGTGTTGACGCCTTCCTCCCGTACGGTTGCGTCGGTCTCGAGGATCAGGATGAAGCTCGGGATCGTCTCCGTGATCGCGTCGATGAAGGCGCGACGACGCGTGTCTTCGGCCTCGCGGAGCTTGCGTTCGGTGACGTCCGTGCCCGAGACGAGGACGAGCGCCTCCGTTCTCTCGGTGACGTCGGCGACCGGGACGGCCGACCAGGCGAACGCGCGGATGCGGCCGTCTGCGCCGTGGAGCTCCGACTCGACCTCGTCGGAGGCTGCGCCGGCCGCGGCGCGAGCGATCGCGGCAGCTGCTCGACCGTCCTCGTCCTCGACGACCAGGTCGAGAAAGCGTCGCCCGACGAGCTCGTCGTCACGCCAGCCGAGGGCATGCCGGAACGCGCGGTTCGCGCCGACGCGCGGGTTGTCGATGTCGCGGTCACGGATGACGCCGTCTCGATCGAGCACGACGACGAGGCTCCGAATCGCCTCGAGCACGGTCGTCGTCGCGTCCCGCTCGCGCTCGAGCTCGAGCTCGCGGCGGCGACGCTCGGTGATGTCGAGGCCGCCCGAGACGATGCTGACGACCTGGCCGTGCTCGTCCGTGACCGGCGCGGCCCGCCAGGAGATCGTCCGCACCTCGCCACGAGCGTTGGTGAACGTGTTCTCGTACTCGGCGGCCTCGAATCGGGGCGCGAGCGCATGGAAGCGATCCCTGACCGCTTCGCGCTCCGCAGTGTCGATGAAGACGTTCCAGTAGAGCTCTCCCCGCGCGGTGTCGGCGTCGAGCCCGCTTGCTTCGAGCGCGGCGACGTTGATGTTCCGGATACGCCCGTCCGTCCCGATGTTCACGAGCAGGCTCGGCGCGGTGTTCGTCACGGTGTTCATGAAGGCCACCTCGGCATGGAGCGCCGCCTGGAGGCGGTCGTTTTGCAGTGCGAGGCGAGCCGCCTCGACGGTTGCGCCCACGACGTCGGGCTCGGCGTCGAGCCGGCTCTCGTACACCACCGCCGCGATCAGGTCGCCGCCGTGGTGGACGAGCTGCAGCGTTTGGGACTCGGCCGCGGAGGGGTCGGGTACCGCCCGGCCCTGCGGATCCACCCAGCCGCCACCGGCGAAGCCGCGGTGCTGGTCGAGCCAGTAGAAGACGGCGAGCTCGTCGTCGCCGAGAGCATTCGCGAGCGCGTCGCGGACCGGCCTGCCGGAATCGAGGGCGTCCACGAGCTGTGCGACGGCGGGTTGCTTCAAGCCAGAAGCGCGGAGACCGCGTCGCCCGACAGCTCGGCCTTCGGGACGAACCCGCGCGCCGACGACTCGGCCACGAGCTGACCGAAGTCGGACTGGTCGCGGCTCGAGACCAGGACGACGGCCGGATGCAGGCCGTCACCGGCATGCTCGAGGGCGGCACAGAGCTCGAATCCCGTCATGTCCGGCAACTGTATGTCGAGCAGCATGAGGTCGGGGCGCAACGTTCTCGCCGCGCGGAGCGCGGTCTCGCCGTTCGCAGCCTCACCGACCACATCGAAGCCGTCCGCCTCGAGGATGGCACGGGCCGATGCCCGGAAGCTCGGATGGTCGTCGACGATGAGAACGGTGGTCACCCCCTTGATGGTGCATGCGCGACCTGGCGCGGGCAGTGGGGCGAGCCGTACCTCGCATACGAACATATGTTCTTAGCATGCTGCACAATACGCAAAGCACTTGTAACGCCTGCCAAACAGTGCTAGCTTCTCCCTCAACCTCAAGGTGAGAGTTGTCGTCCGGCGAGATCGCGGCCGTCGGCTCGAGCCCAACAAGAGCGTCGAAAACGGGGGTACTGGGATGGCCGCTCGAACTGCCACAGCACCGAAGACCGCGCAGAAGGTTCAACGAGAGCTGGAGGATCTGCAGCTCGTCCTCAAGGCGCGGAACGGCAGCCAGGAGGCGCTCGACGGCCTCATGCGCCGGTACACGGGCTTCGTCCGGCTCAAGGCGAGCTCGTACTTCCTCGCCGGCGGCGACGGAGACGACCTCATCCAGGAGGGCATGATCGGCCTCTACAAGGCCGTCCGCGACTTCCGCCCGGACAAGGAGACGTCGTTCCGGAGCTTCGCGGAGCTGTGCGTGACCCGCCAGATCATCACTGCGATCAAGACCGCCACCCGCTTCAAGCACGCTCCGCTGAACACGTACGTCTCGTTCAGCCACACCCCGGCAGGCCAGGAGTCGGACGGCGACTGCACTCTCGGCGACGCTCTGCCCGGCCCGGGCGTCAACGACCCGTCGGTGTGCGTCATCTCGACCGAGGAGCTCCAGAGCCTGGTCTTCTGCCTCGGCACCGGTCTCTCGTCGCTCGAGTCGCAGGCGCTGACCCTGTACCTCGAGGGCAACTCCTACGAGGAGATGGCCGAGGACCTCGGGTGCGACACGAAGACGATCGACAACGCGCTGCAGCGGGTCAAGCGCAAGATCCTGGCGCACCAGAAGACGCGCGAAGTCCTGGCCTGAGCGAATCGTGCCCTCTCCGCGCTAGGCGAACGCGGACGCTGACGGCCGGAGGCCGGCTTTGCCGGCCGGGAGGCCAACCCCGGCTGTGTCGTGCACGGCGTGAAGGAGGGGGCAGGTGGGGGAACCATGGGTTTCCCCACCAGAGGAGCCGGAGGCGGGACTCGAACCCACGACCTATCGCTTACAAGGCGATTGCTCTACCAACTGAGCTACTCCGGCGCTACCCGAAGGGTACGCGGTCGGGTCGCCACGCCTCGCGCAGTTGCCCCTGCCCCGGGCAAGGCAGATAATCGCCCGATGCAGCCGACTGACACGACAGCGGTCGAGCGCATCCTTGCCGATCGCGCGCGCTACGTCGCTCCGGGGATGTCGACGCCGAAGCTGGTTGTCGCCCACGCGGATGGCGCGCGGATCACGGATCCCGATGGCCGTTCGTACATCGACTTCGCCGGCGGAATCGGCTGCCAGAACACGGGTCACCGGCACGCGGCGATCGTCGAGGCGGTGAAGGAGCAGGCCGACCGCTACCTCCACCAGTGCTTCATGATCGGCGTCTACGAGCCGTACGTGGACGTGTGCCGGCGGCTTGCGGAGCTCTCGCCTTGCAGCGGCGGCGAGCAGCGCTCGATCCTGGTCAACTCGGGCGCCGAGGCGATCGAGAACGCGGTGAAGATCGCGCGCACGGCGACCGGCAGGCAGGCCGTGGTCGTCTTCGACAACGCCTTCCACGGGCGCACGCTGCTCGCGATGACCATGACGAGCAAGGTGAAGCCGTACAAGGCGGGGTTCGGGCCGTTCGCGCCCGAGGTGTACCGCGCGCCCGCGCCCTACCCGTACCACGGCGTCTCGTCCGACGACGCCATCGCCGCGCTCGAGCACCTGTTCAAGGCAGACGTAGATCCGGCCACGGTCGCGTGCGTCGTCCTCGAGCCCGTCCAGGGCGAAGGAGGCTTCGTCGCGATGCCGCAGGACTACCTGTCGCGCCTGCAGGACCTGTGCCGTTCGCACGGGATCCTGTGGGTGAACGACGAGGTGCAGTCCGGGGTCGGGCGCACCGGGACGATGTGGGCAGTCGAGCAGTACGAGGGCCTCGAGCCGGATCTTCTCGTCTTCGGCAAGTCGATCGGCGGTGGCCTTCCGCTTGCGGGCGTGACGGGAGGCGCCGAGGTCATGGACGCCGTCCCGCCGGGCGGGCTCGGCGGCACCTTCGGCGGCAGCCCTCTCTCGTGCGCCGCTGCTCTCGCGGTCATGGAGGTCGTGGGCGACGAGGAGTTCCTCGCAGGAGCACGGCAGCTCGGCGCGACCCTTCGCGCACGCCTCGACGACCTCGCGTCGCGCCACGCAGACATCGGCGAGGTGCGCGGCCTCGGCTCGATGCTCGCCTTCGAGTTCGCCGACCGGACACCCGACCGCGCGCAGGCGACGGTCGCGGCCGCGTTCGACCGCGGGCTCGTCCTGCTCTCGTGCGGTCTCTACGGGAACGTGATCCGCCTGCTACCCCCGCTCAACATCGCGGCGGACGAGCTCGACGAGGGGCTGGCGATTCTGGAGGAAGCGCTTGCCGCATAACGGCGTGCCGGACATCAGCGTCAAGGGCCTGAGCAAGAGCTATGGGGACGTCGTCGCGGTCGACGGGATCGACCTCGAGATCGCACCCGGCGAGTTCTTCACCATGCTCGGGCCGTCCGGCTCGGGGAAGACGACGACGCTGCGCATGATCGCGGGCTTCGAGATCCCCGACGAGGGCACGATCGAGCTCGCGGGCCAGGACGTCTCGCGGCTGCCACCGTACGACCGCCCCGTCAACACGGTGTTCCAGGACTACGCGCTCTTCCCGCACATGACGGTGCAGCAGAACGTGGAGTACGGCCTCATGGTGAAGAAGGTCAAGAAGGGCGAGCGGAGCGAGCGAGCGCGGCAGGCGCTCGACATGGTGCGCCTCTCCGGCTACGGCGATCGCAAGCCGGCACAGCTGTCGGGTGGTCAGCGCCAGCGGGTCGCCCTCGCGCGCGCGATCGTGAACCGGCCGAAGGTGCTGCTGCTCGATGAGCCGCTCGGAGCGCTCGACCTCAAGCTCCGCCAGGAGATGCAGATAGAGCTGAAGTCGATCCAGCGGGAGGTCGGCCTCACGTTCGTGTACGTCACGCACGACCAGGAGGAGGCGCTGACGATGTCGGATCGCCTCGCGGTGTTCAACCAGGGCAAGATCGAGCAGATAGGGCCGCCGGCCGAGGTCTACGAGCATCCGCAGAGCGAGTTCATCGCGGGCTTCGTCGGCGTCTCGAACGTCCTCGAACGCGACGGGCGGCGCTACACCATTCGCCCCGAGAAGATCGACCTTGTCGACGACGGCCGGGAGCCGCAGCCCGGCGCACACGTCGAGGCGGGCGTGGTCCGCGACGTGCAGTACGTCGGGCCCGTCACTCGCTACCACGTTACGCTCGACCGTGGTGGCGAGTTGCAGGTGCTAGCGCAGAACCTCGAGGAGGGGTCGAGTCAGGTCTTGGAGGCCAAGGGGCGCCGCGTGCGGTTGGAGTGGCGCCCGGAGCAGGAGTCGGTCATCGACGAACCAGAGGGAGGATCGGAATGACGGGACGCAAAGGACGCGTTGCTCGCTGGGCAGTCTTCGGACTGCTCGTGGCGGCGCTGAGCGTGGTGGCGGCAGGCTGTGGTGGAGGCGACGACGACGGCGGTGGCAGCGCGAGCACCGAGATCGAGGGCCTCGGAACGTCGCTCGAGGAGATCCAGGAGCTCGCCCGGGACGAGGGCGAGGTCAATCTCGTGCAGTGGGCGGGCTACGCGCAGCTGACCGACGAGTTCACCGCCGCGACGGGGTGCACGGTCAACACGAAGGACGGCGGCTCGTCGGACGAGATGATCAGCCTCATCCAGACGGGTGAGTACGACGGCGTGTCGGCCTCGGGCAATGCGAGCGTCCGAATGATGTCGACCGGCGACGTGGCTCCGGTGAATACCGACCTCATCCCGAACTTCGCGGACGTGCAGGAGGGAATCAAGAACCAGGACTACAACAGCCTGGACGGTCAGGCCTACGGCGCACCCCACGGCCGCGGCCCGAACTACTTGATGTTCCGCACCGACGAGGTGCCGGAGGACACGGACAGCTGGGGCGTCATCTGGGAGGAAGACCAGCTGGCGAAGTACAAGGGCAAGATCTCGATCTACGACGACTCGATCTTCATCGCCGACGCTGCGCTCTGGCTCAAGGCGACGCAGCCCGATCTCGGAATCGAGAACCCCTACCAGCTGACGCAGGAGCAGTTCGACGCTGCGGTCGACCTCCTGAAGACGCAGGCGCCGAACGTCGGCGAGTACTGGCCGGGTACGCCTGCGACGCAGATCGCCGCGTTCACGAACGGCGACAGCGTGGTCGGGACGACGTGGCCGTACCAGTACCTGCAGCTGACGAATGCCGACCCGCCCGTACCGGTGGCGGCGATCAAGCCCGTCGAGGGCACGACCGGCTGGTCGGACACGTGGATGATCCACTCGCAGGCCGCGAACCCGAACTGCATGTACCTCTGGATGAACCACATGATCTCCCCGGAGGCGCAGGCAGCGGTCGCGGAGGGCTTCGGCGAGGCGCCCGTCAACCTCAAGGCGTGCGAGCTCACGAAGAACCAGAATCACTGCGACGACTTCCATGCGGACGACGAGTCCTGGTGGGAGGACGTCTACTACTGGACGACTCCGACCGCTGACTGCGGCGATCCCGACAGCGGCGAGACCTGCGTGACGCAGGAGGACTGGAAGACCGCCTGGACGGAGATCAGGGGCTGACAGCCGAGCGGACCGGATGACCTCGGTCCCGATCACGGAGACGCCGCCTCGGGTAGGCCCGGGGCGGCGTCTCTCGACCTACTTCTTCCGCCACCCGCGAACGCGGCTCGCCGTCCTCCTCGCGATTCCCGTTGCGTGGATGGTCGTCGTCTACTGCGGCTCCCTCGTCGTCCTGCTGTTCTCGGCGTTCTGGGACACCGATCCCTTCACGGGCGAGCTGGTACGGGACTTCACGCTCGACAACTTCCGGGCGATCGTGGAACGCCCCGTCTTCAGGGACGTTGCGCTGCGGACGATCGTCATGGCGCTGGCCGTCACGGTCGCGGACGTTCTGTTCGCCTTTCCGATCGCGTACTACATGGCCCGGGTCGCGTCGCCGCGGACTCGCAACCTCCTCGTGGTCGCGATCCTCGTGCCGCTGTGGGCGAGCTACATCGTCAAGGTGCTCGCCTGGAGGACGATCCTCTCCGACGGCGGCGTCGTGAACTGGGCGCTCGACCCGGTCGGCGCCTCGTTCGACGGATACTCCACGGTCGGGCTGTGGCTCGTCTTCACGTACCTCTGGCTCCCGTTCATGATCCTGCCGATCTACGCGGGGCTCGAGCGGATCCCGAACTCGCTGCTCGAGGCGTCCGCCGACCTCGGGGGACGCTCGTCGACGACCTTTGTCCGCGTCATTCTCCCGCTGGCGTTCCCAGCTGTCGTCGCCGGGTCGATCTTCACCTTCTCGCTCACCCTGGGCGACTTCATCGCCCCGCGTCTGATCACAAGCGAGCAGTTCATCGGGACGGTGATCTACAACATCTACGGCGACGCCCTGCCGACCGCCGCGGCGTATGCGGTCGTCCCGATCGTCGTCATCGTCCTCTACCTCCTGGTCGCGCGAAAGCTACGCGCCTTCGAGTCGCTC
Source organism: uncultured Gaiellaceae bacterium (assembly GCA_963802865.1). Lineage (GTDB taxonomy): Bacteria > Actinomycetota > Thermoleophilia > Gaiellales > Gaiellaceae > GMQP-bins7. Next base: position 52,883 of record CAWDKB010000016.1, read on the forward strand.
TAGTGGTCGAGTCGACTCTCATGCGGTTCCTCCTCCGCTTCGGCGCGGGGGTGACGCTCGCCTTCATCTACGTCCCGCTGTTCGTCGTCGTGCTGTACGCGTTCAACAGGAACGTGACCCAGGCCTGGCCGATCGAGGAGTACAGCACGAGGTGGTTCTCGGTGGCCTGGGAGAACCCGCAGGTGCGTGACGCGCTCTGGCTCTCGTTGCGCGCGGCGCTGGGCGCCACCGCGGTCGCCCTCCTGCTCGGGACCCTCGCGGCGATGGCCGTCTCCCGTTACCGGTTCTTCGGGCGGGAGGTCATAACCTTCGCCGTCATCCTCCCGATCGCCCTTCCGGGGATCATCACGGGCCTGGCGCTCCAGGCGACGATCCTCGACGTGCTCGGCCCGTTCGGAGTCAGCTTCGGTCTCATGACCATCGTGATCGGGCACGCCACGTTCTGTGTGGTCGTCGTCTACAACAACGTCATCGCCCGCATGCGCAGGACAGCGGGCTCGCTCGACGAGGCGTCCGCCGATCTCGGGGCGGACAGCTGGCAGACCTTCCGGTACGTGATGTTCCCCCAGATGCGCACCGCGCTGCTGGCCGGCGCGCTGCTCGCGTTCGCGCTCTCCTTCGACGAGGTCGTCGTGACCACGTTCACCTCGGGGGCCCAGCAGACCCTGCCCATCTGGATCGTCGCTGCCATCACGCGTCCCGCGGAGCTGCCGATCGTCAACGTCGTCGCGCTCTTCGTGATCGTCCTGTCGATCATTCCCGTCTACTTCGCCACCCGCCTGGCAGGTACCAGCGGAATCACCAGCGAGCGACCTCGGAAGGAAGAGGTGGCTGCGTCGGTCGAAGCTGCGCCGTAGCGACGGCGATGAGGGGCGGGGAGGAGCTCATCGCGCTCGCCCACGAGAACTTCGTCGCGTCGTTCCGCAAGGTCGTCGAGCACAGTGCGTTCGGCGGTTACCGTGAGTTCGGAGGCGTCGTCGCGTACGCCACTGGCCTGCCGCTGTCGTTCTTCAACGGCTGCGCGGTGGTCGAGTCGGCCACTACGGGAGACCTCGATGCGGCAATGCACTGGGTCGCCGAGCGTCGCGTGCCGTACCGGGTGTTCGTCGCGGCGGAGCTCGAAGCGGAGCTCGCGGCCGTTCCGCTCGCGCATGGATTCGAGCGCAACCCCGTGCCGTATCCGGGCATGGCGCTCCACCCGCTCCTCGAGCCACCTGCGCCGGCTTCCGGTGTCCGGATCGCGGCGGCTGGGGTCGAGGATCGACACGAGTTCATCGAGATCGTCGAGGCCGCGGGTCTCGCGCGAGCCCTGGGAGAGGCGCTCTTCACTCCGGGCTTCATGGGCGACGAAGACGTGCAGGCGTTCGTCGCGCGATCGGACGGCCGCCCGGTCGGCACCTCGCTTGCGATCCGGAGTGCCGGCACCGCAGGGGTCTACAACGTCGGCACGCTGCCCACAGCTCGGCGTCGAGGTGTGGGAACGGCCTTGACCTGGGCCGCCGTCGCAGCCGGACGTGACATGGGCTTCGACTGCATCGTGCTGCAGTCGTCGCAGATGGCGGTCTCGATGTACGAGGCAATGGGCTTCCGGACCGTCGTGACCTACACGACCTTCAACCAGCCCGCGGGCTGAGTCGGGTCAGGAAGGAGCGTTCGAGGCGACGCCGGTGCCGATCGGGCAGGAGACACCCGTGCCGCCGAGCCCGCAGTAGCCGTTCGGGTTCCCCATCGTTTGTATCCGCCGCCGAGCTGCTGTTCGCCCCGATCCCGGTGGCCGTCACCGCCTGACCCCGCTACCAACGCGCTCGACTGAGGAGGCCTCCGGGCCCTCCTCTCGTTTGCGGGGCTAGTCCAGACTTCCCTCCTCAGCGGCCAGCCGCGCCGCATCCTGCAACGCCAGCGCGAGGTCGCGCCCGAGCATTTGGGGGATGACATGGTGGGCCGGGCACGGCAAGGTCGGTAGGGGGAGAGAAGGACCGACCAAAACCACACCCGGCCCCTGGTGAGGCCGAGCATGGAGTAGTCATACGACTGACGACTGTGTACTGGCTCTCCCCCCGAACACCAGCGAGCACGCCCGGCCTCCGTGCCAGTGTGCTCCCTTCCGTACAAGCTTGCAACCCTTGAGAGAGGCCGGACGCGGAGGCGCCGTTCCCGGAGCGTTCTGCGCGCCGCGAGACCGCGCCCGGCCGTCGCTCTCAGTGTGCTCCCGGGGCGACAGGCTGCGCAACCCAAATCGCGCGACACGGTGGAGGCCGTCACCGCCTGACCCCGGTCCAACGGCGGACGAACGAGGAGGCTCCCCAAACACGGGTGCCCCCTCTGCGTTGTGGCACCGGCGCACGCCGCGAGCAGGCCTCGGCGAAGCGATAGCATCGAAGCGAAGAAAGGAGAGAGATGAAGTGGCTCATTGCGCTGCTCGCCGCGATTGGTGCCGTCACTGCCGGTGTCTTCTTCTGGCGGAAAAACCAAGAGTCCGCAGGCTCCACGTGGAATCAGGCGGAGGACTTAGCGTCCTCGTTGACTAAGACGGCCGCCGAGAAGGCTGGCGAGGCCGCCGAGAAGGTCAAGATCACGGCCGACAAGGCCACCGGCGCAGCCTCGGACGCTGCCGATCAGGTCACAGGCGCCGCCGGTAGCGAGGCCACCAAGAAGGTCAAGGCCACGGCTGGCAAGGCGACCGGCGCAGCCTCGGACGCTGCCGATCAGGTCACAGGCGCCGCCGGTAGCTAGACGGCCGACCCGGCGATCTCGAGTCCGCCGTCCTGTTCGCTCCGATCCCGGTGGCCGTGACCCCTGACCCCGGCACCAACGCGCTCGATCGAGGAGGCCCTACAGGGCCTCCTCTGCGTTGCGGTCATCCCACGCCTCCGAACCGTCCTCCTTGACCTCGCGCGCAGCATCCTGCAACGCCAGCGCAAGCTCGCGCGCACCCTCCACGTCGAGCCACACGTTGGCCCAGGTGCGTGGGTCGTCGGGGTAAAGGTCGTGGCCTTCGACTGTCGCCGCGTCGTGGAGGTACACGCGCACCAAGTCGCCGTGGACGCGCACGTCCCACTCGCGCCTTCGGCTCCAGGGGCGGTGGAGGTCATCCGGCGCAGGCACCGGGGCAGCGTAGCCAGCCCGCGTAGCTGATCCCGCTCGAGCGGGGATAGCAGCCTCCCGCCCTATCGCCCCGCTGTCGCCCCGTCGCCCCTGCAAAAACCACTGGTTTGCAGGGCAAGCCGCCGCCCTCTCACGGCGGCGGCACGGGTTCGAATCCCGTATGGGCCTCCTCCGAAAGCCCTGCAAACGCTAGGGATTCAGGGCACTTTTAGCCAACGCGGCGACAGGCCGGGAGAGGCCGTGAAGGGGCGATAGAGGCCTCATCGCCCCGCGTATGGCCCCGCGGGGTCACCACCCTCGCCGCCCCGTGCGGGCTAGGCTCCCGATGTGACGCGACTGGTGAGGCTCGCCGCTCTCGGGGTCGCCGTGTATGCCGTGGCGACCAAGAGCGGGCGCGAACGACTGAAGCGCGCTCGGGAGGCGTACAGCGACGAGGTCGCCTCCGGGTCGAAGCCGATCGAAGGTGTCGGCACCGCCATCGCCGCGTTCATCGGCACCCCCGGTGTGGTGGTGGAGGAAGTCCCAGAGCCGCCGCGCCCGATCAATACGCCCGGCACAAGCACCGCAAGCTCCGTCGACTCGGATCCCGAGAAGCCGTAGCCCGACCCGCATGGGCTGCGTCAGCTTCGGCTAGAGGGCGTCGGCACCAACGCGCTCGATCGAGGAGGCCTCCGGGCCTCCTCTTTCGTTTAGCCCGCCGTGTCCGCGTTCGCTCGTCTAGCTCTCGGTGTCGGTGCGAGCAGGACGCCGCGGCGCGAATTCCTTGCAGCTAGACGAGCCGCTGATTACTCCGCGTACCAGTCGACACCCGCCGAGAGACAGCGGTGGAAACATGTACTTGCACCGGTCACAGCGACCGTCGGGCGTCGGGGCTGGGCCGTACTCCGCGTCGCGCTTGGACAGACCCCAGATCTTCGCCATCTGACCTCCTTCGAGACCGATCCTATTCCTCCCACGGCGGCGACACGGGCACCCTTTGATTACGCGCTCCTGTTCGCGCCGATCCGCAGCAAGGCATTCGTTCCCGCAGAGAGAGCGCTGTCGGGGAGCGGCTTTGCGAGACGCAACACGGCGCGTGGCGTATCGCAGCTAGGGTGGCCCCAGCGCTTGGGCCCTGTTTTTGAGCCGCCGAGGTTTTTTCTTTCCTCTTTGGTAGTACCACCGGCCCGAGCGCAGCAGGGGTTCATCTGGACTTTCCTGCACTGATCGGAACAAAGGAGCATCACATGCATGCCACCATCCGCCGCTACGACGGTGTGGACCAGAATCGCTCGGCCGAGCTGACCCGCAAGGCCAACGAGACCCTCGTCCCCAAGCTCGAGAAGCTGCCCGGGTTCAAGGGCTACTTCCTCATCGAGGCCGGCAACGGCGTCTTCAGCTCGCTCAATCTCTTCGAGACCCCTGAGCAGGGCATGGAGTCGACGAAGATCGTCGCAACGTGGATCCGCGACGAGAAGCTCGAGACATTCATCCCCAACGAGCCCAAGATCACGAGCGGCAAGGTCGTTGCTCACAGCGACCGCGTTCTGGTCGCCGCGTAACTCGACCGCAGCGCACTCGACGGAGGGCCCGGCTTGCCGGGCCCTTACTCGTTCTTGCCGCGGCGCGCCATAGCCGCATCGTTGTCGCGCTCGGACGAGATCTCGCGGTCGATTTTGTTTGCGCGCCGCATGGCGTCGTACACCGCGTCCCAGTGACGTGAGACCTCTCCCAGGGCACGGGCCGTGGTCAGAGCTACTTCCTCGAGCCGGGCGTTCACTCTCTCCACCTCGGTCAAGCGGTCCTCGAGGCCCCGCATCTTTTCCGCGAGCTGGCTCAACTCCTCGGCGACTACCTCGTAGTCATCCACGATGAACATGATCCCGCCGCTGTCAACCAATTGCTCGCGAGCTACCTGCGGATCGAGGAGCGGGAGCTAGAGGCGGGCGGGCTGAACTAAGCGACCAGGTCGTCTACAGGCGAGCGCAAGAGCCCGAGATCCTCCGGGCTCTGACTTGACGACGCAGCGATCCAAATACGCGCCGCTGCGACCCGATTGCGAACTCCGAGCTTCTCGAAGATGTTGTCGAGATGCTTCTTCACCGTGCCGGGAGCAACACTCAGCTCGCCGGCTATTTCGGCATTGGATCTCCGCGCGCAACATGATCGAGGACCTGCGCCTCCCGCTCGGTAATGCCGAGGCGCTCGAGCTGTGGGGGACGAGTTGGCGGCGGCAACCGAACGGCCATGCCAAGCACGGTTGCTACGACCTCGAGTAGCAAGAGATCCCGGTGTTCGAAGTCGACGCTGTCGCGGGCGCACGAAAGATCGTAAACCCGGCTCGCTCCGAAGAAGCGCGCTGTCACGCAGTGGTTCAGATCGAACGGTCGCAGGACGGAGTCGTAGACCTCGAGCGCGTGGAGTTGTCGCAGCGTCACGAAGTCGGATAATCCGAATCGCCCGGGTCTCCGTCGGGTGGCTCATGCGCTCGATGGCCAGTGGATGCTGGTAGATAAGTCGGGCCCACTCGGCTCGCCCTTCGGGGCTGTTGCGGAAAGCCGCGAATCGCGGCTCGTCGCCGACGAGGTAGAGAAAGCTCCCCGGCTGCCCGGCCATGGACTGACCTGGACGTGGACTGTGTCGGCCGGGATGAGCTCTCCGACACGTTCGACCAACCACCGCTCCAGTCGTCGCGGCTCGAACCGGGCGACGTGAGCGGCGTCGTGGGCAAACCCCACCAGAGTTCGGAGTTCCTGGTCGCCCAGACCTTCCATTAGTGACCAACGATACGACTCGCCTGTAAGCGACACAACGCAAGAACGGCCTGAATACGCCGATCGGCGTATCGCGGCCTGAATATGCCGATCGGCGTATCGCTGAGTTGTCCGCAACCCCAGAAGCTTCATCGCCAACTTGCTCTGCCTCGAAAGGAGCAGCGATGAAGTGGTTCGTGCCCGTTACCGCAGCGGCCTGCGCGGCGGCACTTGTGGTCTCGCTCGCGCTCGCCTGGCTGGAACATCCTCCCCGACTCGCGGCGACGACAAGTTGTCTCGGGCGCCTCGGCTTTGCATCGGCGAACCCTCGTGGTTCACCGTTATTCACAAGTCGTATGACTGCAACCCGAAGATCACGCCCGACTTCAACTTCGCCGCGCTGTACTCGCCCGTGCTTCCACGAGAGACGATCCGCGAACTCGCTGCGCTGGTAGAGGCCGAAGCTGATCGAAGTCGAGGCGGGCCGCGACGGTAGAGCTCAGCGCATGGCCAGCCTCCGAAGACCCGAGTCCCGAGCCCGCGAGCTACTTCGGATCGAGGAGCGCGAGCTAGAGGTGGGCGGGCACAACTAGCCCACACCCAACGTTTACTGACGCCGACCTGCTTTTCGCCCCGATCCCGGTGGCCGTCACCGGCTGACCCCGGCTCCAACGCGCTCGAACGAGGAGGCCTCCGGGCTCCATCCCGAGGAGTACGCGGAGAAGCGTCGGCGCTATCAGGTACGGCGTCGAACTCGAACTCGAGGAGACGCGTGAGCAAGCTGGCGCGCTACCACCGAGGCCATCGCGTCGAGCTCTTCCGCGCCGAGCTCTTCAGGTGTGAGGGCTCCTTCTCCACCTCGGCGCGAGGGGCCATCGTGATCACCCGGTGGTCGTCCACCGATTCCGTTACCCCCGCGACGAACCACGTCTCTCCGTCCCGTACCAGCGTGTCTCCGACGTTGGGCACGCGTTCCGTCGTTGCGTACTCCCAAGCGCCAGACGGGAAACGGATCGTCAAGGATTCAGAGGCCACAGGCCTTCTCCCTCCGCTCGACCTGGCGCAATGTCAGGCGGGCACGGCGAGAGGAAGAACTCTAGGTAGTGATTCCAGAGTAGCCGACTTTGTGCTCTTCGACGCGTTGTGCTTGAGCGTTGATGGTCGTTCCGCACTTCTCTCCGCGACGGCTTCGGAGCTAGACGAGCCCCTCGCGCACCCGCCACTCGTTCTCGACAAGCAGCACTCCCCGCAGCGCAGCAAGCGCATCGGTCGGCGGATCGTAGCGCCGCCCGCCGAGTTGACGATCGGTTGACAGCGGCGGGATCATGTCCAGACATGGATGACTACGAGGTAGTCGCCGAGGAGTTGAGCAAGCTCGCGGAGAAGTGGCACGACCTCGAACAGCGCATAGCCGAGGTCGAGAGAGTGAACGCACGACTTGAGGAAGCCGCGCTGACCACCGCCCGTGCCATGGCAGAGGTCTCACGTCACTGGGACGCGGTGTACGACGCCATGCGCCGCGCGGACAGAATCGACCGCCAGATCTCGTCCGAACGCGACCACGATGCGGCTAAGGGGCGTCGCGGCGAGTCATCGGATTAGGGCTCGTCGGGGGAGTACACTCGTTGGACTGGCCCTGCTGGCCAGAACCCCGGCCGAAAGCCCATAGGCCACCAACGCGCCCGCCGCAGTGCGCGAGAGGTGAGGAGCCTAGGCGAACAGAGTTCGACCCGCAGGGCCAGCCCGCTAGGACGTCCATCCTTTACATCCGCCGACCTGCTGTTCGCCCCGATCCCGGTCGGTGCCTAGAGAAGGCTTGGTTGGAGTCGCGCGAGCGTGTCTAGGCGTCGTGCTCGCGGAGGAACTCCGCCGACTTGGGCGGACCTTGCGTAAACCCGGCTTCCTGAAAGATCGCCGGGACATCGGGGTCCGAGGTGAAGCTTTGCCAGCCCGCCTCGTCCCAGTCGAAAATCGCCCAAACGCGATCGCTCTCATTTGGATCCCGAAAGACGGTTGCACCTTTGGACCCGTGCTGCTTTCGCTTCTCAGCACCCTTGGTTGAGAAGGTATTCCAGAACTGCTCGAAATCCCCGATCTTCGCCGTTGCCAGGACCATGTCTCCTCCTCTGTCGGGACGTGTTGTTGCGGCGTCCACCCTACGCCACTTCACCGCAAGCGCAGGAGCCAACCGACGTCCGGCCGAGTGCGGACTCGTTCTCTCGCCCATTGTTTGCCGCCGCGTTGTTCGAGCCGATCCGTCTGGGCTGACGGTTCATCGGCTCATCCAGGTGATGAAGGTTGGCCCCGACGCAAAGGGCCGGGGCCAACCAGTGCGTCACTCGCTCCTAGGGCCCGGAGAGGAAACCGTGGTCGCCGTTGCATGCAAAGCCAGGATGGGGGTGATCGTCAGGACCAGGCGGCTCATGCCCCAACTTGCCCGGGTTCTCCTCGCTCGGATTAGCCCTGCCTGCGCTGACGTCCTGCCCGTAGGACTGCGTCTTACCGCCAGGATTCTCCGGATTCGTGCTGTCTGGATCGTCGTTCTGTCCGGAGAACGCGCAGATCGAGTTGGCGTTTGCGTTCTGACCCTCCTTGCAGTTGTCGGCAGCTGGAGAACCCTCCTTGGCGTTATTGCAGTTCCCAGTCACCTCACCGGCGGATGCGGCACTCGTACCCAAACCGGCCGCGACCGCAGCTGCAAAGGTCGCAATCGCCAGCAATGCCAGCAATGACCGCTTGCGCATGTCTTTCCCCCTTCTCCCCAGTTTGTTGATTGACGCCACATCGGCGTCAGGCGGGAACGTACTCCTGTCCGGGAACCCTCGTCAATAGTTCCTCCCGAATCGCTGATCGCTTTCTGGCCTGATCACCAGGGGCTATCGAAGTGGTGACAGATGTAGTAATCCCAGCCGAACCGCGGGCCGAGGTAGCTCCACTCGTAGAGCGGCGGACTGCTTGTCGTGCCGGGCGGGCCGCCGGGCGGGTCGGTGGGACAGGGCTGGTTGTGGAAGTGGTCGGCCCGAATCATGTGCTCGGTGCCGAGGAACGGAGCCTCTTCCGCGTCCACGTTCGGCGTTGCAAACGCCTTGAGCAGTGCGCTCACTGCCGTACCCGCGCTTACTGCCGCCAGCTGGCCGGGCGGGAAACAGTGGACGTTCGGGTTCTCCGGGAACGCACCAGCGGGATTGAGGCAGTCCCAGCCGGCCCGCTGGAGCTGGGCCGGGCTGTTTCCTTTACCCGATGCGGTTGCCGCAAGCGCGAACGTTGCCGTAAGCGCGAATGTCGCGGCTCCGACGACCGCGAGGAATCGCTTCTTGCCCATTTCCTCTCCCCTCTGTAGCCCGACGCTGTGTCAGCGCCAGCCCGAACGTACTCCCGTAGAGGCACCGTCGTCAATAGTTCCGGAAGAGCGATCTCTGATCCTGTGAGACTTTTCGCAGCGGCGCTGTTCGAGCCGATACCGCTGAGCTAGGTGTATGTCCCAGGGAGGTTGTTGACGCGCTGTAGCGGCGCAAAGCCTCCGAGAGCGCGGTGGGGGCGGAGGCGATTGTAGAAGTCGAGTGCTCCAGGCAAGGCAGCCAGCCGCTCGGTCTCGTGCTCGTAGGGATAGGCGTACGCCCAGCGCTCGAGCAGGGTGCGGATGAAGCGTTCGGCCTTGCCGTTGGTCTCGGGCGATAGGCGCGGGTCTTCTTGACGGTGATCCCGAACACGGCACACGCATCGGCCCAGCGGCGTTTGAAGCAGGTGCCGTTGTCGCTCAAGACGCGCTCGACGGTGATCCCGTGTGCGCCGTAGAAGCGGACGAGCTCGTCGAGGAAGGCGAGTGCGGAGTCTGCGCTCTCGTCTGGGTAGACGCGAGCGAAGCCGAGCCGGGAGTAGTCGTCGATCGCAACGAAGAGGTGCTGCCAGCCGGCCTTGCCCTTCGCCCGTTGTCGGCGATTCCCGGTGACGCGGTGTCCCGGCCGCGAGGATACGGCCGAGCTTCTTGCAGTCGACATGCACAAGCTCGCCGGGTCGGGAGCGCTCGTAGCGGACGATCTCCTCGCGAGGCGGGCGCGACGACGAGGCGGGAGCGGCCGTGCCGGCGAAGGACGGCGTGCACGGTCGAAGCTGCGATCCCGAGCGCCCAGCCGATCACGTGCGGTCCCTCGCGCAGCTCTGCTCGTGCGCGCAGGATCGCCTGCTCGACGCTCCAGGGTGTGCGCCGCGGAGAGCGGTGCGGTCGGCTCGAGCGGTCACGCAGCGACTCGCCGCGCCGACGGCGGTTGACCCACTTGGAGGCCGTTTGCCGGGAACAGCCGACGACAAGCGCCGCGGCGGCGATCGTCACGCCGGCCGCGACGAGATCACAGACACGCTCGCCGCTGACGGACGGTCAAGACCGCATTTGCATGAAGATCCATAAGAGCCCTCCTTTGGGCCGCGACTCTTTGACAAGCCGCACCCTAGGAGGGCTCGTTGCTACCTCAGACCGTCAACAACGTGTCTGGGAACTACAGCTAGGTCATCCATCGCGTGATCGTCTACGCCGTCGTTAACGACGCCCTCTCGCCCGACTTCCCGCTCGGCGTCGAACTCGAGGTATTCATCCGCCGTGAGGATGCCGAGCGCTTCATCGAAGAGGTGCGCGGCGACGATCCGGAGATTGCAGCGAAGCTGCGGATCGAGGAGCGCGAGCTGGAGGCGGGCGGGCTGAACTAGGGCTGACGGGCTGACGGGCTGACGATCTACCCGACACGCACTCGCTGCCAGCTCGGCATGGAGTCGGCCTTCCACGGAAGCTTCGTGACGGTGTCGGTCTTGATGTCGACGACCCATGGACGCGTTCGGTGGTTTTCGAGGATGAGAAGGCTGCGCCCATCTGGTGCCCACGTCCATCCCTCGTAGAACCAATGGTGTACGACGTTGTTGTAGGTGATCGTGGGGAACCTCGCGCCAGCGTCTTTCCCGGCGGCTGATGTCGACTCGAGCGCACGCTCTTTGCCGGACTCGAGATCGAGGACGACGATGACCGCTCGATCGGTCTTCTCCCTGACTCGCTCGAAGGCGATCTGCGAGCCATCAGGTGACCACTGCCCGCCGGTGCCGTCGCCGACGCCGACGCGGCGGGGACGCGTACCGTCGGCGCTCATCACGAACAGCCGCCACCGTTCCTCGTTGCAGCGCCCGGCGCAGAGCCTGAGCTCGAACAAGATCTGAGTCCCGTCGGGAGACCACGTCGGCCAGCGCAGCTGATAGGGCTCGTACGGCTTCAGGGCTTTGTCAATGCGAGTCGCGCTCTTGAGATCACGACTGAACACCCGAAGCAGTCACCCGACAGGATGCGGTCTCCCGAAGGGGGGCGAAACATCGGCGCTACTTGGTTGTTGCCCCAGTAATGGCCGCCGATCGTCCGTGGCAGGGGTGGGGTGAGGACGGATTCCTTACCTCTGCCGAGGGAATCGAACAGCGAAAGCTCCCCATCGAGACGTGCCGGATAGAAGAACGGTCGGCTGTCGAGCTGCACGACGAGTGCGTCGCCGTTTGGTGTCCACCCGTAATTCCCAAGCCCCCGGTGCGCCCGTCCCTTAGGAAAGATGAGGCGCTCCTGGGAACCATCCGTTCGAACCACGACGACCTTCGCCTTCGCGGTTTGTGGATTGCCTCGTATGAACGCAATCCTTCTGCCGCCTGGGAGCGAAGATCGGATTCACCTCGTACTCGGGGTTCGTGACCATCGCGGTCGTCTCCCCCGTGGCCGGATCGCCGACATAGATGTCGCCGTCGAACGAATACGCGATCAGGCCGTTCTTGACCGACCCGGATAGCGACCGCGGCTGTGACTCTGCGCTCGCGCTCGCGCCCGGGCTGACGGCGACAGCGCCAAGGAGAATCAATGCGCCAATCAGCTGCTTCTCGATACGCGCACCCTTGTCTTTGCGGAGCATCCGGCCATAGCCTGATCCGCGACGGCATGAGGCGCAAGGCGCGGACAGGGACGGGCAAGGCTAAGATCGAAGGGCGAACGGTGCCAGCCTCGCGTTGCGAGCCGAGCATCTGAACGCACAGACGAAGGAGACGTGCGATGGAGGACTCGACGTTCCAGGGCTGGACGACTCCACCGGGGACGATGGACTTCCCGGACGGCCGCAAGCTCGCAGGCTCACCGCACAAGCCGAACTACGTCGGCGAGGTGAAGTCGCTGCCGAAGGCGACGGCCGACACGATCCGGTACGCAGCCCGTCAGTGGCCCGAAGGCCGGGCCTCAGACTTCGACCGCGACGGCAGGACATGGGTGGATCGTGCGACCGGGACGGAGTACCGCGTTGTGCATGGCAATCCGCTCCTGGGCGACGACCCGGCGATGGCCGATTTGTTCTGCGTCGAGGACGACACGCTCTGGTTCTTGCGGAAGGCCGACCGCCAAGCGGGCAAGTCCGTCCGGCTCGGAACGGTCGGTGGGATGCGGGGCACGCGATGAAGCAGCACGAGCGCCCTGGCCGCGAGGTGTCAAGTCGCTCGGCCCGGACTAGCGCGAGCACCCATCGCACCACTGGGGGTCGCGGGACTGGGAGTACGCGATGCTCAAGTACCAGCCGCTCAACGAGGCGCTGCCGACCCCGCCACCGGCCCGGCCGTTACCGCCGGGGTTCAGCCTCTACCCCGGCAAGCAACGCGCACCAACGACAGCAGGCGAGCGAGCGCTGCGAGAGATCAGGGCAGCGAAGGCTGACCGAGCGCTGGGGAAGTTCGGCCTGCGTTGATGCCGCGGAACGACCTACCGGAAGGACCCGCGGCTCGGCGGCCAGTACGTCAGCATCACAGGGCCGATCAGATTGCTGCGGGGAACCGTGCCCCACATTCGAGAGTCGCAGGAGTGAGTGCGGTTGTCGCCGAGGACGAAGTAGTGGCCTTGGGCGACGCGCGACCAGCGGCCGTCCTCGTTTCCTCGGCGAGACGGGGCGACGTAGGTCTCTACGAGGCGGTCGCCGTTGATGAAGACGATCCCCTCGCGTTCCCAGATCACTTCTCCCGGGAGTCCGATGATGCGCTTGACGAACGTAGAGCCCTCACTCGGTCCACATCTCTCAGCCGCCGCGGGCGTCTTGAACACGACGATCTCTCCGCGCTCGGGGTCGCGAAACCTGTATGCGAGTCGGTTGGCGATCACGCGGTCGCTGAAACGTCCCTCGCAGTACTCGACGGGCTTAGCGCAGTGGAGCGTTGGCTCCATCGACGGCGTGGGGATGCGGTAAGGCTTGGCGACCTCTGCCTGAAACGCCAGCACGACCGCTACGGCGACGGCGATGGTCACGAACCAGTCGACGAGTGTCCGCCACGGTTGCGGTATCCGACCTTGAGTGCGATCGAGGAACCTCATGGCGCACCAACATTGTGCGCATGGTTTCCGCTGATGTGGCGTTTTTTTGAGCAGACCAGATCGCCCAACCCCGCAAGTCCAAATCGCACCGAGGCACCGAATCGAAAGTCCGCGACAAGACGGTGAACGCTTGAGCGTGATCGACGCGGATCGAGCAAGACGGCGAGCGCCGACTTGCTGCCGGGGTTCTCACGGCGTACTCGCGCCGGTGAGGAGGTGCGCGTTGCCGAGCACTGACGCCTGGGCCGAGCTGCCTCGCCATGGGCCGCACTGTCTGTGCAAGCCCTGCAAGAACTTGCGCAAGCGAGCAGCTTGGCGTCCGGCTCCCGTCGAGCGCGTGTACTCGGACGAAGCCTCGCGGCACATCAAGCACCTCGTCCGCATGGGCTGGCGTCAGACGGAGTTCGCCGAGGCCGCTGGCGTGTCCACCGGCTCGGTGTCGCAGGCGAAGGTGCCGGGTGTCGTCATCAACGCCGAGACCGAGCTGAAAATCTTGGCGGTGAGGCCGGAGCAGTCGAGGCGTTGAAGACCGAGAGCGCACTGGTCGTACACGGTGTCGGCTGAGCGCCGAGTCCATCGCCGCGACACAGGTGGCGCTTCGCCGGGTGTTCGACGGGTTCACGCTCCACCGCACGTCGCACCCGAGGCACCGCGTCGCGTCAACGCCGAGCTGATGGTCGGAGCGAGCTACGTGCTGGAGCCGCTGGTGTCCGAGAAAGCCCGGCTGGGCACGATGCCCGCTGGAACCCCGGTGGTTACTCGCTCGCCGTTGTCGCTGGCGCAGGACAACTCACGCCAGTCCCGCCAAGGCCGCAATAACCGTTCGGGTTCGCCTCGAGGTACTGCTGGTGGTAGTCCTCGGCGTAGTAGAACGGCCCGGCTTCGACGATCTCGGTCGTGATCTCGCCGTAGCCCGCGCGCGAAAGCTCCTCCTGGAACATCTCCTTCGACGCGAGCGCCGCGTCGCGCTGCGCCTCGGTCGTCCAGTAGATCCCCGAGCGGTACTGCGTGCCCACATCGTTCCCCTGCCGCATGCCCTGCGTCGGGTCGTGCCCCTCCCAGAAGATGCGGAGCATGCTCCTCGTAGCTCGTCTTCTGCGTGTCGAAGACCGCAAGGACGACCTCGTTGTGCCCCGTCCGGCCCGTGCAGACCTCCTGGTAGGTCGGGTTCGGCGTGAGACCCGGCCGAGTAGCCCGCGGCCGTCGTGTACATGCCGGGCGCCCGCCAGAACATTCGCTCGGCGCCCCAGAAGCACCCCATTCCGAAGATCGCCTGCTCGGTGCCCTCGGGGAACGGCGGGCCGATCGGGGTGCCCAGGACGAGGTGCGACGCGGGAACCGGCGATCGGCTCGTCGCGGCCGGGGAGCGCCTCGTCGAGCGACGGGATCTCGAGCGGCTTGCGGAAAAGGCTCACCACGTCGACCAAGGATGGCAGAAGCGAGGCGTCCGGCGCGTCGCGCGCACACCCGCGGAGGGGGGTCGCCCTCCGCGGGGTGCTACTTCAGATGCGGTCGGAGTCGCCAGGCGGAGTGCTAGGCGCCGACCTCCGCGATCGCAGACTCCGGCACGTCGATCTGGAGGCCCGGTTCGGCTGCTCGGACCACTGTCGTCGGCGCGCCCAGCTCCTCGCGCACGATGTTCGCCCCCTGCACGAGGGCGGCGGCCTTGTAGAGCGCGATCGGGCGGGGAACGCCCTGCCGGCCGAAGCCGCAGTCGGACGAGAGCACGAGGTGCTCCGGGTCGATGTACTGCAAGGCGAAGCGGATGTCGGCCGCGATCTCGTCCACCGTCTCCACCTGCAGCGCGCGGTGACTGATCATCCCGACGGCGATCTTCTTGTTGAGCTTTCCCTTGTACGGCTCGAAGTTCGGGAGGAGCTGATGGCTGTTGTGCTTCGACTCGATCGTCCACACGTCCGCGTTGATGCGGTCGAGGAAGATCTCGAGCGACGCCTCGTAGGTGATCGTCGGCTGGAAGCAGTGCTGTGCTCCGGGGTTGCCCCAGCACGTGTGCACCCAGATCTCCGCTTCGCCGAGACCCTCGACGGTGTAGTTGAAGAGGTCGACGTAGAAGTCGAGCGTGGCCTCGTCGGCGCCCCACGCGGCTGCGCTGTGGATCGCCGGCTCCTCGATCTGCACGACCGTGCAGCCGGCCGCGACCAGCTGCCGTAGCTCTGCGTTCAGCACGCCCGCGAGATCCCACATGAGCTCGCGCTTGTCGTCGTCGTAGACGTCGGTCTTCACGGTGAGCACCGTCGACGCGAGGTCGGCCGCGATCGTCCCGAACTTCACCGGCTTCTCGGTTCGAGCCTGCGCGACGCGCCACACCTTCGCGAACTCGAGCGGCACGCGGGGGGTGATCTTGTCCACGATGGCGTGGTACTTCCAGCCCCCGACGATCTCGTTCAGCCAGGTGCCGACCGGGTATGACCAGCCCGCAGTCGTCTCCGTGTCGAACTCCGAGATCCCCGAGAGACGCTCGCTCGGATACGAGAACCACGAGCGACCGGCGAGGTCGAAGTCGAGGTGGTAGTCGCCGTTCGTGAGGATGTCGAGCCCGGCGAGCTCCTGGTCGCTGATGACCGTGGCAACCGCGTCGAGGTGTTGCTCGCGGAAGTCGACGTCCCCGAGACCGCTCGAGTACGGCCGCTCGAAGAGGTTGCCCGTGTACCACTTCGGGCGCGGCCACGACCCGGTTACGGTCGTGGGGAGGATCAGGTCTTTGGTGGCTGTGAGCATTGCGCCGCGACTCCTTTCGCCCAGGTAACTCGCTTTGTCGTCTAGTGCAACCAGACTGAACGTAACAGACCGCCCGCGCACGGAGAAGGTGCGCCCGCGGAAGCCTCGCAGCCGGAGGCCGGCTTAGTCGGCCGCTGTCTCACGGGTGAGCTCGAGCAGGTAGGCGACCATGACGTCCTCGTCCGCGAAGCCGAGGTGGTAGGCGTCGGAAAGCTCCTCCACGCGCTCGATCTGAGCCCGGTTGCGCTCGAAGAGCGGGCCGAAGGGGAAGAAGCTGAAGTCGACGACGCGGGCGCGTCAGCCCCGACGCGCGCGAGGAGGCGGTCGGACTCCGACCTGGCCGATGATCGAGAGCTGCATCACGTAGGCGGTGCCCGCCCGGCGTGAGGAGCTGCGGGAGCAGAGGAGGAAGTGGTCGAGCAGGTCCGGCCCCAGTAGTCGAGCGGGCGGTGGCCGGTCGGCTCCTCGAAGGGATCGACGGGCATCTGGTAGAGGCTCGCCACGACGAGGTCGTAGCGTCTCGTCGGGCTCCCACTCGAAGAGGTCGACGGTCCTCCGCTGTCATGCGGTCGGCGACGCCGTTGCGGAACGCGTTGGCGAGCGTGTTCGCGACCGCTTTCGGATCGATGTCGATCGCGTGCACGTGCTCGGCGCCGTTGAGCGCGAGCTGGACCGCCAGGATCCCGCATCCCGCAGCCGACGTCGAGGCAGCGCTGCGCCCTTCCCGAGGCCGGCTGGAAGAGGTGCTTCCAGACAGAGATAGCTTCCCTGGGTGGGAACGAAGACGCCCTCGTCGACGACCAGCTCGGGAACGGGGAGCGGGAAGAGACCTGCGCCCTCGTCGTCGAGCCACGGCCGCGCGGGCGTGCTCGACGGCCCGCGCCGCGCTCGCCTTCGGCGGGCGTGACCGCGCTGGGGCGCTCGCGCCCGGGCTGCGTGCCCTCGAGCGCCTGCGCCGCCGCCGCGATGTGCTCGGGCGTCACTGCCGCAGCAGCCGCCGATGATCTGGGCGCCCTCGTCCCGCCAGCTCGAGCGCCAGCTCGCGCGTACTCCTACGGGCCGACCTTGTCGTCGAAGCGCCAGAGCGATCCCGCGAGACGGCCGAGGTTGGGATACACGCCGAGCGGAAGGTCGGTGAAGTCCCGGAGCCAGGGGAGCATGCCGGGAACGTGATCGATCGGCAGGCAGTTGATGAGCAGGGCGCCGATCCCCAGCTCCTCGAAGCGGCGCGCCGCCCGGCCGAACAGATCGCCCTCGGGCGGGCCCCAGTGCTGGCCGTAGACGCCGCAGACGCCGTGCCGGCAACGGCGGAAGCAGAGCCAGACGGGGAGCCCGGACTGGAGTAGGCGCTCGACGAGGTCGAAGGTCTCCGGGTCGCGAATGAGCGACATCGTCTCGAGCAGGAGCAGGTCGGGAGGCTCGTCCTCGAAGACGCGCGCGAGCAGGTCGATCGTGCCTCGCTCGCTCCGGCGAGTGACGTCCTCGGAGATCGCGAACGCGACGGCGCAGGCGTCCTCCGGCCGGCTCTCCTCGACCGCGCGCCGAGCCAGGCCGGATGCCGAGCCGCGCGACGTCCATCCAATGTTGGAGCGTCGGGCTCGCCCGGTGGCCCGCCGGAGCGCGACGTCCGGCGTCGAGAGGATCGACCACGTGTCCGTCGAGATGATGTCGCAGCCGGCCTCGACGTAGCGCCGGTGCACCTCGAGCACGGCGTCCGGCGCCCGGTAAAGCGCCCAGGTGCCCCAGAGCTCCGGGTCGGGAGCCTCGCCGCTGTCGCGCAGAGCGTGCGCGCGCTGCAACTCGGTGGCGACGCCGCCGTCGAGGATCACGCAGGTGCTGTCGCGATCAGCTGCTCGAGGCGGCGATACGTCTTCGAACGAGACGTCTCCGTGGCACGCCCATGCGGCGCGGTGCGCTCGTGCGCGTCGTCGCTCATCAAATCGAGTCCGCCTGGCGTGGGCTGCGGCGTCGTCCACCCATCGCGCTACGCCGTGCGGAGGAGCTCGGCAACGCTGGAGAAGTCTCGTTCAGCCATCCCCAGGTCGCTCGCGCGGGCGAGCGTCTCGTCGGCTGCCCGAACTGCGAGCGGGTCGACGCCCAGCTCGTCGGCGAGCGCGAAGACGAGCCGAAGGTCCTTCCGCATCAGCTCGATCGTGAACGCGACCGAGCCTCGTCGGGACGGAGGAACGCATCCCGCTTGTAGAGGACGTACGGCGCCGCGGCGACGCCGCCGAGGCGAAGACGTCGTACGCGTCTCGCGCGCGATCCCGGCGCGCTCGGCCAGCACGAGGCCCTCGGCGATCGCCTCGTTGATCACGGCGATGACGGCGTTGACGACGACCTTCATCGCCGCCCCCGCGCCCGTCGCGCCGAGGTGCATGATCTTCTGCGCCCATCGCCTCCAGCACCGGCTCGGCACCGCGAGCGACGGCGTCGCGGTCGCCGCCGACCATGATGCGTCGAGCGCGCCGCTGCTCCGCGAGCGCGGTGCTCCCGGAGACGGGAGCGTCGACCCAGCGCGGCGCCTCGCTCGGACCGTCGCAGCCGCGAACGCCGCGGCGGCGGCCGGCCCGATCGTGCTCATGTCGACGAGAACCGAGTCAGGTGACGAGCCCCGCGAGCAGGCCCGTCGTCGCCGTCCAGCAGCGGCACCGAGCGCGTCCGCGTCCGCGACCATCGTCACGACCACGATCGACGCCGCTTCCGCGAGCTCGCGCGGCGATGCGGCCACGTTCGCGCCCCGGCGGCCGCGAGCTCGTCGGCGCGCGCCGGCGTGTCCGGTTCCAGACCGACGAGCGGGAAGCCGGCCTCGAGCACGCGCCCGGGCCATCGGGGCTCCCATCCGACCGAGCCGCGCGAAGCCGACGCTACCAGCCGGCCGCGTCACGGAGCTGCTCGCTCGAGCTCCTTCGCGGCCTCGATCCGCGTCGTCGAGATAGTCCCAGTCGCGGTCGAACCGGTACGAGTGGCGGTCGGGCGGCCCGGGCGCGGACGTCTCGAGCCACGTCACGCGCTTGCCGCTCGTGTTGTAGAAGGCGTGCATGCAGCCGACGCCCGTCCAGAAGACGTCGCCCGGGACGGAGCGTGTAGCGCTCGCCGTCGGCGACGACCTCGACCTCGCCCTCGAGCATGTAGTACGACTCCTCGAAGGGATGGTCGTGGGGCTGCGCGACGCCCGTCGCGGCTGGTACTGGACCATGAACATCGTGTGCAGGTGCGCGTCGAGGCGCTGGTCGACGAGCATCTTGACCGTGATCCCGCTGTAGGCGAGCAGCGCGGTGGCCATGCTCGCGGAGACCGTCGGCTGCTCGATCGGCGCGCCGACCTTGAGGTTGTCGACGTCCATCTGCCAGTCGTCGAGCCGGAAGAAGTTGCGCGTGCGCGGGTCGCGGACGTCGAGCGGCACGCTCGCCGACGACGGGCGCCGGGCCCGACGAAGAACGTGTCGGGCTGTCTCGTCCGGGCCGCCGCGGCCGCGGCGCGACCATGTCGATCCAGCGCGCCTCGCCCTCGACGCGCCAGGCGTGCGGGACGCCGACCGGGACGACGCCGCACGCGCCGGGCGCGAGCCGATAGCCGCGCCCGTCGAGGTACGAGCACGGGCTCGCCCTCGAGGACGTAGAAGCTCTCCTCGAACGAGTGCACGTGCGTCGTCGACGTGGCCGTCCTCGAGCGCGGCAGAGCCGAGACCCATGTGGACGGAGCCGACGTCGCCGTCGACGAGCGCGCACCGCGCGAACCCGTCGCTGCGCGACGCGTACTCGCGGGAACGGGTCGATCGACCCGCAGCGCTTCAGGTGATGCACGCGTCTCCTCCTCACTCGCCTCGCAGCCTGGTGCCCGATGCGTCGGGCGAGGCTCACAGCATCATCCAGCCGCCGTCGACCTCGAGGTTGGCGCCGTTCATCGACGGGGTTCTCGAGCAGGAAGACGGACGCGTCGACGATGTCGCTCGTCGTCGACGTGGCGCCGGTCGGCGTGCGCGCGCGCACAGCCGCGAGCGCCTCGTCCTTGCCGCTCCAGAAGGGGGTGTCGGCGACGATCCCGGGGTGGATCGCGTTCACGCGGACCGGCGCGAGCTCGATTGCGAGCGTGCGGACGAGCGTCGAGACGGCGCCGTTGACGGACGTGACGGTCGTCGAGCCGGGATACGGCCGGTCCTTGGCGAGCCCGCCGAAGAGCAGGATCGAGGCGTCCGGCGGCGAGCCGGTCGGCGAGTTGGTGCACGACCTCGGTATAGCCGACGAGCTTCATCGTCGAGAGCTGCGATCGGCGCGGTCGAGGTCGTAGTCGCGGACGGAGTTGGCGTCGCGCTGGATCAGCCGACGAGCACGAGCCGGTCGACGTGCTCGAGCCTCGCTCAGCCTCGCGGCCGATCGCGTGCGGCTCGGCGAGCGTCGACGCGCGAAGCCGACGCGTGTCGCCGCCGAGCTCGGCTGCGACTGGGCGGCGGCACGCTGCTCGTCGCGCCCGCTGATCGCGACGCGCGCGCCACGCGCGACGTACGCCGCGGCGAGCTGATGGCCGATACCCGACGTTCCTCCGATCACGACGAACGTCCATCTATCCCGTTTCCCTGTTCGATCGCATTGAGCAAACGCCAGATGGCGTTCGATCGAACTCTAACAACGGCGCCGGGGATCGCTCACCGGAGACGAGCGGTGCACCGACGTATAGTCGGGCTAATGGCCAGGGAGGCAACGAAGGCCGTCGAGCGCGGCTCCGCGGACTCCGCCGTGCGCCCGAGCCTCGAGGCGGGCGTTCCGGCGACTCTGGGCGCGCGGATCCGTCAGGAGCGTCAATCCGCAGGCCTCACGGTCCGCAAGCTCGCCGCGCAGGTCAAGGTGTCTCCGAGCCTGATCTCGCAGATCGAGCGCGGACGAGCCACGCCGTCCGTCGCGACCCTCTGGGCGATCGCGACGGAGCTCGGCCTCCCGGTCGGCGACCTCTTCAGCGACGCCGAAGCCGCGCTTGGCGCTTCGGCTACCTCAACTCCAGTGCAGCGCCAGAAGACGCGGAACGCGATCACGCTCGCCGGCGGCGTCCGCTGGGAGCGGCTGACGCCGCGTCCGGACCACGATGTGGAGTTCATCTACATCATGTACCCGGTCGGCTCCGAGTCGTGCCCGCCCGACGCGCTGTCGCAGCACGGCGGCAAGGAGTACGGCTACGTGGTCAGCGGAGCGCTCGGCATCCAGATCGGCTTCGACGAGCACGTGCTCAAGGCGGCGACTCGATCACGTTCGAGTCGCATCGCCCGCACCGGCTCTGGGCAATCGGCAACGAGCCCGCGGTGGCAGTGTGGACCGTGCTGAACCGCAGGGGAGACGCCCGCAGCACGCTGCTGCACGGCGAGCCCATCAAGCCTCGATAGCGCCCGCGCGAACGGCGCCCGCGCGTCGACTACGACCGGCCGAGCACCTCGGAGACGATGCGGTCCGGCCCGGGGAGGAACGCGTCCTCCAGGGGCGGGCTGTACGGGATCGGCGTGTTCGGCGTCGTGATCCTCCACGCGTCGTCGAGGTCGCCGAGCCCCTGCTCGGTCACGAGCGCCAGGACCTCACCCGCCCAGCCACCGGTGAGCGGCCCTTCCTCGACGACGGCGATCCGGTTCGTCTTCTCGACGGACGCGAGGATCGTCTCGGCGTCCACGGGTCGGAGCGTTCGCAGGTCGATGACTTCCGCCGCCACGCCGGCTTCCGACAGGTGCTCGGCCGCCTCGACGCAGTCGTGAACGCCCTTCATCGCACTGACGAGCGTGATGTCGTCGCCCTCGCGCACGACACGCGCGCGTCCGAGGGGGATCGGCTCGTTGCCGACCTCGCCCTCGAGCGTGTACAGGCGCTTGTGCTCGAGGAAGACGACGGGGTTGTCGTCGCGGATCGCCGCCTTCAGGAGCCCCTTGGCGTCGGCCGGGAGTCGACGGTGCAACGACTTTCAGGCCGGTGATGCCCATGAGCCAGGACGCGGGCATCTGCGAGTGGATCGCCCCGAACCGCGCCCCCGCACCGACCACCGAGCGGATCGACCAGCGGGCAGCCGACTGCGCCGCGCGTCAGGAACCGGTACTTCGTCATCTGGTTGATGACGCTGTCCAGGGAGAGTGCGAGGAAGTCGCCGAACATGATCTCGAGCACCGGCCGGAGCCCGGTGATCGCAGACCCGTACGCGGCGCCCGTGAGCGCGAGCTCCGAGATCGGTGTGTCGAAGACCCGCGTCGGCCCGAACTTCTCGTAAAGGCCGGGGGTGACCGCGAAGACGCCACCCGCGACGGCGACGTCCTCGCCGAAGAAGATCACCCGCTCGTCGCGCTCGAGCTCCTCGTCGAGCGCCTGCCGGACAGCCTCCCTGAATGCGATCTCCGCCATCGCTGCGCGTGGTCGAGGGGCGGTCTGCGGATTCTCGAGGGGGCGCGGAAGCGGACGCGCCGCCAGCCGCCGTCGCCAGGTGCGCGATCGGGTCACCGAGCGCTGCGGTCTGCCCCTCGTCGACGAGGATCGATTCGAGGACGCCGTCGAGCTCGGCCTCGTAGACGATGGTCGCCTTGTCCGTCTCCACCTCGACGAGCGGCTCGCCCCGCAAGACGCGATCGCCCGGCTTCTTGAGCCACGCGAGCACGGTGCCCTCCTCCATCGAGTCGCTCAGCCGCGGCATCCGTACCTCGACGACGTTCTGCGATCGCGTCTCCGGGCGATCGTTCATCCGGCTCCGGCTGGCGACCGAGCACGACCCAGAGGGCGGTCGCGTCCACGTCCCCGTCGTTGTGGAGGCGGTGAGGGATGGTCGACTCGAAGGAAACCGAGTCGCCCGGGCCGAGCACGAAGGCCTCGAATCCCACCATCACGCCGAGTCGGCCGCAGAGGACGATAGCCGAGCTCTCGTCCCGTGTGACGGACCATCGCATCGACCGGAGCGGACTCGCTTCCCGGCGAGTAGACCGCGAGCAGGAACTCCACACCCGGGACGTTGTGGGCCGTCAGCCGCTCCCAGCGAACGTTGGTCTCGAGCTCGATCGCGGCCCGCTCGTCGGCTCGCAAGACGAACGGACTTCGAGCGCCGACCGGAACAGCCTGATCCTCGGGCGAGGCGCCCACGCCCGCTCCCGTTCGACGGCGCGGGCGCTGCCTCGCCGAGCCGGAAGAGCTCGTCGAGACGAGACCTCCAACTTGCTGACGATCGCGTACAGGGTGCGAACGGACGGCTGGATGCGACCGGTCTCGATCTGCGAGACGAGGCTCGGCGAGACCTCGAGCTCTCGGGCGAGCGCGCGAAGGCTCAACCCTCTCTCGATGCGGGCTTCCCGCAGGCTCTCGCCGAGCGTCGCCGGAGATCCGGTCTCCGTCGCGCGCGCCTGCACGCGTTCGGCGCTCCGCGTGCCGCTGCCTCGGTTCACTGCGACACCGCTCATGAGCTCGCGAACTCGCCCTGCTCGTACTGCTCCGGGAACGGGGCGGACAAGCGCTGCTCGCTCGACGTCAGCGAGCGTCTGCTCGACCTCGGCGCGAACGGCCTCGAGCTCCTCGTCGCCCAATCCGTACTCCTCGTGCAGGCGCGTCGAGGCGACGACGAGCGGATCGCGCTGCTTCCAGCGCTCGAGCTCGCCTTCGGGCCGGTACTTGCCCGGGATCGCTGCGCGAATGGCCGACGAAGCGATAGGTCAGCGCCTCGATGAACTCCGGGCCCCTGCCGGCGCGGACGCGCTCGACGACCTCCGCGGCCGCGGTGCGCACAGCCCAGCACGTCCATGCCGTCGACGGTCGGCGTCGGAACCTCGAGCGCCTCCGCGCGCGGCTGGATCGCCGCCCGGCGGTGACCGCCTCCGTCGGGCGTGTACTCGCCGTAGCCGTTGTTCTCGCAGACGAAGACGACCGGCAGCTCGAGCACCTTCGCGAAGTTGAGGCACTCGAAGAAGTACGCCTGGTTCGTGGCGCCGTCGCCGAAGTACGCGACCGCGACGCGAGCCGCGTGCCGCGGAGCGCGAGCGCCGGCGCCGGTCGCGGCCGCGATGCTGCCGCCGACGATCCCGAAGCAGCCGATGAGGCCGTGCGTCGGGGTCGACGACGTTCATCGAGCCCGCGCGGCCGCCGTTGACGCCGGTCGCGCGGCCGAGCAGCTCGGCGAGGAGCGCCTCGCGGTCGGCCCCATCGCGAGCACGTGGCCGTGGCCGCGGTAGGTGCAGGCGACCCGGTCGCCGTCGCGCGAGCGCGCCGGCGACGCCGACCGCGACCGCCTCCTGACCGGAGTAGAGGTGCGTCGTGCCGTACACCTCGCCGCGCAGGAAGAGCGCTCTGGACGCGGTCCTCGAAGCCGCGGATCAGCAGCATCCGCCGGTAGAGCTCGACGGCGAGCTCCGGTCGACGCCCGGCGGGCTGTCCAGCGTCGCCGTCGCCGTCAGTGCTCATCGCGATCTCGACCGCTCGCCGAGCTCGACGAGGTCCGCGCCGCGCACGTACGTGCGCGCCGCGTCACGAGCAGCTCGTCCGCCGGGAAGCGCGTGATCACCTGCGGGCCCGTCGGGCGTCACGACGACCTCCTCCTCGATCCGCGCCGCGGAGCGGCCGTCGGTCGCGGGGCAGTAGGTCTCGAGCGCGAAGACCATGCCGACCTCGAGCTCGACCGGGCGTCGAACGAGTGCAGCCGCGAGATCATCGGCGACTCGTAGAGGCCGACGCCGAGCCCGTGCCCGAACTGGAGCCCGAAGCGCGGCGTGCTCGTCCGGCATGCCGAGCTCCTCGGCGGTCGGCCAGACCGCCGCGATCTGGTCGGTCGTCACGCCGGGCCGCACGAGGTCGATCGCGGCGTCGAGCCACTCGCGGCACTGCTTGTAGGCGTCGAGCTGCGCGGGCGTCGCGTAGCCGACGTTGAACGTGCGGTAGTAGCACGTCCGGTAGCCCATGAACGAGTGGATGATGTCGAAGAACGCCTGGTCGCCGGGGCGCAGGAGGCGGTCGGAGAACGTGTGCGGATGCGGGTTGCAGCGGTCGCCGGAGATCGCGTTGATCGCCTCGACGTGCTCCGAGCCGAGCTCGAAGAGCAGCTTCATCGCGGCCGCGACGACCTCGTTCTCCTGCACGCCCGGGCGCAGCAGCCGGTAGATCTCCTCGTAGACGGCGTCGACGATCCCCGCGGCGTGGTCGAGGAGCGCGATCTCGTCCTCCGTCTTGATCTTCCGCGCCTCGAGCATCATCGGCTGCGAGTCGGCGACTGCGAGCCCGTGGCGCTGGAGCGCGAGGAGCGTCGTCGATGTCGGGCACGTCGATTCCGAGCGGCTCGCCCTGCAGGCCGCGCTCGCGCAGCTCGTCGTAGATCATCGCCGCGAGCGCGTCCGGGACCCCGGTCTCGTCGGGCATCGCGCCGCGCATCGGCGTCACCCACGCGCGCCAGCTCGACTCCGGGAGCCAGGGGCAGTAGAGCTGGTGGTGCCTCGCGGCCGAGCCGAAGTCCCAGAGGATCGGGTCGCTCGTCGCGGGACACGAGCGCGAAGCGGATGTTCTTGTCGCGCTCCCACGTCCCGATCGCCGTGCTCGTGACGTAGCGGAGGTTGTTCGGGTCGAAGAGCAGGAGCGCGCCCAGGTCGGAGGCCGCGAGCTGCTGCCTTCGTGCGCGTCGAGCCGAGCGGTCCGCAGGCGGTCGAAGTCGACCCGCTGCTCCCAGTCGACCGCCATCGTCGCGCCGCGCGAAGCGATCTTCATCTGTCTCCCGGGGAGTGCTTCGACGGTCGTCTTCCAGCTTGTTCAGCGATTCTGCACACGTCCCGTGACCTCGTCAACCTCGCGGGCAAGCGGCGACAAGGCGGGTTGCGACCGCTTGACTCCCGAGGGGCCAGGTACTAGCGTTGAACGCCAATGGACAGCGAGTGCCCGACGTTCGACGTCGCTGGACAGTGGGTGCTTGCTCCGACATTCCCGGAAGTGCGCGCGGACCTCGGTATCCGAGACGTGCTGACGGAGCGCACCTCGCTCCACCAAGGAGGGTTGAGCTCATGCTGAATGCAAGTCGGCTCGGCCGGCGTCGCCGAACCGCGATCCTCGCGGTCGCGACAGCCGGAGCGATCGCCGCTACGGGCATCGCGAGTGGTGCGAGCGGAAGTCGCGAGCGCCCCCGCGTAGCCTTCATGTCGTTCGCGGTCGCCAACAGCTACGACGCGCCCGATGCTCGCGGCGGCCAAGGCCGCGGCCAAGAAGGGCGGAGGCACCGTGACCGTCTTCGACGCTGCGAACGATCCGAAGAAGCAGTTCTCGCAGCTGCAGACAGTCATCTCGTCCAAGCAGTACGACGCGATCATGGTGCAGCCGATCTTCGGGCCGCAGCTGATCCCCCTCGTCAAGCAGGCGATCAAGAACGGCATCAAGATCGTGAACGTCGACCAGATTCTTGGCGCCAACCCTGGCACTGCGCGTCCGCCCGTCGCAGGCATGTCGGGCAACATCGTCTTCATCCAGACGCAGATCGGCCAGAAGCAGGGTGCCCTCGTGCGGGCTGCCTGCAGGGCGAACAACCTGAACCCCTGCAACGTCGGCTTCCTCTACTCCGTGAAGGCCTCCTCTCTCGATACCGCTATCAGGAAGGGCTTCGATGCGGTGATCGCGGCAACGCCGTCGATCAAGGTCGTGGCCGAGGGCGAGACCTTCTACCAGCACGCGGTCGCCCTCAAGGCCGCGCAGACGATGCTTCAGGCGCAGCCTGACATCAACCTCATCGTCGGCGCTGACCAGGGCGCGACGGGCGCCGAGCAGGCGGCTGCCGGCAAGGATCTGGTGCTCGTCGGCTACGGCGGTGGCAGGGTCGGGCTGAACGTCGGTCCGGGCAGGCCGCTGGTACGGGACAGTGATGCAGCGTCCCGAGACCGAAGGCCGCCTCGGCATGGAGTGTGCGGTCGCTGCGGTCAAGACCGGCAGGAACTGCGGTGGCGTCGACGTCCTCAAGAACCTTCCGAACGGCGGAGTCGTCACGAGGGCCAACGTGTCGAAGTTCAACGGCGGAGTGGCCCGGCTAGGGCAGGGGCCATACGATGTCGGCGTCTGGGCGAAGTGGCACAGCTCGAGCTTCAGGGAGTCTCGAAGCACTTCGGGGGCGTTCGCGCTCTCGACGATGTGTCGCTCGTCTTCGAGCGCGGGGCCGTGCATGCGATCGTCGGAGAGAACGGCGCAGGTAAGTCCACGCTCGGCCGGATAGTCGCCGGCGCACTCCCAGCAGACGGAGGTCGGATGCTCCTCGACGGGGCACCGACCTCCTTCCGCTCGCCGCGCGAGGCACTCGACCACGGCGTCGCCGCGATCGCCCAGGAGCCGTCGCTCGTCCCGCAGCTCACGGTTGCGGAGAACGTCTTCCTCGGTGCCGAGCCACGCCGCGGCGGCTTCATTCGACGGCGGGCGCTGCGGAACGCGTACGCGGCGCTCGCGTCCGAAGCGGGCTTCGAGCTCGCCGGACACGCTCGCGCCGGCGTGCTGCGTACGGCCGAGCAGCAGAAGACGGAGATCCTGCGCGCTGTCTCCCGGGACGCCCGGATCATCGTCATGGACGAGCCGTCGGCGGCGCTCAGCGCGCCGGAAACGGTGCAGCTCCACGAGATGATCCGGTCGCTCGTAGCGGGCAAGACGACCGTGCTGCTCATCTCCCACTTCCTGCGCGAGGTGCTCGAGCTCGCGGACTCCGTGACCGTGCTCCGCGACGGGAGGGTCGTGAGGACGTCGTCGGCGGACGACGAGACCGAGGC
Source organism: uncultured Gaiellaceae bacterium (assembly GCA_963802865.1). GTDB lineage: Bacteria > Actinomycetota > Thermoleophilia > Gaiellales > Gaiellaceae > GMQP-bins7. Next base: position 80,535 of record CAWDKB010000016.1, read on the forward strand.
CTCGCTCGTCGAGGCGATGCTCGGACGCCCGCTCACGACGACGTTTCCGGCGAAACGACATCCGCCGGCGGACGCGACCGTCGTGCTCGCCGTACGGGATCTCCACGCGGCGGGAGTCAGCGGTGCCACATTCGACGTTCGCGCCGGTGAGATCGTCGGGCTCGCAGGTCTCGTCGGAGCCGGGCGCACGGAGCTCACGCGGGCGATCTTCGGCGCCAACAGGATCCGCCAGGGAGATGCACGCCTCGAGGGAGGTCGCCTTCTGGGGAGAAACCCCCGGGTGAGTCTCGAGGCCGGCGTCGCGATGATCCCGGAGTCGCGGAAGGATCAGGGACTGCTCTACGGGCGGTCGGTCGTCGAGAACACCACGCTCGCCCGGCTCGCGCACTTCAGTCGAGTAGGCGTCGTGCGCCGCGGCGCCGAGCGCCGCTCGGCCACTGCGATCCTCGACCGCTGCGACGTGCGTGCATCCAGCTACTCGGCGCGGGTGAGCACGCTTTCGGGCGGCAACCAGCAGAAGGTGCTCTTCGCGCGCATGCTGCTCGGCGACCCCCTCGTCCTGCTCGCCGACGAGCCGACGCGCGGCGTCGACGTGGGCGCGAAGCTCGCGATCTACGAGCTCCTGGTCGGGCTCGCGGAGAGTGGAATGGCGATCGTGCTCGTGTCGTCGGAGCTCGAGGAGATCCTCGGTCTCGCACACCGCGTGCTCGTCATGCGCGCCGGCAAGCTCGTCGCCGAGCTGAAAGGCGAGACGATGACGGAGTCGGCGATCCTCGCAGCGGCATTCGCAGATCGCTCGGCTGGCAGGGAGTCGCCGCCTGACCCTCGACGCCGGGACCGAGGGCGGCCGGGAGGAGGCTCGCACGCAGGAGCCCGTGTGCGAGCGCTTCTCGATGTCGAGCACCTGCGGCGTGCGGGGATCCTCATCCCCTTCGTCATCCTCTTCATCGTCCTCTCGCTCACGAGCGAGCCGTTCGCGACGAAGGTCAACCTCCTCAACATCCTCGATCAGCAGTCGGCGATCCTGATCATCGCCGCCGCTGGGACGCTCGTACTCGTCGCGGGCGGCATCGACCTCTCCGTCGGGGCGACGTACTCGCTCGCAGGCGTCGTCGCGGCGCACTTCGCACTTTCCACGAACCCGGTCGTCGCGATGCTGCTCGGGATCGGTGCGGGCGTGCTCGTCGGCCTGGCGAACGGCGTCCTCGCGACCGTGTTCCGCATCAACGCGCTCATCGCGACGCTCGCAACGGCGTTCATCGTGGGTGGCCTGCGCAAGCTTGATAACGAAGGGAACGCTCATCGTCCTGTTCGAGAAGCGAGCTTCGGCAAGCTCGCGCGGACCGAGTTCCTGGGCGTGAAGACCTCGATCTGGATCATGGTGGTCGCCGTGATCCTGTTCGCGCTCCTGCTCGCGCGGACCACGGCCGGGCGCTACATGTACGCGGCGGGAGGCAACGCGGAGGCGGCGAGGCTCGCGGGTGTCCGGGTCGACGCGGTGCGCATTCTCGCGTTCGTGCTGAGCGGGGCTGCGGCGGGACTCGCCGGGGTCATCGACACGTCGCGCGTGCTCAGCGCCCAGGCCGGAACGGCCGACACGACGCTCGCGTTCACGGTCCTCGCCGGCATCGTCGTCGGTGGCACGAGCATCCTGGGCGGCGAGGGCGCGGTGTGGCGAACGGTCGTCGGAGTCCTCTTCATCGCCCTCATCGGGAACGGCTACGTCCTCCTCGGCCTCGACCCCCTCTACGAGCAGATCACGATGGGCGCGATCCTGCTGGCCGCGGTCGGGCTCGACGTCTGGACCAGGCAGCGCCGGCCGTAGCGGCCGCTACGCCTCGAGCGCTCGCTCGAGGTCCGCCCACAGCACGTCCGGATCCTCGAGCCCGACGGACAGGCGGAGCAAACCGGGCGGAACGCGCTCGCCCTCCCAGCGCGAGCGCGCCTCGATGCGCGACGTGACGCCGCCGAGGCTGGTCGCGTTCACGATCACCGTCGTCGCCGTCTCGACGCGGCGCGCGGTCTCGGCGTCTGCGACGTCGAACGAGAGCAGGCCGCCGAAGCCCGGGTAGCGGACGGTCTCGACGGCGCCGTTCGACTCGAGCTTCGAGGCGATCGCCGTCGCGCTCGCAGTCTGGCGCGCGAACCGCACCTCGAGCGTCTGCAGGCCGCGAAGCAGCAGCCACGCGGTGTCGGGGCTCGTCACGGGACCCGTGCGCGAGCGGAACTCGAGCAGTCGCGCGGCGTGCTCCGGGTCCTTGCAGACGACTGCGCCGACGAGCGCATCGTCGTGCCCGGCGAGGTACTTGGTCCCCGAGTGCAGGGCGAAGTCGCATCCCTGCTCGAGCGGGCGACACGTGAATCGGCGTGGCGGCCGTCGAGTCGCAGACGACCGAGCCGGAGAGTGCTGCGGACGCCTCGAAGTCCGGCATCGTGAGGAACGGGTTCGACGGCGCCTCGAGCCAGACGAGGTCGACCGCCGCGGGCGGCGGGCCGGTCTGGTCGAACTCGACCTTGCGGATGCCCCAGCGACTCAGCTCGTCGAGCATCACGCCGGTCCCGTAGTACGCGCCCTGGGCGATCGCGACGGTCTGTCCGGGTGCGAGGAACGCGAGTACGAGCGAGGCGGAAGCGGCGGTTCCCGAGGCGAACAGCAGCGCCTCGCCACCGTCGAGGTCGCCTAGCCGGCGCTCCGCCTCCGCCAGCGTCGGGCTCGAGAAGCGGGCGTACGTGAACGGGCCCGGCTCGCCGTCCTCGTACGGCCACGTCGTCGAGCGATCGAGCGGCGGGCTGGGCATGCCCGGGAGGATACGACTACGCCGGCACGTCGAAGCCGAAGCCCGGCAGCGAAGTCACGCGGCCTCGTCGCTCTCCACGAAGTCGGCGAGGAGCCTCTCTCTGAGAGCGGCCAGGTTCACCTGGCACACGTCGCAGACGAGCTTTGCCATGCCTCGCCCGGACGAGGGAATCCAGATCAGCGCGTGCTCTCGATCCGACGAGCTCACGTCCGCAGAATCCACAGCGCAGCTCACGGATGCGCTCGAGGGAGCGAGCCTGTGCGATCAGGGAGCGCCCGCGAGCGAATGCGGGCTTTGCCGTCGGGTGGAGTCGCCATCACTCGAATTGTTCCCGTGAGCTCGGGCGGAAGACCCAGTCACAAGGCCGGGACTCGGCCCGCTCAAGGGTTAGGCTCCGCGCCGGTGGCGGACACGCACGACACGACCGAGGCGAAGCTTCGTTGGCTCGAGGAGCTCGACGAGCAGGCGCTGCACCCGGCGAGCGAAGCGCACGTCGCTCGTCAGCGGGAGCGTGGGAAGCTCCTCGCCCGAGAGCGGCTCGAGAAGCTGCTCGACCCCGGCTCGTTCGTCGAGCTCGACCGCTTCGTCCGTCACCGCGAGGTCGAGTTCGGCATGCGCGACTCGAGGCCATGGGGCGACGCGGTCGTGACCGGCTACGGGACGATCTTCGGGCGCAAGGTCTTCGTCTTCTCGCAGGACTTCACCGTCTTCGGCGGCTCGCTCTCGGAGGTGTTCGCGGAGAAGGTCTGCAAGGTCATGGACATGGCCGTGAAGTACGGCTGCCCCGTGATCGGGATCAACGATTCGGGCGGAGCTCGCATCCAGGAAGGTGTCGTCTCCCTGGCCGGTTATGCCGAGATCTTCTGGCGCAACGTGCAGGCCTCGGGGGTCGTGCCGCAGATCTCGCTCGTGATGGGCCCGTGCGCCGGCGGTGCCGTGTACTCGCCTGCGATCACCGACTTCGTCCTCATGGTGGAGGAGACCTCGTACATGTTCATTACCGGGCCTGACGTCGTGAAGACGGTTACCGGCGAGGACGTGAGCTTCGAGGAGCTCGGCGGCGCGGCCACACACGCGACGAAGTCGGGCGTCGCGCACTTCACCACCCCGGACGAGGAGACCTGTCTGGAAGAGGCCCGCTACCTACTCTCGTTCCTGCCTCAGAACAACCTCGACACCGCGCCGTTCACACCTCCCTCGGACCCGGTCGATCGCGAGGATCCTGCGCTCGACTCGATCGTTCCCGATAGCCCGAACAAGCCGTACGACATCAAGAACGTCATCGAGCGAGTCGTCGACGGCGAGGAGTTCCTCGAGGTCCACGCGCACTGGGCGGACAACATCGTCTGCGGCTTCGCCCGGCTCGGCGGTCATGCGGTGGGCGTGGTCGGCAACCAGCCCGGAGCGCTCGCCGGAGTTCTCGACATCGACGCCTCCGTCAAGGCCGCACGCTTCGTACGGACGTGCGACGCATTCAACATCCCGCTCGTGACCTTCGTCGACGTTCCGGGATTCCTTCCGGGCACGGCGCAGGAGTGGGGCGGGATCATCCGCCACGGCGCGAAGCTGCTCTACGCCTACGCCGAGGCGACCGTTCCGAAGTTGACCGTCATCACGCGCAAGGCCTACGGCGGCGCGTACGACGTCATGTCCTCCAAGCACATCCGCGCGGACTTCAACGTGGCCTGGCCGACTGCCGAGGTGGCGGTGATGGGCCCCGAAGGGGCGGTCAACATCGTCTTCCGCGGCGAGCTGGGCGAGGCGGACGATCCCGACGCCCGTCGCGAGGAACTCATCGCCGACTACAAGGAGCGCTTCGCCAACCCCTACTCCGCCGCGGAACGTGGGTACGTCGACGACGTCATCCAGCCTCGGCGGACACGACCCGTTCTGATCTCTGCGCTCGGGACGGCGCTGACCAAGCGCGAGCCCAAACCGAAGCGCAAGCACGGAAACATCCCGCTGTGAGAGGTCGATGACCGCCGTCGTGACGCCGCCGCGCAGCGAGGTGCCCGTCGAGCGAACCTGGGACGCCGCGAGTGTCTTCGCGGCGACGGAGGAGTGGGAGGCCGCGCTGGAAGCGGTGCTGGCAGATCTCTCCGGCCTCGAAGCCTTCGCCGGACGGCTCGGAGAGGGGGCGTCCGTCACCGCGGAGGCCCTCGCGGCACGCGACGACCTCGAACGGCGGGTCGGCCACGTGCTCGTGTACGCGGCGATCGGCTACGCGGTCGACACGACCCAACAGGACGCCGTCGGCCGCTATGGGCGCGCCGTGGGGGTCGTCGCCCAGGTCGAGGCGGCGGCTGCGTTCATCGAGCCGGAGCTGCTCGGGATCGGGCGCGAGCGGCTACGTGCATGGACGGACGACATCCCGGCACTCCTGCCCTACGGCCACTATCTCGACGACCTGTTTCGCCGCGGCGACCACGTCCGCTCGTCCGAGGTCGAGGAGCTGCTCGGTCTGCTCGTGGACGCGCACGCCGGTCCGGAGACGACCCACAGCGCGCTCGTCGACAGCGATCTCGCGTTCACGCCTGCGACAGGGGCGACGGGCGAGACGGCGGAGGTCACGCAAGGCTCGATCCACGGGCTGTTGGGGAGCCCCGACCGCGTCCTGCGTCGCAGCGCGTGGGAGAGCTACGCGGACGGCTACCGGAGCGTGCGCAACGCGCTCGCAGCGAACTACGCAACCGCGATCAAGCAGGACGTCTTCCAGGGACGCGCCCGTCGCCACGCATCGACACGGGCGGCGGCGCTCCACGAAGCGAACGTCCCGCTCGACGTGTTCGACAGCTTGCTCGCGACCTACGAGCGTCACCTCCCGACCTGGCATCGGTACTGGGACGTCCGGGCGGCGTTGCTCGGCGTCGACTCGCTGCAGACGTACGACCTCTGGGCTCCGCTCGGCTCGGATCCGCCCAGGCTCGAGTACGAGCAATGCGTCGAGTGGATCTGCCAATCGCTCGCGCCGCTCGGAGGCGACTACGTCGCCGCCGTTCGCCGGGGCTGCCTGGAAGAGCGGTGGGTCGACGTCTACCCGAATCAGGGCAAGCGGGGCGGCGCGTTCTCCGCGGGCGTGCCGGGCACGCGCCCGTTCATCGTCATGAGCTTCGACGGCTCGGCGGCGAGCCTCGGAGTGCTCGCGCACGAGCTCGGCCATTCGATGCACTCCTACCTCGCGTGGGAAGCCCAGCCGCAGATCTCGAGCCGCTACTCCTTGTTCGTCGCCGAGGTCGCGTCGAACTTCCACCAGGCGCTGCTGCGCGCGCACCTCTTCGAGGGCATCGAGGACCGCGAGCTCCTGCTGGCCGTGCTCGACGAGGCGATGTCCAACTTCCATCGCTACTTCTTCGTCATGCCGACGCTCGCGCGCTTCGAGCGCGAGGTGCACGAGCGCGTGGAGCGCGGGGAGGGGCTCACCGCGGATCTCCTCGAGGAGCGCATGGCTGATCTCTTCGCCGAGGCCTACGGCCCCGCCTTCGAGGTCGACCGGGAGCGAGTCGGGGTTACCTGGGCGCAGTTCCCGCACTTGTACGCGCCGTTCTACGTCTACCAGTACGCGACCGGCATCTCCGGCGCTCATGCCCTCGCGCGCGGCGTGCTCGACGGCGAGCCCGGCGCGGCCGGGCGCTACCTCGACTTCCTGCGTGCCGGCGGGTCCGAGTACCCGCTCGACGTCCTGCGGCGCGCGGGTGTCGATCTCGCATCGCCGGCTCCGGTCGAGGAGACGTTCGCCGTTCTCGCGTCGCTCGTCGACCGGCTCGAGACGCTCTCGCGTTCGGCCTAGGTCACGAGACGCCCGCGAGCGTGCGGAGGCGACTCGCGCGGGCGTCGTCGTCCGCGAACGACGCGTCGGCCTCCAGCAGGATCGGGAGGGCCGCCCGCGCCTGCTCCCGCGCCGCCTCCCGCCGACCGACCGCCGCGTACTCCTCGGCCAGCTCCTCGTGGAACCAGCCGTCCGGCTCGCCCGCGCTCTCGGCCCAGACGACTGCCTGCTCGAGGAGCGGGACTGCCTCCTCCGCGCGGCCGAGAGCGCGCAACGTCTTGCCGACGGCGTACCGCGCCAGCTGCACCGCTGCGGCGTCGTCGGGATCGCGCTCGCGCGCGGCGAGCGCGCGCTGGAATGCGTCGAGCGCAGGCTCGTAGCTCCCCGCTTCGTAGTGCTCCCAGCCGAGGTTGTTCAGAAGCGGGCCGAGCCAGTAGGACGCCGTTTCGTGCTCCTCGGCCAGTTCCATTCCGCGCTGCGTCCAGGAGACGAAGCCTTCGCGATCGGGGGCCGCGAGCGCAGCCATGTGTGCAGCGTCCGCGGCCACGAAGTGCCGGCCGTCGGCGAGGGACGTGGCGAAGGCGGACTCGAACAGCGGGAACGCGCCATCGCGGTCACCGCTCGATCGGCGGAGGCGACCGCGTTCCAGGTCGATACGTGCGCGGGCGATCTCGCTCGCACCCGCCAGCAGTTCCGCTTCCGCGATGAGGCGCTCGCCCGCGTCGAACCCGTCCCGCAGGCCCTCGACGCGCGCGAGCTGGGTGAGGACCTCGGCGCGTCCCTCCTCCGTCTCCTCGTTCGCGAGCTGCTCCCGGAGCTGCCGCTCCGAGCGATCGAGGTCGTCGAAGTCCCAGAGCGGCCGGAGGCGGTCGGACACGATCGAGACTCTAGGGTTCGACCGTGGAGATCGTCGCGCACCCGCCGCTCGCGACCTCAGAGCGCGAGGCGCTCGAGCGGGCGCTCGAGCGGGCGGGTATTCGCTCCGCCGGCCCGGTCGCCTATACGAGCCCGTGGCGGAATGCGGGGTTGCTCGAAGCCGTCGACGCCGACGAGGAGCCTGCGCCCTACGCACCCTCCCCACGGAGCACGCGCGGGGCGACGCGAGCGTAGTCGAGTCCCGACACCCAGGTCGCGACGACGGCGGCCAGTAGCGCCCACCAGGCGACGTCCTCGCTCCAGGCGCCCGCGGCCGCGAGCCCGGCGATCGCTGCGGCGAGGGCCTGCGCCCACGTCTTCACACGTCCCAGGTCGCGTGCGCCGAGGACGACTCCGCGCTCCACTGCCGCGAGCCGCAGCCCGGACACGAGGATCTCCCGGACGACGATCAGCGCGACCATCCATGCTGGAGCCACGCCTTCCCCGATCAGCATCACGAGCGCCGCGAGCACGAGAACCTTGTCGGCAACCGGATCGAGCAGCTTCCCCAGCTGCGTGGAGACGCCGCGGCGGCGCGCGAGCCAGCCGTCGATCTGATCCGTCGCCATGGCCACGACGAAAACCGCGGTCGCCCAGTAGGCGTGATTCGGGAAGTCCCAGGCGAAGAGGATCACCACGATCGGCACCGCGGCAACCCGAGCGATCGTGAGCTGGTCCGGAAGGCTCACCGTTCGGGAGAATACGCGTCCCGTGTCCGCGTTCACCAAGGTCCTCGTTGCCAATCGGGGCGAGATCGCGGTCCGCATCTTCAGAACGCTCCGTGAGATGGGGATCGGCACGGTCGCCGTGTACTCCGAGGCTGACCGCGGACGCCTGCACGTGGAGCTCGCCGACGACGCGTATCTCGTCGGGCCGGGGCTGTCCGCCGATTCGTATCTCCGAGGCGACCGTATCGTCGATGTCGCCCTGCGCGCGGGAGCCGAAGCGATTCATCCCGGGTACGGATTCCTCGCGGAGAACGCGCCGTTCGCCGGGCAGGTCGAGGAGGCGGGACTCGTCTGGATCGGCCCGCCACCGCAGGCGATCGAGGCGATGGGATCGAAGGTCGCGGCACGGGAGCGCATGCGTGCTGCCGGGGTGCCCATCGTCCCCGGGACGACGGAGCCTGCGGAGAGCGTGGAAGCGGTGCTCGCCGCAGCGGACGAGATCGGATACCCGGTCGCGGTCAAGGCGTCCGCGGGCGGCGGCGGGAAGGGACTGCGCGTCGCCGAGTCGCCGGACGACGTCCAGCGGGCGTACGAGACCGCGCGGCGAGAAGGCGAGGCCTACTTCGCGAACCCGACGGTGTACGTCGAGAGGTACCTGGACGATCCGCGTCACGTCGAGGTCCAGGTCCTGGCGGACGCGCACGGGAATGCGATCCATCTCGGCGAGCGGGACTGCACGATCCAGAGGCGCCATCAGAAACTCGTCGAGGAGACGCCGTCGCCGGCGGTCGACGAGGTACTGCGGGAGCGGATCGGCTCGATCGCGGTGGAGGCAGCGCGAGCGGTCGACTACCGATCCGCGGGCACGATCGAAGGCCTGCTGGCGCGGGACGGTTCGTACTACTTCCTCGAGATGAACACGCGCGTCCAGGTGGAGCACACGGTCACGGAGGCGGTGACCGGAATCGACATCGTCCGCGAGCAGGTGCTCGTCGCCGCAGGCGAGCCTCTCTCGCTGACGCAGGCCGACGTCGTGCTCCGAGGGCACGCGATCGAGTGCAGGATCAACGCCGAAGAGGCAGCGCGCGGCTTTCTGCCCTCGCCCGGGCGGATCTCGGCCTACCGCGAGCCGGGCGGAATCGGTGTGCGCGTGGATTCGGGCGTGCGCGCGGGCGACGAGATCTCGGATCTCTACGACCCGCTCATCGCGAAGCTCATCGTCCACGACAGCGACCGCGAGCGTGCCCGACGGCGCATGCTGCGCGCGCTCGAGGAGTTCGTCGTCGAGGGCCCGGCGACGCTCGTCGGATTCCATCGGGCGCTTCTCTCGACGCCCTGCTTCATCGCCGGTGAGACATGCGCCGGAATCGTCGAGTCGCAAGAGCTTGCGAAGCGCACCGAGGAACTCGATCAGTTGTCTCATGCGAAAACAAGGCTAGCGTCGAGTCCGGACGGCAGAACCGGCGAGCTCGATCAGCAGCTCATCGCCGTCGAGCTCGACGGTCGACGCCACGAAGTCAGGCTCGTCGCACCGCCACCGCCATGGAGCGAGCTGGCGCGGCGCCATCGCGAACGCAGCAAGGGTCTCGCCGCGTCGGACTCGGATGCGGTATCGAGCCCTATCCAGGGAGTCGTGCTCTCGGTCGGTGTCACGGAGGGTAAGTCGATCGAGGCCGGCTCGCTCATCTGCATCGTGGAGGCGATGAAGATGGAGAACGAGATCGTCTCCCACCGGAGCGGCGTCGTGACGCGTCTCGGCGTGGTGCCGGGTCAGCAGGTCGCGAGCGGCGAGCAGATCTGCGTCATCGCCGCGCCGTGACGACCATTCGCGCCGCCACACGTCGTGCGTCGCGGCGGCCCGAGGATCACTCCTGCAAGCGGTACGCGTGGTCCGTGATCCATACGAAGACCTCGTCGAAGCCCTCGGGCGGCTTTCCGACGGCGATGAGCGTCCCGAACACCGCACGCACCCAGCCACCGGCAACGAGCGCCCCAGGGGCGGAGATATCGCCTTCCCAGGACTTTCCCGGCTCAAGTATTCGCGGAAGCTCCGGGTCGTAGCGGGTGGCCGCCCGAACGCCCGGCAGCGTCCCGTTGCGGTTGCGGATCTCGAGCTCTTCAGGCGTCGCCGCTCTCGAACAGCCGCAGCCCGAACGTTCCGTCGGGCGTTGCCCCTGGTGCCAGCTCGAACGCGGTGTTCGTGCGATTCTCGACGCCGACGCGAGCCTGCCAGCCTCGCTCGTCCACCTTCAGACTGTCGACCGTGAAAACGAGCTGCTGGCCGCCCGGGCCGTAGGGCTCGCGCCAGTCGAGGCTCGCCGACTGCGGCCCGGCGGGAACGCTTGGTGCGACCTCGTCACCGTCTCCCGTGAGCTCCCGCGCGTTCGACGCTAGTACGAAGCCGGCGAGAGTCGCTCCGAGGGCAACGAGGACGATGATCGTTGTCCGGTTCACCCCGACTCATGCTCGCACAGGGTCGCGACCCTCGGGACACGAGGAGGCGGGTAGACTCGCCCGCGCCTTGGACCTGTACGAGTATCAGGGAAAAGAGCTCTTTCGCCGGTACGGGATTCCCGTGTCCGAGGGACGGCTCGCGACGACCCCCGGCGAAGCGGGGGAGGCCGCGCAGGCGTTCGGCTCACCGGTGGTCGTGAAGGCCCAGGTGCTGACCGGCGGGCGCGGCAAGGCGGGCGGCATCAAGCTCGCCTCCGGCGCGGCCGAGGCGGAGTCGCACGCAGCCGCGATCCTCGGGATGGACATCCGTGGCCACACCGTCGCCAAGGTCTGGGTCGAGCAGGCATCCGACATCGAACGCGAGTACTACCTCTCGCTGACGTTCGACCGGAGCGCGAAGAAGCCGCTGTTCATGTTCACGACGCAGGGCGGCATGGACATCGAAGAGGTTGCCGAGAACAGCCCAGACGCGCTCGTGCGCCTCCACGTCGACCCGCTCGAGGGCTGCCAGCCGTGGCACGCCCGGCGGCTCGTGTACGACGGCGGCGTGAGCGACTCGAGCGAGAGGAAGCAGATTGCCGCGATGGTGGCGAAGTTGTACGAGGCGTTCGTCGGAACCGAGGCGATGCTGTGCGAGATCAATCCGCTGATCGTCACGCCGGACGGAGAGGTGCGTGCGCTCGACTCGAAGTTCACGGTCGACGACAACGCGCTCTTCCGGCACCCGGACCTCGCGGAGATGCGCGACGTCGGTGCCGCGGACCCCCTCGAAGCACTCGCACGCGAAAAGGGAGTCACGTACGTCAAGCTCGACGGCGACGTCGGTGTGCTCGGGAACGGCGCCGGTCTGACGATGGCGACCGTGGACGTCGTGACCTTCGTCGGAGGGCGACCGGCGAACTTCTGCGACCTCGGCGGCGGCGGCGATGCCCAGGGCGTCGTCGATGCCCTCGAGGTCATCACGAGGGATCCGCAGGTGCGTGGGATCTTCTTCAACATCTTCGGGGGGATCACGCGCTGCGACGAGGTCGCCCGCGGCATCCTGCAGGCCGTCGAGCAGATGGGGCTCGAGCTCCCGATCGTCGTGAGGCTCGACGGGACGAATGCAGAGGAGGGCCGCCGCATCCTCCAGAACGCTGCGCTACCGACGTTGCGGACGGAGGCCACCATGCTCGACGGAGCGCGACGCGCAGTCGAGGTCGCGACGGGCTGATGGCGATCCTCGTCGATGCCGACACGCGACTCGTCGTCCAGGGGCTCACCGGGTCCGAGGGTCGGTTCCACGGGCTCCGAAACCGGTCGCACGGTACGAACCTGGTGGCAGGCGTCACGCCCGGGAAGGGCGGTCAGGACGTCGAGGGCGTGCCGGTCTTCGACACGGTTGCAGCTGCCGTTTCCGAGACCGGCGCGAACACCGCGATGGTCTTCGTCCCCGCTCCCTTCGCAGGGGACGCGATGTACGAAGCGATCGACGCCGGGATCGGGACGGTCGTCTGCATCACGGAGGGCGTGGCCGCCCACGAGATGCTGCGGATCCACGCCTACATCCAGGGCCGGGACGTACGCCTCATCGGTCCGAACTGCCCCGGCGCACTCTCGCCCGGGAAGGCGAACGTCGGGATCATTCCGGCCGAGATATTTCGCGAGGGCTCGATCGGCCTCGTTTCGCGGTCGGGGACGCTCACGTACCAGATCGGTCACGAGCTGGCGCAGCTGGAGCTCGGGAACTCCACGATCGTCGGAATCGGTGGCGACCCCGTCGTCGGCTCGTCGTTCCTCGAGATCCTCGCGCTGTTCGAGGACGACGCGGAGACGAGCCACGTCGTGATGGTCGGCGAGATCGGCGGCGACGAGGAGGAGAAGGCGGCTGCGTTCATCGACGCTTCGATGTCGAAACCGGTGGTCGCCTACATCGCCGGCTTCACCGCGCCCCCCGGGAAGACCATGGGGCACGCCGGCGCCATCATCTCGGGGTCGGCGGGGACGGCTCAGGCGAAGAAGGAAGCGCTCGAGGCGAAGGGCATTCGCGTCGGCACGACGCCGACCGAGACCGCGCAGCTGGTGGCGGAGATCGCTCGCTCGTAGAGCCGAATCGGCGTTTTGGCCAGCCCGCGGCCCGGTCAAGTCGGCTGATTCGGATTCGTGACGAACCCGTCGCTCCCCCGTGAAGGGATCGCCGCTACCCTGACCGCAGGGGTCGTGGGGGACCCCTTGGGGGCATGTACCGGGTGGTTCCGAGCGACTCGCGACGCCGTCCGCCGGTAGCCGATGCGGTCGATCGCTGTGCGCGCCGGGGTCGGTACAGTCGCCGCCGTGGAGCTCCGTAACCGCGATCGCGATGCCGCGCCCTTCGTCACGAAGGACGGCTCGACCATCCGCGAGTACCACCACACGGAGCGGCAGAGCCTCGCCGAGGCGTCGCTCCCGCCCCGCGCGTCGACGGAACGGCACTACCACGCGCGCGCGGAGGAGATCTACCTCATCGTCGAAGGTGGAGGCGCTCTCGACGTCGACGGAGACCTGCGCGACGTCGCGGCCGGCGACGCGATCCTCATACCTCCCGGCGCCTGGCATGAGCTCACGGCCGGCGACGATGGCGTGACGCTCCTCTGCTCCTGTGTGCCCGCGTACTCGGACGACGACACCTACTTCGCGTAGGCTCGCCGGGGTGCCCGAGCCGCCGATCTCGTTCGCGCGCGGCGCGCCCGCGCCGGAGCTCGTCCCCGCCGCGGAGCTGGCCGACTGCGCCAATGCGGTCGCGCTGCGGGACGGGGCGCGGATCTTCGCCTACGGGCCGGGAAGCGGATATGCGCCGTTGCGGGAGTGGGTGGCCGAGCGCCATGCTGTCGATCCGGCGCGCGTTGTACTGACGACCGGAGGGCTGCAGGGCTTCGCTTTCTACGCAGCGGAGCAACTCGCACGGCGCCCGGGTCGTGTGCTCGTCGAGGCGCCCACGTACGACCGCCCGCTCACGATTCTCGCGCGCGAGGGCGCCGAGATCGTGGCGCTCGAGATGGACGAGGAGGGTCTCGATCCGGACTCGCTCGTTGCCGAGTTGCGCAGCCGAAGCGAGCGGCCGGCGTTCCTGTACACGATTCCGACCTTCCAGAATCCGAGCGGTAGGACGCTCTCCGGCGAGCGGCGGGGCGAGATCGTCGAAATCGCCCGGGAGCACGAGCTGCCGGTGCTCGAGGACGACCCGTACGGACTCGTGCGCTACGAGGGCGAGGCGCCGCCCAGCCTGCTCGAGCTCGAGGGAGGCGCGCTCGTCACCTACACGTCGTCGTTCTCGAAGACCGTCGCGCCGGGTGTCCGGACCGGCTACTTCGTCCTGCCGGAGCGAGAGGCGTCGGCGTTCGAGGAGCGCGCGGTGTCGACGTACATCAGCCCGCCGTTCCTCACTCAGGCCACCGTGGCGGAGTTCGTCGAGCGCGGCCGGTTCGAGCCGAACCTCGCCCGGGTGTGCGAGGAGTTGCAGGCCCGCCGCGACGCGATGCTCGGCGCGCTTGAGGCTGGCTTCGGCGACGGCGTGACGTGGAGCCGGCCGGAGGGTGGGTACTTCGTGTGGCTCGACGGTCTGAGCGAGGCGGGGAACCTGCTCGGGCGTGCGCAGGAAGCGGGCGTCGCGTTCGTCGCGGGGAGTGCGTTCTTCCCCCGCGGATCGAGTCGGGGAGCGACCTCGGCGCGCCTCGCGTTCAGCTACGAGACGCCTGCGCGCATCGTCGAAGGCGTCGAGTTGCTGGCGACGTTAGCGCGCTGACGTTCGCCGCGCGCGCAGCTGGTCGAAGAGGTAGCCGGCTGCGAAACCGATTCCGACGCAGAGCAGGATCAGGACGAGCAGGGAGATCTCCGCGGAGAAGAAGACGAAGCTGACCTCGACCTGCTTGCGATTGAGGAGGACGATGAGGATCGCGTAGACGGCGAGCACGCCGAAGACGATCAGCCGCCAAGGTGGGCCCTTAGCCGGCGTCGGTGGCGGCGTGGGCCTCGTCGGGAGTGCGGGAGGCCTCGAGCCTTCCATGGGAGGATCCTACGTAGCCGGCGTCGCGTATCGCTGCAGACGTTCTAGGCCGCGTGGCCGGCGGCGTTGGCGGACTCGAGCGCCCGTGGAACGAGTGGAGGCTGGCGCGGAGGGGTGAGCAAGCCTCGCGTCGACGCGCGAAACGTGGGGCACGGGACATTGCCCGGGAGGGCGCACAGCCCTTCCTTCCGGAAGTGGCAGTCGTCGCACGTCAGGTGTGTTCGCTTGTTCGCCGCCATCGGATCATGCGACCGCCCCTCTCGGCCGACCGCCATTCTCCCGACCCGGGACGGAGCAGACAACCCCCCAGCACGACGAATTGGCCGCAAATTGCGCCGGTTGTCAGATCGGGAGAAGTACCTGCAAAATCAGCATTTCACGTCGCCGGTTGCCAGTTCCTGCAACGCCTGTTGAAAACTTTCAACAGGGACGACGCGGACGTCCTCCGCATGCTCCAGCGCTCCCTCGGCATTCTCCCCGGCCGGGACGAGGAAGTAATCCACATCGGCGCGGTCCGCGCCGATCGTCTTCTGCTTGATGCCGCCGATCGGGACGACGGTCCCGTCCAGCGCGAGCGCTCCCGTCGCGGCGATGCGACACCCGCGCGTCACGTCGCGTCCGAGCTGGCGCGCGATCTCGAGGGCGAAGGGGAGACCCGCAGACGGCCCACCGACCTTGCCCAGGTCGATGTCGACCTCGAACGGCAGGTCGATCTGCGCGTCCTGGTCGACGAGGATTCCGATGACCGGGTGCGGATCGTCGCCGGGGCTCGGGACGGTGCGCACGGATTCATCGCGTACCTCGTCCTCGCGGCGGATCTCGAGCTCGAGCTCGTCGCCGGGCTCGCGCAAGGCCACCTGACGGCGGAGCTGCGCGGGCGTCCGAACCTTCACGCCGTCCACCCCGACGATCACGTCGCCTTCCTCGAGCACCTTCGCGGCCGGTGCGTCCGGCGCGATGCTCGTGACGAGCACGCCGCGTGGGGTCGCTGTGACGTCGTAGCCGAGCTCGCGGAGTGCGACGACGGACGCGATGAGCTCGGAGCGGTCCATGTCTGCCTCGTTCTGGCGGTCGCGCTGCTGGTCGGACGTACCGGACGGGAGGAGGACCTCCTCCGCGACGAGCGTCGAGCCTTCGGGGCGCGTGAACGGGAGAAGCTGCTCGAGCAGCCTGATCCTGCGCACGAACAGATCGACGTAGTAGACGTCCCCGTCCCCCTGCGGGCGGCTCTTCTCCACCTCCACGCGCTCCGCGAGCGGCTTCGCGCGATCCGGCACGAGGAGGAAGTCGTCCGCGGGAAGCCACCAGAGTACGAACGCGGCGACGAGGCCGAGGACCCCGAGCACGACTGCGGCACCGGCGAAGCGCTTCACGGGCTACAGCCCACGGGTGAGGCCGCCGTCGATGAGGACGACCGTGCCGGTGAGGTAGGACGCGCGTGCCGAGCAGAGGAACGCCACGACGTCGCCGATCTCCTGCGTCGTCCCCAGGCGCCCGAGCGGAATGGTCGCGAGGTCCTCGGCGGTCGGACCGTCCGGGTACACCTCGCGGACGCGGTCCGTGTCGATTCGGCCGGGCGCGATCGAGTTCACCGTGATCTTCTTCGGGCCGAGGTCGCGCGCGAGCGACTTCGCCCACCCGACGACACCCGGGCGAACGGCGTTCGAGAGCGCGAGGTTGTCGATCGGCTCGCGCACGGTGGACGAGGTGACGTTGACGATCCGACCCTGCGAGCTGCGCTCGAGGTGCGGTAGGCAGAGGCCCGTCAGGCGCACGATCGAGACGAGCAGGAGCTGCACAGCGCCTTCGACCTGTGTGGCGTCGAGCTCGCTCGCGACAGCGCGCGGCGGACCTCCGGAGTTGTTCACGAGGATGTCGATGCCGCCGAATCGGTCGATGGCGGTGTGCACCAGACGCTCGAGGTCATCCGCGCTCGTGACGTCGCCCGCGACGGCCACTCCGCCCAGCTTCTCGGCTTCACGCGCGAGCAGATCGGCGCGGCGCGCGAACATGACCACGTTGGCACCCTCTCCGGCGAGCGACGTCGCGATACCGAGCCCGATGCCCGACGACGCGCCGCAGACGATCGCCGTGCGGCCCTCGAGTCCGAGGTCCACCGCTAGCGCTTCTTCAGCACGCCGACGACGTCGCGCACTGACGCTGCCGACGTCCGCAGCATCTTCTTCTCGTCGGCCGTGAGCTTCAGCTTGACGATCTCCTCGACGCCCTTCGTGCCGAGCTTCACGGGGACGCCCATGTACAGGCCCCGGATCCCATATTCACCCTCGAGATATGCCGTGCACGGAAGGATTCGCTTCTCGTCGAGGCAGATCGAGTCGACCATCTGCGCTGCCGCCGCGCCCGGTGCGTACCAGGCCGAGGTTCCGAGGAGCTGGACGAGCTCGCCCCCGCCGAACCGCGTGCGGTCGACGAGCTTGCGGATCCGGCCCTTCGGCATGAGCTCGGGAAGCGGGACGCCGCCGACGTTCGTCGCCGAGACGACGGGCACCATCTGGTCGCCGTGGCCGCCGAGCACGACCGCGGTGACGTCCTTCACCGAGACGTCGAGCTCCTGCGAGATGAACGCCGCAAAGCGGGCCGTGTCGAGGATGCCGGCCATGCCGACGACGCGATGCTTCTTGAACCGCGACGCAGCCTTGGCGACATGGCACATCGCATCGAGCGGGTTCGAGACGACGACCAGGATCGCGTCGGGCGACTGGCGCACCGCCTCCTTCGTCACCGCCGAGACGATCGCCTCGTTCGTAGTCACGAGGTCGTCGCGGCTCATGCCGGGCGTGCGCGGCCTGCCGGCGGTGATGACGACGACGTCGGAGCCTGCGGTCTCCTCGTAGCCGTTCGAGCCGGTGATGGCCGGCTCGTAGCCGAGCACCGCGGCGGCCTGGTTCATGTCCAGCGCCTTGCCCTGGGGGTAGTTCGGGATGATGTCGACGAGCACGACGTCGGCGTAGTCGCGCCGCGCGAGTTCCTGCGCGCACGTCGAGCCCACGTTTCCGGCGCCGACCACTGTCACTTTCCTTCGCATCTGATCTCGCTTTCGGTTCGCTAACCCGCTGTCGCGAGCTTCTCGATGATCGCGTCCGCGAACTCCGAGGTGCCGACCGCGGTCGGATCGTCGCGGGTCGGCTTCATGTCGTAGGTCACGCGGCGTCCCTCGGCGATCACCGCGGCGACCGCAGCCTCGAGGCGCGCAGCGGCGTCGCGCTCGCCGAGGTGGTCGAGCAGCAGCTTGCCCGACAGGATCATCGCGGTCGGATTGACCTTGTTCTGACCCGTGTACTTCGGCGCGGATCCGTGGGTCGCCTCGAAGACGGCTGCCGTCTCGCCGATGTTCGCTCCCGGCGCGACCCCGAGACCGCCCACGAGCCCGGCGGTGAGGTCGCTGATGATGTCGCCGTAGAGGTTCGGCAGCACGAGGACGTCGAACTCCTCGGGGCGCTGGACGAGCTGCATCGTGAGCGCGTCGACCAGTACCTCGCGCGAGGCGATGTCCGGGTAGTCGGCGGCGACCTCGCGGAAAACGGCCAGGAAGAGGCCGTCCGTGAACTTCATGATGTTCGCCTTCGTCACACCGGAGACCTCGCGCCGGTCGTTCTCGCGCGCGTACTCGAAGGCGAAGCGGATGATGCGCTCGGACGCGGCCGCGCTGATCGGCTTCACCGAGACCCCGGAGCCGGCGGCGATCTGCTTCGGCTGCAGCGCGTTCAGCGAGTCGATCGCCGTTTCGGCGGCGTCGCTCCCCGCCTCGTACTCGATCCCGGCGTACAGATCCTCGGTGTTCTCCCGAACCACGACGACGTCGACGCTCTCGTAGCGGGAGCGGACGCCGGGAAAGGTCTTGCACGGTCGCAGGCACGCGTACAGCTCGAGCTCGTGGCGGAGCGCGACGTTGACCGAGCGAAAGCCGGTGCCGATCGGGGTCGTGATCGGGCCCTTGAGCGCCACGCCGTTCTCCCGCACGGACGCCAACGTCTCCTCGGGTAGCGGCGTGCCGGCTTTCTCCATCACGTCGACGCCCGCCTGCTGTACGTCCCAGTCGAGGTCGACGCCGGTCGCCTCGAGCACTCGACGTGTCGCTTCGGTGAGCTCCGGCCCGGTCCCGTCGCCGGGAATGAGGGTGACGCGATGGGCCATGGGCGCGGCCGATCGTACCTGCACGCTTCGGGAATCCTGCTCAGGTAGCGTCCTGTCACGATGAGCGAGGTCGCGGACTTCAAGCCGGGGCTCGAAGGTGTGGTCGCGGTCGAGACCGAGATCGCGGAGCCGGATCGCGAAGGAGGCGTCCTTCGCTACCGCGGCGTGGACATCGAAGAGCTCGTCGGCCGCTACCCGTACGAGCGTGTCTGGGGTCTGCTCGTCGACGACGACCTCGACTCGGTCATGCCGGAGCCGGAGCCGTACGAGCCGGCCGGGCTCACCGGCAATGCACCGGCGGACCTCCAGGCCGAGACGGCACGCCTCGCGGGCCACTGGGGGCTCGGCAAGCTCAACGAGATCTCGGACGAGCAGGCACGCGACGACCTCGGCCGGCTGTCCTCGCAGATGATGGGGATCGTCGCTCGCTCGGCTCGCCTCGCCGACGGCGCGACCGACTCGATCTCGGACGAGGTCGTCGGTCGCGGCCGCACCGCGGCCGAGAAGTTCCTCCTCCAGTGGCGGGGCGAGGCCGACTCACGGCACGTGAAAGCGATCGACACGTACTGGATCTGCACAGCCGAGCACGGTCTCAACGCGTCCACGTTCACCGCGCGCGTGGCCGCGTCGACCGGGGCGGACTGTGGCGCCACGCTCTCGTCGGCGGTCGGCGCCCTCTCGGGGCCGCTACACGGCGGCGCGCCTGCGTACGTGAAGCCCATGCTCGAGGAGGTCGCCGCGATGGGCGACCCGGAGAAGTGGGTCAGCGACGCGCTCGATGCCGGCAAGCGCATCATGGGCTTCGGGCACCGCGTCTACCGTGCCGAGGATCCGCGTTCGCGCATTCTCAAGCGCACCGCGCGCGAGCTCGGCTCGCCGCAGATCGAGGTCGCCGAGCAGCTCGAGGAAGCGGCACTCGCCGAGCTGGAGCGCCGTCATCCCGAGCGGCCGCTGAAGACGAACGTCGAGTACTACTCGGCGCTCGTCCTCGACGTCGCCGAGATCCCGCCGCCGCTCGCGCCCGCGATGTTCGCGTGCTCGCGCGTGGCAGGCTGGTCGGCGCACATCCTCGAACAGAAGCGAACCGGACGGCTGTTCCGGCCATCGGCGCGGTACGTCGGGCCGGCGCCACGCTCGCTGCAACCGGCGTGACGCTCGTCGAGGCGGCTGCGAAGGCGGACGCCCTCGCGCAGTCCGGCGACGAGCGCTCGCTCGCGACGTTGCGCGCACAGTGGGACGAGGAGATCGAGGCGGCCGCCCGTGACGCGGACTACCGCGTCCGCGCGCAGGCGTACCGTGCGATCGCGCAGTTTCGCTTCCGGCAGAAGGTGGAGCTCCTGCGACGCGGGCTCGAGGACGAGAGCCCGGCTGCGCGCGGATCGGCGCTGATCGCGCTCGAAGGGCTCTCCCGCACGCACCCGGGTGACGTCAACTCCTTCCGCCCGCTGCTCCATGAGCTCGCGGCCCGCGACCCGAATGCCGCGGTACGACGGCTCGCCGTGATCTGCCTCAAGAACGGGACGGCGCAGCGCGACACCTTGCAGCTGCTCGAGGGCATCGCGGAGTCGGACGAGGAGGACGCCGAGCTGCGCAAGGCAGCCGGCGCGGTGCACGCCGCTCTCAAGAAGAAGGCGATCGCGAAGTGAGCCTCTCGGTCGCCGTGGTCATGGGCTCGAAGTCCGACTGGGACGTCATGGAGCATGCCGTCGAGACGCTCCGGAAGCTCGAGCTGGACCACGAGGTTCGCGTGCTCTCCGCTCACCGCACGCCGGACGCGCTCGAGGAGTACGTCGCGGACGCCGAGGCTCGCGGCTGCCGCGTCTTCGTCGCCGCTGCGGGTGGAGCTGCCCATCTCGCGGGCGTCGTCGCGTCGAAGACGCTGAAGCCGGTGCTCGGCGTCCCGATGGAGACCAAGCTCGGCGGGCTCGACTCGCTTCTGTCGACCGTACAGATGCCCGCCGGGATCCCCGTCGCGACGCTCGCGATCGGGCGTGCGGGCGCGGTCAACGCGGCGCTGCTGTCGGCGGCGATCCTGGCGCTCGAGGACGAGGAGGTCGCGTCGCGGCTGCGGCGCTACCGCAAGGAGCAGTCGCAGGCAGTACTCGATGCGGGCGACCCGAGCGCATAGTCGGAGACATCAACCGAGCCAGGTGATGCCGAATCGCGCCGACGCGCTCGCGTACGCGTCCGGCCCGAGCGTCCCGGCGGTCTGAGCCGCCGCCAGCTCGCGAAAGAATCCCTCGAGTCCGCCCGGTGTCGTGAGCACCAGCAGGCGCCCCTCGCCGGGAACCACTCGACGCTGGGCGTGCGGGATGCCGCGGGGCGCGAAGGCGAGGCCTCCGGGGCCGACCCGGAACTCGTCCTCGCCGACCGTGAACACGTGCTCGCCTTCGAGCACGTAGAAGAGCTCGTCCTCGCGCTCGTGGACGTGGAGCGGCGTGTCCGCGAGCGGGGGAACCTCCTCGAAGAGCGCGAACGCGCCGCCGGTGCTCTCGTTCGTCGCTCTCACGAGGATCGTGAGCTCGCCGAACACGAGGCGCTCGCCGGCGTCCGCGTCGAGTGAGTACGCGGACGATTCCACTGCTCGGGAAACTAGCCGACGGCGCGCCTGCCTCAGGGGACGGCCTCGAGCACGGCGAGCAGCTCGTCGCCGTAGCGCTCGAGCTTGACCGGCCCGAGGCCCTTCACGCCCACCAGTTCGTCGCGCGTCTGGGGCTGGCTGACCGCGAGCTCGCGCAGGGTCGCGTCGTGGAGGACGACGTACGCCGGCACGCCGTCGTCCCGGGAGCGCTCCAGTCGCCAGGCGCGCAGCCGGTCGACGAGCTCCTCGTCAGCGTCGCCTGCAGCAGCGGCGCTGCGGATCGCGGGCGGGGGAACCGCCGGGTCGGCGACGAGCACACGGTAGCCGTCCTCGGTCGTCTTCTCGCGCAGCGCGCCGGTCGTTTCGAGGAGCTGGACCCAGCGGCGAACGTCGCTCTCCGAGGCCGCGGCGAGCATCCGGTAGGCAAGTGATCGGCGGCCCGACGGCGGCGCCTTCAGCGAGCCGCGCAGCGTGGCGACGAGGCTCCGCTTCCCCAATGGCCATTCCAGGGCCGCGACCGCCTCGACCACTGCGGCACCGATGTCGTCGGGGAGCGGGGGAGCAGGAGCCGACGTTGTCGGGCCTGCGGCGCGAGGCGCGCAGGCGTCGCACGCTCCGCAAGGTGGCTCGAACGACTCGCCGAAGTGCGTGGCGATCTGTGCGTGGCGGCAGTCGCGGCTCTCGGAGAAAGAGATCACGAGCTCGGCGCGGCTCTCTGCGACGAGCCTTGCCCGCTCGAGCAGGCGCGCGACGCGATCGCCAGCGTCATCCGGCGCCGCGGGCAGCTCGACCTGCATGCGCCGTCCTCGGTCGAGTCCGCGCGTCACGAGACCGGCCTGCTCCAGCATCCCGACGAGGACGCGTGGATCGCGCTCGGGAGTGATCGCCGCGAGCTCGTCCGGATCGACGGGACCTGCGGAGTCACGGAGCGCGCGGTAGATCCCTCTCAGCTCGTCGGCCGACGGCACGTCCGAGACGGCGAAGCGCCTGAGCGCCTGCGCGTCGGCGGAGCTCGCCAGGAGCAACGTGTCGCTCGGCTCGCCGTCTCGTCCTGCGCGCCCGACCATCTGGACGTACTCCTCGAGCGACGAGGGGTAGTTCACGAGGCAGACGAGCCGCACGTCGGGCTTGTCGATGCCCATGCCGAACGCGGTCGTCGCGACGACGGTCTGGGTCCGTCCGGAGACGAACGCGTCCTGCACGCGGGTGCGTTCCTCGGGCTCGAGTCCGGCGTGGTAGTGCTCGGCGGAGAGGCGATGGCCCCGGAGCACTCTCGCGAGCTCCTCCGTGGAGCGGCGGGAGCGCGCGTACACGATGGCCGAGCCGCTCCCCAGGCTGGAGAGCCGCTCGACGAGGATTCGCACCCGATCCTCGGCGTTCGCGACCGTCGCGACGTCGTAGCGCAGATTCGGCCTGACCACGCTCGTGTGGACGACTTGCGGCGTCCGCCCGAGCGCCTCGCTGATGTCCCGGGCCGTCTCGGGCGTCGCCGTGGCGGTCATGCCGAGAAGCGTCGGCTCGCCGAGCCCTTCCAGCGCGTGGCGAATGAAGAGATAGTCGGGGCGGAAGTCGTGCCCCCACATGCTCACGCAGTGCACCTCGTCGACGACGACGAGGCCGATCCCGATCGAGCGGAGCATGTCGAGGAAGCCGGCCTGGCGCAGGCGCTCGGGCGCGGCGTAGACGATCCGCTTCTCGCCCGCGGCCACGCGTGCGAGTCGCGTCGCGATCTCGTCTGCCGAGAGCGAGGAGTTGACGAAGGTTGCGGCCGGCGCGACCCGCGGGGGGAGCTTGTCGACCTGGTCCTTCATGAGCGCGATCAAGGGCGAGAGGACGAGCGTTGGCTCGGGACGCAACATCGCAGCGAGCTGGTACGTGAGGGACTTGCCGGATCCAGTCGGCATGAGCGCGAGCGTGTCGCGACCGGCGACGGCGGCGCGCACGACCTCCTCCTGGCCGGGACGGAAGGCGTCGAAGCCGAAGAGCTCGCCGAGTGATGTCTGGAGGTCGCGCAGGCGGGCGAGTATAGGTCGGGCGCCGAACGGCGCCCGCGATCGTTGCGAAGTCGTGACG